>JBBDNM010000097.1:3063-9267 GCA_040877595.1 Gemmatimonadales bacterium | reverse complement strand
CTCGCCACGGCGAATGGCGTCCATACCGAGCTTGAGCGCCAGGCCGAACGTCGAGCACGCGCCAACAGGTGCGAACGTCAGGCCCGTGATGTGGCCGATCATCGAGATCTGCGCGGCCGGCATGTTGTGGATGTTCCAGAGCACGTTGGCTGACACGGACTTCCACGGTGGAAGCGGCGCGCCGAAGGACTCCTCGAGTTTCTTGGTGCGGCGACTCTTTTCCTTGAGCACGCGCATCTTTCCAATCTCGATGTCGCCCTCGACGTTCATGCCCTCGATTTCGGCCAACTGGACGAGGTAGTCGTGCAGGCCCGGCGCCTTGGCGGCCCAGTAATGCCACCAGGCGCTCTCGGTCTGGTCACGATCATCGAGCGAGGCGTTGGCCGGGTCGGCAGGTGCGTGCGGATCGCGCGCGCCATCCCAGTGCGCCTTGAGGGCTGGGTTGCGTTCCGGGTCGGCCCAGAACCGGTCCCACCGTCGTTGCGCGTGGTAGAGATGAAGGGACTCGTCATGAATCAGGGGGAGCGCGCCCAATCCCACGCCCACGTACACGTGCGCTTCGGTCCCGAGGTCCCGGAGGTCCTGTTCGATCCCGGGGTTCTGGCCCAACGCCTGGATGAATGCACCGATGGCGTACAACGTCGGCGTATCCATCTTCTCGGCGATCTGCGAAAAGCGTCGTGGTGGGAACCGCTCGGCCAGCCAGGGGTGATAGCGCTCGAAGTCAAAGGCGGGCTGTCCGACCAGGAAGGTGTCGGGGCCGAATCCGTTGAACGGTTCGAGCCAGTTCTCGGCGGAAGCGAGGTGCTGGGCAAAGGACTCTATGTCGGGAGCTTTGGGGGCGACGATGCCCCAGCCGAAGACACCAATGCGTTTGTCGGGCATGCACTAAAGTATCATCCCGTTTCCTCCCTTGAACCTTCAGGGGACCACTTCTTACTTTTCGCGTCGGCATCCCTTTACCAGCGAGTGACGTAAGTCCATGGCATTACTTGTGTTAGACAATATCACCAAGCGATTCGGCAGCGTGGCCGCGGTGGACGGCGTCGCTTTGGCCGTTGATCGCGGCGAAGTGGTCGGCTTTCTCGGGCCCAACGGCGCCGGGAAGTCCACCACCATGCGCATGATCACGCAGTACATCGAACCCGATGCGGGCGAGATCCGGCTCGACGGCATGCCGCTGGCCGAGGCGGGCCGCGCGGCCAAGAAGCGCATCGGGTACCTGCCGGAGAACAATCCGCTGTACACCGAAATGCTGGTGTGCGAATACCTCGATTTCATTGTCCGCCTGCGGGAGGTCCCGCTGGCGGAGCGGCGCGCGTCTATCGCCCAAGCAGTCGGAGAAACAGGGATCGAGTCCGTGTACTACCGGCCGATCGGCGAGCTCTCGAAGGGATTCCGGCAGCGGGTGGGCCTGGCGCAAGCCATCGTGCACCGACCCGACCTGCTGGTGCTCGACGAACCAACGGAAGGGCTGGACCCGAACCAGCGGGTCGAGATCCGGCGCCTGATCGGCAATCTGGGCAAGGAACGGACGGTGATCGTCTCGACCCACGTACTCTCCGAGGTGCAGCACATCTGTTCCCGCGTCGTCATCATCAATCGGGGGGCGATCGTGGCCGACGGTTCCGTGGCCGAGCTGGTGGCCCGGGCGGAAGGCCTGGTCCACGTGGCGATCGAAGTGCAGGGCGCCGGCGCGGCCGAGCAGGTCCGTGGACTCGACGGCGTCCAGGCAGTTGACGAACGTGCGGTGGAGGGCGGACGCACGGCATTGACGGTCACGGCGGCCAGCCGGTCGGACATCCGACCGGCCGTCTTTGCCTTGGCCAAGGAGCGCGGCTGGACCTTGTACGAACTGCACCAGCAGACCACGAGCCTCGAAGACCTCTTTGCGCGGCTGACGCGCGAGGGGGACGCATGAACCGCGTCTGGACGATTGCCCGCCGCGAATGGCGGTCCCTGTTCGATCATCCCACGGGCTACATCCTGCTCATCGTCTTCGTGGCGGTGAACAACTTCCTGTTCTTCCGGCAGGCCTATCTGCTTGGCGCCGCTTCGCTGCGACCCATGATGGACCTCCTGCCGTGGATGTTCCTGTTCCTGGTGCCCGCGGTCACGATGCGGGCGCTGGCGGATGATGCGCGCACCGGCACCATCGAGGTCGTGCTGGCGCAGCCGGTCACCGAGCTCGAGTTTCTGCTCGGGAAGTATCTGGGCGTGTTGCTGTTCCTGTGGAGCGCGCTCGCCGCGACGCTGGTCATCCCGCTGGGCCTGTCGTTCGGGGCTGACCTCCACACCGGCGTCATCGTGGCGCAGTATGTGGGCGCGGCCTTGCTCGCCGCCGGTCTGGCGGGTGTCGGCATGTGGACCTCTTCCCTTACGCGCAACCAGGTGACCGCGTTCATCGTCGGCGTGGCCGTGATGTTCGTGCTCATCCTCGTGGGGCTGGACCCGCTGCTCGTGGGCCTGCCGCCGGCGCTCAGCCTGTTCGCCGCCCGTCTCGGCGTGCTCTCGCATTTCAGTGATATCGGCCGGGGCGTCATCAGTCTGCGCGACGTGCTCTATTTCGTCTCGCTCTCGGCGGTGTTCCTGGCACTCGCGTATGGCGCCCTGCTGGGCCGCAAGCTCTCGGCGGGCGGTGCTGCGCGCCGGCGCCTGCGGTTGGGCGTGTTGACCATCGCCGCGGCCGGCATCGTGGTGAGCCTGCTGGGTGGCGTGATCGGCGGACGGCTCGACTTGACGCCCGGTCGCGCCTACACGTTGTCGCCGGCGACACGGGCCATCGTGCGGGATGCGGGCGACCTCATCACCATCCGGCTTTTCGCTTCGAAGGAACTACCGCCCGAGATTTCCCTGCTCAAACGGGACCTGGACGACCTGCTCCGCGACGTGCGTAACGCCGGCCAGGGGAACGTGCGTCTCGTCGAGCGCGATCCGGCGGAGAGCCCGGAAGCCGCTGAGGAGGCCCAGCGCCTTGGCGTCCCCCCGATTCAGTTCAACGTGGTGGGCGAGTCGCAGTTGCAGATACGGGAAGGGTACTTGGGGCTAGTAGTCCAGTTTGCCGATCGCACCGAAGCCATTCCGCTGATACGACAGACCGTGGATCTCGAGTACCGACTGGCCTCGATAGTCCGGAACCTGACTCGGACGAGTCGACCCGCCGTGGGCATCTACGTCGCGACGCCGCAGGACGTGCTCGGACCGATCGCGTTCCAGCAGGTGCAACGGGCATTAGGAGAGCAGTATGAAGTGCGTATGCTGGATCTCGCGACGGACACGGTGCCCGCCGACCTGCGGGTACTCGTGATCGCCGGGAACCCGGACTCGGTGGCCGCCGAGACCACGACGAAGGTGCGCGAGCACCTCGCCGGCGGTGGCGGTCTTCTCTTGATGGCGCACGGCACGCAGGCCCAGCCGATGCAGCAGTCGTTGTTGTCCATGCCGAAGCCCGTGGTCTGGAACGACCTGTTGGTGGACTACGGCGTCACGATTCACGAGGACGTCGTGTATGACCTGCGGTCCCACGAGTCGGTGTCGGTGCCGGGACAGTTCGGTCGCGTATTCACCCAGTACCCGTTCTGGGTACGTGCGCTCAGCACCGGCCGTTCCGTCGTGAACCAGGAACTGCAGAACACGTTCCTGCCGTGGCCCAGTTCTATCGGGTACGCCGATTCGGCGACCGTGACCCCCTTGCTTGTCACGAGCCCGGCGGCCGGCCATCACGATGGCTTCACGACGCTGGATCCCCAGCGGCAGTTCTCGTCGGACAGTCTCGAGACGCGGGTACTCGCCGTGCAGGTCAACCCACTGGCGGGCGACGACGCGACACAACGCGGTCGGCTCGTCGTGGTGGGGAACACGCCATTTGCCGCGGACCGTCACGTCAATAACGCGACGGCGAACGGAGTCTTTGTGCTCAACGCGGTGGACTGGCTGGCGCAGGACGATGCGTTGATCCGGATACGGTCCAAGGACCGGCAACCACCCGCACTGATCATGTCGGCTGGTGCGCGGGAGGCGGTCAAACTGGCGAACATCGTCGGTGTCCCGCTCCTGATCGCGCTGGCCGGGCTGTTGCGTCTCGTGCGGCGGCGCCGCATGACACGAAGGACCTGGGACGGAGGTGTTGCGTGAACAGCCTCGCACTCCAGCGGCTCGGGCTGCTGCTCGCCGTGCTTGTGGTGGCATGGGGGCTCGCGACGTTGCTGCGCGGTGACCTTGGGGAGGAGATCGAACGGCGCAGTTGGCCGGGCGTTGACGGCGTCACGTCCGTCATCGTGGAGCAGCCTGAAGACACGATGATCCTGGAGCGCAGTCCCGAGGGCCCTTGGACCATCAATGGCTTCGAGCCGGCGGCCGACGCCGTTGATTCGACACTGACGCTCCTGGCCGCGGGCCTCTCTGGGGACCTTGCGTCGCGCACGATCGCCTCGCACGAGCGGCTCGGCGTGGATACGGTCAATGGGTCCCACGTGATGGTGCACCGCGGTGATACGCTGGCCTTCGAGTTCTGGTTCGGACGGCCAGGTCAGGTGATGCACTCGATCTATCTCCGCGTCGCGGGCGACAGCGCTGTCTATCACTATCAAGGGCGTCTGGCCGCGCTGCTGACGCAGTCACTCGAATTGTGGCGCGAGCGGGTGGTGGCAACGGTGCCGGCCGATTCGATTGCGACCCTGTCGGTCGTGCGTCCCGGCGGCGGGTACACGGTGCGGCGCGCCGAGGCGTGGCGCCTCGGGCGTGCGGCAACGGATACGGCGCAGGTAGCGAGGTTACTCAGCGAGTTCGGGAATCTCCGCGTACGGGGGTTTGTGCCGAACGAGGAAGTGGCGTCCCTCACATTTCAGCCGGTCCGCCAGGTCAACCTGCTGGATGCGGCGGGCGACACGCTGCTTGCTCTTGAGCTGGACTCCACCGAGGTCGGCTGGTCGCTGCGCCGACGGGTTGGGGGCACGGTGTGGCGACTCGACGGCTGGATGGTCGAACGCCTCATGCCGCCCGACAGCCTGCTCGTCAGGGCAGATCCGTAGCCGTTACGATGCGGTAGATGGTGCCCGCTTGGGTGAGTACGTACAGCTCGCCGCGACCGTCGCGCCCAAAGGACGTGATGGACCCGATGCCGGGTGGCAGGAGCTCGCGGTCTTCGAGAACAGTCGTGCCGGTCCAGCGCAGGCCGCGAATCCACCCGGAGCAGTAGTCGGCGTACAGATACCACCCGTGGAGCAGCGGCACGTCCGCGCCACGATACACCTGGCCGCCGCTCACGGAGCAGCCGCGACCGGAACCGTCGCCATGTGGATACACGAGGGCGGGGAGCATGGTGCCGGCGGCATCGCATGTGGCGGTGTCGAAGCACTCCGTCCCTTCCAGCACGTTCCACCCGTAGTTCACGCCGCCCAGCGCCGCCAGTGCGATGTTGACTTCCTCCCAGCGATTCTGGCCCACGTCCGCGATGAACAGCGTGCCGCTCGCCGCATCGTGACTGAACCGCCACGGATTGCGCAGACCCCAGGCCCAGATCTCGGCGCGCCCCTGGACGCCGTCGGCAAACGGGTTGTCTGCCGGGATGGTGTACGGTTCGCCCTCGTCCACGTTGAGACGAAGGATGCTGCCGAGGAGGGTCGCGGTGTTCTGGCCATGTCCCTGCGGATCGCCGGCACTCCCGCCGTCGCCGAGTGCGACGTACAGGTAGCCGTCGGGCCCGAAGCTGACCTGGCCGCCATTGTGGTTGTTGAAGGGCTGGGTGACGGTGAGCACGAGCGAGGCGGTGGCCGGAGCGACGACATCGGGGTCGTCGGTGACCAGGTATCGTTCCACCATCGTGTGTCCGCCGGCCCCGGTGTAATGCACGTACAGACGACCGTTGGTGGCGAACTCCGGGTGGAACGCGAGGCCCAGCAGCCCGCGCTCGCCGCCGCTGATCACGCGGTCGGTCAGGTCGAGGAAGGGCGTGGGATCCACCGCGCCTTTGCGAATGATACGGATGCGACCCGGCTGTTCCACCACGAACAACCGGTCGTCGCCCGGCGAGGACGTGAGGAACACGGGGCTCGCGAGGCCAGTGGCGACAACCTCCAGGGCGATGGCCAGCGTGTCCAGCGGATCTGGATCCGGAATGACGGGGTCGGTCGCGTCGCAGGCTGACAGCACCATGACCACCGGCAGGAACAATGGGCGCATGCGTACCCTCAACGAGTGGGCGTG
>JBBDNM010000097.1:0-2963 GCA_040877595.1 Gemmatimonadales bacterium | reverse complement strand
TCCGCCGCCACCTCGGTGCGGTAGACCGGCAGGGTCGGGTCGTCAAAGCGCACGACTTCTTCGGGAGGCTCGCCAAACAGGGAGAAGCGCCAGATGCCGCCGCTCCCGGCGGGCCCCTCGACGCGTGCCAGCATGGCCAGTTCGCCGAACAGCCAATAGGGCCGGCGAATCGGCAGTCCTCCGACCTCGACGGGTTCGGCCACGATGCGGGATGTCCCCCAATCCGCGTCCACCACGCGCAGGTTGCCCGCCGGGTCCGTGAACGCGATCCACCGACCATCGGATGACCAGCTGGGTGCCGTGGCCCATTCCTCGGTGACGAGCTGCGGTGCGGCCCAGGTGCCGTCGGCGGTGCGCGTGACCGTGAGGATCCGATCGCGGCCGGCGCCGTCGCGCCGGGCAAACACAAGGCTGTTGCCGTCCGGTGACCACTGCGGCTGCTGGTCCTGCAATGAATCACTGGTGACCTGCACGACGTCCTGACCCGTGGCGCGCATGACGAAGACGTGCCGGATGCCGTCGCGCACTGAGTAGAAGGCGACCTCGCGACCCGTCGGCGACCACACGGGACCGAACTCGTCGGCGGGGTTCTCGGCTGAGCCTTCGACCAGCGCGGCCACGGGGCCGCCAAGCGGACACCGCTGGCACGTCAATCGTTGCCGCACCTAGGGCAGGTCGCCCGACAGGATGGTGCGGAGCGTGGCGGTATCCAGATTCCCGCCCGAGACCACGCAGACCACCTTGCCGGCGCCGGGTGCGGCCAGCGCCGCCGCGACGGGAGCGGCTCCGGCCCCCTCGGCCACCACGCGGTTGCGCTCGACCAGCAGCGTGATGGCGTCGGCGATCTGACGGAGCGAGACCACCCGCGTTCCCGCGAGCAGCGCCTTGGCCAGCGGCCACATCTCCGGCAGGACGCTCTTGCCCCCGATGCCGTCCACGAAACTGGGAATCCGTTCCACGCTGAGCGGCCGGTCGGCCGCGAACGACGCTGTCAAGGGCGCCGAGGTCTCGACCTCGCAGGCGTACACCTTCGCCTCGGGTCGGTGGGCGCGGAGCGCGGAGGCGATGCCTGCGCTCAGGCCGCCCCCGCCGTACGGCACCAGCACCGTGTCCACGTCGGGCAGGTCGTCCAGGATCTCGAGCCCGATGGTGCCGTTGCCCGCGATCACCGCGGGGTCGGACACCGGATGGATGAAGAGTCCCCGCATGCCCGGGTACTGGTGTTCCTGGATCACCTGCCACCAGCGTTCGAACGGGACCGGGACGATCGCGCCGCCCAGGCGCTCGATCGCGTCCAGCTTGGTGCGCGGCGCCGTGTCGGGTACAATCACGGTGCAGGGCACCCCGAGCGCCCGCGCTACCCACGCCACGCCCTGGGCCATGTTGCCGGCGCTCGCCGTGTACACGCCCTGCGCCAGCCGTTCCGCACCGGCCAGGCGCATCGCGTTGCCGGCCCCGCGCAGCTTGAACGAGCCGATCGGCTGGAGGTTCTCGAGCTTGAGCCAGATCTCGCCCGGCCGGTCATCCACCGCGAGCCGCACGAGCGGGGTACGGACCGCGATGTCCGCCAGCCGCGCTCGCGCCGCCGCGATTTCGGCCGGGGGGATCGCCTTAATCGGTTCCATGCCGGTCTCCGTCGAACGGGACGCGCGTACCGAGCCCTGCCGCCTGCGCGCGGTCGTAGATCACGCGGGCGGCGGCCAGGTCTTCGACCGCGAGTCCCAGGGACTTGAACAGCGTGATGTCGTCGGGCGATGCCCGCCCCGGCGCGGTGCCCAGGAGCAGGTCGCCCAGCTCGCCGAGAATATGGTCATCGCCGATCGCGCCCTCGGACTTCGCTGTCAGGAAGTCACCCGCTTCGTGCAGCGTGGACTCGCGCCGGTCCACGAACAGCCGGGCGCGGCGGACAGCCGCGGTATCGAGTTCCCGCGCGGCCGGCAGGCTCGCGCCGACGGCGTTGATGTGCGCGCCGGGCATGAGCCACGCCCCCTCAAGCACCGGGGTGCGCGAGGCGGTCACGGTGCAGACCAGGTCGGCGCCGCGCACGGCCGCCTCAGCGGTGTCCACCGCTTCGACCCCTTGGGCCGCCGCAAAGGCCGCGCGGTGGGCCGCCGTGGGGCTCCAGACGCGGACCCGCCGGATCGGCCGGACCGCGCGCATGGCGGCGAGATGCGTGCGCGCCTGGACGCCCGACCCCAGCAGGGCGAGGTCCCCGGCATCCTCGCGCGCCAGCAGTTGGGTTGCCACGGCCGACACGGCCGCCGTGCGGATGGCCGTGACCTCGCTCGCATCAATCACGGCCTGAAGGCAGCCATGCGCGCCGTGAAACAGCAGGACCGCGCCCTGGTGAGAATCGAACGCGGTGCCACGGTTGCCCGGAAAGACCGTGATCACCTTGACGCCGATGCCCTGGGGACCGGCATACGCGGGCATGGCGGCGAGCGCGCCCAGCTGGTCCGGCAGCAGCACAACCTGTCGCAGGGGCAGCAGCACCTCGCCACGCGCTGTCGCGCGCAGGGCGTCGCGCATGGCCTCGATGCACACGTCCATCGGCAGGAGACGGGACACCTCGGACGGGTTGACGATGAGCAGCTCGATGAGATGGCCTCGCGTGTGGGTGGTGCGGGAAACGGCCGTCGGTGCACGAGGGCGCGCCGCTACTCCAGGCGGCGACGCCCGTTCCCCTGATATACGTGCGGGATCGTCATACAGCCCGCATCCAGCCCCGGGCAAGAGTACGACAGAATCCGGAACTTCGCGTACCGCCTGTCGGCCGTGCGCAGCACGTGTGAGCGAAAGGTCGTTGCACGACGGGCGTCAGGGAAGGGTCGGAGGTGCTTACCCGCGGTATCGTCGCCGCTGGCCGGCCGTGACCAGATCTTGAGCGACCACTTCGCGTACCAATCGCGCCACGAACGCAAAACCCGATTGGTCTGCCACCCACCAACCCTGGCGTTCCAGCT
>JBBDNM010000096.1:0-9619 GCA_040877595.1 Gemmatimonadales bacterium | reverse complement strand
GGGGCTGTAGCTCAGCTGGTTAGAGTGCCGGTCTGTCACACCGGAGGTCGCGGGTTCGAGCCCCGTCAGCCCCGTTTATCTTCCCTGCGTGCCCAGCTCCACATACCACGTTCCCGTCCTGGCTGCGGCCGTGGCCGATCTGGCCCGGGGCCGCCACCGCGCGGTGGATGCCACCGTGGGTGGGGGAGGGCACACCCTCCGACTCCGCGCCCTTGGTGCCGAGATACTGGGCATTGATCGCGACCCCGACGCCCTGGCCGAGGCCCGACGCGCTCTCGGCGATGACCCCCAAGTCCAGTTGCTGCAGGCCCCGTTCGCTTCGGAAGAAGCCCTCGCCGCCGTGCACGCCTTTGCTCCCGACTTCATCCTGCTCGACCTCGGCGTGTCGTCCCACCAACTGGATGCCGACGAGCGCGGCTTTTCGTTCCGACCGGGCGCGCCGCTCGACATGCGGATGGATCCGACGTCGGACAGCACCGCCGCCCATCTCCTCAATACGCTCCCGAGCGCTGAGCTGGCCGATCTCTTCTTCATCTACGGCGACGAACGTCGCGCCCGCCGCCTGGCCAACACGGTCATCGAGCGGCGCCCGCTCGCCACGAGCGACGACCTCGTGGCGGCCATTCGCCGCACCCTGGGGCCCGCAAGCGGTCCCGGGGATTTTGCTCGGCTGTTCCAGGCCGTGCGCATGGCCGTGAACAGTGAACTCGAGCAGTTGGCCGTGGCGTTGCCCGCCTGTCGTAACGCGCTGGTCAACGGCGGCGTGCTGGCCGTGATCACGTATCACTCGGGGGAAGACCGGGCCGTGAAGCAGGCGTTCCGCGAGTGGAGCCGGGCCTGCGTCTGCCCGCCCAAACAACCGGTCTGTACGTGTCGTGGCGTGGCGCTCGGCGCGCTGGTGTTCCGCAAGCCCGTCATGGCGACGCCAGACGAGGTGGCGGAGAACCCGCGCGCGCGCAGCGCACGCCTCAGGGCATTCGTGAGGACCGATGGCGCTTAGGGGGCGGCATTTTCTCGCGGGCTGGCTGGTATTCCTGCTCGCCATTCTTGCGTGGGTGACCGCGCGCAACACGGCCGCGCATGTGCTCGCACGCGAACTGGCCGAGCTGCGGGAGGAGCGCTCCGCCCGCGAGGCCGAACGGGCCGAGTTGTTGCGCCGCATTCGGGAGGGATCGAGCCTTGGCACGCTCCGTCCCCTGGCCGAGGAGCTGGGGCTGCGCTTGCCCGCCGACAGTCAGGTCATCATTCTCCAGCAACCGGTGCGGGAGCCACGCTGACCGATGGCCAAGACTGAAGTCCGCCTGCGGGTCGTCCAGATCGCGTTCGCCTTGGGCGTGGTGGCGCTCGTCGCGCGCGCGGCCCAGGTCCAACTGGGGGAAGGCCGCCGATATGCAGCGGACGCGGAGGCGCGACGCACCGAACGGGTGGAACTTCCCGCCGCGCGTGGCACCATCTACGATCGGGCCGGCACCCCGCTCGCCATCACGCAGGAACGCCATCACGTCGGGATCGCGCCCAACGAGCTGACCGACGCGGCGGCGGCGACCCGTCTCCTGCAGAGTGCGCTCGGCCTCGGTGAGCGCGAAGTCCGCCTGGCGCTCCGCCGCCGGTGGGCCTACTTCCACGGCCCGTTCAGCGCGGCACAAGTGCACGAGCTCCGTCGCCTGCGCGGCATCCACCTGACCCGGACCTACGAGCGATTCCTGCCCGACCCGGACTTCGCCTTGCCCGTGCTGGGGCGTCCCGCGGCCGAAGGCCGCGAGGCCTCCGGTGTGGAACGCCTGCTGGACTCGGTGCTGGCCGGTACGCCGGGCAGTGCGGTGGTGCTCCGCGACGGCGAGGGCCGTGTGTATGAGTCGCCTTCTCGCCTGGATGCGTTCCCCGTGCCGGGCGACGATGTGTATCTGACGCTCGATGCGCAGGTGCAGGAGATCGTGGAGACCGCGTTGGCGGACGCGCTCGAACGGTTTCGTGCGGCCGGCGGCGACATCGTGGTGCTGGACCCCCACACCGGCGAGATCCTGGGTCTGGCCTCGCGGCGGGCCGACGGGAGCCAGCCGGCCACCGCGTTCACATCGGTCTTCGAGCCGGGATCCACGGCCAAGGTCATCGTCGCCGCCGGATTGCTGGTGAACGATCTCGTGCACCCCACCGATTCCGTCTGGGGCGAGAACGGCCGCTGGCGGTTGCCCTATCGCGTGCTGGAGGATGAACACCCGGTGCAGTGGGCGACGCTCGAGCACGCGATCCAGGTCTCCAGCAACATTGCCACGGTCAAGTTTGCCGAGCGCCTCACGCGGACACAGCAGTTCCGCATCATGCGCGATTTTGGCTTCGGCACGCCCACGGGCGTCGACGTCCCCGTCGAATCGCGGGGGCGGCTCCCGCTGCCGCAGGACTGGAGTGGTACCACCGCGCAGGCCCTGGCCATCGGCTACGAGTTCTCGGTCACGCCGGTCCAGCTGGCGCAGGCCTACGCGGTGATCGCCAACGGCGGCGTGCTGTTCCGGCCGGCGCTGGTCAAGCGCGTGCAGGCGCCGGGCGGCGCGATTCGCTACGAGCACCGGCCCGAGCCCGTGCGGCGCGTGGTCACGCCAGAGCAGGCGGCGCAGTTGCTGGTCATGTTGCGCGGGGTGACGCTGGAAGGCGGCACCGGCACGGGCGCCGCGATGGCACAGTACGAGGTCGCGGGGAAGACCGGGACCGCGCGTGTGGCCGGCCCCAACGGGTACATCCCCGGCGCGTACACGGCGATCTTCGCGTCGATCTTCCCCGCCAGCGACCCGCAGCTCGTGCTCGTGGTCAAGATTGATGAACCGCACGGCGGCTACTTCGCGTCCATTACCGCCGCACCGGTCACGCGGCGCGTGCTGGAGCAATTGTTGGCGGCGCGCACGAACGCGCTGGACCGCCGTCGGCTCGCGCGTCCGGCGGCGCCGTCGCCGACGCAGGTGATTGCGGTGGATCCGGGGGTGCTGCCGATGGTGTACGCGTGGCCGGACACCGCGCGCGATGCGGACACGGCCTCGCGCACGGTCCCCAACGTGGCGGGATTGAGCTTCCGTGAAGCCGTCGAGCGGCTGCATCGCCGTGGGCTGCGCGCCCGCGTGGAGGGGCAGGGCAGGGGCCGGGTGGCCCGTACGCGGCCTGCCGCCGGTGGTGCCGTGGCGCCCGGAGCGCTCGTCGTGCTGGTGGGCCGCTGATGCTCCTCACGGACCTGGTCGCGGCGCTTTCCGCTGAGGGCCTCGTGGTCGCCGCGCCGCAGGCGAACCCGCAGCTCACCGGCGTGGCCGATGATTCGCGCAAGGTGACACCGGGCGGGTTGTTCTGCGCCGTGATCGGGAGCGCGCAGGATGGCCACGAGTTCGTCCCCGACGCCATCGGGCGTGGCGCGGCGGCGCTCGCGGTCTCAGGTGCCGTCACGGCTATGGTTCCGCAGGTCGTCGTGCGCGACGGACGCAAGGCGGCCGCGATCGCGGCCGCGCTGTTCTACGGGCGACCTGCCGACCAGCTGCGGCTGGTGGGTGTCACCGGCACGAACGGCAAGTCCACCACCGTGCAGATCATCCGTCACCTGTGCAACGCCGATCACACTGCGGGATCGCTCGGCACGCTGGGGGCCGTCGGTCCGGAGGCCCAAGTGTTGCCGGGTACGGGCACGCTCACCACGCCGGGCCCGGTGGAGTTGCACCAGACGCTCGCGGCCCTGCGTGACGTCGGTGTGAAGATCCTCGCGATGGAAGCGTCGTCCCACGCCCTGCATCAGGGCCGCGTGGCCGGGCTCGCGTTGCAGGCGGGTGTCTACACCAACCTGACGCACGATCACCTCGACTATCACGGCGATTACGATGCGTATTTCGCCGCCAAGGCGCTGCTCTCGGACCAGATCGTGGATGGCGGCGCCGAGATCGTGAATGCGGATGATCCCGCCTGGACCCAGCTCGCCGCCCGCCCCAACCTGCGACGCATCACCTTCGGTGTGGAACGGCCGGCCGACGTGCGGGCCGAGGCGGTGACCTATGACGCGAGCGGCGCGCGGTTCACGATGCGGCTGGGTGGCATGACGCATGCCGTGACCTTGCCGTTGCTCGGGGCGTTCAACGTGAGCAATGCCCTGGCCGCTTCCGCCGCGGCATGGGCGCTCGGCTTTCCCGCCGCGATGGTGGCGCGCCGGTTGGCCCAGGCGCCGCAGGTGGCCGGCCGCATGGAGCGATTGGCCCAGCGGGATTGGGTGGTGCTGCGCGACTACGCGCACACGCCGGACGCGCTCCGTCGCGCGCTCGAAGCCCTACGCCCGCTCGCCACCGGACGGCTCATCGTGCTGTTTGGCGCGGGCGGCGACCGCGACCGCCAGAAACGCCCGGTCATGGGCGAGATCGCCGCGCAACGCGCCGACCTGGCGATTGTCACGTCCGACAACCCGCGCACCGAAGACCCGGAACGGATCCTGGACGACATCGAGGCCGGCATGGGGACCGTGGCCCACCTGCGGATCGTGGATCGCCGGGTCGCCATTCAACGCGGACTCGGCCTCCTCGCCGCGGGCGATGTGCTGCTGCTGGCGGGCAAAGGCCACGAGACCTACCAGGTGACTGGCACCGAGAAGCGCCCGTTCGATGAGGCCGAGATCGTGCGCGGACTGCTCGACACATGAGCTGGACGCGCGAGGCCGTCGCCGCCGCGTTGGGCGTCGGCGTGCCGGAGGGCCCGGCGTTCACCGGCATTACGACCGACACGCGCACCCTGGAGGCGGGCAACCTGTTCGTGGCGCTCACCGGCGAGCGGTTTGACGCGCACAACTTCCTGGAACAGGCGCGAGACGCCGGGGCCAGCGCGGCCGTGGTGCGGGAGGGCACGTCTCCCGTCTCCCGTCTCCCGCTGATCACGGTGCCCAACACGCTCACGGCCCTCGGCCGCCTCGGCGCCTATCGCCGCCGGCTGGTGCCCGGCCCCGTGGTCGCCATTACGGGAACCGCCGGTAAAACCTCTACCAGAGAGATGCTGGCCGCAGTGCTCGGGAGCCGGTGGCGGGTACACGCCACGCACGGCAACCGTAACAACGAAGTGGGCGTGCCGCTCACGCTGCTCGCGGCGCCGGACGATGCGGAGGTCCTGGTCATCGAGGCCGGCGCGTCGGTGCCTGGTGAGATTGCCCGGCTGCGCGACATCATTCAGCCCGATCTCGCCGTGGTGACCAACGTCTCGGCGGGCCACGTCGAGGGATTCGGATCGGTGGAGGGCGCGCTGGCGGAAAAGGTCGCCTTGCTGGCGGGGGTGGCCGAGGCGGTGGTGGGACCGGACCCCGCCGCGCTGGCCGAGCGGGCGCGGGCCGTGGCGCGGCATGTCACCGTCGCCGGCCTGGATGTACCGTGCGACGTGCGGCCGGATGCGTGGCAGGTCGGCCCGGATGCGCGGGCCACGCTCACGGTGGGTGACGTGTCGGTCACGCTGCCGCTGGTGGGGCGCCATCAGGCGGCCAACGCCATGCTGGCCGTGGCGGTGGGGAAGGTGCTGGGCGTGCCCGTGGCTCAGGCGCTCAAGCAGCTGGACGCGGTGCGCCTGCCCGCCGGGCGGGTGGAGGTGCGCCAAGCGGGCGGCCGCACTATCCTGCACGATGCGTACAACAGCAATCCGGCGTCGCTGGCCGCGGCGCTCGAGACCGTGCAGGCGCTCCGCGACAGCCGGCCCCTCGTGCTCGTGGTCGGGTCCATGCTGGAGCTGGGCGCGATGCAGCAGACCGAGCACGAGCGGTTGGCACGCATGATGGTGGCCATGCGTCCGGCGTTGGTGGGCGCCGAAGGCGCCTTTGCCACGGCGCTCGCGTCCGTGGGCGACCTGGGCGACCGGTTGGTGACCGCGGCGGATGCGGACCAGCTGGGCGCGGCGCTGGCGGGCCGGGTGCCGCCTGATGCCGTGATCCTGATCAAGGGCTCGCGCGGCACGCGCATGGAGCGCGTCCTGCCGTATCTCACGTCGGGAACCTGAGCGACGAGGCGCCGTGCTCTACGAATTGCTGACGCCGCTGGCCGACGAGTTCCAGCTCTTCAACCTCTTCAACTACATCTCGTTTCGCGCGGCGGCCGCCGCGGCCAGCGCGGTCTTCTTCGCGTTCTGGATGGGCGGGCCGCTCATTCGCGCGCTCGAACGCCACAAGGTGGGTCAGGTGGTGCGGGCCGAGGGGCCGGCCAGCCACCAGGGCAAGCGGGGCACGCCCACGATGGGCGGCATCCTTATTGTGCTGGGCACGCTGATCCCCACGCTCCTGTTTGCGCGCATGGACAACCGGTACGTCATCATCGCGCTGCTGGCCACGCTGTGGATGGGCGCGATCGGGTTCCTCGACGACTTCCTGAAAGTGGTACAGGGCAAGTCGCGCGGGCTGGTGGCGCGCTACAAGCTGGCGGGGCAGGTGACGTTCGGCGCGGCACTCGGGTTGTATCTGATGCTGGATCCGCCGTCGGCCGCGCTCCCGGCCACCAGCACCACGCTGCCGTTCTTCAAGTACGTGCTCGTGATCATGTCGCCGGTGGTGTATCTGGCCTTTGTCACGTTCGTCATGACCGGCACCACCAACGCGGTGAACCTGACCGACGGGCTCGACGGCCTGGCGGCCGGCCTCACGGTGATTGCGGCGGCGGGGTTCGCCGCGTTCGCGTACCTGTTTGGCCGGGTGGATGCTTCGCAGTACCTCCAGGTGTTCTACCTGCCCGGCGTGGGCGAGCTCACCATCTTCTGCGCGGCGCTCATGGGGGCCTCGCTCGGATTCCTCTGGTTCAACGCGCATCCGGCCCAGGTGTTCATGGGCGACACCGGCAGTCTCGCCATCGGTGGGGCCTTCGGGACCGTGGCCATTCTGCTCAAATCGGAGTTCCTGTTGCTCCTGATCGGCGGCGTGTTCGCGGCGGAAGCGGTCTCGGTCATTCTCCAGACGACCGTGTTCAAGTGGCGCCACCGCCGCCACGGCCTGGAATACGCCAGGCAGCATCGGGTGTTCCGCATGGCCCCGCTGCATCATCACTTCGAGAAAATCGGCTGGCCTGAAAGCAAGATCGTGACGCGGTTCTACATCATCGGTCTCCTGTGTGCGCTGATCGCGCTGTCCACGCTCAAGATTCGCTGATTCCGTCCGCCTGGCGGATGGGCGAGGTCGCGGTCATCGGCCTCGGCCGCTCGGGTGTCGCGGCCACGCTGTGGCTCCGGCGCCAGCGCGTATCGGTCTATGCGTCCGACAGCGCGCCGGCGCCCGCCACCGCGGAGACGCTCGCGGCCTTGCGGTCAGCCGGCGCGGTGGTCGAAACCGGCGGACACTCGCTCGGACGGATCGCCGACGCGTCCTGCGTGATCGTTTCGCCCGGCGTGCCACCCAACGCGCCGCCGCTCGAGACCGCGCGCGCATCGGGTGTGCGCATCCTGGCCGAACTGGAACTCGGGTGGCGGGCGCTCCACGCCGAGGGCGTCAAGTTTATTGTGGTGACGGGCACCAACGGCAAGTCCACCACCACATCGCTGATTGCGCAGGTCCTCCATGCGGGCGGTGTGACGGCGGTGGCCGCGGGCAACATCGGTCGGCCGCTGCTGGATGTGGCGCTGGCGGGGGAACACCCCGCGTGGGTGGTGGCCGAAGCGTCGAGCTTCCAGCTGCACGATACGCCCAGCCTGGCGCCCGAGGTCACGGTCCTCACCAACGTGGCGCCCAACCATCTCGATCGGTATCCCGACGTGGCGGCGTACTACGCCGACAAGGCGTTGCTGTACGCCAACGCGACCGACACGACGGTCCACGTGGTGAACGGCGGTGACACGGAGGCGCGGGGGGTGCTGGGAGGGGCGCGGGGGGTCCGGCGGACGTTCGGGCTTGAGCGCGCGGCCGATGCGGGCTATGCCGACGGCACGCTCCTGCTGGATGGCCAGCCGCTGCTGGCGCGCGCCGACCTGCCGCTCCTCGGCAGGCACAACGTGGAGAACGCGCTGGCCGCCGCGCTGGCGGCGCAGGCGGCCGGGCTCTCGCCCGAGGCGATCGCCAACGGCCTGCGGGGTGTGACGGGGCTGCCGCACCGGATGGAACTCGTGCGTACCGTGGGCGAGGTGCAGTGGATCAACGATTCCAAGTCCACCAACGTCACGTCCACGCTGGTGGCCGTGCGCGCGATGGATCGGCCGTTCGTGCTGTTGCTGGGCGGCCGCCACAAGGGCGAGCCGTACACGCGGCTGGCCGACGCCCCGGGGCAGTGCCGGGCGGTGGTGGCGTACGGCGAGTCGCGCGCCCTCGTGGAACGTGACCTGGCGGGACGCGTGCCGCTCCATGTGGTCGAGACGTTGGGCGACGCCGTGCAGGCGGCCGCGGGCGTCGTGGGCGCCCAGGCGGTCTTGCTGTCGCCCGCCTGCTCAAGCTTTGACCAGTTCACGAACTACGAAGAGCGCGGGGCCACCTTCCGCCGGCTGGTCGCGGCGCGATGAACGCCACCATCTGGGAAAGCCGGCTGCTTGCCTCGGTGACGGCGGTGCTTGCGGTGTTTGGTGTCGCCGCGGTGTACGGCGCGTCGAGTCTGGTGGCGGTGCAGGCAGGCGATCCCGGCTCGGCGTTTGCGCTGCGGCAGTTGGGCGGGGTTATCGTGGGTGGGCTCCTGCTGCTGGTGGGCGCCCGCGTGCCGTATCAGACGTGGCGGTCGCTCGCGTGGCCAATGATGCTGGCCTCGCTCGTGCTCCTGCTGTTTCCGTTCCTGCCCGGCCTGCGGTCGCTTACGCCGGAGCTCAACGGCGCGCGACGCTGGCTCAACCTGGGCCCCGTGAGCTTCCAGCCGTCCGAGTTCGCCAAGTTCGCGGTGGCGGCGTGGACCGCGATGATCGCGGCCAGGAAGGGCGAGCAGATCCGCGATTTCAAGAAGGGCCTGCTGCCCGTCTTTGTGGTGGTGGGTCCGCTGTGCGTGCTGGTGCTGTTCCAGCCGAATCTTTCGACGGCCGTCCTGACCGCGCTGATCGCGGGTGTCATCCTGTTCACCGCGGGCGCCCGCATCGGGCATTTCCTCGTGCTCGGGCTCGTTGCGGTGCCGGTGCTGTGGCGCGAGCTGACGCAGGTGCAGTACCGGCTTGCGCGCGTGCTGGCGTTCATCTCGTCCGACGAGGCCACGGCGGCGACCAGCTGGCAGATTCAGCAGTCGCTCATCGGCATCGGGTCCGGGCGGTTCTTTGGCGTCGGGTTTGGCGAAGGGATGCAGAAGCTGGGGTACCTGCCGTATGCCTACTCGGATTTCATTTTCAGCACCATCGGGGAAGAGTGGGGATTCCTGGGCGCGATCTGTGTGGTGGCGTTGTTCGCGCTGTGGATGTGGATGGGGTTCCGCATCGCGCGCACGGCGCCGGACCAGTTCGGCATGCTGCTGGTCACCGGCCTCACGGCCATGGTGGGGGTCACCGCCATCCTGCACATCGCGGTGACACTCAACCTGGTGCCCACGACGGGCCTGCCGCTCCCGTTCATCTCGTACGGTCGGTCGAACCTGCTCGTCTCGCTGTTTGCCACGGGGGTCATGGTGAACGTCGCGCATCAGCGGCGGACACCGGGGGCGCGCCGATGAAGATCCTCATCGCGGGTGGTGGAACGGGCGGGCACCTGAGCCCG
>JBBDNM010000095.1:0-9718 GCA_040877595.1 Gemmatimonadales bacterium | reverse complement strand
GAAATCCTTGCCCATCGCGGCACGCATGTGGAATCACGCCACCGCGTGCATGTCGCGGTCGTTGATCCGGCCGGTCACCTTGTGGCGCAGTCGGGGGATCCCGCGTTTCCCACGTTCCTGCGTTCGGCCGCCAAGCCGTTTCAGGCGTGGCCCGTGGTGACCGACGGCGCAGCGGACGCGTTCGGCCTGACCACCGAGGCGCTGGCCCTCGCATGCGCCTCGCACAACAGCGAGCGGGTGCATGTCAATCACGTGACGGCCATGCTCGCCCGTGCCGGGCTGACCGAGGCGGATCTGGTCTGCGGCGGGCACCGTCCACTGTGGCGCGAGCTGGCTGTGCGCCTGCCGGACGAAGCGGAGCCCGACGCGGTGCCGCAAACCGCCGTGGCGAGCAACTGCTCGGGCAAACACGCGGCCATGCTCATCCTGGCCCGTCACCGGCAGTGGCCCACCGCCGGCTATCAGCAATTGACGCATCCGGTGCAGTTGCGTGGTCGCGTGGCGGTGGCCCACTGGGCCGGGTTGCAGCCCGATGCCATTGGCCTCGCGGTGGATGGGTGTGGTGTCGCGTGCTTCCAGGTGCCGCTGGCCGCCATGGCCGGCGCGTTCGCCCGGTTTGGCACGTCTGATGACCCTGCGGCGAAGCGGCTGGCCGATGCGATGACCGCGCACCCCTATCTGGTCGGCGGGCTCGGTCGGCTGGATACCGCGCTCCTGAGCGCCGGTAGTGGTCGGATTCTTTCCAAAGTGGGCGCCGATGGCGTGTACGGCGTGGCCCTGCGCGACCGGGGTCTCGGCATCGCGGTGAAGGTCGAGGACGGTCATGCCCGCGCCTCGATGGTTGCGTTGGTGGCGACGCTCGCGTTTCTCGAAGCCCCGGCCGCCGCCGATCCAGCGCTGGCTCGCTTCACGCAGTTCCCACTCCGCAACACGCGTGGTGAATCCGTCGGATCTCTCACCGCGTCGGGGACTCTTGCAAAAGTTTGATACGTTGCGCGGTCGTTTGCTCTCCCTCCTTTCGGACGTCCATGTCATTTATTGACGAGGTCACCATCCGCGTCACCGCCGGCACCGGCGGGTCGGGGCAAATGTCCTTCCGACGGGAGACGTTTGTGCCGAAGGGCGGTCCGGACGGCGGTGATGGCGGCCGGGGAGGCAGCGTGTACCTCGAAGCCAACGCGAACCTGACGACCCTGCTCGACTACCGGTACCGCGACCATTGGAAAGCCGACCGCGGCCAGCACGGCAAGGGCGCGAATCAGACCGGCCGGTCCGGGGAGGATATCACGCTCCCGGTGCCGCCGGGCACCGAAGTGCGCATGGCCAACACCGGGGAAGCGCTGGGCGAACTTCTCCAGGCGGGCGATCGCATGCTGGTGGCCAAAGGCGGGCGGGGTGGACGGGGCAATGCCCGCTTCGCCACCGCCACCTATCAGTCGCCACGCGAATGGGAACCTGGCGAAGGGGGCGAGGATCGGCGGCTCACACTCACCCTCAAGCTGATTGCCGACGCGGGCCTGCTGGGCGAACCCAACGCCGGCAAGAGCACACTGCTGTCCACCCTGTCCGCCGCGCGACCCAAGATTGCCGACTATCCCTTCACCACCCTCACGCCGCAACTCGGCGTCGTGTCGCCGGGTGAAGGTCGTTCGTTCGTATTGGCCGACATACCGGGCATCATCGAGGGCGCGCACGCAGGGAAGGGACTCGGCGACCGCTTCCTCCAGCACGTCGAGCGCACACGGGTGCTCGCGTACCTCATTCCGGTTGATGCACCAGACTGTCAGGCGGTCTACGACCTGCTGCGAGCCGAAGCGGAGGCGTTCGGGAGCGGACTGCCCGACAAGCCCCACATCGTGGTGCTCACCAAGGCAGATCTGCTGGGCGACGATCCGGCCCCGGACATCCAGGCGCCCGACGCCAAGGCCGTGCTGGTGATTTCGGCTGCGCAGCGACGGGGCCTCGCGCCGCTCATCGAAACCCTCTGGTCCCTCATCCATACGCGTGACTGACCTGGCGTACGTGACGCTCGCGCTGGTGCCCGGAATCGGGCCGGCGCGGCTCGCGGCGCTGTGTGAAACGTTTCGGTCCGCCCAGCGCGTTTTCGATACACCGCTCGAGGCGCTCCAGCAGGTGCCCGGTATCAGCAAGGCCGCCGCCTCGGCGATCCGCAATGCGGACCTCGCCAAGACAGAAAAGCTGTTGGAGCGTATGCGCGCCCTCGGTGGCACGGTCCTCACGCCCGCCGACCCGCGGTTCCCGCCCGCCCTGCGCGTAATTCCCGACCGGCCGATGCTGTTGTTCGCCAGCGGTCGTTTGGAGTTGCTCCAGCAACCGGCGGTGGCCGTGGTGGGGAGTCGCGACCACTCGCGGTACGGAACGGCGGTCTGCCGACAGTTTGCGTCCGGCATCGCCAGCGCCGGTCTCGTCGTGGCAAGCGGCATGGCGCGCGGCATTGACGCCATCGCCCATACCGCGGCGCTCGACGCGGGTGGGGCCAGCGTCGGCGTGCTCGGCAACGGGCTCGGGGTCGTCTATCCCTCGGCGAACAAGCGTCTGTACGACCGCATGGCGGAGCAGGGATGCCTGCTTACCGAGTTCCCACCCGGGGAACGTCCCAACGCTGGCAGTTTCCCGCGCCGCAATCGGCTCATCAGCGGCCTTGCGCGCGTGACCCTCGTGATCGAAGCGGGCGCCACCTCTGGTGCGCTCATCACCGTGGATGCCGCCCTCCAGCAGGGCCGGGACGTCTTCGCGGTACCCGGCCCAATCACGCAGCCCACATCGCTCGGTTGCAACAAGCTCATCCAGTCGGGCGCTTCGCCCGCGCTCACCGTGAACGATGTGCTCGAACGTTACGACCGCCACATGGGGCCCGATGCCGTACCCAGCGCGACCACCCTGTCAGCACGCGAGCAACAAGTCGTGGCGTATTTGGGGGACGCCGAGCGGCACGTGGATGCGATTACGGAACGCCTGGCCACGACTCCCGGCGATGCCTTGGCGATTCTCACAGCCCTTGAATTGCGCGGGGTGGTCACGCAGGAACCGGGCAAATGGTTCCGGCTTTCCCGATCCCTGTAACTCCCGTGCACCGTGCACCGTGCACCTTGCACCATGCACCGTGCACCGTGCACCTTGCACCGTGTCTCACCTCTACCTCCACGTGCCGTTCTGCCGCCGCCGGTGCTCGTACTGCGATTTCCAGATCGCCGTGCGCCGCGACGTGCCGAGCCGGGCGTTCGTGGAGGAAGTGCGCGCCGAGCGGACCGTACGCGGGTTGTCGCTCGCTCCGCTGGAGACCGTGTACCTGGGTGGCGGGACCCCGTCCCTCCTCGCCGCCGCGTCGCTCGCCGACTTGATCGCGGAGTTTCCCCGGCGTGACGGCGCCGAAGTCACCGTCGAGGCCAACCCGGAAGACGTTACCCCAGCGAATGCCGCGGCATGGCGGGCGGCCGGCGTAAACCGCGTCTCGCTTGGGCTCCAGAGCTTTGATCCCGGCGTGCTCACCTGGATGCACCGACCGCACGGACCCGAAGCTCCGGCCGCGGCGATGGCCGTTCTGCGCGATGCGGGCATTGCGAACGTTTCGGTGGACCTGATCTTCGCGCTCCCATCGTCGTTGCGGCGGGATCTTGTCCGGGACCTGGACTTGCTGCTCGCCCTGGCGCCCGACCACGTCTCGGCGTACGGGCTCACCGTCGAAGACAAGACCCCGCTCGGCCGCTGGGTGCGGGATGGACGCACGCACGCCGCGCCCGACGAGCGCTACGAGGCGGAGTTCCTCACGGTGCGGGAAGCGCTCGTGGCAGCCGGGTTTGATCACTATGAGATCAGCAATTATGCCCGAGCCGACCGTCGCGCTCGACACAACAGCGCATACTGGTCGGGCGCGGAGTATGTGGGGTTGGGGCCAGCGGCGCACGGGTTTGCGTCCGGAGTCCGGCGCTGGAATCTGGGGCCCTACGCCGCCTGGTCACGCGCCGTACGCGGGGGCAGCGATCCGATCGAAGGGGAAGAACGTCCCGACGACCGCTCCCGCACGCTGGAGCAGGCATACCTCGGGCTCCGCACCAACGCAGGGATCCCTGCCAATACGCTTTCGGTAGACCCGACAGCGGTCGCCGCCATGCTCGCAGCCGGGTGGCTCATCAGGAAAGAGGACCGGCTGCAGGCGACCCCGGCCGGCTGGCTCCGAATCGACGCCATCGTGCCCCGCTTGACCACCTTGGCCGATGGTGGCTAATTTACTGTCATTACAACACTTGGGACCATGTCGCACCCACTGAACGACCGCGAACGCGCCGTCCTGGAAGCCGTCATCCAGACCTACATCGAAACCGCCGAGCCGGCGGGGTCGCGCACGATTGCCAAGCGGTTTCCACTGGGCGTTTCCGCGGCCACCATCCGCAACACGATGAGTGACCTGGAAGACCGCGGCTACCTGTTTCACCCGCACACGTCCGCCGGCCGGATCCCGACCGACCGCGCGTATCGCGTGTACGTGGATGCCATCATTCGCGATGGGCGCGTGGAACTGCCCGATCACGCGGCGCTCTCCCGCGAGTTGCGCCCCGATGCCGGCGTGATCGAGGGCCTGTTGCAGAAGGCCGCGCAGGTGCTGGGCGTGCTCACGTCCGAACTCGGCGTGGCCGTCGCTCCGTCACTTGACCATGCGGTGCTTGAGCGGCTGGAGCTGATGCCGGTCTCGGCCGAACGCATCCTGATGATTCTGGTGCTGCGCGGTGGATTGGCGCGAACCATCTACGTCGAGGTGTCGAGCCACCTGCCCGCCGAAGCCGTGCTGAGCGTGGCCCGCGTCCTGAACGAACGCTTGGCCGGTCTGACCCTCTCGGCCATTCGCACGACCGTCCGCGAGCGCCTGCGCGACACGTCGGTTCCGAGCGCGTCCGAACTGCTCAACATCTTCGTGGAAGAAGCCGACCATTTGTTCGATGTGCCGGCCGGCTCGTCGAGCGACGTCCTGCTCGGCAGTGCGCAGCCCCTGGCCGACCAGCCGGAGTTCAACACCAGCGGCCAGGTACGCCGCCTGTTGGAGCTGACCGAGCGGCGCGACGTGTTGCGCAGCGCGCTCCAGGAACGTCGCGCCGGCGGTCTCACCATCACCATTGGCGGCGAGAACACCGATCCCGCGCTCTCCGCGTTCACCATCGTGACCGCCAGCTACCGTCACGGGGGCCTGTCGGGTGTCATCGGCGTGATGGGCCCGACCCGCATGCCCTACGAGAAGGTGATCGGCATGGTCGAAAACACGAGCCGCCTCGTGGAAGACCTGGCCGGCTGACCATGGCACGCGATTACTACGATGTGCTCGGTGTATCCCGCGACGCGAACCAGGACGAAATCAAGAAGGCGTATCGCAAGCTCGCGATGCAGTTCCACCCCGACCGCAACAATGGCGATCCAGCCGCCGCCGATCGGTTCAAGGAGGCCGCGGAGGCCTACGAGGTGCTGCGCGAGGCCGACAAGCGCGCCTCGTACGATCGGTTTGGACGGGCGGGTTCCGGTGCCGGTAGTGGGTTCCAGGGCATGCCGTTCGACCTCTCCGAGGCGCTGGCGACCTTCATGCGCGACTTCGGTGGCATGGGTGGGTTCGATGCGTTCTTCGGCGGTGGCCAGCGCGCGCGCCGCGACCAACGCCGCGGCCAGGATGTCCGCACAACCCTGCGACTGACGCTCGCCGAGGTCGTCACCGGCGTTTCCCGCACCATCAAGCTCAAGGCGCTCGAACCCTGCGCGACCTGCGATGGCAGCGGCGCGGCCGCGGGCCGCGAACCCGTACGGTGCACGACCTGCGCCGGCATGGGTGAGGTGCGGCGCGCGCAACAGTCGTTGCTGGGCCAGCTCATCTCTGTCACGCCGTGCCCAACGTGTCACGGCGAAGGCACGGTCATCGCGGAGCCCTGCGGCACGTGCCGCGGCGACGGGCGCGTGCGTGGGGAGCAACAGGTTGAGGTGGACGTACCGCCAGGCATCGAGACCGGCAATTACGTCACCCTGCGTCGGCGGGGACAGGCGGGGCCGCGGGGCGGGCCGCCGGGCGACCTGCATGTCGTGCTCGAGGTCGAGCCGGACGATCGGTTCGAACGGCACGGCACGACGCTGGTACACGATTTGGCGGTCTCCTTCACCCAGGCGGCGCTTGGGGCAGAGCTCGAGGTGCCGACCCCGGAAGGCACGGCCACAGTGACCATGCCGCCCGGCACCCAATCCGGTGCCACGATCAGCGTGCGAGGGCAGGGGCTCCCGCCGCTGCGCGGCGGCCGTCGCGGCGACCTGCAGGTGCGGGTCCAGGTGTGGATCCCGACCCGCCTCAACGGGGAACAACGCGCCGTGCTCGAACAATTGCGGGGCATCGAAGGCGCACCGCCCAAGGACGAGGGCACCGGCCGGCGGTTCTGGGACCGCATCCGCCAGGCGTTCGGCGCATGAGTGACTGCCTGTTCTGCAAGATCGTGTCCGGCGCGATTCCGGCAGCGAAAGTCTGGGAGGACGGCCGCTTCATCGCCTTTCGGGACCTCGCTCCCCAAGCCCCGACTCACGTGCTGGTGATTCCACGGCAGCACGTCGCTTCGCTCGATGCCGCCACGGACAGCGACTTGATGGGCGGGCTGATGCTGGCCGCCGCCCACGTGGCTCGGCTCGAGGGTGTCGCCGCATCGGGGTACCGCACGGTGATCAACACCAACCGGGATGCCCAACAGGCGGTCTTTCATGTTCATGTGCATGTGCTGGGCGGCCGGTCCTTTACCTGGCCGCCGGGATGAACGTGGCAGCACGTGGTGTGGGCCTGGCATTGTGGGTGGCGCTGGCCGGCTGCACACCAGTCCCTCCACCTCCGATCGAAACCCTGAGTTTCAATGTGCGATACGGGACGGCGGACGACGGTGACAATCGGTGGCCGTACCGTCAGTCCCAGGTCATCGCGACCATCGGTGAAGGCGCACACCTGATCGGCATTCAGGAGGCGCTCCACTTTCAGGTTGAAGCGTTGCGCACGGCACTCCCCCATCTTCACGTGGTTGGCGTCGGCCGCCAGGACGGCGACACCCTCGGCGAGTACGCCGCGGTCCTGGTAGATACCGCCCGCTTCGAGGTGGTGGACCGGGGCACGTTCTGGTTTTCCGACACGCCCGACGTGCCCGGCTCGGTCTCGTGGGGCAACCGGATTACACGGATTTGTACGTGGGTACGGCTGGTTGACCGGGCGAGCGGCGATACGCTCCGCGTCTACAACGTGCATTGGGATCACGAATCGCAACCCTCCCGCGAGCGAAGCGCCGACCTGTTGATGACCCGCGTGGCTGGTGGGCCCGCCGCGGACGGCGTCGTGGTGCTCGGGGATTTCAACGCCGGTGAGGATAACCCCGCGTTTCAGCGGCTGCTCGATCCCGGCGTCGGCTTGGTGGATACGTATCGAGCCGTACACCCGAACGATTCCATCGTGGGGACGTTCCACGCCTTCGCGGGGACCGATACGGGCGCCAAGATCGATGCCATTCTGGTGGGGTCGCGTTTCGTCACGGATTCGGCCGCGATTGACCGCCGAGCAGCAGCCGGCCGGTATCCGTCTGACCATTTTCCGGTGCGGGCCAGTGTCCGGTGGCGTGACTCCAACTGACGATCACGGGGACCGTTGAGAACGACGGGGCCCGGGGCTAGCTTTCGCGTCTATGGCCCAGCGCAACCATCAGGAGAAGTCGGAGGGGTGCAGGTGACACCAGTCACCGGCACCCCTCTTAACATTTCGGGGGTGGCCACCCTCGCCACGCTTGAAGCGCTGGAGTTCGCCCGGGCCCTGGACGCGGTGGCAGCCCACGCCCTGTCTGCGCCCGGAGCCGACCGCATCCGCCGCCGCCGTCCCACCTCTGATGTGCACGCGATTCGCCGCGACCTGACGCAGGTCGCCGAACTTCTGGCCCTCACCGAAGCGGGTGCTCCGCTCTCGGCCGAACGCGTGGAGGACATCGCCGACCCCCTCGACCGGTTGGCCCGGTCCGGCGGGGTCCCCGATGGTGCTGAACTGATTCGCCTGGCGGCCGCTGGCCGAGCCGCGCGCACGGTGGCGCGAGAACTCGCCCGGTGTGCCGAGGTGGCCCCCGCGATCGCGGCGTTACGCGTGGAACCTGTTCCCGCCGATCCGATTGAGGCCATCGAACGCGCGCTCGACCCCGACGGCCAGGTACGCGATGGCGCGTCGCGCGACGTGGACCGGGCGCGGCGCACCGTGCGTGAGCTGCGAGCCCAATTGGTTCGGACGCTGGAAGGACTGCTGCGCGGAATCGAGACCGGAACGCAGGGTGATGCGACGGTCACGATACGTGATGGCCGCTATGTCCTGCCGGTCGCGCGGGACGCCCGCGGGCGGGTGCGTGGGCTGGTGCACGGCACCTCAGCGTCGGGCAACACGCTGTTTGTTGAGCCCGAAGCCACCGTGGAGTTGGGCAACAGCCTTATCGAGGCCGAGGCCGCCGAAGCCCGGGCGGTGCAGGCGCTGCTCCTGGCATTGGCCGACGGACTCAGGCCCCACGCGAACGCGCTGGCGGACGGACACGCGATGTGTGTCGCCGTGGACGACGCATGCGCCCGCGCGCGGTATGCCGCACAGGTGCGGGGCGCGGTACCGACCGTGGTGCCCGCTCCCGCCGCGCTTTCCCTCACGGCGGTCCGCCACCCGTTGCTGCTCGCCGATGGCGTGGAGGCGGTCCCCTTCGATCTCCAGTTGAGCACCGACCAGCTCGCGCTGGTCGTGAGCGGTCCCAATACGGGTGGGAAAACGGTGCTGCTCAAGGCCATTGGGGTCCTGGTGGCGCTCACGCAGGCTGGCGTGGTGGCGCCGGTGGGGGCGGGCACGCAGATCCCGGTGTTCCATCGCCTGGTGGCGGACATCGGTGATCGCCAGTCCATCGCCGAGAGTCTCTCGACCTTCAGCGCGCACTTGGCGGCGTTACGCGAAGCGCTGGCAGCCGCGGGTCCGACGACGATGGTGTTGCTCGACGAGGCAGGGAGCGGGACGGACCCGACGGAGGGCGCCGCATTGCTCGCCGCGTCCGTGGTGCATCTGGTGGATGCCGGTACACGCGTGGTCCTGACCACGCACTTGGGTCGCCTCAAGGAGCTCGCCAACGAGCGGACCACCGTCGTGAACGGCTCCTTGCAGTTCGACGGCGAACGGCTGGCGCCGACCTATCGCCTGTTGGTGGGTGTGCCGGGACGGTCGTACGGATTGGTCATGGCGCGACGGCTCGCCGTGCCGGACAGCGTGGTCAAGGCGGCCGAGGATCGACTGTCGGGTGGCGAGCGCCAGCTGGACCAGATGCTGGCGGAGCTGGAAACGGCGCGACGCGTGGCTGATGAGCGGGCGATCAGCCTGGAGATGGAGGCGGCGCGATTGGCGCGCGACCTGACCCAGGTCGCTGAAGCGCAGCGCGGACTTGCGGCGCGCGAAGCGGCGCTCGATCAGGCGGAACGCGACGTGGAGCGACGGGGGCGGGAACAGGCGCGCGCGTTCCTGCTGGAAGCCCGCAAACGCGTGGAAGACGCCCTGGGTCGCGCCCGCGCCGCCGTGGACGAAGCTACCGCGCGCGAAGCGCGCAAGCTGGTCGAAGAAGGCATCAGCGCCGAGGCCGAAGCGCTCAAGAAGCTGGCCGAGTCGAAGGGCTGGCGGGTGGTGGAGAGGGGAGAGGGGAGACGAGAG
>JBBDNM010000094.1:35510-48054 GCA_040877595.1 Gemmatimonadales bacterium | reverse complement strand
CAGGGCCGCGCGCGCGCGTTCGACGTCCTGCGCCATGCGCTGCAGGGCGTCGGCCACCGGCTGGAGTTCGGTCGGGACGTTGCCAATGGGATCTGGTGGTCCCCCGGAACCGACCTGCAGTGCCGCATCACGCAGCACGTTCACCGGGCGGGCCAGCGCACGAGCCGCCACCGAGCCCAAGCCCACGGCCACCGCCAGCCCGGCCAAGGTCACCAGGAGCAGGGCTAACATGAGGTCAAGTTCGGACCGTACCAAATCCGGATCTTCGGAGAGGCGAGGGGCAGCCAACACCCCGGCCAGCCCGATCGGTCCACCCAAGGATCGATATCCCACGCGCGTCGCCCGCCCGCCAATAGTCTGATTCCGCGCCACTTCGATGTGATCGTCGCCGGCCATCGCCTGCAGCACGGCCGGAGGCAGATAGGCATCCACCAACCCGAGCTCACCGAGGACGGCCGGCGTCGTCCGGAGCATGAGGCCTGCGTTGAACAGCAGGAGGTCGGCCCCAAGCCGCTCACCCAGATCGGGCAACACGGCGCGTGCCAGCAGTTCTGGCTCCTGCAGGAACTCGCGCGCGGTCCCTGTCGCGTCCTGCAGGGTTTGCCGGATGATCAAGTCACGGCTGCGCTCCGCCTCGGCATCCAGACGTCGCGCGGTCCACAGGGCGAAGGCGACGGTCGGCACGACGAAAAACACGACCAGAGCTGCCGTGAGCCGCGTTCGGAAGGCGCCGCCACGCAACGACCAGCTCCACGTGGACCACCCTCGCCCAGTCAGGCGTTCCACCATCACAACGAACGTCGCCAACCCGAGTACGTTCAGCAGCAGCACCAGCATGCCTCGCACGGGAAGCGCCGGCATGGTGCCCAGCGGCACGACGACGTGGAGGTGTCGCGTCCCGTCGGGAAAATTGATCCGGTCCTCACCGCGGACGACCGCGCCCACGCGCTGCCACGCGAGCGCGGACTCCTCGTCCGCGCGATGCACCGGGTCCGAAAGCGTGAGCGTGTACGGTGCCGACCGCACCGGATCGCCCCGCAGGAACCGCGCAACGCGATGCGCCGGGATCGCACGGGACCGCGGCCCGAGCGTGACCGTCGCGGCCGTCCCGTCGGCCCACGGCACAGCGAGGACATACCGTGTAGCGGGTGCGCCGGACACGGCACGGAAGGTGGGACGGCCACTCGCGCGTGCCGCCTGCACCGCAGCCAACAGGCTGTCAAGCGGCACACCGAGTTCCGCCAAGGCCAGGTGCGCCTCAGGCAGCGGGCCATCGCGCC
The DNA here is from genome assembly GCA_040877595.1 of Gemmatimonadales bacterium. Lineage (GTDB taxonomy): Bacteria > Gemmatimonadota > Gemmatimonadetes > Gemmatimonadales > GWC2-71-9 > JBBDNM01. The sequence continues at coordinate 46,774 of JBBDNM010000094.1, read as the reverse complement.
ACAAGGCAAGGGACGCGGGGTACCCGTCGCTCGCCAGCGCAGACCGCGTCCAACGCGCATAGAGCCCTGCGGCGGACGCCGGCGGTGGTTGGTTGACCAAACGGTTGCCAAGGAATCCGAGCAGGCCGAGCGCGACAGGATCGGCCACGTGTCGCATGCCTGCCGCATCACGCCCCGCGACTTTCAGGCGACCGTCCGCTTCGGCGCCCCATGTCATGACCGCCGCGAGTCCGCCCGCCACCAACGCAACGACCACCGTCACCTGTCTGCGCGGACCCGGCTGGATGGCGAGGATCGCGACGGGAATCCACGCGACGCGGTACCATGCCGGCCACCCGTCGGGTTGCCAGGCGAGCAGGCCAACCACCACGACACCGAGGGCTCCGGCCCCGGCGGTCCACGCCATCCACCGAGGCGCCCGCACCCCTCCCGCCATCGCCAACGCTGAGGCGAGCAGCAGCGCGGCACCCACCAGCATGAGCGATCCCTGCCACACGAGCCACTGCCCCATGCCGGGCCCGGCCACCGGAGGCGTGATGCCGCGTGCGAGCGCCTCCACGATCCATGGCAGCATGACGACCGGGATAGCGCCGACCATCATGCTCCACGGCGCGCGCAAGCGTAGGTGCGGCCAACGGGCGACCAGTACCGCCATGACGGCAAGCGCAGTCACGGCCAATGCGCCCGCAGACGCCGACAACGGACCCATCAGGTCGCTGAAGTACGTGGCCGACCCTAGGAGCCCGCTCGACCACCAGCCATCTCGTGCGGGAGTGAACACCAGCCCGACGGCGAGCCCCAAGCCCACCGTCGCGCGCACGACAGGGTGCCCCACCGCGATCAGTGCCAACGCGGCCCCCAGCAGAGCCCACGCGACGCGACGACGGCCCCGCTTCTCCACCTCGAGCTTGTGGGGCCCTTGCCCCGGCGGCACCATCCGCACGCCGAAGAGCGTGTCGGGCGTCACCTCAGTATCATGGCATGTGGGAATACAGTAGTCGAAGACGTCGAGGTTCTGCGGCCCTCGTCCAGGCGGGAAGAACTGGAGGGCCACCGACGTTGATGCGAGGAATCGATCGGACAGCACGTCGTGCCGCTCAGGCACCGCGCTATCGGCGGCCAACGTCACCTGCGCGACCGCCAATCGTCCCGCGTGCTGGCGACGAGCCTCCAGCACCACGTAGAATGGGGTAATGCGCGCTGACAACTCAGGACCGTCGGGCATGGCGGGGAGGCGATGCCGCCCGGCCCACGCCCACAGCTCCCCGTCGCGGAACACAGCGACGCCGTGCTCAAGCGTCTGGCGTTCCACACTCGCGGCCAACCGCCGGGCCGTTTCCAACCGTCCGGTATCCTCCACCATGACGGCACGGTCGGCCAGAGTACGCGCCACGCGCACCGCCTCGGCCAAGTCGCGCGTCAGTTGGGCGGAGGCGTCGTCAATGAGGCGACCGCGCACCCCGCTGGTGTCGGTCCCCCACGCGCTCTCGATCGCGCGTACCCGCGACGTGGTGCCGAACGCCCCCGCCCCACCGGCCAGGAGCATCAACGAAACGAGCAGGGCCACAGGCCGACGGCCGACCGGCGCGGCCAGCATGAGCACGGCCGCCAGTAGCGTCAGCACGGCCGCGACCGTGGTCGGCAGGCCATACCACGCGGCGAGGGCCGCCAGGCCAATCAGGCCGAGGACGTCCCAATGACCGACACGGCGCCGGCCCGCGGACCGCTCAGACTCAAGCATCTGACTCCCGTTGATGTGCGGACCATTCTGGCCCGTGATCCCCGCCTGCTGGTTCCGGTCGGTACGATGGAACAGCACGGCCCTCACCTGCCGATGGGGACCGACACCCTGCTCGTGGAGCGCCTGGCGGACGACCTGTCCGCCGAGTTCGGTGTCCTCCGTGCCGCGACGGTGGAATATGGGGTCAACCGTGCATCCCGCGTCCAGTACCCCGGCAATGCCGCTGTGCGGCGCAAGACGCTGCACCGTTTCATGAACGACCTGCTGGGATCCTGGGAACAGGGCGGCGTACGCGAGTTCATCATTCTTACCGCCCACGGTTGGGACCCGCATCAAGAAGCCCTGAGCACGCTCCGGACACAATCGGCCCGCGTCCGCGCCGTGGACATTTTCTCCATTCGCCTGCCCGAGGGGGATGGCCCGCTCATCCATGGCGGCGAAGTGGATACCTCGCTGCTGTTGTATGTCGACAGCTCGATGGTGCGGCTCGAGGCCGCCGAGGACTTCGTCCCGCCGGCCCTCCGGGGACGGGGTCGTCTGCCGGAGTCCGGCCCCGGGTCGTTTGGCCGTCCGAGCCTGGCCTCAGTTGAGACTGGACGGCGGCTCTACCATCTTATATATGCTCGTGTGGCTGACCGCGTCTTGCGGTCGCCGATCGGAGGGGGTCATGAATCGCTCTAACGTGTTGTTGTTGATTGGGTTAGCCAAAATTAGCCTCGCGGCCCAAGGTCCCAGTTCGGACGCGGGGACGTTGATCGTGCGCCAGGCCGGCGCCGTGGTGGGTCATGAGGACTTCCAAGTCCGACGTGATGGTTCTGGCTGGACGCTTTCCACCACCTCATACTGGGGTGCCTCAAGCACGGTCATTCTCGCCGTCTTGACCCCGCGGCGGGTCACCATCCGGGTATCGGGTTCGGGTGGTGAACGCGCCCGGGAACTTCCGGTCGGCGGCACCCTGATCGTGGATGACTCGGCGTTTGCCTTCCTCGCGCTCGCGGTGGATTACCCGGCGGGCGCGACGCGCATCGCCAACCCTCGGACTGGTGCTCGCATGGATGGTACGATCAGTGATCGTGGCGGGACGCCGGACGGGGGACGCCAGGTCGAAGTAGACGTGGGAGGGGTCGTCGTGCAGGTGTGGTATGACCGGGACGGCCGCTTGCTCCGGGCCCACATTCCTTCCCGCGACCTGGAAGTGACGCGCCAGTAGCTCCCCACCATGTCCCGAGTTGAAACCACCGCCGTCATAACCCCGTAGATTCCACATTACGCGAGATTCGTCATTCCCAGCCCGTGATGCGAGGTGCGTTTCCATGGTTCGTTCCATGCTAGGACTGCTGTTGTTGGCGGCGACCACCCCTCTCGAGGCGCAGCGCCCCTTGCCATCGGTACCGCAGCGTCTGGGACTGGAGGAAGCGGTCGCGTTGGCACAACGCCATAACCCGAACTGGCTCCGTGCCGCCAACGACCTGACGCCCGCCAGCTGGGCAGCGCGCAACGCCCTGACCGAGATGCTGCTTCCCAGCGTGTCCGCCTCGGCGGGGATCAATTACACCGGCGCCGGTTCCCAGACCTTCCTGAGTCAGGAGTTTTCGCAGCCGTCAAGCACCATCGGCTCGAACTACTCCCTGCGGCTCAACTGGACGCTGTCCGGCCGGACGCTGTCCCAACCGGCCACTGCGCGTGCACAGCAGCACGCCGCAGAGGCGGCCCTTGATGGCACCGCGAACAACATCCGTACCGGTATCACCCAGCAATACCTCGCTGTCCTTCAAGCCCGCGAGCAAGTGGGATTGGCGGAGGTGCAGGTGCGACGTAACCAGGAGTTCTTGCGACTGGCCGACGCACGATTTCAGGTTGGGCAGGCCACGCAACTCGATGTCCGTCAGGCGCAGGTGGCGCTCGGGCAGTCCGAGGTGCAGCTCCTGCAGAACCAGCAGCTCGTCGTGGTCTCGATCCTGCGGCTGTTCGAGCAGATGGGGATTCCGGCGCCGGACGATCCCAACGTAGTGTCCCTGCGCGATACGTTCCCCGTGACCGAGCCGACCTGGGCCTTGTCCGACCTGCTGCGCGAGGCCGACGCCTCCAATCCCGACGTGCTGGCGTTCGACGCGCAGGCCTCGGCCGCGCGCTGGTCGGCACGCGCGGCCCGATCGCAGTGGCTCCCCACGATCAGTCTCTCGGCGGGTTGGTCCGGTTTCACGCAACAGTTCACCAACACGACCCCCTTCGTCACCAATGCCCTCACCGAGGCGCAGCAGTTGGCCCAGCGGAGCCAGGCGGAATGCGCGTTTACCAACCAGGCCTGGCTCAATCCGGGCGAAACGCCGCTGGATTGCTCCCTGCTGGCCTTTACGCAGGCCCAGGAAGAAGCCATTCGGTCGCAGATAGAGACACGCAACAGCGTCTGGCCCTTCGACTTCACGCGTCAACCGTTTCAGGCGTCACTCAGCATCTCGCTGCCCCTGTTCACGCAATTCAACCGCGTCGCGCAGATCTCCCAGGCGCAGGCCCAGGCCGAAGATGCGCAATACGCCGCCGACGGCCGACGGCTGCAACTGCGGACGCTCGTGAGCGAGGCGTACTACGGTCTGCGGACCGCCTACGCCACTATCGAAATCCAGATCACCAACCGTGAGGCGGCTCAGGAGCAACTGCGGCTGGCGACGGAACGATACCGGGTAGGATCAGGGACCTTCTTTGAACTGCTGGATGCCCAGTTGGCCGCGCAACGCGCGGAAGCTGACTATGTCAACGCTGTCTACGCGTATCACCAAGCGGTCGCCGTGCTGGAAGCAGCCGTCGGCCACCCGCTTCGCTAGAGGACGGATACCATGGCCCGGAAGAAGAAGTGGTTCGTAGGCGGCACCATCTTCGTGGTGCTCCTCGTGCTGGTCGGGGTCAACATGGGCCGGCGGGGCGACCGCGCAACCACCGTCCGGCTTGAGGACATCCAGCGTCGTGACCTCGTATCGACCGTGACGGCCAGCGGGCGCATCAAGCCGCAGCGACGGGTGGACGTCTCGGCCGACATCACCGGGCGGATCATCGCGATTCCCGTGGTGGAGGGCCAGGCGGTGCGGTCCGGCGACCTCCTGCTCCGCATTGATCCCGTGCAGTACGAGGCCGCGGTCGCCTCGTCGGAGGCGCAGCTGGCGTCTGCACAGGCGTCGGCCGTCCAATCGCAAGCGAATCGGGAGCAGGCCGAGCGCGCCCTGCGGCGGGCACGGGAACTGCGCGAGGCCAATGCGAACCTCGTCTCGGACGAGCAGCTGGAGCAGGCGGAGACCGGCTTCCGCGTCGCCGACGCCGTTGCGACCTCAGCCCAACGTCAGGTGGATCAGGCGAGCGCCGGCGTCCAGCGCGCGCGCGACGAACTGGCCAAGACCGTCCTGCGCGCCCCGATGGCCGGCACGATCACGCGGGTCGCGGTTGAAGCCGGCGAGGTCGCGGTCCCCGGCACCTTTTCCCGCGAGACCGGCCTCTTGATGACCGTGTCCGACATGTCCGTGATCCAGGTCGCTGTGCAGGTCGACGAGACGGACGTCGTGCGGCTGGAGCTGGGCGATTCAGCCGAAGTCACGATTGATGCGTTCCCGGATACGACGTTCGTGGGTCGCGTGACCAAAATCGCCCAAAGCGCCGTCCGCGTGGCGGGCGGCACGCCGGGTGCGGGCAACCAGGCCGTTGACTTCGATGTGGAGATCACGCTCGACAATCCACCGGCGGACGTGCGACCGGACCTCTCCGCCACCGCGCGGATCGTCACGGACGTGCGTCCGCGGGTGCTCAGCGTCCCGATCATCGCGCTGACCGTCCGGCAGGATCGGCCGATCACCACCGAGAACATGCCGCAGGACACCACACGCGCCCGCGATCGCGACGGCGTCTTCCTGGTGCGCGGGGGTATCGCCCGCTTCCAGCCGGTCACCATCGGCATCACGGGAGCCGAGCACTTCGAGATTCTCGCCGGCGTGGCGGAGGGCGATTCCATTGTGGCGGGTCCCTACCAGACCGTACGCGACCTGCGCGATAGCACGCGCGTGCGGCCGCAGCCGGCGGCGACCGCACCGCGCTCATGACCCTCTCGCTCGGCGCGTTGTGACGCTCAAGGACGGTCGCATCCATAGCGACACCATGCGGGACACCGCCTGATGGCATTCCTCGACGCCGTGCGGCTCGCCCTGCAAACCATCTGGGCCCAGAAGATGAAGAGCGGCTTTTCGGTGCTGGGCGTCTTCGTTGGTGTCACGTTCCTGATCGCCGTTGTGTCCATCATTGAGGGCATGAACGCCTACATGACAGAGCGGTTCGCGGGCGCGTTGCTCGGCGTGAACACCTTCCAGGTGCGCCGGTTTCCCGACTTCCAGACGGGCGATGTGCCGGATAGCACGTGGCGCCAATGGGTGCGGCGGCCGCAGCTGACGTACGACGATGCGGACGCCATGGTGGCGTCCCTCGATCCCTCTCTCCGGTGGTCGTGGGTGTCCCAGAGTACGTCGGACCTCGAGTACCGGAACCGCGTGGCCGCGCGCGTGCGCGTGATGGGGACGAATGAGCAGTACTTCGACGTGAAGGGCTGGCGCTTCTCGGCGGGACGGCCGTTCACCGCCCAGGAAGCGCAAAGTGGCCAGCCGGTGATGGTCATGGGGTATGACCTCGCGGCGCGGGTCTTTGGCGATCTCGACCCCATCAACCGCGAGGTCAGGATTCGCGGCATGCCCTATCGGATCATCGGCGTCATCGAATCGCAGGGCAACCTGTTCGGCATGTCGCTGGACAACTTTGTCGTCGCCCCCGCCACCTCCGCCGTGCGCCGGTTCGTGAACCCGCCAAACGTGATTGACGAATTGGTCGTCAAGGCGCCCGCCGTGCCCCAGATGGAAGCGGCAATGGACCTGGTGGTCTCGGTCATGCGCACACGGCGGCACCTGCGCCCCAGCGATCCGGACAACTTCGCGGTCGAGACCGCGAGCGGCGTGCTGGACTTCTGGGAGCAGATCAATCGGATCCTGCTCGTCGCCCTGCCCGGCCTGGTCAGCATCTCCCTGGTGGTGGGTGGGATCGTGATCATGAACATCATGCTAATGGCCGTTGCCGAACGCACGCGGGAGATCGGCATCCGGAAGTCGCTCGGCGCGCGCCGGCGCGACGTCTTGCGGCAGTTCCTGGTGGAGTCCGCCACGCTCTCCACGCTCGGCGCCGCCGTTGGTGTCGGCTTCGGGCTGCTGGTGGCCTGGCTGGTCACCACCCTCACGTTCATGCCCGCCCGCGTGGCCCCTTGGTCGATCATGGTTGGTGTGGGCCTGGGCGCGGCCGTCGGCATCGGCGCTGGAGTCTATCCGGCCGGTCGCGCCGCCCGGCTCGATCCGATCGCCGCCATGCGCCAGGAATGATCCATGACGTCATGGTTTGAAGGCGTCGGGATTGCCCTCAGCTCGATCCGGGCCAACAAGGTCCGGGCCGGACTCACCATCCTCGGCGTCGCCATCGGCGTGTCCGTCGTGATGGTGATCGGCGCCATGATCTCCGGCATCAACCGTGGCGTCTCGGACATCTTCGAGCAGTTGGGCCCGCGCACCTTCTTCGTGTTTCGGGCCTTTCAGGCGGGCATCCAGGTGAGCGATGGAACCGGCGATCGCCCGTGGCGCCGCCATCCGCCGCTCACCGTGGCGGAGGCCGCGATGCTCCAGGATCTGCCTTCGGTGGAGCTCGTCATCGTGGACGACGGGACCGGTGCGGCGGTGAGCTACGGCAACCGGGAAATCCCCTCGGTCGCGGTGCGCGGGCGTAGCGTGGGCTGGCCGCGGGTGAGCGGAGGCGACATCTACCCGGGCCGGTCGTTTACCAACCTGGAGGCGCTGGCCAACGATCGCGTCGCGGTCATCAACGCGAGGCTCGGTGAACAGCTCTTTGCCCAGCTCGATCCCCTCGGTCGCACGATCAAGATCGCGAATGTGCCCTACCGGGTCATCGGCGTCGTGACCCCGCCGCCAGATATCTTCGGCGAGGGCAACCGGCCGGAGGCGATCATTCCCCATGGGACCTTTGACAAGCATGTGCCCTATTGGCGCGGCTGGATGAACCTGCTGGTGCTCCCGGACACGACGGTCACGGTGCAGCGCGCCATTGATGACGTGACCGCAACCCTCCGCACGTCGCGCGGCCTCAGGCCCCGGGACGACGACAACTTCGCGGTGGTTACGCAGGACAAGCTGCTCGAGAACTGGAACACCGTCACCGGCGCGTTCTTCCTGGTCATGCTCGCCCTGTCAAGCGTCGGCCTCATGGTGGGCGGCATCGGTGTCGTGGCCATCATGATGATCTCCGTCACGGAGCGGACCCGCGAGATCGGGGTCCGCAAGGCGCTCGGCGCCCGTCGGCGGGAGATCCTGTGGCAGTTTCTGGTGGAGGCGGCAACACTCACGCTCGTGGGCGGCGTCATCGGGATGCTCATCGGTGGCCTCGGCGCCGGTGGCGTCGCGTTGTTCACACCCCTCCCGGCCAGCGTGCCGGTGGCGTCGGTCCTCGCCGCCATCGTGATGTCGATCATCACCGGCGTCCTCTTCGGGCTCTATCCCGCAGCGCGCGCCGCCCGACTCGATCCCATCGAGGCGTTGCGGCACGAGTAGATTGCCCGCATGCCGTGGATCGAAGGGCTGCGCCTTGCCCTCCATACGATCGCCGCCCACAAGCTGCGGTCGTTTTTCACTCTGCTCGGCATCATCGTGTCCGTCACGTTCCTGGTCGCCGTCGTCGCCATCATCTCCGGGATGAACGCCTACGTCCGCGACAACCTCGCGGGCGCGATCGTCGGCACCAACGCGTTCCAAGTACGGCGCGACCCCATTTCCATCGGCCTCATTGACGACGAAGACTGGCGCACGCTGCAGCGCCGGCCCATCATCGCACCCGAAGACGTTCCCCATATCGAGCGGGCCCTTCCCGATGCCCACGCAATCGCCATCCAGTCCGGATGGCCCGCGCCCATGGCCGACGTGCGGTGGCGCGGCACGACTGTGGGGGATGTCGTGGTCTTTGGGGTTACCGCACCTTTTCTCCTCGTTCAGGACTACCAGCTGCACGCGGGCACGGCCATTACGGAGGTGGACGTGCGGGACCGACGGTTCGTGGCGGTCCTTGGCTGGGACGTCGCCGAGAAGCTGTTCCCTTCGCCCGCCCAAGCCGTGGGCCAGGCGATTCGGGTGGGGCGCGCGCAGGTGGAGGTCATTGGCGTGATCGTCAAGAAGGGCACGGTGCTGGGACAATCGTGGGATGGCTTCGTCATGCTGCCCTTCAGCACGTTCGAGACGTTCTACGGCCGCCGGCAGACCACGGTGATTTCCGTCAAGATGGCGCGCGCCGACCAGGTGGCCGGCGCCATGGTGCGGGCGGAAGAGGCCATGCGGATCGCCCATCGCCTGCGACCGGACCAGCCCAATGACTTCGAGGTGGACACCGCCGCGGGGCTCATCTCGTTCTGGGAGAGCCTGACCCGCGTCATCTTCGCCGTCATTCCCGCGGTGGTGGCCATCGGGATCGTGGTGGGGGGCATTGTGATCATGAACATCATGTTGATGGCCGTGCGCGAGCGCACGCGGGAGATCGGCATCCGCAAGTCGTTGGGGGCTCGGCGTCGCGACATCCGCCGGCAGTTCCTGGCCGAGTCGGTGACGCTGGCCACGCTGGGCGGCCTCCTCGGCCTCACCGCGGGATGGTCGCTCGCGCAACTCGTGCGACTGGCGACGCCGCTCCCCGCCATCGTGACACCGTGGTCCGCGGTCCTCGCTGTCACGCTCGGCGCTGTGGTTGGCGTCATCTTCGGCGTATACCCGGCGGACCGCGCGAGCCGGCTTGACCCTATCACGGCGTTGCGGCAGGAATAGATGCCGGCGCATCGGCTCGACCAAGTCAGCGAAGCCGTGGGGCAGGCCGTGGTGGCTATCTGGAGCAACAAGCTCCGGTCCGCCCTCACCATCCTCGGGGTCGTCATCGGCGTGTCCACCGTGATGGCCATGGCCTCCATCGTGAACGGGTTCCGGGCGCAGATCGTCAACACACTCGAAGTCGTGGGTCCCAGCACATTTCGTATCCTGCGCTACTTCTCGACGACCCCCGTGGACCCGCAGAATCCGCCGCGCGAGGTTCGCATCCGGCCGGCCCTGCGGCAGGAGGAGGCCCAAGCCATCGCCCGTCTGCCGGAGATCTACTACGCCGAAGTCTGGGTCCAGGTGTTCCAGCGGATGGAGTTCGGCGCCACGCGCACTCAGCTCTCGGTGGTGTTTGGCGCGGACGACCGCTTCATGGAGGTCTTGGGCGGCACGATGGCGCGCGGTCGCTCCTTCACCGAGGCGGAACAGCGGAGCGGGGCGGGCGTCGTGGTACTCGAGGCCGCGGCAGCTGAACGCGTGTTCGGCCAGGTGGACCCGCTCGGCACCACCATGCGGATTGGCGGTCGTCCGCTGCGGGTGATTGGCATCTTCCGGCAGGCGGACAACATTTTCCAGCCCCGCGGTCAGGAGACCGCGGCGATTCTCCCGTATGAGACCGTCCACCGATCGTTCCGGTATGACGACATCAATGCGCTGATCATCATCGCGAAGCCACGGGAAGGGGTCCCGGTGGACGTGGCCATGGATGCCGCGACGGTGCAGCTGCGCCTGATGCGTGGCTTGCGACCGGGCGATCCGGACACCTGGGACATGCTGACGTCGGACGAGGTGCTGGCCATCTTTGACCGCCTCACCAGCGCCTTTTTCGGCGTCATGATCGCCCTCTCCAGTGTGGCCCTCATGGTGGGTGGCATCGGGGTCATGGCCATCATGATGATTTCCGTCACGGACCGCACCCGCGAAATCGGCGTGCGGAAGGCGCTCGGCGCCACGCGCCGAGAGATTCTGTGGCAGTTCTTGATTGAGGCAAGCACCCTCACGTTGCTCGGGGGACTGCTTGGGGTCGGATTCGGACTGCTCGCGGGAGAAGGACTCAAGGCGGTCCTCGGCTTCTCCGCCGGGGTTCCCGTGTGGAGCGCGGTGGTGGCCACATTGTTCTCCGTCGCCATTGGCGTCATCTTCGGGTTTCTACCCGCGCGCCGCGCGGCGGGGTTGGATCCGATTGAGGCGTTGAGATATGAATAGGTGCAGGGTATAGGGTATAGAGTATAGGGTATAGGGTATAGGGTATAGGGTGTAGGGTGTAGGGTGTAGGGTGATCGGGCTCATTTCGCGTTGATGGTTGCCCCATAGGACTTGAGCAACCCGACCAGTAGCCCAGTTTCCCGATCCGCGGCGGCAATGGTCTGCGCGGCGAGCGGCGTCTCCGGCAACCTGCCGGCCCGGTCAGCGATCCAAAGTTGCGTCTGGAGTTCAAACGCCGATCCCAGGGCAATGCGCAGGCCCCGCACGAGTTGCGGTCGCGTCCCGAGCGCAAACGCCTCGGCAACATTGCTGGGAATGCTTACTGAGGCCCGCTGCAGTTGGTCAGTCAAGCTCCGGTACCGCTTGAGCGGTGCTAAGTCGGTCAA
>JBBDNM010000094.1:0-35410 GCA_040877595.1 Gemmatimonadales bacterium | reverse complement strand
TCAAGGCTTTCCAAGTGTCGCATGAGGCATGATAGTCTGATGATCGCCAACGGCCGTACCAAACTCTCGCCGATGGACACCCCATTGACGCACCTTACACCCTACACCTTACACCCTACACCAGAATGACACAGCCCGTTGATCTCGTCGCGATCGGCGCCCATCCCGACGACGTCGAACTGACCTGCGGCGGCACGCTGATCCGCAGCGCCCAACACGGCCACCGCACCGGCATCATTGACCTGACCGGCGGCGAAGCTGGCACGCACGGCTCGGCTGGCCTGCGCGCACGGGAGGCCTTGGAGGCCGCCCAGATACTCGGCGTCGCTGAGCGACTGAACGCGGGCCTGCCGGATGCGCACCTCACCAATGATGAGGCGAGTCGCCGTCGCCTGGTGGAACTCATCCGGCGACTGCGCCCGCGGGTCGTGATCCTGCCCTACCCCATCGGGCGTCATCCGGACCACCGCATCGGATCGGAACTCGGCCGCGATGCCTCTTACCTGGCGGGCCTCAAGCACTATCCAGCCGACGGCGATCCGCATCGGCCGGAGAAGGTGATCTACACGCAGGCGTACCGCGAAGACCCCGTGAAGCCCACGTTCGTCGTGGATATCAGTGACGTGTTCGACCGCAAACTCGAGGCGATCCGGTGCTACGCGTCCCAGTTCGACGGCAAGAACGCGGCTGGGGAGATCTTCCCTGCCGGCGGGGACATCTATGAGAACGTGCGCATGCACAACGCCCGGGCTGGAAGCCTGATCCGTACGGCCTATGGTGAGCCATTTTTTACCCACGAGACGGTGAGAATCGATGACATCGTGACCATGGGCGTGCGCTCGATGTAGACCCGGCCAGAAATTGACGCGGGTGGTGACCCCGCGCATTATCATCAGGCCAAGACCAAGGGGAGTGATATCATGCAACGGCTTCGACAAGGCGCACTGAGCATCCTGGCCGCCGGCCTGCTCGCGGGCTGCGCGCCAAGCAGCACCGTTCGCGGGGAGGAAACAGCCGTCCTCACGTCCCCGCCCCATGTGCCGCCGCCCATCACGCGGTCCCACGCCACCAAAGTGATCGTCCGACTCGAAACCCAGGAGGAGACGCGGCGGTTGGCCGACGGCGTGGACTACACATTCTGGACGTTTGGCGGCACCGTACCGGGTTCCTTCATCCGGGTGCGCCAAGGCGACCAAGTCGAGTTCCACCTGGCCAACCACCCCACGAGCCGGAACCCGCACAATATTGACCTGCACGCGGTCACGGGGCCCGGTGGCGGGGCGGCGGCCTCGCTGGTGACGCCCGGCCAGGAAGCCACCTTCTCGTTTACCGCGTTGCATCCCGGACTGTACGTGTATCACTGCGCCACGGCGCCCGTCGGGATGCACATTGCCAACGGCATGTACGGCTTGATTCTGGTGGAGCCGCCGGGAGGGCTGCCACCGGTGGACCGGGAGTATTACATCCAGCAGGGCGAGTTCTACACGCGGGGCAATTTCGGAGTCGGCGGCCACCAACCCTTCGACATGCAGCGGGCCATTGACGAAGATCCGGCATATGTCGTCTTCAACGGTGGGGTGGGCTCCTTGATGGGCGATCATGCACTGACGGCCGACGTCGGGGAAACGGTGCGGCTGTTCGTGGGGAACGGCGGCCCCAACCTGATCTCCTCGTTCCACGTGATCGGCGAGATCTTCGATCGCGTATACGTCGAGGGCGGATCGAGCATCAACCAGAACGTGCAGACCACGCTGATCCCGGCCGGCGGTGCGGCGATCGTGGAGTTCACGCTCGAGACGACCGGCAGCTACCTGCTGGTGGATCACTCCATTTTCCGGGCATTCAACAAGGGCGCGCTGGGCGTCCTGGCCGTCGGCGGCACCATGGACTCGACGGTCTACTCGGGTCGGCAGGCCGAGGGCGTTTACCATCCCGAGGGCGGCGCCGTCCAGACCATGCCGGATGGGGGGGGCGGTGCGACCCCTGTAGCGCGTACGCGCGAAGCACAGGTGACCTTTGGCGAACGGATCTACGCGCAGAACTGCGCGGCCTGTCACCAGCCCCATGGGGAAGGTCTCGCGGGCGCCTTTCCGCCGCTCGCGCGGTCGGATTACCTGAACGCCGACACCAGACGGGCCATCGGTGTGGTGCTGCGTGGCCTGGCGGGCCCGATCACGGTCAACGGAGTCTCGTACAACAGTCTGATGCCGGCCTTGGGCCTTTCGGATGAAGATGTCGCGAATGTGCTGACCTACGTGTACAGCCAGTGGGGCAACAACGGCACACGCGTGACGCCCGCCCTGGTTGGCCAGGTCCGCGCCGCTGGCGGCGGGCCGGTGGACATGAGCGCCCACTAGCGTCCATGTGTCTCAACACGAGGGGCCCTCCGCGCGTAAATTGATGCGTGGAGGGCCTTTTCGCATGACGCATCGAGCGGCGTCGCACCTGCGACGCCTTATGCTGTATACGCTGCCGCTGGGCGGCGTCCTCGCATGTTCGGACGGCCAGGCCGACCGCGGTCCCGAAGGCGGGCCACCACCGGTGCCGGTCGCCGTGGCGCCCGTCCTGATCGAGACCCTGACCCGATCCGTGATCGTCACCGGGGCCGTGGCGCCCGTGCGCACCATCGGCGTCACCAGCCAAACCACCGGCACGCTGCTCCGGGTCCTCGTGCAAGAGGGCGACCGCGTGCGGCAGGGCCAGCTCCTCGCCGAGCTGGATGGTCGGGAGACCGCGGCCCAGCTCCAGCGCGCGGAAGCGGTGCTGACCAATGCCCAGGCCGCCTTCGAGCGGATCGAGCGCCTGCGGGAAACCGCCATTACGACTGAAGCCGAGGTACAACAGGCCCGGGCCAACTTTCAGATTGCCCGGTCGGATGTCACGTTGTGGCGGACACGCGTGAGTTTTACCCGCATTCTGGCGCCCAATGCCGGGATCGTGACGGCCAAGCTTGTGGAAGCGGGCGGGAGCGTTTCGACCAACCAGCGCTTGTTCGATCTGGCGGATGACGCCCTGCTCGTGGTACGCGTCCAGGTGTCCGAACTCGATGTCACCCGGCTCGCGCCGGGTCTCGCGGTGGCGATCCGTCTGGATGCCTTGCCCGATGCGCAGGTCGTCGGCCGGGTACGGCGGGTGTTCCCGAGCGCCGACGTCGCCACGCGGCTGGTGCCGGTGGAGATCGCGCTCGAGCCCGCGGCGGAGCTGGTCATCCGACCCGGCTACCTGGCCCGCATCCAGCTCCCCGTCGAGGAGCGGCCCAACGTGCTGACCGTCCCGGCGAACGCTGCGGCCACCGCGTCCGGCGCTCCGGCATTGTTCGTCATCGAGGCCGACACCGTCGTACGAAAATTCGTCACGTTTGGTATGTCGAGCGGGAATCGGCTCGAAGTGCTGACCGGCATCGCGGAAGGAGAACAGGTGGTCACGTCCGGGACCCAAACGCTCCGGCCGGGCCAACGGGTCCGCGTGAGTGCCGGAGAACGCGCCCGATGAGCCGCCGTTCCAAACTGCCGTCCGCCGCGATCATGCGGCCGATCGGGACCGCGGCCATCGGGTCGGTGGTAGTCGTCCTCGGGCTGTTCTTCTTGACTCGACTCTCCGTGGACCTCTTGCCCACAATTGTCTATCCGCAGATCCGGGCCAGCGTCAATTATCCCGGGGTGGCCCCTGAGGTGATGGAGGAACAGGTCACCAAGGTCCTGGAGACCGCGCTCGCCACGACGGAAGACGTGATTCGGATCGAAAGCGAGACGCAAGAGGGCCGCGCGTCGGTCTCGCTGCACTTCCGGTACGGCACCAACATTGACTTTGCCTTGCAGGACGCGTCCAAGAACCTCGACCGGGCGCGTGGTCAGCTGCCGGTGGACGTGCGGCCGCCCACCATCTTCAAGTTCGATCCGTCGCAGGTGCCCGTCTTCGAGGTGGGGTTCAGTTCGTCCGAGCGGAACCTGATCGCCCTGCGGGACTGGGTGGACCTGCGTCTGCGGCCGCAGCTGCTCACCATCGAGGGCGTCGCCTCCGTTGACGTGTCGGGTGGACTCCAGCGCGAAATCCAGGTCACGCTCAACCAGGAACGCCTGCGCTCGTACGGGATTGCCGTTTCCGAGGTATTGAATGCGCTCCGGGCCGCCAACCAGGACGTGGCGGCCGGCAACGTGACGTCGTCCACGTTCGACATCATCGGCAAGACGTCGGGCCGCTTCCGCACCCTTGAAGACGTGCGGAACGTCCTGCTGTCACTGCCTGGGGGTCGCCAGATTCCGCTGTCCGACGTGGCCAGCGTGGCGGACACCAACCGCGAGCAGCGGCTGTGGTCGCGCCTGGACGGCGTGCCGGCCGTCAAGCTCTCAGTGCGAAAGCAGCCGGATGCCAATACCGTACGCGTCGCAACCCAAGTGGGGCGAGTGCTCGACCGGCTTCGTGCGGAACGGTTCATTCCGGATGACGTCGCCTTCAACATCATCGCGGATCAGGCGTTCTTCATTACCAACTCCGTGAAGAGCGTGCTGACGGCCGCTCTGCTGGGCGGATCGCTCGCGATGATCATTGTCCTGTTGTTCCTCGGCAGCCTGCGCAAGACCGCGGTCGTCGGCATCGCGATCCCCATTGCCGTGCTGGCTACCTTCGCCATGATGGGAGCCGCCGACCTGTCCCTCAACATCATGAGCCTCGGTGGACTGGCCTTGGGCGTGGGCATGCTGCTCGACAATGCCATCGTGATGCTCGAGAACATCTTCCGGCATCGCTCGCTGGGGAACGGCGACGCCGTCGAGGCCGCGCACACGGGCGCCGGGGAAGTGACGTCGGCCGTGGTGGCGGCGACGCTCACCAACTTGGCCGCCGTGATCCCGTTCCTGCTCATCACGGGTCTCGCCGCGCTGATTTTCCGCGAACTCATTCTTACGATCTCCTTCGCCATCATTGCGTCGCTCGGCGTGGCGCTGACTTTGGTGCCCATGCTTTCCGCCCAAACGGCGCGTCTCGCGTGGTCGAGCGGCATCGGCAAGACGCGCCCATTCGTGGCGTTCAATCGCTTGGTCGAGCGGGGCACCGACGGATACCGCTGGCTGGTCGGTCGCGTGGTGCGGCGCCCGGCCACCGTCCTGCTGACCAGCGTCGCGCTGCTGGCGGCGTGTTACTACCTGGTGCTGCCACGGTTCGGGTCCGAGTTCCTACCGACGGTCGACGATGGCAACGTGGGCGTGTTCATGCGCCTTCCACCCGGCACGTCGCCCGTGCGCACCAACGAGCTGGCGCTACGCATCGAGGAAGAGATTCGTGGGATGCCGCACGTGCAGAACGTGTTTACGACGGCCGGCGGCAACCTGTTCGGATCCAGTACGGTGGAACAAGGCGGCCGCGGCTCGATGACGATCGTGCTCGACCCGGCCCCGGATCGGCCGCAATGGCCCGCGGTCGCGTGGGTGGCCGAGCTGCAGCGCCGGCTGGACGCGATGGCCGTTCCGGGTGCCCGCATCTTTGCGCGCCCACCGCGCATTCGCGGTCTCCGCACCAATACGGCGGATGCCGACGTGGCCGTCACCCTCCAGGGCGACGACCTCCGCGAGATGGAGCGGCTGTCGGTGGACGTGGTGAATCGCCTCCGTGGACTACCCGGCATCGAGAGTGTCCAACCCAACACCGAGGAAGCGAGCCCGCAAGTCTCCATCACCGTCGATCGGGAGCGGGCCGCCGACATGGGGCTCGATGTGGCAGCCGTGGGCCAGACCGTGCGGACGGCGCTCGACGGCGCCGTGCCAACACGATTCCAGACCGGGAGCCAGGAGTACGACATCCGCGTGCGCCTGCCGCGTGAACAGTTGACGAACGTCGAGGACTTGGGCAGCATCGCCATGTTCAGCGGCCGGGACCGGCCGGTGTATCTGCGCGATGTCGCCACCATTCGCCTCGCGACGGGACCCACGTCCATCAACCGCCAGAACCAGAACCGGATCGTGCGGATCACGGCGGACGTCAACACCGACGTCGCCACCGTGGGCGAAGCCGCGGCGACCGTGCGGAGCGCGCTGCGCGACATGCCGTTGCCCGAAGGCATGACGATGGCCGTGGGCGGCGAAGAAGAGGCGATTCGCGAGAACCAGCGCAACTTGATGATCGTCATCCTGCTGGCGGTGTTCCTCGTGTTCGTGGTGCTCGCCGTCCAGTACGAGAGCGTCAAGAACCCGCTCGTGATCCTCGTCGCCGTGCCGCTGTCCCTGGTAGGGGTGACGGCCGCCATCTGGATCACAGGCCTCCCGCTCTCCGCTCCCGTCATGCTGGGCGTTGTGCTGCTTGCGGGCATCGTGGTGAACAATGCCATTCTGTTGGTGGAGTACGTGGAGCTGGCCCGCAAGGAACGGGGCGCGACGCCGGTCGAAGCCGTGATCGAAGCGGGTACGGTCCGCCTGCGCCCGATCCTGATGACCACCTCCACCACGGTGCTGGGCATGTCGCCGTTGGCCGTCGGGATGGGACAGGGATCCGAGCTCATGCGCCCGCTCGCGGTCACCGTGGTGGGCGGCCTGCTCGTGGGCATGGTGTTGACGCTGTTCGTGGTGCCGTGCGCGTACCTGGTCATCAGCGGCCTGGCCGAGCGCCTTGCCGCCTGGCTTACGGGCGGCGCGCGGGCGCCAGAGACCCGGACGGAGGGCTGAGCCGAACAACGGCCCGCACGGGCCGGTGATCTGACGCGACGGTTTCGGGAATCACCTCGCCACCGGTCACCGACCACATCGCGGCGGGCCCAGCCCGTACGTAGTCGATCTCCCGCTCCGGCGCGCCTGATGGAAACGTCTGGCGGTTGACTGCGGGTTGCGACGCGCGGGCCAGGTCGCCAAACAATCCCAGCGTGCGGGATGTCGGCACGTCATTGAAGTCCCCCAATACCAGATAGGGCAGCGAGAACGTGTCCAGCACAGCCCGGAGCGCGGACGCCTGCGCGAACCGGAACCCATCGTCGGTGACCCAATCGAAATGCACATTAATGACGACGAGACGGTCGCCGGAGGGCAGACGCACCTCGACCATGAGGGCGATACGTGGCTCGTTGCCGTCCGGCAGCGGCAACGGCTGAGCGCGCACGATCGGCAACCGGGACAGAATCGCCATGCCGTATTGCCCGCCCTGATACGGCATGAACGCTCCGAACGCATGCTCCATGGCGAGAAACCGGCCAAGGGAATCGGCCTGATCCACGCGCCCGCTCCGCTCAACCAGCCGGTCTACCTCTTGCAACCCGATCACATCGGCGTCGAGTCGCGCGAGCGCAGCGGCGGTCCGATCCAGATTGACCACGCTGTCCATGCCGCGCCCGTGCCGGATGTTATAGGTCGCCACACGGAGGCGACCATCGTCGCGGGTCGCGGCAATGGTGTGCTGCGCAATGACCATCAAGCCGGTCAGGGTCGCGAGGGCCAGGATACCCTTGCGCGTATAGCCCCGATCCAGCCACGCGGCGGTCCGCCGCGACAACGCATAGCCGAGGAGCGTGCCGGGCAGCAGGACGGCGGTGTGGATCAGCTCGACCCAACCGAAACGACCCACGAGATGCAGCCCCACCAGCGACATCATGATCCCGATCAGGAAGTACGCTGAGAGCGTACCGCGCACCCGCGGGCCCGACTCGTGTTGGTACAGAAGCGCCATGGGGGGGCCACCCACCGCCACCGCGGTGCCCATGAAACCCGAGATCGCTCCAGCGCCAACCAGTGTAGCTGCTGTAATGGCCAGATGCGCGCGGAGCGCCGTCATGAGCACGCCAATCAGGACCAATCCGCCGAGGACCGCGCCCAGACGCTCGGCCGGGACGTACACGAGCAACGCCAGCCCCGCGGCAATGCCGAACACGCGCCCGGTGAGGGACCATTTGAGATCGCGCACGAGTATGGCGTGGCGATCCCGGTGGGCCATGAGCAGCGTGAGGACGACGGATGCGGCAAGGATGGGCCCCGGCACCATCGTCGGGGCAATGAGCAGCAACACGGGTACGGCGAAGACGCCCAGGCCGAACCCGATGGTGCCCTGGAGCGTGGCACCGATCATGGTGGCGAGGGTGACGCCGACCCACAGTGCCGGCGTCACGCCCTCGCCCACGAACATCAGCTGGCCGTCACCGTAAACGCCTGCGCCATGCCTTTCATCACGTGGGGCATGCCATCATGCACGTCCGGCACAAAACACAGGATCGCGTAGTTCCCGGGCCGCAGATCTGTGGTGGGGGTTCTCGCCGTGATTCTCCATCCGGATCGTGGTGACGCCGGGCGCGATGGTGTCCGGGCCCGTGAACGCGAAATCGGTGGCGGTAAACGCGACGTCCTGAGGCATCGCCGGCTCCGCCCCGGCACACGCACCGAGGGCAACAACGGCCACGGACGTCAGCAACAACCTTCTCATGGGGTCTCCTGTAGGGGTGACACGGGTTATCGAGCACCGCCCACACTGCGCCGCCGCACTTCCTCGGTCCAATTGAGCACAAACACCATCTCCGACAGGGGGCCCTGATACACCATCACGAATCGGGTGCCATCCGGCGAGACGTCATAATTCGCGTGGGGAGACGCGGGTTCGAACTCCGACACATCAAAGAGCGGCGTCTGGGCGCCGACCTGAAACTCCGGCCCCGCCATGACGGCGGCGGCGATCAGCATCGGCACGCCATCGCGCAGGCTCTGGTAATAGATGGTACGACCATCGGGACTCCAGCGGGGCTCGGAACCGCCGTCCATGGAAACGAGCGTCTTGGCATCGCCCTCAGGGAACGGGCGCACATACACCTCATTGCGACCGGTCTCGTCCGACGAGTAGGCCATCCACCGGCCGTCGGGCGAAAATGTGGCCGCCTGCTCGTTGAAGGGCGTGCCGAGCAGGAGCGACTGCTCTCGCTCCCCCTCAAGCGTCAGGAGCCCGAGATCGAATGACCCATTGGTGCCGGTAGGCGAGGTCAGCATGAGTCGCCCATCGGGCGAATACTCGAGGCCACCGGTCAAGGCCGTGCGGACGTAGAGCGACTCGGGGGTCCCGCCGCCGTCGGCGCGCCGCCGCCAGATTCCCGAGTTGTGGATGTATGTGATCCAGCGGCCATCCCGGCTCCAGATCGGGTCGTGGCCATCGTCTTCGAACGACAGGCGGGTCAGGGTGCGACGCCGGAGGTCCACCGTCCACACATCCCGACTCCCCTGATGCGGGAAGTCCACCGCCACGCGGCGGCCATCAGGCGCGTAGCGCGGACTGTGAAAGCGGTTGCCCTCGGCCAGGATTTCTCTCCGGCCGGCGCGGTCCACTTCCATCAGCGAGAAAGGCTCCTCCGGCACGTAGACCATGGATCCCGTGGCGGAGACGGCCACCTGAGCGGGGCCGCCGACCGCCAGGCGGACCCCTTCCACCAGGGTCACCGGAGGACCGGTCAACCGCCGACGGCGCGGATCGAACGTGGCGCCCAACAGCATCCCATTGGGCTGGGCCCAGAGCAAGGCACCATCAGCATACCAGACGGCATTCACCTGAACGTCCATGACAGTTTCCCGTGCGCCGGATTCGGCGTCGACCGCGATCACCATGCCGTTGACGCCGCCCCCGCCGGCCGCGATGCCCAGGACCCAGCGTCCACCCGGCAGTGACGTGTTGACCCCGAGGAACTGCTCGCCGCGCGTGGTGTCGCGCTTGGCGAGCACGGTGGCGGAACCATCGAGCCCGACGCGCACCAGGTGTCCGTCGGCACTCGTGGTAATCAGGGCCTGATCGTCCAGCCAGATGGCCCGAGCCAGAGCCTGGGAGGCGGCGTTGGGTACTGACGTCGGCGATCCGCCCTGCACGGACAGGAGAAACAGACCGCCGGGAGCGAAATAGGCGAGGCGCGTTCCGTCCGGCGTGAACTCCGGAAACGACGCGCCGGCGGTACCCGGAATGGGCACCGCCTCGAGCTGGTCAAGTCGCCGAGTGTACAGTTGACTTGTAGCCCCGGCGGAACGACCGACATACACGATCATCTGGCCGTCGGGCGAGAGGGCGAGCGTATTGACGGGCGCGCCGGTGAGCCCCCGTTCGGATTCGACCGGGATCCGGAACCGGGCCACGATGGTTTCGGCGCTCGCCCCGGGCCTGAGCACCCAGCCGGCGAACCCCGCGACCAGCATCAGCACCGCGGTCGCCGCCCATGGCTGCCAGCCGCGCCACCACGGCACGGCTTCGGTGATCACGCGAGCCCGGGTAGAGGCGCGGGAGTAGGCGAGCGTGAACCGCGGGTCGCGTAGCGCCTGCTGAAAGTCCGCCGCCGAAGCGAAACGGTCGGCCGGCACTTTGGCGAGCGCCTTTTCGACAGCCATCGCCACATGCGCCGGAACGGAGTGCCGCAGGTCACCCAGCGGGCGCGGCTCCTCGGTGAGGACGCGTGACAGAATGGCCTGCACGGAGTTGCCGGTGTGCGGCGGTTCGCCAGCCAGCATTTCGTAGGTGACGGCCCCGAGCGCGTAGACATCGGTGCGCGCATCAATGTCGCGGTCGCCCATGGCCTGCTCGGGACTCATGTAATGCGGCGTGCCGAGCGAAAGGCCTGTCTCGGTGAGGCGGTCCCCGCCTGCCGCCTTGAGCGCCAGCGCGATGCCGAAGTCCGCGACCAGGACGTTGCCATCCTGTAGCAGGATGTTGGCCGGCTTGATGTCGCGATGGATGACACCTTGGCGGTGGGCATAGTCCAGTGCCCCGGCAATCTCGCCGGCCATGCGGACCGCGTCTTCCACGCCGAGCTGTTTTTCGCGCTTGAGCCGGGCATCGAGGGTCTCGCCCGCCACGTAGGGCATGACGTAATAGAGAAAGCTGTCGGACGCTCCCGAGTCGTACAGCGCCAGGACGTGTGGGTGCTGGAGGTTGGCGGTTACGCGAATCTCGTTGAGGAACCGCTCGGCGCCGATCACGGCGGCGAGTTCGGGCCGTAGCACCTTCACCGCGACCTTGCGGTCGTGCTTGAGGTCGTGGGCGAGGTACACCGTCGCCATGCCTCCCGCCCCGAGTTCCTGCTCCAAGCGGTACTGACTGGCAAGCGCGGCCCGCAACCGTTCCATGTCAGCCATGCCGCTCTACTCGATTGCGACCGTTCGCCTTGGCCTGATACAGCGCCTGATCTGCCGCCCGCATGAGGGCGTCGAGATCGGGCAAGGCGGTCCCCCGCTCGGCGACGCCAAAACTGCAGCTCAGGGTGATCCCCGCCTCAGCGAACGTTACGGTCCTGCGCCCGATCTCCTCGCGGAGACGCTCGGCCACGATGACGCCATCGCTGCCGCTGGTTTCCGGCAGCAGGACGCCGAACTCTTCCCCGCCCAGTCGGCCCGGCAGGTCGGATGTGCGCGCCACATGCCAGATCGCGGACGCGACCTCGCGCAGGACGGCTTCGCCCGCGGCGTGGCCGTGCGTGTCGTTGATGGCCTTGAAGTTGTCAATGTCGAACATCACCAACGACAAGGGGCGGCTGTGGCGGCGGGACAATTCAATCGCGCCGGCGCCCTGCTCGACAAAGGCACGGCGATTGGGCAGGCCGGTGAGTTCGTCGGTGCGTGCAAGGTCCTTGGCGCGTTCATAGGCTTCGCGGAGCTCGAACGACAGCTGAAAGTTGCGCGCGAGAAAGTAGCCAAACGTGCGGGTGCTGCGGAGCGCCGCCCACAGGTACAGCGCACCGCCGGCCGCCATGGCCCGGAGCTCCAGGCTGGGCTGAAATGCAAACACCAGCGTCGCGGGAAGCATCAGACTGAGAATGGCAACGGCGGTGGCGGCAGGATGCGCCGAGTACGAGGCAACGGCACTGCCCGCCACCCCCATCAGGAAGAAGTAGATGATGGCGCGGTGGACCGTGGACTCCGGCATGACGAGCCATCCACCCACACCCCACACGAGACTGGCGGCGGTCAGCGAGATCACGAAGGCCCACTCCCACTTGGACATCGCTTCGGCCGGTGGGGTCCCGCGTTGGAACGCCACCACCAACCCAATGCGCACGAGGGTTACCGCCGTCAGAAGAATCAGCCACGTCAACAGGTGGGTGCGGTTGCCGACGTCCCACAGGGCGTAGCACACCACGCCGCCGGCCGCGATGCTCAGGAGCTGGGCTGGCGGCCCCTGCTGGAAGACCACCCGTACCTGCTCGGCACGGATGTGCGCATCGAGCGTGCCCGAAGCAGGCCACGGCGGGACAGGGGTAAGGCGGCGAGGTGCGGAACGACGGTTCACGTAGCGAAACCCAGGGCCGAAGCGACGGTGGCCTGCCGCTCATCGAGCGTCAGGAAGTGGAGCGATGCCGGATCATCACCGGCCACGTAGAGGGCGGTGGCCAAGTGCCAGCAGTCGGCGCCCCGAAGGTACCCTGCGGCGAGGACCTCCGCGATCTCGGGACCCAGATGCCGCAGGGGAATGGCCCAGGTCAATTGCGCGGGGATGGGGTTCGGGAGATCCACACCTTCCCGAAGGAGTACCGCCTGCAGTTCCGCTTCCAGGAGTCCCGCCGCGACGAGTTCGTCGAATCGGTTGATCCGCCGGCGGATGCGGGCGCCACCCGGTTCATCGAGCACCATCGACACGACACACGAGGTGTCGAGAAACGCCTGCGCCACCGATCAGTCCCGCTCGTCGAGGAAGCGCTTGAGCGCGCCCGGCCGCCGTGCGATGGGCTTGAACGCTGAGGGGTCTGGCGCGGCCTTGGCTCGGATCAGGCTTCCCCTGGCTTCGAGCCAATCGAGACGCTCCTCGAGCGTCTGGCCTGCGGGCTCGATGGGACGCAACTCGGCAGCGGGCTTGCCGTGGACGGTGATGATCACGGTACGCCCCTCACGCACCTGGCGAACCAGGGCCGAAAGTTTGGCCTTGGCTTCGTACAGCGAGTAGGATTCGGTCATACACCAAATATAGTCTGACTAGTCAGACTAATCTATACTTCTGATCATGCCGACGACCCTGGACGCCAAGTCGTTGGGCACCGGAATCGTCAGGTGGTACTGGGCGATTCTCCAGGCCCCATCCACCAGCCGAATCACCCCCGTGCCGCGCGTCTCACCGTAGTTCGCGTTGTCGAGGATCTCATCGAACCAGGCGACCGTACCCGACGGATCGAACTCGACGTTCCGTGTCCCGGGGCGCAGGATGTACGTCCACCCGGTACCCTGATCAAAGCGACCCATCGCGTAGCCGCGGAACTGCTCGAGCGTCCAACGCTCGGTGATGTCGGTGCCAAAAAAGACCGCCTCGGGCGCGAACAGCGCGAAGTAGGCCTGCCCGTTGGCTGCCGCAGCGTGGGCGTGGAGCGAGTCCAGCACGTGCGAGACGTTGCGGGTCTGCTCGGCGTGATCAAAGGAGGGCGGCGCCTCCTCGGCGACTGCACAGGCGGCCGCGCCCGCGACGAGTACGAGACAGTAACGGGTCACGCGTCCTCCAAGGGGTGCTGCAGGCGCAATCCGGCGAACCGCGCGTAGTCGCGGTCCGTGGTGATGAACTCGCAGCCCGACTCAATCGCCAGCGCCGCCAGCCAGGTATCCGGAATCAGGTTCCCGCGCGCGCCGGCTTCGCGACAGAGGCGGGTGAAGATGTCCCAGTGCCGCGCCTCGGGTGCCACCGGCACCGCATTCGGCCGCTCGCGGAACGCCGCCGTGAACGCCAGGGCCGGTTCGATCGGTGTCGGAGGGTGGAAGACCCTGGGATGGGTAACGACCCGGAGAAACCCCGCCAGCACGTGATCGCTCACCCCGTAGGCTTCGTCGCCCCCGGTCAACGCATCCAGCCACCGCTTGTAGTCCGCATGCCCGGGCGCGTCCTCGCGGAAGGCGTAGACGAGGACGTTGACGTCAACCAGCCGCATCGCTCCGGTCCATCACGTCGAGCAGGCTCGCGGTATCGTCCAGGTCCACGCCCGGCTGCAGCCCCCTACCCGCGAAGGTGGGCAGCGGCACGACCGCTCCGCCGCCGGTGGAGCGCCGAGTCAGGGCCTCCAGCGCTGCGAGCCCCCGCCGAAGGACGTCCGACTTGGTGGCTTCGAGCCGAGCCGTCAGGCGGTCCAGGCGGGCGCGATCGCCCGGATCCAGATACACCTGGACAGGCTCGGCAACGCGCCCCTTATCATGACGTTTCATCATGATATCATGATATTCTGAAAGCCTGTAATGGCAAGGGATGGTCTCGTGTCGAGCGGCCGCAGGGCTCGCGGTCCAGTGCCCTTTAGCGCCGCATCCGCTCCTTGAGCTCCTCGAACCAGTTGTCCACCAGGACCCACGCCGGCCGCGGCGCGTCCGGACCCGCTCCGATCCGCCGCACCATCAGGAACCGGTTGCCATCAGCCGTGATGTCGAACGGCGCGTAGCTGGATGCGATGAGGAACGGCGCCGTGGAGAAAAGTGCCCGCCGTTCGGTCACTTCGAATCCGGAAGCCGTGCGGACCTGGGCCGAGACCAGCACCGACTGGTCGTCCACATAGAACAGCTCCCGCCCGCTCGGCGCCCACAGTGGCCGCGTACCCCCGCCCAGCGAGATGGTCCACTTGCCTCCGGAAATGTCCGGGAACGGCCGCACATAGACCTCGTTCCGGCCGGACTCGTCGGACTGATAGGCGATCCACCGGCCGTCGGGAGAGAGTGCCACAGCGAGCTCGTCGAAATCGGTGGCCAGCAAACGGCTGGCCGCGGTATCGGCACCGATCCGCTGAGCCCAGATGTCGCGGGTGCCGACGTTCCCGCCCACCCGCACCACGAGCCACTGCCCGTCACGCGACCACACCGCCTCGAGGATGTTCTCGGACAGATCCAGCCGGAGCTCTGCGGGCAGAGTGCCGTCGTAGCGCCGGATGTAGAGGTCATTGTCGCCGTCAATGTACGAAACCGACATCCCATCGGGCGTCCACCGGGGACGAATCTCGACCCCGGGCGCCGAAGTGAGACGGGACGCAGCGCCACGCGGCAGTTCCTTGACCCAGACGTCCATGGCCGAGCCGTCGCCGATGGAGATGGCCAGGCGGCGGTTGTTCGGCGAGAGCGACCAGCCGTAGTTCCCGCCCACGGTGAAGCGCCAGGTCGTGTCAACCGGCTCGACCACCCCTCTCCGGTCAACCCAGACGGCCTCGGCCGGGATCCCGCCGGTGGTGCCGGCGGGGCCCGATATCATGAGCATGGTCCCGGATGCCGAGAAGGCCAGGTCGGGAGCGACGTTCGTTCCGGTCTGAACCCCGTCCAGCACGGGGACGGCCGGGCCCCGCACCTCGAGCGACCCCAGGTCGAACGGCGCCGCGAAGACGCCGCCGTCGAACCGGACGAAGACCACGTGCCCGGTGGGGACATACCAGCCCCGGGTGGCCGACGGGATGATCGAACCGGCCTCGCCGGTACGGAGGTTCAGCACCCACAACTCGCTCCGTGAACAGCTCGCGTTGCAGGCCACGAACAGGACGCCTCTCCCCCCGGGGAGTGGAGTAGGCAGTCGGGGCCGGAGGTCCTCCCCTTCGGGGCTCTCCCAGACGACCGTGGTCGGACCGCCGTTGTCGGCGACCCGGCGCAACCGCTGTTGGAGGTCGCGGTAAACCATGGTCCCGTCATCCAGCCAGGCGAGACCACGCATGGTCGGAGCGACGGAGTCGGTCACCGTGATGGCACTCCCGCCTCCGCGCGGGAGCTTCCGGAGCGACGCCCCACCAGGCCCGGGCACCAGGTGAGCGATCCAGTGGCCGTCCGGCGAGACGGCCGGTGCGCTTCCGCTCGACGTCCCCGGCCAGTCGGAGCCGGGCAAGGGCACCGCGTGATAGGCGTGCCGCTCCTTGACCCACAGCTGGAACCCCTGCGGGGCCGTCCCATCGTACACGATCCACGAGGCATCGGGCGCCAGCGCGAACGTCGGGTGGTTCCCGTCCTCGGGTTCCTGCCCCGGCGGAAACGCCAGGCCATAGCGCGCCACCACGGGACGGTCGCCCGGCTGGACCCAGTTCCAGACGAGCAGGGCCGCCAGCGCGCCGGCGACTGCCGGCCACAAGTAGCGGCGGACCAATGGGAGCCGCGCACCAGCCGCCTGGTGTACGCCGGTGCGCACGTGTGTCGGCGTGACGTAGCCCGGCGTCACCAGCGCCTCGGCGAAGCTGGCCGCCGTACTGAAGCGGTCGGCAGGTAGCTTGTTGAGCGCCTTGTGCACCGCGTCAGCCACGTGCGGCGGCACGGTCCGCCGCTGCAGCGTGATTGCGCGTGGCTCCTCCGTGATCACCCGCGCCACGATGGCCTGGGCCGTGGACCCCGTATAGGGCGGTTCGCCGGTCAGCATCTCGTACAGCACGGCGCCCAGCGAGTAGATGTCACTGCGGGCGTCGAGTTCCCGGTCGCCCATGGCCTGCTCGGGACTCATATAGTGCGGGGTCCCGACCGAAAGACCGGTTTCGGTCAGCCGGTTACCGCCCGCATGGCTCACCGCCAGCGCGATCCCGAAGTCCGCAATGAGCGGGTCGTTCTCCCGGAGCAGGATGTTTTCCGGCTTGATGTCCCGGTGCACCACGCCGCGCTTGTGCGCATACTCGAGGGCGCCTGCGATCGCCCGAGCGAGGGTGACCGCGTCATCGATGCCTAGCTGCTTTTCCCGGTCCAGCTTGGTGCGCAGGGTTTCGCCCTCGACGTAGGGCATGACGTAGAACAGGAAGTTGTCGGCGGCCCCCGAGTCGTACAGCGGCAGGATGTGACTGTGCTGGAGATTGGCGGTGACCTTGATTTCCTGCAGGAACCGCTCGGCCCCGATCACCGCGGCCAGCTCCGGCCGCAGCACCTTCAGGGCGACCTTGCGGTCGTGCTTGACGTCGTGCGCCAGATAGACCGTGGCCATGCCGCCCGCGCCGAGCTCGCGCTCAATCACGTAGCGGTCGGCGATCGCGACCTTCAGGCGTTCCGTGATTTCGGTCATCGGCGCGACCGGAATTGGTCGAACCAGTGCAGCACGGCCACCAAGGTTCCGCCGTCGTCCTGCCCCTGGGGAAACACGAAATGCTGCCCGTCCGACGTCACGTCGTACTGCGGGAAGTAGGTATTGCTGGGGTAGGCGCCGCGAAACAGCTCGGTCCGTGGACCGAGGCGGAGTGCCGGCGTGAACTGCACCGGCACTACCATCATCCGGTCGCCGTCGCGATAGAACAGCTCACGCCCGGTCGGCGACCACCGCGGTTCGGTCCCGCCGTTCACCGAGACCTGGATCTTGGCCCCCAGCTCCGGGAACGAGCGCAGGTACACTTCGTAGCGCAGGGACTCGTTGGACGTGAAGGCCAACCACCGCCCATCGGGGGACACCGCGGGCGCCGCCTCGTCGGCCGGCGTGGCGAGCAGCGGCGTCGCCGGCCCGGAGTCCGGCAGTTGCAGGAGCGCGATGTCGTTCTGGCCGGGCGCCGTGTTCGTGTGCACGAGCAGCGTACGACCGTCCGGACTCCACGAGTCGCCTAGCTGCCGTCCGGGCCCGGCCAACAGCGGCTCGGGCACGCCGCTGCCGTCGGCGAGTACCCAGAAGACATCCGGATCGCCACCCTGCGCGTCCACCGTGAAGGCGATGCGGCGCCCGTCCGGCGTCCAGAACGGCCGGGTCGCCGAGCCGTCGAACGTGAGGCGTGTCAGCACGCCCTGCTCGATGTCATAGGTCCAGATGTCGGACCGCTCGGTCTCGGCAATGGCGACCGCCAGCCGACGCCCATCGGGCGAGAGACGCGGAAAGGCGTAGTCGCGCAGTTCCCGCGTCAGCGGGGTGGCGACCCCCTCGCGGCTCACGCGCACGATCTGGCGCGCGCCGCCGCCGCCGCCGGTCGCATAGACGAGCGTGCCGTTCCGGGCCACGCCCAGGCGGCTGGCGCCGCCGGTCCCCACGGACACGCCCTCCGCCAGCGGCACCGCCGGGCCGGTCACCCGCAAGCGACGTGCGTCGAACGGCACGGCAAGCACGGTCCCTTCCAGCGTGGCCAGGATGACGTATCCGGCGTCCACATAGCGCGGGTGGCTGCCGAACTGCTCGAACCGCGTGATGTGTCCGTCCGCCACGCGGACGAGGGCCAGGCGATCCGATCCCGTCCGGATGGTGAACAGCACGTGGCGCCCATCAGGCAGGAACTCGGGCCACCGGTGTGCCTCGCCCGAATCGGGGACGGTGAGCGGAGCGGGGGCGCCGCCGGCGGCGGGCACCAGGCGCAACCCACCCTGTGTGGCGAAGACCACCTGATCGGCCGATCCCCAGGACGCTCCGGCCATCCCACTGTCGGCCGCGGCGATGGGCAGGACCGGGCCCCCGGTGAGCGAGACCTTGTAGATCCGGTTCTGGCGGAAGAATCCCACCCACAGCCCATCCGGCGCAACGAACGGCTGGAGGGCGAGTTCGCTCCCCTGGATGGCACTCGGCGTAACCTGATCGAGCCCGCGCAGGAACAGGCGACGGTTCCCCTGTCCGTCCAGTCCGACGTACACCACGCGCGCACCATCGGGCGAGAGCGCGATCGTCGTTCCCGTGACCACGGTATGCCGGGCCTCCTCGGGCAGCGGTATCACGAACCGTCCGACGGGCTCGATACGGGCCGATGCGCTGGGCCGGACGACCACTGCCGTCACGACGCCCGCGAGAGCCGCGACGACCACGAGACCCGCCGCGACAGCCGCGCGCGTGATCCGCCCGGCGACCGGCGCAGCCGCGGTCCGGTACTCGGTGGTGTCCACCATGCCGGGCCGCACCAGCGCCTCGGCAAAGCTCGCCGCGCTCGGGAACCGGTCGGCCGGCAGCTTGGCCAGCGCCTTCTGGATCGCCGCGCTCACGTGATGCGGCACCGTGTCCCGCAAGCTCGCGACCGGCGTCGCCTTTTCCGTGATCACCTTGGCCACGATCGCCTGGGCCGTGCTGCCCGTGTAGGGCGGATCGCCCACCAGCATCTCGTACAGCATGGCGCCCAGCGAGTAGATGTCGCTCCGGGCGTCCATTTCCCGGTCGCCCATCGCCTGCTCGGGACTCATGTAATGCGGCGTCCCGATGGAGAGGCCCGTTTCCGTCAGGCGATTGCCGCCCGCATGGCTCAAGGCCAGCGCGATGCCGAAATCTGCGATGAGTGGGTCGTTGTCCCTGAGCAGGATGTTCTCGGGTTTGATGTCCCGATGGATGATCCCCTGCTTGTGCGCGTGCTCCAGCGCGCCGGCGATGCCGCGGGTCAGCGCGATCGCGTCGTCCACGCCGAGCTGTTTTTCCTTGGTCAGCTTGGTGCGCAGCGTTTCCCCTTCCACGTAGGGCATCACGTAGTAGAGGAACCCCTCGGCGGCGCCCGAGTCGTACAGCGGCAGGATGTGGCTATGCTGGAGATTGGCGGTGACCTTGATCTCCTGGAGAAACCGCTCCGCCCCGATCACCGCCGCGAGTTCAGGGCGCAGCACCTTCAGGGCGACCTTGCGGTCGTGCTTCACGTCGTGGGCCAGGTACACAGTCGCCATCCCGCCCTGGCCGAGCTCGCGCTCGATCACGTAGCGGTCGGCAATCGCGACGTTCAGGCGTTCGGTGATGTCGGTCATGGCCTACGGCTCCCCGAGCCGTCGACCCAGCTCGGTAAACCAGTGCTCCGTGATGATCAGCGGTGGCGCATCGCCCTCGGGCCGGATGCGGCGGGCCATGAGGAATCGGCCGTCCGGCCCGACATCGAAGGGCGTGTAGTAGGTGTTCTCATCCAGGTAGTCGCCCGGCGACAGCGTGAAGAGCGCGCGGCGCTCGCCGAAGCGGGGCTCGGTGCCGCCGACCACCGTGACAGCGATCATCTGACGGGCGGCGTCCACGAAGAACAGCTCGCGGCCGTTGCGCGCCCAGAGGGGCGCCATGCCGCCGCTGGTGGAGGTCTGCCACTTGCCATCATTCGTGTTCGGGAACGGCCGCAGGTAAACCTCTCGACGACCGGTTTCGTCAGACTCGTACGCAATCCAGCGACCGTCGGGCGAGATGGCGAAGGCGGATTCCTCATAGGCCGGGTTCGCCATGAGCGGAACCGCCGTGGTATCGCCCACGCGATATCCCACGATATCGCGTCCCGTGCGTCCGACTCCGGCGCTCTCGCGCACCACGATCCACTGCCCGTCGGGACTCACGACGCCTTCGAACACTCCGCGGACGTTGCGCACCAGCACTTCGGAACTCCCGGTGCCATCGGCGGGAATGCGGCGTAACTCGACACCCTCAGCGGTACTGGTGACGTACGTCAGCGCCCGGCCCCCCGGCACCCACCGCGGGCGCAGGGATGTGAACCCCGCCGCCCCGCTGTCGAATGTCACCCGTGAGAGGGGCCCGGCTGGCAACTGCTTGACCCAGACGGCACTGGTCGCCTCATCGGCAAGGCTGATGGCCAGGCGCCCGCCGTCGGGCGAAAGGGCCCAGCCCGCGTTGCCCAGGGGGGTCAGCTGGAGCGGACCGCCCATGTCCACCGGGGTGTCCCGGCCGGTGCGGTCCACGAACCACAGCAAGTGGCGGTCGCTCCGGTTGAGTGCGCCCCGGAGGACCACGAGCGTCCCGGTCAGGGAGACGTCGAGTTGTGCCAGATTGTTCGCATTCACCGCAACGCTGTCGAGCACGGCGATCGGCGAGCCGCGCGGCGCGAGACCCCGAAGATCGAAGGGGATGACCAGCCCCGCCCCGTCCGGACGCACGTACAGGATGTGGCCCGTCGGCAGGTACCGCGCTGCGAGACCGCCGGCCACCACCAGGCGGGCGGTTCCAGAGCGCAGATCCAGGACCCAGATATCCCGACTGGCACATACGCTGCTATTCGTCGGACAGCGCGAGATCAACACGCCCGCCGATCCCGGCAGGGGGGCCACCTCGCGTACCAGGCCGGAATCCGCGGGCCATATCTCGTGGGAGGGACCGCCGCCGTCGGCGACGCGTCGAAGGCCGCGCCCGCCGCGCTGGGCATAGATGATCGTGCCGTCATCCAGCCATCCGGGGGCGCTCGCGGGGGCCACCGAGTCGGCGAGGACGATGGCGGCGCCACCGCCGACCTGGACCTTCTTGAGGGTCCCGCCCGTCGGACCGGCGATGACAAACGCGAGCCAATGACCATCCGGGGAAAACGTGACCGTCACCGCCCCAAGCGTCCCCGGTAGCGGGACCGGCCGGTCGCTGGCGCGCGGCTTGAGCCATACTTGCGGCACAAATGGCGTCCCGGAAGGGCCGGTGTACGCCAGCGCCGACCCATCCGGTGCGACGGCCACGAGCGACCCGACGTCGGGCTGCGAGGCGGCGGGAATTGCCAGGCCGTAGCGCAACACCGGTGCAGGTGCCGGCGACCGGAGCAGCCCCCAGGCCGCCAGCGCCGTCATGAGGGTGAGCCCCGCCGTTGCGGCCAGCAACCGACGATCCGCCTTCCGCGGCATCGCCGCGGCGCCGGCGCGCGTGTGACTCGGCGTCGTGTAGCCCGGCGTGACCAACGCCTCAGCGAAGCTCGCCGCCGAGCTGAATCGATCGGCCGGCAGCTTCTCGAGCGCTGTCGCCACGGCGGCCGTCACGTTCGGCGGCACCGATTTCCGCAACCGCGTAACGGGCTGGGCGTCTTCGGTGACGATCTTCATGATGATCGCCTGCGCCGAGTTGCCCATGTGGGGCGGCTCGCCCGTCAGCATCTCGTACAGCACGCTGCCGAGCGAGTACACATCCGAGCGCCCGGTGATCTCCTTCTCGGCGGTCGCCTGCTCGGGACTCATGTAGTGCGGCGTCCCGAGCGACATGCCGGTCTCGGTCATCCGGCCGCCGGCGGCCGCGCTCACGGCGAGGGCGATGCCAAAGTCCGCCACCATCGGCCGGCCGTCGTGCAGCAGGATGTTCTCGGGCTTGATGTCCCGGTGGATCACGCCGTGGCGGTGCGCGTAGTCGAGGGCGTCCGCGACATTCGTCGTGATCCGGACAGCATCTTCGATGCTGAGCTGTGTCTCGCGGTTCAGCCGGTCGCGCAGCGTCTCGCCCTCGATGTACGGCATGACGTAGAACAGGAAGCCATCGGCGGTGCCCGAATCGAACAGCGGCAGGATGTGGGGATGTTGGAGCCCGGCGGTGGTCTTGATCTCCTGCACGAACCGCTCGCCGCCGAGCACGGCGGCCAGTTCGGGCCGCAGCACCTTCAAGGCCACCTTGCGGTCATGCTTGAGATCCTGGGCGAGGTACACCGTGGCCATCCCGCCCGCGCCGAGCTCCCGCTCGATGACGTAGCGGTCGGCGATGGCGACCTTCAGGCGTTCGGTGATGTCGGTCATCGGCCGGCCCGTGCGCGCAGCTCTTCGAACCAGTTCAGCACGACCACTACCGAGGTCGAGGCAGACACCGACTGGCTCAACATCACGAACCGCCCGCTGGCGTCGCGGTCGTAGTTCGTGTGGAACCCGCTGGTCTGAGAGTTGCCAGTCAGGACCTGCCGGCGGCGTCCGACAACGAAGGACGGGCGACTCGTGACCGCCACGGCGTACAAAGTATCGGAATGGCGGTAGTAGATGGTGCGCCCGTCCATCGCCCAGTGCGGCTCGGTGCCGCCACCCGTGGAGACCTGCCATCTCCCCGCCGCCTCCGGGAATGCGCGCACGTAGACCTCGTCCTGACCAGACTCGTCCGACACGTACGCCGCCCAGCGCCCGTCCGGCGCGAGCGTCGGTGACCGCTCGCTGAAGGAACTGACCACCCACGGACGCGGTTCGCCCTCCGTCCCTCGCGCCAGCACCAGCAGGTCAGGCCCGGCCTGCGCGCCGGACTCGCGGATCAGGGCGTGATCGCCGCTTCGCGTCCACACGATCTCCCACTGGTCGCTGTCCCGCTCCAGCAGGCGCACGGGCGCCCCACTGCCGTCGGCGGCGCGCGCCCAGAGGTCACGACCCGTACCGCCGCGGTCCGCCGTGTAGTAGATGGTATCACCCGAGGGCGACCAGACGGGGTAGTCCGCTCCGCCCTCGAACGTCAGACGGGAGAGCGTGCCCTGCGCCAGGTCGTAGGTCCAGATCTCGTTGGTTCCTTCCTGTGACGCCCGGAGCGCAATGCGCCGCCCATCCGGCGAGAATCGCGGCGCATGCCCGTTCGGGAGATCTGGAATGAGAATCTGCGCGACGCCGGTGCTGTCCGCGAGACTCAGGCCCACCCGGGCGACCTCGCCTGTCACGTAAACGAGGTTGCCGCTTTCGGAGACGGCGTAGTCGCCGTTCCACGACCCCTTGACCAGAATGCCCTCCGCCAGGGACACCGGGCTGCCGGTCACTTCCAACGCGCCCACGTCAAAAGGCACCGCCAGCAAGGCGCCGTTCGTGCCGACGTATACCAGGTGACCCGTGGGGACGTACCGGGGCGTGAGACCGGGCAGGAGATAGCGCACGGTGTCACGCCGCAGATCGAGCACGGCAATCTCGCAGGTGTCGAGCGAGCCCCGGCACGCCTGGAACAGTACGCCACGCTGGCCCGGCAGGTAGTGCGGCCACCGGTGGCTGCTGACCCCGCGCTCGGTGTCGAGCCGCGTCAGTGTATCCACCGGCCCGCCGCCGTCTGCGACCCGCAGCAATGGAGAGTTCACCGTCGGCGCGAAGACGATGGTTCCGTCCCTTCCCCATGTGGCCCCACGCAGCGCGCTCGCCGCGGCTATCTCGAGCGGAGGCCCACCGGCGCGGGCGACCTTTCGCAGCGCGCCCTGGCCGAAGAACCCGATCCACGCTCCGTCGGGAGAGAAGAACGGCGTAGCATCCGCCGAGCCCGGAAGCGCCCTGCTCTCGAGGTGGGTCAGGTCACGGACGTACAGCCGCTGGTCGTCACCCACATAGGCAAAGGCCTGTCCGTCCGGCGACAGTGCGATCGTGGCCCCGTTCGCGCCGGTGCGGAGATCGGGGCTTCCCGTGACCGCGATGTCGAAACGTGCCACCGGCGGCGGTGGCTCGGAACGCAGCCAGCCCCAGAGTGCCAGCAGCCCGAGCCCACCGGCGACCATGGGCCACAGGGCCCGTCGCCAGCGCGGCGGACGGACGGCTGCCGCTGCGTGGGTTCCCGTCCGCACGTGCGTCGGCGTGACGTAGCCCGGGGTCACGAGCGCCTCGGCGAAACTGGCGGCACTGCTGAACCGATCGGCCGGCAACTTGTTGAGCGCTTTGTGCACCGCGTCGGCCACGTGCGACGGCACCGTGCGCCGCTGCAGCGTGATTGCGCGTGGCTCCTCCGTGATCACCCGCGCCACGATGGCCTGGGCCGTGGACCCCGTATAGGGCGGTTCGCCGGTCAGCATCTCGTACAGCACGGCGCCCAGCGAGTAGATGTCACTGCGGGCATCGAGTTCCCGGTCGCCCATGGCCTGCTCGGGACTCATGTAGTGCGGGGTGCCGACACTGAGCCCCGTCTCCGTCAACCGGTTGCCGCCGGCGTGCGAGACCGCCAGCGCGATACCGAAGTCGGCAATCAGGGGGTCGTTCTCCCGCAGCAGGATGTTCTCGGGCTTGATGTCCCGGTGCACGACTCCCTGCTTGTGCGCGTACTCGAGCGCGCCCGCGATCGCGCGCGCCAGGGCCACGGTATCGTCCACTGCCAACTGTTTCTCGCGGTCCAGCTTGGTGCGGAGCGTTTCGCCTTCGACATACGGCATCACATAGAACAGGAAGTTGTCGGCCGCTCCCGAGTCGTACAGCGGCAGGATGTGGCTGTGCTGGAGATTCGCGGTGACCTTGATTTCCTGCAGGAACCGCTCGGCCCCGATCACCGCGGCCAGCTCCGGCCGCAGCACCTTCAGGGCGACCTGGCGGTCGTGCTTGACGTCGTGGGCGAGATACACGGTCGCCATGCCACCGGCGCCGAGCTCGCGCTCGATCACGTAGCGGTCGGCGATCGCGGTCTTCAGGCGTCCGGTGATCTCCGTCATCGCTCTGCACCCTCCAGGAACCGCGCGAGCAGGTCGCCAACACCGAGGTCGGCCGCCCACCGCGCCAGGTAGGCGCGATCGAGCAGCTCTCGATTCAGGGCAATGATGCCCACAATATCGCCTCGATGCCGCTCCGACGACTCGTCCCCAAGCCGGTACCACCAGAGCTTGGCCAGCAGGATGTCCTCGCGCGTGGCCACCCGGATAGCGGGGGAGACGATCGGAAAAAGGTCCACCTGCAGGTAGGAGTTGCGGTGAATGAGGTTGAAGGCGCGGCCTTCGCGCACCTCGGCCAGGTCCCCGATGCCGGTCATGATTCACCTTCGCGGGCGATGCACCGCGCCACCCAGTCGGCCGTGGTGGCACCGTAGACCTGGACAAGGAACCGATGACGGACTGCCGCTGGTCCCTGCGCCTCGGCAACCTGCACGGCACCTGCCCACGCCAACCGGCGGCCCAGCTCCGACAGCGCCAGCGCACGGGCGAGGCGCTCGGCAGGCGTGAGAGCCTTGATCCTGGCCATCTGCCCCTGCCACACCGCGATCGACGTATCGACGATCGCGCTCATTGATCCGCCGCCAGCACAGCGTTCAGCAACACGTCGGCTCCATGCGCCACATCCTCCGCATGCGTGAACTCTTGCGGCGCATGACTGATCCCGCCCACGCTCGGAACGAAGATCATGCCCATCGGCGCGATCCGGGCCAGCTGCTGCGCGTCATGGCCCGCCCCACTCGGCATCGCCTGACGCGACAGGCCCAGGGCGGCCGCGCTCGCGTCAATCAGGCTCATGATCCCCCCGTCCGCCAGGGCGGGTGCGCTCGCGTTCGCCGTCCGCAGTGCAAACGTCGTCCCCGTGGCATCACCGATCTCCCGCGCCACACCCTCGAACCGGGCCGTGAACCGGTCAAGCGTCGCCTCACTGATGTCGCGCAAGTCCACGCTCAGGTTCACCTCACCCGGAATCACGTTGCGCGTGTTCGGCACCGGCACCAGGCGACCCACGGTCGCCACCTGCCGCCCCGGTTCAGCGCGCACGATCTCGTTCACTGCCGTGATGAACCGCGCTGCGGCCACCATCGCGTCCTGCCGCTGATCCATCGGCGTGGTGCCGGCATGGTTGGCCATGCCGCGCACCGTGATATCGATCCAGCGGAGCCCGACGATCCCCTGCACCACCCCGATCTGCCGGCGCTCCTGCTCGAGCCGCCCGCCCTGCTCGATGTGCAGTTCGATGTAACAGGCCGCCGATCCGCGCGAGCGGACCCCGTCCTCCAGCCGGTCGGGCCGGCCACCGATCCGTACGATGCCGTCCCGTGTGGTAAACCCGGATCGCGACACCAGGTCGAGATCCGTCGTGTTGCCCACCGCGAGCCGGCTCCCGATCAACCCGCCTTCCTCGTTGGCCCAGATGACCGCTTCGACCGGGTGACGCAGACGCCGACCCTGCTCCTGCAGCGTGCGAATGACCTCGATGGCCGCAAACGACCCCACGGGCCCGTCGAAGTTGCCGCCGTCCGTGACCGAATCGATGTGGGAGCCAATGACGATGGGGGCGAGCGACGGGTCGGTTCCGTTCATCCGGCCGCTGATGTTGCCGGCAGGATCGATGTGGGGCGGGAGGCCGGCGTCCCGGAACAGGCCGAGCGCGAATTCGCGGCCGGAAAGGTCCAGCTCGGAGTAACCCACCCGATTGATCCCCCCGGGCGTGCGCCCGATGCGATCGAACCGATCGAGCCAGCCGTTGAGCCGCGCGGCATTCACCCGCAGAGGGTTAGGTGGTGGCGCCATGCGCACCAAGGGCGCGGCCAGAACCGCCCCTGCTCCTACGATGAACCGCCGACGTTCCATGCTGGCCTCCTTTGCCGAGCGCAAAGATGCGGCTCCATGCGCTCCTGCGCGAGTAATCCCGGAAACGACTTACGCGTCATGCCGTTACGCCGTGATCACCTCGAATCCTTCCCGGCGCGCCGCGGAGGCCAGCTGCGCATCCAGCGTCACGAACGGCAAGGTGCGGGGGTCGAAGTCCGCGAGAACCACTGCGGCGGCCAGTTGGAGCGCGTCGGCCGAGCGGAGGGGGTGCAGGCGGACGAGGCGGACCGCCTGATCTCTCACTCGATCCAGCGGCGGGATTTCGGTCCACTGTCGGCGAGCCTCGTCGAGGAGGGCTCCGGCCACGGTGACGTCCGTTTCCCGGAGCCGGTGCTCGCGCTCGAGGCGCGCGAGCGCGGCCCACGCTTCGACAGGAGTAAGCCACCAGACCGCCACCGCCGGATCGTCACGCATCAACGCCTGCATCGCCCCCGAGTGCGGTTCCTCGACCAGCAGCGGCAGCAGCGCCGAAGTATCCCAGAACTTCACCGGCCGAGTCGCCGATCTTCCAGGAGCATTTCCACCGGGCTCGGCCCGGCCGTCGGATGCGGGCGCGGCCGGTCGAGCCAGGAGGCATCGGGGGCCGCATCGGGCAAGCGCACGATTCCTTCCTGCGCCAGGGCCACGACGCGCGGTGGCAGGCCGGCGCCGAGACGGACCGGCACCAGTTCAGCGACCGGAATGCCGCGGTCCGTGATGACGACTGGGTCACCGGATTGGACCCGCTTGATCAGGGCGCTCAGCTGGTCTTTGGCCTTGGAAATTGACGCTTTCGTCATATGGCCATAATAGCCTTTACAACAAGGTCAAACAAGGCCATTACGGCCGACCCCCGCGAGCGAACTCATCGATCCCGCTACGCGGGACGCACGTGATGTATAGCTTTCCTCTCTTATGGCACCCCGCTCGGTGTACCTGGACAACGCCGCCACCACCCCCGTCCGTGACGAGGTGCGGCAGGCCATGCTGCCTTACCTCACAAGCGAGGCGTTCGGCAATCCCAGTTCCCCGCACAAGCAGGGCCGCAGTGTCCGCGCCGCCACCGAAGCGGCCCGCAGGCGCGTGGCCCGCAGCGTCGGCGCCGACCCCAAGCACGTGTTCTTCACGGCCGGCGGCACCGAAGCCGACAACCTGGCCGTGATCGGCGCAGCGCTCGCCAGCAAGGCAGCGGGCGGCCCCTTCCGGGTCGCGGTCTCTGCCATCGAGCACAAGGCTATCCTCGGCGCCGCGCATGCGGTCGAGGATCTCGGCGGCGAAGCGGTCATCCTGCCGGTGGACGCAGAGGGCGCGCTGGATCTCGCGGCCCTCGACGCGGCGCTCGCCAAGGGCGTGGCCGTGGTGAGCGTGATGTGGGTGAACAATGAAACCGGCGTGGTTCAGGATGTGGCGGCGATCCATGCGCGATGTACCGCGGCGGGCACGCTGTTCCACGCGGACGCGGTGCAGGCCTTCGGCAAGATCCCGGTGGATCTCCGGACGCTGCCTGGAGCCCTCTGCACCATCTCCGCCCACAAGATCCACGGCCCCAAGGGAAGCGGCGCGCTCATCGCCCCGGATCCCGCGCGCCTCCACCCGTTGGTACATGGCGGGGGTCAGCAGGGCGGACTGCGACCCGGCACCGAGAACGTGCCGGGCATCGTGGGCCTCGGCATTGCGGCGGAGCTGGCGGCCGCGGAACAGCCGGACACCGCGCGCCACACGCAGGCCCTGCGCGATGCGTTCGAGGTCGCGGTACGCGCCATTCCCGACAGCGGCGTCAACCCACCCCGGGGCACCCGCGCGCCGCACATCAGCAACGTCGGGTTCGATGGCGCCGACGCCGAAGCGCTGCTGATGCACCTCGACCTCGCGGGGATCGCGTGTTCGGCGGGTTCCGCGTGCAGTACGGGGACGACGACCATCTCTCACGTGCTGGAGGCGCTCGGCACGCCCATCGAGCGCGCGACGGGCTCCCTTCGCTTCTCGTTCGACCACACGACGACCCGGGACGACCTGGACTTCGTCCTCGCCAAGCTGCCCACCATCGTGGCCAAGGTGCGGAGCCTGGCGACCCTGCTGCGATGACCGGTGCACGGTGCACGGTGCACGGTGCACGGGGGGCCCCATGAAAGTCCTGGTGGCCATGTCAGGCGGCGTGGACAGCTCGCTCGCCGCGGCCCTGTTGGTCGAACAGGGGCACGAAGTGATCGGCGCCACGATGAAGCTGTTCTGCTACGGCGACACCGTGCCCGACCGACCCTGCTGCTCGCTCGACTCGATTCAGGACGCCCAGGCCGTGGCCCACCGATTGGGGATTCCGC
This sequence comes from Gemmatimonadales bacterium, assembly GCA_040877595.1. Classification (GTDB taxonomy): domain Bacteria; phylum Gemmatimonadota; class Gemmatimonadetes; order Gemmatimonadales; family GWC2-71-9; genus JBBDNM01. The sequence goes on along the minus strand of JBBDNM010000094.1, from coordinate 6,388 downwards.
ACTACACGTTGAACCTGGAAGACCGTTTCAGCCGACACGTCATTGACAACTTCGTCAGCGAGTACGCGGCGGGACGGACCCCCATTCCCTGCGTGCGCTGCAACTCGTTCACCAAGTTCCGCGACCTGCTGGCCCACGCCGACGCGCTCGACTGTGACTGCATCGCGACGGGCCACTACGCCCAGGCCCACGACGGCCAACTGCACCGGGGGGCCGATCTCAACAAGGACCAGACGTATTTCCTCTGGGGCATTGACCGCTCGGTGGTGACCCGGATGCTCACGCCCGTCGGCGCATTGACCAAGACGGAGACGCGGGGGCGCGCGCGCGCGCTGGGCATTGAGACAGCCGACAAGCCGGAATCGGTCGAGATCTGTTTTGTGCCTAACGACGATTACGTGACCGTGCTCGAGCAGCATCTGCCGGCCGACGCACCCGCCCTCACCCCGGGCCCGCTGGTCACGGTGGGTGGCGACATGATCGGTGAGCACGCGGGCTTCGCGCGCTATACGATCGGCCAGCGTCGCGGCCTGCCGGGTGGATTTGCGGAGCCGATGTATGTCGTGGCCATTGAAGCCGAACATCGGCGTGTGGTGGTGGGAACCGCCGCCGACCTGTTCGGCCACCGCGTGGAACTCGACGAAGTGAACTGGCTCGTGGACGCGCTCGCCCCCGGTGACGAGTGTGCGGTCCAGATCCGCTATCGTTCGGCGGCCGTGCCCGCCCGGATTGCAAGCGTGGACGGTACGCATCTCACGCTCGACCTCGCGGAACCGGTCCGCGCCATTACGCCCGGCCAGTCGGGCGCCCTGTATGCCGGCACCCAGTTGCTCGGCGGGGGCGTCATCGCCAGCTGAGTACGTGATCCCGTTGCACGTTGTACGATGCACGTTGCACGTTCGCGATCCCTCAGGTCCGACTCGCCTCGCCTTTCACGAATCTGTCGAACCACGAAATCATCCGCGCCAGCGTATCCATGATGCTCTCCCGCGCGGCGTAGCCGTGGGCCTCGAACGGCAACTGCACATACTCGACCGTCGCCCCGTGGCCCTTGAGCGCGTGATACATCCGTTCGGACTGGACCGGGAACGTGCCCGAGTTATTGTCGGCCATGCCGTGAATCAGCAGGATCGGTTCATTGATCTGGTGCGCGTAGGTGAACGGCATCATCTCCAGGTACACCTCGCGCGCTTCCCAGAACGTGCGGCGTTCGTTCTGGAATCCGAACGGCGTGAGCGTGCGGTTGTACGCGCCGCTCCGCGCGACCCCCGCATGGAACAGGTCCGAGTGGGCCAGCAGGTTGGCCGTGGCAAAGGCGCCATAGCTGTGTCCGCCCACCCCGAAGCGTCCATTGGCGATGCCGCGCGACGTGAGATAGTCGATCGCCGCGCGCGCACCGTCTACCGTCTGCTGGACGTAGGTGTCGTTCGCTTCGTCGCCGCCCACCACCGGCAGCGTCGGATTATCCAGCACCGCGTACCCCTGGGTCAGCAGGAACAGGTGCGATGCTCCACTCGGCAGGACGAAGCGGTTGGGGCTGCCGCGCACCTGGCTCGCCGCCTCGACGGTAGCAAACTCGGCCGGATAGATCCAGAAGACGACGGGAACCTGCTGTCCATCCTGATAGTCCGTGGGATAGTACAGGGTGCCTGACAGGCCGACGCCGTCCGCGCGTTGATACGTGATCAACTCACGGCGCACCTGCGCCAGAGCCGGCGACGGATTCGCCACGCTCGTGAGTGCGTAACGCGGCATGTTGCGGATGCGCGGCGTCTCGATGAAATAGTTCGGTGGCTCGGCCGCCGTCTCGCGTCGCGTCAGGATACGCAGCGTGTCAAGCGACAAAATGTCCACCACGGTCTCGTACGCGTCGGTCGCCGACTGAAAGATTCGCTCGGCGCGACTGTCGCTCAGGCGCACCCGACCCAGGAACGGGCGGTCGCCGATCGGTGACGCCCCGGCGCCGGTCACGTATATCCAGTCGCCATCGGTGGACCGCAGCAAGACGGACCGCCCGGCGGCGTTCGTGGTCATCATGGGCGTGCCGGGATTCGCGTAGCGGTCTTCCGTGGTGTAGTTGAACAGCACGCGCCGGCCGCGGGGCAGATCATCGGGCCAGAAGGCCCACGTGCGCATGAGCCGTGTGCTGCGGTCGGTTTCGGACATCAACGCCAGACCATCGTGCCCCCACCGGATGCCGGCGTAGCGGTAACCGGTGCGTCCCACTTCGACTTGGGAGGTGAACGGCGCGGCGGTGGACAGCACGCGGTCGCGGTACTCGACATCGCGTCGCGGATCGCCGCCGTCCAGGGCCTCGACCCAGACCAGCGTGGCCCCCGCGTCCGGGCGCCAGTGTGCGGAACGCGGTCCGTTGCGCACGCCGCCGATCGGGATCTCGTCGGCCAGCGGCACGTCAGCCAGGGTCAGGGCGCGCTGCCCGCCGGCGGTCCAGATCTCAATCGTGCGCGGGAACGCGCTGACCGGCACCAGATAGGAGAACGGTCGCTTCACGTTCTCGATCAACACGAGCGAGGCGTTGGGCGAAGGGTCCACGTCACTGTAGATGCCGGGCGCGCCCATCGGGGTCACTGCCCCGGTCGCCACCTCGACCCACACGATCTGGCTCGTGGCGTAATACGCGAACAACGCTTCGTCATGCGGCGAGGACAACAGGTCCTGATACGTGCGGACTGGCGCATCCTGACCAGCCGCTCGCTGCACAATCGGCCCGGCGGGAACGACCTCCGCCGTGGGCAGGGCGCCGCGATCGGCGGGCACTACGCGACACAGCATGTGCGTGGCGCTCGACCATGTGCAGGCACTTCCGAGCACACCGTTCAAGGCCGCGGCCATCACCTGCCGGGCTTCGCCGGCGGGCGTGGTGACCCACAGGGTCAGGCCGGACGCGCCGGCGTTGGCGAACGCGTACTGCGCCCCGTCCGGCGACCAACCCAGCGGGGTCACCCGCGCGCCCTCGGGCAACGCCACCGCTACGCGGCGACCGTCACGACCGGCGATGGTCAGTGCCGTGGCTTCGCGGACCGCGAAGGGGCCGTTGGTGGCAGGATTGATCCGGAGGCCCGCCAGCCGCAGCATCGGCTGCGCCAGCTCAGCCATCGTGGCCATGGCGGGGCGGTCCACCAGCATCATGCGCCGTCCACCGGGAGCGACATCGAGCCCAGGCAGTCGGTCGGCATCGAGAATCTGCTGGACGACTTCGGGTGGGGTCAGCCAGGCGTCCTGGGCCGCCAGCGGGGAGACCAGCAACGCCAACAGGACCAACGAGACCAGACGCATGGAATGCTCCGAGAGAATGCTCCTGCGATACTAGTCTGTCGGGCAACAGACGGCTACCATTGGCGCATGCCGACCCTCCCGATCCTGCGCGACCTCGTTTTGCTGGTGGCGGTGGCCATCCCGACGGTCGCGCTGGCCCAGCGGCTCCGCATCCCGGGGCTGATCGGCTTCCTGGTGACGGGCATGGTGATCGGTCCCAACGCCCTGGCCCTGGTGCGCGACCCCGACTCCGTGTCCACCCTCGCGGAAATTGGCGTGGTGCTGCTCGTGTTCGCGATCGGGCTGGAGATGTCCCTGGCCCAGATGATCCGGATGGGTCGCGCCATTGTGCAGGGAAGCACGCTCCAGATGGTGGCCACCATCGGCAGTGTCGCGATTGGGGCAATCCTCCTCGGGCAGACGCTTGGCTCGGGCCTGGTCTGGGGCGGCATGATTGCGTTGACGTCGAGCGCCGTCATGCTCAAGGTATTCGCCGACCTGGGGGGACTCGACGGTCCCGCCGCACGCATTGCGATCCCCGTATCGCTGTTTCAGGACCTGTGGGTGATCCCGCTGGTGCTGATGGTCGAGGTGCTTGGGGGCGAGTCCGCGTCGCTGGGCGCTTCCCTGGTGGACATCACGGTCAGCATCGTCGTGATCGCCGTGCTCGTGTTCGGTGGGCGACTGGTCATACCCCGCCTGCTCGCGCAACTGGCCCGCCTGCAAAGCCGAGAACTGTTCACACTGAGCATCATGTTCCTGGGGGTCGGCGCGGCCTACGTCACCCAGCTGTTCGGCCTCTCCCTGGCCACCGGCGCGTTCCTGGCCGGACTCGTGATTTCAGAATCGGACTATGGCGCGCAGGCGCTGTCGGACGTCGTACCGTTTCGCGACGCGTTCGGCGGCCTCTTCTTCGTCGCCGTGGGCATGCTGTTGGATATCCGATTTGTGCTCGCCCATCCGGTGTGGGTGTTCGGACTGGGGCTCGGTGTGGTGCTTCTCAAGGGACTGACAGGCACCCTCGCCGTCGTGTCCCTGCGCCATCCTGTAGGCATCGGCGTGGCGGCGGGACTCGCGCTCACGCCCATCGGCGAGTTCTCGTTCATCCTCGCGTCCATGGCACGGGCCGCTGGTTTGCTGGGCGCCGATGCGTATCAGCTGTTTCTGGCGACCTCGATGGTCACGATCGTGACATCCCCGGTGCTCACCGCCTGGGGTACGGACATCGGCAACGGTCTTGCGGGCCTGCTCGGTCGCCACGAGACCGCCGAGGACGTGGATGAAGCCGCTACGGTCATTCATGAGTCGGGACACGTCATCGTGGTGGGGTACGGCCTGAACGGCCGGAGCCTGGCGCGCGTGCTTGATGCGGCCGGGATCCCGTACGTCGTGATCGAACAGAATGGGAATGCGGTCGAACTGGCTCGCCTTGATCTGCAACCCATCATGTTTGGCGATGCGACCCGCATCGAGGTGTTGCGCCAGGCCGGGATCGAACGCGCCCGGTGCCTGGTCTTTGCCATTTCGTCGCCGGCCGACGAAGCCCGCGGCGTCACCATCGCCCGGCGCCTCAACCCGACCCTGCACATCGTCGTGCGCACCCGCTACGTACGCTCCATGGCCGATTTGATGGCTGCGGGCGCCGATGAAGTGGTACCTGAAGAGTTCGAGACGTCGCTCGCGATATTCAGCCGAGTGCTGCGGCACTACAACATCCCGTCCAACACGATTGAACGCGAAGTGCAGGCCGCGCGTGCCGAGTTGTATGGGATGCTCCCGGCTGACGAGGTCGGGGCGCTTCAGCTCGACACGCTCGCGCATCTGGGCGTGCATCATGCGATCGCGATTGTCGAGGTCGAAGCGGGGTGTCGCGCGGTGGGCGAGCATCCCACCACCTTGAACATTCGCCGCGAGACGGGCGCCACCGTGATTACGGTGGTGCGCGCCGGCGAGGCGCACTATACGCCGGAACCGGACTTCCGTTTTGCGCCAGGCGACTCGGTGGTGCTGGTGGGTGATGATGAATCGCTGGACAAGGCCCGGGCGCTGTTCGTCAAGGCGCCAGCCGCGTAAGCGACCAGCCCGCCTTCTCGCGACGGTACACCAACCGATCGTGCAGGCGGCCGGCGCGTCCCTGCCAGAACTCGATGACGCTCGGCGTCAGCGCGTACCCACCCCAATGCACCGGCCGTGGAATCGGCGCATCGCCGAAACGCCGCTCGGCATCCTTGTACGCGCGAATCAGCGTGTCCCGATCGGGCAGGGTCGCGCTTTGCGGCGACGCCCACGCACCGAGCTGACTCTCGCGCGGACGCGTGGCGAAGTACGCATCGGCTACTTCGGTGGTCACCCGCACCGCCGTTCCTTCGATCCGCACCTGGCGCTCGAGCGGTTGCCAGAAGAACAAGAGACTCGCCTGCGGATTGCCATCCAGCTCGTGGGCCTTGCGGCTCTCCCAGTTCGTGAAGAACTGGAATGCGCCCTCCACCACGCCCTTGAGGAGAATGATCCGTACCGCCGGCCGCCCGTCGTGTGCGGTCGCCAGCGCCGCCGCGTTGGCATCGGGAATCCCGGCGGCTTCGGCGGCGCTGTACCACTGCGCAAACTGGACCAAGGGGTCCGGCGACACATCGCGTTCATCCAGGGCGCTGCTGTCGTAGTCGCGGCGACGGTCGGCGAGATCCATCAACGGAGCTCCAGGTAGGTCATGACCGAATGCTACCGTCTTCGTCATCGCCGTGGTTGGCACCCTCCTCCACGAGACGAAACACGTCTGCCGCGTAGAGCGGCTTGGTGAGGTACCCGTCCATGCCGGCACCGATACAACGGTCACGTTCAGCGCTCGACGCGTTGGCGGACACGGCATAGATCGGTAACTGCCCACGACCACCCAAGCCGCGGATCGCGGCCGTCGCCGCGAGTCCGTCCATTTCCGGCATCTCGATGTCCATGAGCACCACATCGAACCGCTGGCCATGACGTACGTGGTCGAGTGCCAACCGGCCGTTCGGTACGACCACCACCGTGTGCCCGCGTCGTTCCAGCATCTGGCGCGCAACCTCCTGGTTCACGGCGTTGTCCTCCGCCAGCAGGACCCGGCGGGAGGTCGCGG
>JBBDNM010000093.1:0-9735 GCA_040877595.1 Gemmatimonadales bacterium | reverse complement strand
CGGGCTCCAGGAAGCGCGCATCAATGCGTTCCGACTCGGCCTTGACCAGATCCAGCATGGCCTCGACCAGCCACGCGGGGGTGAAGACCTCCCCGTGGTCAGCGATGCGTTGCTTGGAGCGGATCAGGGTCATGGGGCGAATATAGCTCTGGGATGTTGGCGCCCGCCCGGCCCGATGCGTCTGCCGACTGGACTCGTCACCGAAGATCCGCATCTCGCACTTGATTCCGGAACCACTCAAGGCTCGCGTTGTACTGCGTGACTCGCATTTCGCCACCGCCGATCGCCCTCGATAGCGCAGCACACAGATTGACGCAATGATCGGCATGCGCGTCGGGTACGAAGCCAGCGTCAGCGTACATTGGCAGGAGCCGCGAGATCGCGAACGCCAATTCGGTCCACACGAAGAGTACGCCGGGGATCGGCGGAGAGGGACCTACGATCAGCCGATCAGCCTCAAGGTCATGCGATGCAACGGCCGAGCCTGGCGTGACGTGGACACCGACGTCACATAATGCCCGGTAGTTAGCCGCAGTATAGACCGGGTCCTCCCCGCTGGCCTCAAGATGCTTCCTGACCGCAACGGGTTTGAATCGACTCCAGCGGTCCTTATCAGACAGGCTGAGCCAGATCTCCAGCATGGTCGGATCTCGAAGGAATAGCTGGCACAGGTTGCTCAGCTCGGCAACAACCCGGACCAAGCCTGCCGCTTCATCGATATAGCCGGCTCGGCCCAGGCGCAAAGATGCGAGTACGGCATTGACGAGGCGCCTGGTCACGTTCTCCATATGATGGTCGGAACGGCGACATCCGAATCGGCAGGCTGCCACCCCCGCGAGCATGTCGACTCCAGAGGAAAGGGCCGAGTAGAGCGCGGCGCCCCGCACGCCAAGTGCGCCATCGCTGAAGGCTCGCCCGAGGTACTGAACCCAATGATCCTCGGCCTCTCGAACGCCCTTCAGTGGATCTGGCAGGTCAGTCGGAGACATGGGAACAACAATGTTGAGATGCCAGCGGTCCGTCACCGCTCCCTTGGAAGGCGGTATGACGCCCGCAGTTCTGCTGCGACGCGACCATGAACAATGCGGCCGGCGAGCGCAGCGAGCCAGCCGCTTCCGACAGAGGCGCCGACGGCGGCAATTGCTCGTTAGGAAGACGGGTCACGAGGCAAGCGCCTTCGCGAATGTGGGCAGGGCATCGTCGAACGTACTTCCAACGATGTCAGTCTTTCGTGGCCCCCGGTGATCTGTTGCCCATTTGGCGTAGGCCTTCTTGTCTCCAATGACGACGACGCGCTCAGTCTCGGCGAGTGGCTGCCAAAGGTGCTCGTCGGCCACGTTTGGCGAGACGCCGACGATTCCAACACACTCGGCTTCGCGGACTGCCGTGGCCCAGCGCTTCTGCAATTCGCGCACGAGCGTTGGGTTCGACTGAATTGGCTTGCCTTCCATGAAGACCGCCATGGCTGGATAGAAAGCGCTTCCCTCGATGAAACGCCGCGCTTCAGAAGGATCGACTAGCCGTGCATCACCGTCCCAAGAGACTGCGTTGGCAGCGAAGCTTATGGCGCCGGCGCTACCAGAAATGCTAGTTGGAAGGAAATTGCAAGAGCCGTGGATCTTCCATACCGCGATAGCGTCCTTCGTTGTTGCGTCCTTGTCGAAGTATGCGACTAGGGGAAACCCGTAGTTTCGCGCGGCAGTTTCAAATACGCATTCGTAGTTGAGGGATGAGAACAGCGTGCCGAGGAGAACGCTGTGGCTGTCGAGGTGTTCGAGCAGACGGGCGTATGAGTTCCCGTGGTTAGCGCGAAACTGCGTGAAGTAGTGCGCCAGCGCTCGCAGGAGGGCCGTGGAATCATGAGATCCGGACTCGAAGACCTCCTTCATCCCTGGCTCAAAGTTCGGGACGAAGCTTGCACGCTTCCCCGTCGGGATCTGACCCCAGGCAGCGGGATATGCGGCCCTTAGTTCATCGAAGAGGTCACACGAGAGAGGTGGGGGCTTTGGGTTCACCGCTCGGGAGCCAAAGCTTGCCCCCGCGCCAAACAGGATCACCCGCTTTGCCTTAGCCATCGAGGTCGACGAGCCCCTTCGTAGAGTACCATTGAATGAGCCCACAGTTTTTACAAACAACCGGAACCATCGGCACAAACTGATTGCCAGTCGCAACGCCTGCAGGAACGCCCCGTTCAATCACCGCCGCAGCCGCTAAGTCTCCGACCTCGAGTTGCGCTCCATAGGGCGTGCATGGACAGCCTCGAAGGCGTGGCCGAAGCCGCTTCAGCAGCTGTTCCTTCTGGTCTGGATCGAGGTAGGGCATGGTCGCGCGAGCCTCAGTTGCGTTCTTCCCAAGTAGGTAGTGGGTCGCAACCCACGCCAGCCAGCTGCCGGATATCAGGTTGGCCTTGCTGCAATACGTGCCGCGCTCTGTATCCGCAATGAGCACTGGGGCGCGCGATCTCGCCAATATCCAACCGCCCGCTCCACGACCCGCCGCCAGATATAACGGCAACCGCCAAAGCCCAAGCCCGCCCACCAAACGCTGGCGCCGAGGTTTGCGAATCCGGGTGCTGATGATGCCTGTGACAATTGTTCCTCGCAATACCGAAGTCCGGCCCCCGCCGCGGCCTCCCCTGTTCCAGCCCGTCGGGTCCGGGATTCAAGATACGGGTGGGTGGGACACTCGGCTAGTGAGCCCCGCCCTGAAGGGCGGGCTCGGCGCGGCGTGAACGCCGCGGCTGGTCCTGAAGGACCGGATCGCGGTGTCCTTCAAAACCTCCGCCGACGGCGCCGAGCCGGGCGTTCACGCCCGGACCACACCCGCATCGCGGGTAGCGCAGCTGAGCCGCGGGTTTACCCCGTGTGCCCGCGTTGGCGCTCCCTCACGTCAGCCGGCCATACGGTTACACGCGCGGTTTGTCGGTGGTCGCAACTCGCGACACCACCCAGTCGCCCGTGGGGCTTTCCACTATGCGCAACTTGCGCCCCCGCCCAATCGCCAGAATCTGGTTCGGTAGACGACGAGGTGGACTGACAAAGCGCACGACACGCTCAAGGTGCTCGCCGGCGGGGAAGAGCTTCGAGAGTAGCTCATCCACGAACGAGGGGGACACCGCCTCGACACCTGAGAAGTCCAAGTCGATGGACGACAGCACCGCCTGGTCCGCGAGTAGCGTCGATACGGCCCGACGGGCCGCCTCTCGGGTCACCAGTGCACGCTGGCCGAAAGAGCGGAGCTCAATCATGTCAGGCCGGGAGTGTCGCGTACGCGAGTGTGCCTGGGAACAGCGGCGTCCGTCGAGCGTCGGCTTCGAGTTCCTCGCTCTGAGACACCAACCCGATTCCCGAATGGATCAGGAGGTGGTGCTTCGGTCGTCGTAGCTCTTCAGCAATGGCATAGAGACCAATACCCCTCGTGGGGTCGGCCGTGCCGGATACTCGCTCTTGCATGGCCATTGCTATCGCATCCCAGTCGTAGAAGACCTTCCCTTGGAGAGCGGGATTCCGCTCGAGCGACGCCATGATTCCGACTCCACCGTCCGCGACGACGCAGGCGAACCGTGGTCCCGAGCCCAGGTCATAATATTGAATCATCCCGAACGCGCCAACGGCAGACTCTGAATGTTGCACCGCGTTCATACCGAGCTCGGCGAATGCCTCGGCGACCGTGCCGCGGCGGTTCGGCGCCCCAAGCTGTCGCGCCTCCAGTTGCTCCAGGGCGAGGTTGGTGACGTCCTCCACGTCGCGCTCGCTGGCGATCTTGGTGAGCGGAACGCCGATCTGGCCCTGACTGCCCTTGCCCACGCCACGGTCGTCAACGTTCGCGCCGGCCTCCTTCAGAAGGTCAAAGAGCCCGATGGCCTGTAGATAGGTCGCGACACCGATGTTGTCGGGTACCAGCAGGGTAAACGGCACACCAGAGGCCAGCGTCAGGCGACCGAAGATCAGGCACCAAAGTGCTGCCGGGGGCCGAACCCAGCTACAGGCACGCAAGTCGACGATGACATCATCGCCGGCCTGCGCCGTGCGTGGGTCGTGCTTAGGCAGCCGGGCTTCCCGCTGTCCCGCGTGTTCGAACTGTTCCGGTGCCTTCACGACCATCGGGGCCCTCTCGATACCGCATTGAATGGTACGGGAATATACTTGCCCCCCACCCCCCGGCCACCCGCATCGCGGGTAGACCTGACGAGCCGCGGGTTGATCCCGCGTGCTCCGCCCGGAAGACGACCCGCAACCGATCCACTTCGACCGACAGGCGATCCACTTCAACCCGCAAGCGATCTGGATCGACCCGCAATCGATGCACTTCAATCGGAATACGATCTGCATCGACCCGCAATCGATCTGGTTCGACCCGCATTGGATTTGATACAACCCGCCAGAGCGTCGGGCAGGTTGCAGTCGATCCACTTCCATGTGAAGTCGATCGACTGCAACCTCCAGGCGATCCACTTCGATCTGAACGCGATCCATTGCGATGCGTCGGACCGCGCCGCGGGTTGAACGCAATCCATGGCGATGTGAAGGCCATCCAATAGCACCTGAACGCGATCTGGTATGACCTGAAGTGAATCCATTATGGATCGCAAGCGATCCGATGCAGGTCATAGTGGATCCACTTTGCATTGACGTTCGGCGCTGACAACCGGCAGGGCAGTCACGACGCACACGAAATTCTGCGGGATTGGTGAGTTTGAAACTTTCCCGTGTAACGACTCGTATTGGACATGTAGGGCCCTACCTGGCCTCGCTCCGGTTCGTAGCCGCTTCACACGAATCATCATGCCCTTGCCGACGCCCGCCTCCAACGGGTGCGCGCGCAAGACCAACCCCACTGGAACGCGCCGCGGCGTGCCCACCGGGACGGCATGAGCAAGGGGTCAGCGTTCGGCCTCCGCCCGCTGCAGCGGTCATGGTGGCTGACCTGATTCAAACAGGCAGTTCACCATAACCCGAACGCGAAGGAGCTTACCATGCAGTTTCCGCATCGCGAACTGGAAGTTGTCCAGCTCGCAAACGACATGTCCCGGGGCTTGGCGGCCAACGCCGACGTGTTCCCGGCACCGCCCACCACCGCGCAGGCGATTGACGAAGCCCTCGCGGCGTACAACACGGCACGCGAAGCCAGCGTCGCCGCCCAGGGACGCGCCAAGGCGCGTACCCGTGCCAAGAAGAAGGCGCTCACCGACTTGGCCGGCATGCTGCGCTCCGGCGTCAAGTATGCCGAGAGCGTCGCCAACAAGGACACCAGCAAGCTCAGGTTGGTGGGGTGGGGCGGACACCGCCGGGGCGCTCGTAACCCCGAACCGGGGCCGGCCACCCGCCTCGAAGTGCGCAAGGAAGGCGACGGCTGGGTGGTGCTCACCTGGAACCCGCCCACGGACGGCGGGCCCGTCTCGGCCTACCGCATCCAGCGGCGGAAGCGCGACGGCGGTGCGTGGACCGACGTCGGCTCGTCCGTCGACACCACGACCAAGCTCGACGCCCAGGACACCGGGGTCGAGCTGGAGTACCAGGTCCTCGGCCTGAACGCCGCGGGCGAAGGCCCGGCCAGTAACATCGTCCGGGTCGTGCTGTAGATCCGACGGGTTCCCGTCGAGTCGAGCGCTGACGAGCGCTTGGCTCGGCGGGTTCCTGGGCCTGCAGGCAGGGGCCGTAAGTGCACGCTACAACGCGACCCGTTTGAGCGTCTGCGCATTGATCGCCACGATCACTGTGCTGGCGGACATGAGCACCGCGCCGAGCGCGGGCGTGAGTAGGATGCCCCACGCGGTCAGCACGCCGGCGGCGAGCGGGATCGCCACGATATTGTAGCCGGCCGCCCACCACAGGTTCTGGACCATCTTGCGGTAGGTCGCGCGCGAGAGCGTCACGATGGCGGGAATGTCCCGCGGATCGGACCGGACCAGCACGATGTGCCCGGCTTCCACCGCCACGTCGGTTCCCGCCCCGATCGCAATCCCGATGTCGGCGGTCGCCAGCGCCGGCGCGTCGTTCACGCCGTCGCCCACCATCGCCACACGTTTCCCGCCCCGCTGGAGCTCCCGCACCTTCGCAGCCTTCTCGTCCGGCAGGACTTCCGCGAAGACGGTATCGATCCCCAAGTCGGCGGCCACCGCGTCGGCCACCGCCTGCGCATCGCCGGTCAGCATGGCGACCGTGATGCCGCGCGCGTGCAGGGCCGCCACGGCCGCGCGGCTCTCCTCCCGGATGGCGTCGGCCACGGCGAACACGGCGACCGCGTCGTCCCCCCGCAGGAGGTAGATCGCGGCCTGGCCGCGCCCCGCCGCCCGTTCGGCCGCGGCCCGCAGCGCGTCCGGGACCGGAACGCCCGTTGCGCGCAGCAGGGAGGGACCGCCCAGCCGGTACGTGATGCCCGCAACCTCGGCGCGCACGCCCATGCCCGGCAGGTTCTGGAACTCGCGCGCCGCGGGGAGCGTCACGTCACGGTCGGCCGCAGTGGCCACGATGCCCCGCGCGATGGGATGTTCGGAGTCCGCTTCCACGGCGGCGGCCACGCGGAGCGCCTCATCCTCGTCCATACCGGACGCCGTCACCAGGTCCACCACCCGGAACTGGCCGAGGGTGAGCGTGCCGGTCTTGTCGAACACCACGATGTCCAGCAGGCGCGCTTCCTCGAGCCCGCGGCGGTCCCGCACCAGCAGGCCGTGCTGGGCGCCCAGCGTGGTCGAGATGGCCACGACGAGCGGCACGGCGAGCCCCAGCGCGTGCGGGCAGGCGATGACCAGGACGGTCACCACGCGCACGATCGCGAAGTCCAGCTCGGCGCCCGCGAGCTGCCAGGCGACAAACGTGACGGCCGCGGACGCGAGGGCGACCACGGTGAGCACGCGCGCGGCCCGATCCGCCAGGTGCTGCGCGCGCGACTTGGATTGCTGGGCGTCCGACACCAGCCGCATGATGCCCGCGAGCTTCGTCTGGTCGCCGGTGCCGGTCACCGCGACGCGCAGGGCGCCGGAGCCGTTGATGGTGCCGGCGATGACGGGATCTCCTTCGCCCCGCGAGACGGGACGGGATTCGCCGGTGACCATCGCCTCGTTCACGTCGCTGGTGCCGGCGCGCACCACGCCGTCGGTCGGCACGGCGGCGCCCGGCCGGACCAACACGAGGTCGCCCTCCTTGAGGGCGGTGACCGGGACCTCCTGTTCGGACCCGTCCTGCAGGCGTACGGCCGTGTCGGGCAGCAACTTGGCCAGCTCTTGCAAGGCGCCTTGGGCCTGTTGGATGGACGTCATCTCGATCCAGTGGCCGAGCAGCATGATGGTGACGAGCGTCGCCAGTTCCCACCACAGCGGTGTGGCCGAGAGGAATCCGAGCTCAACCGCGCCACTGAAGACGAAGGCCACGGTAATCGCCAGGGCAATGAGCGTCATCATGCCGGGCAACCGCGCCGCCAGCTCGCGCCAGGCGCCCTGTACGAAGGGCCACCCGCCGTACAAGAAGACGGCCGTGCCGAAGACGGGACCGATCGCCGCGGCACCGGGCACGTGGGGCGCGCGGTACCCCAGCAGCATCTGGACGTGCTCGGACCAGATGACCACGGGGATCGTGAGTGCGAGCGCCAGCCAGAACTTGGCGCGGAACATCGCCGGGTTATGACCGGCGTGCTGGTCGTGGCCGCGGCGCGGGGATTGCCCATGGGTGTGGTGCGGCGGATGCTCGTGGTGGTGCTGCGTCATCGGATCGCTCCTTGGTGTCCTACCGTAGACGGACCTGCCTCTGCGGGTATTACCGTGCGCCCGGGAAGCAAGCACCGCCGCAAACGCAAGCAGCATCATGGACCTCTCCGAACGTGAGAAACGTGTTTCGTGCCGGGCACCCGTCGGTACCGGGCACACGTCGCCTACGAAGAGGTCAGGCTTTGGGGGGTGGTGGGGTGGTGTGGGTGTGGGTGGAGTGGGCTGCGGCCGGCTCCCGTTCGGCCAGCGTGGACTGGGCGCCGGTGGTCATGGCGGGCGTGGTGCGTGGCATCGGCGCCAGTTGGGCGGTGAGGCACAGCGGTACGCAGGAGGTCGCGGTACTGGTGACGTCCACGCGCGGGGCGTCGGTGTCCGTTCCGTGACCCGCGTGGTCGGTTGGCATGTCCATGTCCGGGCCCATCCGCGCCGCGCAGAATACGGGCTGCGCATAGGGCGCGAACAGAAGTCCGATCACGAACAGTGCGCCGAGCGCGCGGGCAACGGGCTGCATAAGGGGGAGCCTACGTCCGTTTCCGTGAATCGGGTAGGGGGTGGAGGTGAAGGCCTGTTCATTGTGTGACTCGATCCGGATTGCGGGGACCGGAGCCGAGGATGTAAAAGGCGTCGTCCTGATGCCGTCCCGCGCTGAGAGCGCGGGCTCGGCGGTGTGGTGTGCCCTGAACGGGCACGGACCCCGTGTGCGGGCGTCCTTTCAGGACGCATAACATGGCCGAGCCCGGCCTGTCAGGCCGGGACTGGTAGGGACCTAACCAATTCAGCGCGAACAGGATCAGAAGACTGTGCGACCGTGACCGTGCAGTCCCGCGCTAAGAGCCCGGGCTCGGCCGTGTAGTGCGCCCTGAACGGGCAAGTTAACGACGTAGGTCTTCTCCGGTGGCCTGGGCGCCGCTAGATTGGCCAAGGGCGCTTCCCTGGAGGTACCGTGCCCGATACCACGGTGAAACAGCGTGCATTGGACGCGGTCCAGTCCTTGCCGGACTCGGCGACCTTCGAGGACGTCATGGAGCACCTGTTATTCCTCGCGAAGATTGAACGCGGTCTCGCGCAGGCTGACGCCGGGCAACGTGTGCCGCATGACCAGGTCAAGGCCCGCTACGGTCTGTGACCCGCGTTCACTGGACCCCGCAGGCCAGCAACGACTTGGACGCCATCTACGAATTTGTCAGCCGCGACTCTCCTCGGTATGCCGCGGTGCTTGTCGCCCGTCTGATCATCGCCGCTGACCGGCTTGAGCAGTTCATCGAATCCGGCCGCGTGGTCCCAGAGGTTGCCAATCCCACGATCCGCGAACTGATTCGCGGCGCCTACCGAATCGTGTATCGCGTGCGCGAAGGGCACGCCGAGATCCTCACGGTGCACCACGCGGCACGGCCCTTGCCTCGGGATCTGCCAGTCCCGGGCTGAGAGCCCGGCCTTCAGGCCGGGACTGGCCCTACTCCCCAAACTCCCGTAACGCCTCGAGCGGCGGCTTCCGCAGCGCCTCGCCACCCGTCAACGCGCCCACCACCAGCGTGAGGACCGCGGTGCCGAGCCACGCCACCATCAGTCCGGTGACCGGCAACCGGAACGGCAGGTCAAACAGGAACGTGACCGCGAGCCAGCCGCCCACGCCCGCCAGCGTGATGCCGGCCAACGCGCCGAGGGCGCCGAGCGCCGCGTACTCGGTGAGCAGGATCTTCCGTACCTGCGCGATGCGGGCACCCAGGGTCTTGAACAGCACCACCTCCCGCAGCCGCTGCGCACGTGAGGCCGCCAGCGCCCCCACCAGGATCAGGATGCCCGCCACAATCGAGAACAACGCCATGAACTGAATCGCCAGTGTCACGCGATTCAGGACGCGGTCCAGCGACTGTTGCACCAGCGACAGATCCAGCGCCAGCACGTTGGGATGCGAGAGCACGAGGTCGCGTTGCAGCTCTGCGCGCGCCCGCACGCTGTCGGCGCGGGTGAGGATGACCCATGTGGCGGGCGCCTGCTCCAGCACGCCGGGCTCGAATACCACGAAGAAGTTG
>JBBDNM010000092.1:7473-9766 GCA_040877595.1 Gemmatimonadales bacterium | reverse complement strand
CGACCACATGCTCGTACAGAAACAACAACGCACACGCCGCCTGGTTCTGCGTCCCGGGCGCGACGCCCTTCTCCACCGCCAGGTACGTGAGAAACGCGTTCACCTCCGCCTGCCCAAGCACCCGGGGATGCCGCGTGCCCGCCCACGCGATGTACCGCCGCACCCAGCCGACGTACGCCCGCTCCGTCCGCCGGCTGTACCCGCGCACCCGAAGCGCCCCATTGAGCGCCCGCATGAGGTCTCCACGCGCCATGCATCACGATGGGTGCGAAGGCGCTGATCGACATCATCATTTCAACGCAGCATGTGGCGGAAGCGCGCCTATTCCAGCGCGAGAATGCGGTCGAGCGCCGCGATCACGACCTCGAGGTCCCCCACCACGACCTCCCAAACCATGTCCGGATCCACATGGTCATAACCATGCACAATGCGGTTCCGCATGCCGATCATCTCCACCCATGGCAGTTCGGGCTGAGCGGCGCGGAACGCAGCCGAGAGACCAGCGGCCGCCTCCCCAACCACTCGCCATTCGCACGGATAACGGCGTGCCCTTCGCCACCCAGGCGCTGCATGGGATCTCCTACCTCAATGTCTGGTGGATGCGGCTCGGCATCGTCCACCAACGGATCCGCCCCGGGCGTCCCCAGGAGAACGGGGCCCATGAGCGCATGCACCGCACCTTGAAACGGCAAGCTATCAAGCCGATCCGCCGCTCCTGCCGGGCCCAACAACGCAACTTCGACGCGTTCCGCCACGAGTACAACCTGGAGCGACCCCACGAACGGCTCGGCCAGGCCACGCCCGGCTCCCGGTACCGCCCCTCGCCACGCCCCTACCCGGCACGCCTGCCGCCGCCGGACTACCCAGGCCACTTCCTGGTCAAGAAGATCACTACGGGCGGGACGTTCCGCTTTCGCGACCGCCTGCTCTATCTCGCCAACGCCATGGTGGGGCAACACATCGGCCTGGAGGAAACCGACGACGGGATCTGGGCCATGCACTTCAACACGGTCCTGCTGGCCACGTTCGATGAACGCGACTATATCATTACCGGGTAGCCCAAGTGTTACCTATGTTCCCGGACACTTGTGTTACCTATGTTCCCGACTGCTCAGTCTTGCTTCCGGCGTGGCTCCGGCTCAGGGCAATGGACGGTCACTGTTCCAGATGGCGTCAGCCAACTGCCAGCGCCCGTCGATGCGATGCCAATGCCACAGATACTTGCCGGTGTCGCTCATCGCTACTGCACCTGCCGGTGATGTTGACCCCGGGGTGAAGTTCAAGACATAGCGGCCACGCTCGATAGCAATCGGTCCATTTGCGACGACCGCCTCCGTCATGATGTCCTCGGTCCATGTGCCGTGGGCGAACATGGGGCGTGCCCACGCGATCCAATCTGCACGTCCGACGACGCTGGGTTGGTTCGGTGGCAGGACCCGCGCGTCCTCGGCAAGGAGACTCGCCATCGAGTCAACGTGGCCGCCTGCTACCCAACGCTCATAGTCCACAATGATTCGTTCGATCTCCGCGCGCGCCGCCTGGGACTCCTGTTCGATGCGGCTTGCGATCTGATCGGCCGTCTCGGTGCTTTGACAGGCCACGAGGACTGCCGAGGCTAGAAGGGTGACGGTACGCATTGGATTCTCCTCTAGGAACTGTGTCTCGTCTTGCCGGCTAACTTGTAAATGTGTTGCAAGCCATCCTACGATCCTCCGGCGAACCCTGCAATCCTTCGCAGCCTAACAGGGTGCTGAAAAAGTCGATGCTAGGGCCGAATCGCCATGCTCCTGGGGGTCCCAAAGTGTCAGTGATCGGACGATCGTCGCTCTCAGGGCAAATGTGGCGGTCGGTCATAAGACCCGACGAGGCCCAAAACCCTATTTCAGCAACCTGCTAATCCCACCAGGGGCGGGAGCAGGTCAAAAGGCTCCGCACCGGAACTACCGTCGCTTGGCTACCTCGCCCATTCTACGACCCACCAGACAACCCTGCAATCCCCGGCAGTCTAAGTCCTAGTCGCGAAGGATACCAGCGGATGAAGAACTCGAGGAATGCTGCACTGGGGGTGCTCTCAAGCCCACTCGACACTTGTGCCATGGATGCGTCTCCCTCTTACCTTCCCATCCGCCTTCCCAGAGGTACCCAAGCCGCTGGGAAGCACCGGTTGATAGTGCCGCAATACTGCCTATTCTCGGGAAGTTCCACCAAGGCGCCGGTCGGAATCGACCACAGAGGCCCGAGCCGCAGGCGAGGGCCGGTGGCTGATCCGCCGGTGCCGCAGACGCAAGACCCG
>JBBDNM010000092.1:0-7463 GCA_040877595.1 Gemmatimonadales bacterium | reverse complement strand
GTCAAGGCGCCGGTCGGAATCGAACCGACGAATAGAGGTTTTGCAGACCTCTGCCTTACCACTTGGCTACGGCGCCGGGTCCCTAACCTCGCCAGATGCGTGGTCTTTCTCAAGGATATGACAGAACGCGTCCGCTTGGTACGTTATCAGAGTATGATGACGCGACTTCTTGCCCTCCTGGCCGTCTGTGCCGCGCCGGCGTGTGGCGCCACCCTGGGGCCCGATACGCTGAGCGTGACCCTCTCGATCTCGTCGCCAACCTTCCCGGCTGACGGACCGTTTGGCATCACGGTCACCGCCGTCAACCAATCCAGCCGGCGGGTGCAATGGGGCGAAGGCAGTTCCGGCTGCCAGTTGGACGCGGTGATCCGCGTGGACGGCCGCGATTACTCGGTCCTGGCGACGCGCGTCTGCACAGCGGACTTTGGCCCGCATGCCTTGGAACCCGGTGCGTCACGCACCGAAACGTGGACGTGGGAAGGGGAGTATCTGGTGGGTGACGATGGATTGGCCCCCGTGCCACCCGGCACCTATGAGTTCCGCGGCCGGGCCGGTCACTCGGCGACAAGCACGCCAGTCCTGGTTACGGTGTCCGCACCGTAGCCGGTTCCAGCTCCACGCGAATCGTGCGCCACCGCCCCTGCCGGAAACGCCATACGCTCAGCGCGCAGCGCGTGGCGTGGCCGAGCACGATGGCGGTCCATATGCCGGCCGGCGTCAGCCGACCCATCGCATCAAGCACGGCGCAGATGCCGAGTGGTATCACAACCTGCGAGACAATCGAGATATACAGCGGGCTCTTGGTGTCACCGGTCCCCTGCAAACCACCCGTGTACGTCAGGGCCACCGTGACAAACACGCCGGAGACCGCAAGGTAGGCCAGCAACTGCGTGCCGATCCTCACGACCTCGGGCTCGGTCATGCCGAACGCGCCGAGCAGGATGCGCGGGATGGTGAGGAATGCGATCCCGACCCCGACGGCGACCAGCAACCCGATGCGCGCGGCGATCGCCACCGCCTGCGAAGAACGCTCCGACCGCCCCGCGCCGAGGTTCTGCCCCGCCACCGCAGCGGCGGCCCCCATCAGACCCACGGACGACCACGTAATCAGGGAGAACAGTTCCGTGTACCCAACGGCGTACGCAGCCTGCGCCTCCGCACTGCGTGGCAGCGACCCAATGAACCGCAGCATGAGCACACCCCCGATATTCATCGCGATCCCCTGAATGCCTGTCGGCAGACCGAAACGGAACAGCTCGCGAATCACCCGCAGGTCCGGCTTGCGTGACATGCCGGCATCGAACCCGACCACGAGGTCGCCCCGGAGGAACAGGATGATCGCGACGAGGCTTACCGCGGTGCCCGCAATCACGGTCCCGAGCGCGGCCCCAAAGGTGCCGAGCGCGGGGATAGGGCCCCATCCGCGAATCAGGATGATGTTCAACACGATGTTCAGGAGGGTCATGGCGACGCCCAACCGCAGCGGCGTCTTGGCGTCGCCGGCGGCGCGCAGCGCCCCTCCCACCATGAAGAACATCAACATCCCGAAGCTCCCGACGAACATCGTACGCAGGTACGGGAGCGCCTCGGCCCGCACGGCAGGCTCAGCGTTGACCAGTGTCAGCAGCCATGGGGACGTGAACCATCCGATCGGCGCGAGGATGCCGAGCGACAAGCCGACGGACGTCAGAAACGCCTGATACACCGCCCGATTGACGCGGTCGTGGTCGTTCTGGCCCGCAAACCGCGCGACGAGCACACCCATGCCGGTGTACAGGGACGTGATGAACACAATGACCACGATGAAGATCTGCACCGACACGCCGATGGCCGCGTTCGCCGTGTACCCCACATAGTGCCCGACCATGGCGTGGTCCACGACGCCCTGCAGGCCGCCGATGATGTTCTGCAACATGGTGGGCCAGGCGATCATCCAGACCGCCCGCTGGAGGGAGCCCTCCACGATGGAACGATCAAACTGGCGGCGGGGTCGCGGGGCGGTCATGGCGGCATGGAGAATGGCGACATGACCCGCGCCGCGCCACGGTCAGCCTGTCAGGGTGTGGCCACCCGCTCCACGCCCCCAAGGTACGCCACCAAGGCACTGATCTCGGGCGCCCGCAACCTGAGATCGGGCATCTGGACGTATTGGTTGGTCACCACGCGATTCCGTGCCGGATCCTCGAGCTTGGCCCGGAGATACGCCTCAGACAGGCGGCGTCCGCTCAACTCCGGTCCGATCACCTGGACGGTCCGCTCCCCCAATACCGGATCATCCCGCTTGATGTGACAGCTCACGCAACCCTTCGCGACAAACAGGTGTCGGCCGCGATCCACCGGGGGAAGCGGGGCCACGTCGACACCACGGGCCACAACCGGCAGAGGCAGCAACCGTATACGATGGCGCATGAAATCCGCATCCACGACGATCTCCGCCAACCCCGTGTCCCGCGGCGTAAACGTGGCCTCGTACCGCCCCATCCCCAAATCACGAGCGTCCACGCGCACTCGACGTGCAAGCCACCCGGCCCCCGGGGCCTGCAGCACAACCGTTGGCTCGCGGCCGGACAGCAGACTCGAGCCGTGCTGTCGGATCGTGAAGACCAGGGTTGTTGGTTCTCCAACGACCAGCGCTTCCGGCACGTCCTCCACCGTGGTGACCACCCATCCGCCGCTCGCCGGCGTCATGGCCACCGCAAACACTACGGCGGCCGTCATACCCATATGCCTGCGCATTCCAGCTCCTCGTTGGGGTCAGCGCATCGCCCACGTCCACAACTTCCGCCCCACCCGCTGCGGCCAAGGCAACGCTTCCTCCGACCACATCGGATTCAGGTCGCGCCGCCACTGGTCGAGCATGTGACGGTCCAGCGCCAGAATTCCTTCCATCGTGACATCCTCAGGCGGGGGAGCGAGGGCAGCCAGGTGATGCACGACCCGCACCCGTTGCCCGCCTGTGAGCCGCTGCGCCAGATGCCATAGCGTGATGCCGCGCGCCTTCCGATACGTCACGTGATCCGCCGCCGTCCCCATGCTGGCGAGCACCAGGTCCAGATCGCCGGACAGACCATCGCCCGCATCGAGACGCTCAAGCGCGGTACGCGCCCCGACGTCGAGGTTCGCCGGATACGGCGTGCCGGGTGCGTGACCGGGTCGGGTCACGGCGACCAGTCCCGCGGGTACCAGCGCCATGCCTCCGCGCTCCCGCAACTCGACCCAACCGGCCGTCACGTACAGCCGACTGATGCCCGCGCTGTCTACCTCGAGTGTGTAGGCACAGCCGAGGTCGGTGGCGAGCACCGAGGACGTTTGCACGAAGAACAACCGGGGCGGCGCATTGATCACGGCACTGATCAGGCCGTGCTCCAACGTCAACCGATGCCCGAAGAGACCCCCAGCCTCCCGCCGAACCCGCGAGCCAGGCCCGAGCGTCACAGTACCGATCCGCCCCACCATCACGTCCACGGGCGCCTCGCCGGCCTCGATCACGCCACCGGCGGTCAACGTCGCCGCACCCGGGATGGTCCATTCCGTCGGTGCACGATAGTGGCTCAACATGCCCACCACACCGCCGCCAGCAGCAGCGAGCATGACCGCCGCGGCGATCAACCATGGGCGTGGCGAACGCCACGCGTGCCGCGGCGTCACGACCGCGCCTTCGCGGATCCGCACCCACAAGGCATCTGGATCCGGCACTGGGCGCGGGCGCAACGGCGCCAACAGCGGGCGCATGTCAGGGGGTTCAGGCATCATGGCGTACTCTCCGGCCGCCGATGCGCGAGATCGCGCGCCAAGGCAGCATGGGCTCGGGAAAGACGCGAGGCGACGGTTCCGGGAGAACACCCCAGGGCCTCGGCCATCTCATCGTAGGAAAGATCCTCGAAATGGCGCAGCAGCACGGTCAGGCGCAGTGTCGGTGACAAGCGGGCGAGCGCGGCTTTCACATCGGCGTCGAGATCGTTCGGCTCATCGGGCGCGATGGCAGGATGCAGGCTGGCTGGTACATCGCCGAAGTAGAGGACCTTGCGGCGACGCCGCAGTTCATCGAGGCAGGCATGCACCACGACCCGGTACAGCCACGTCGAAAGCCGAGCCTCGGCGCGAAACTGCGGCAACGCCCGGAACGCGCGGACGAAGACATCTTGCGTCACGTCCAACGCGCCCGCATCATCGCCTTTGAGGTAATGCAGGGCGATGGAATAGACCCGGTCCCGATACTTGTCGAAGACCTGCCGCTGAGCTGCCGGATTGCCTTGCCGACAGCCCTCGATCAGGTCGCGTTCGTGCAGTGCATCATCCACGATTCGCAGCGCCATGTGGGCATTGGACGAAGATCGGGGCCGGTTTCTTCCCGGCGTCAACGACCGTCGGCGGCGAGCCGGACCGCCACCCAGACATCTTCCAAGTCATAAGGCTTGGGAAGGTACGTCAGGCCGGCTTCCGCGAGAACGGTCGGCAACGGCTCGGACGAAACGACGATCCACCGCGCGGCCTGATCGGGATGCCGACCGCTGGCCTGGATCCACAGGGCGGCGCCATCGAGTCGTGGCATCGCGAGGTCCGACACCACGACGTCAAACGGCCGGCGGTCGAGTGCCGCCAGCCCTTCGATGCCGTCCGCGGCCTCCTCGACCACGCATCCACGCAGCCTGAGGAACTGCGCCAGCCGGCGTCGCAGGTCGGGGTGGTCATCGACGAGGAGCACAGCTACGGGGGTACTGCACAAACTGCACACGTGCCGAGCTTACGCTCGGCATCGTTGCCGAGTCAACCCTCGCCCTCGTCAGTCTGTTCGGGGTCCGTAATGACGCGTGAGTTCGCGCACCCAGCGGGGTGGTGGCAGGCGATGGCGTTGATAGGCCTCGGAAATGGCCTGGGCCAGTTCACGACCTATGACCGACGCATCGCGAGGGGGGAGTTCGGGGGTCGCTTCCGCGATCAACCGGGTAAACGCCGCCACACCGGCGCCTTGTCCCTCGGCCGGGCGCCCCGCCACCCACCGCTCGATCCGGGCCCTGGTTCGGGTGCGGGGTTCCGCGCCGCGAATGAAGTTGCGCACGGCATTCGGACTCATGCCGATGGCCTCCGCCACCATGCGCAGCGAGGAATCGGCCACGGCCCGTTCCACATGGGCGCGCAGCATCACGACCGGCAACCCCGGCGCCCCACGCTCACCCCCACGCCGTCGGCGCGGGCTCATCGGGTAGATCCGGGTCGTGCAGTTTGTGCAGTTAGGGCTTGATTACACTGCGTATGCTACCGGCGCGGCGGCTCCGTCCGCAAGCGTGTGGCGCCCGCCAGCTCGCGCTTGGCTATCCCTCCAGAATTCGCCTGATCTCCGCCGCCCGGCGGCGGCTCACGTGCACCAGCACGCCGTCCGCCATCGTGATCGTTGCTGACCCATCGCCGTTGGAGGCAATGCGACCGACGTGGTCGGCATTCAGCAACTCGGCGCGATTCACCCGCAGGAACGAGGTGCCGAGCCGTGTCTCCAACTCGGCCAACGTGTACTCCGTGAGGTAGGAGCCCAGACGGGTGACCGCCTGCACCCCACCCTCATCGGACGCAAACTTTACCACGTCCTTCAACGGAACGAGCATCTTGCCCTCACCGTCCTTCACCATCACGCGGGGCCGGCGGGGCGCGACCCCTCCAGCCAGCGCCGCTTGCAGTTCCGCAACGAACTGCGGGCTCACCGCGGGTGCCGTTTGGCGTTCGTCCAGACGACGGCGTGCGCGATCCAGCGCGGCCTCCAGACGTTCCATGGTCACCGGTTTGAGGACGTAGTCGAGCGCTTCGCGCGCAAAGGCCTGTAGCGCGTACTCGTCGTGCGCGGTCTGGAAGATGATCAGCGGGCGCGGCTCCGGCAGGGTCATCGCGACTTCAAGCCCGTCAACTTCCGGCATGGCGATGTCCAGCAGCATGACGTCGGGTCGCAACACTCGCGCCTGCTCAATGGCGTCGAGGCCGTTGGCGGCTTCCCCAAGCACCTCGACATCCAGCTCCTCCAGCATGGCGACCAGTCGTGCACGTGCCTGCGGCTCGTCGTCAACGATCAGGATGCGCATCGTCGTTCTCCCCGGGAATCGGCAGGTGCAGGTCCACCACCGTACCGTTCGATTGACTGGTCACGGTCAAGCGTGCCGCGTCGCCGTACTGCGTGCGCAGGCGCTGCCGTACATTGCTGAGCCCCGTCCCGTCCTCCGCGTTGGCGACCATGCCGGGACCATCGTCGGTGACGGTGAGGCGTAGTGCGCCGCGAAGGCGTGCGGCGCCCACGGTGATGTACCCTCCGGCCAGACGGCCGCTCAGGCCATGCTTCAGGGCATTCTCGACCAAGGGCTGCAACGTCATCGGGGGCATCGGAAGGTCGCGCACGTCGTCGGCAACTTCCCATCGCACGACCAGTCGCTCACCCCATCGTTGCTGCTCGACCGACAGCCACGCGCGGATGAAGTCCACCTCCTCCCCAACGGTTCCCATCGGTCGGCGGGATCGATCCAGGCCACGCCGCAGCACCTGCGCCAAGTCTTCGACCGTGCGTTCCGCCTGTCGTGGATCGGTCCGCACCAGCGCGGCCACCGTATTGAGAGCGTTGAACAGGAAGTGCGGTTGCATCTGCACCTGCAACGTCTTGAGCTGGGCCTCGGTGGCATCGGCCTGCGCGCGCGCCGCGGCCTCGGCCTGATCCTTCGCCTGCTGATACATGAAGTCCATCAAGTGACGCACGGTACGGAGTGCCGCAATCAGATAGAACGCCAGGATGGCGCCTATGGGTATCAACAGGGGCCGATGCACCATGCTGGGCACAAACAGACCAAATGCCACGGCAAAGACGAGGGCAGACAGCACACCAAGGAATGCGACGCCACGGAGCACGCCGTGCAGACGTGTGCTCCGCATCCGGAACACCGACAACTCCATCTTGATGCAACTGGGATCTTCGTTCTGGCTGAGGTGATGCAGCACATAGACTTGCGACATGAGGACGATGCCGATCATGGCAAGCGCGATGCCCGCAAGGCGATACAGTTCCGATTCGTTGGTACCCGACACCACGTCCAGCACCGCAATCCCCAACCCGAGGGCGGCGGCCACGCCATTGAACCAGAGCACGCGCTTCACCCTGCGGGGCGCGGAACGCAAGAGGTCGCGCGCATCGGTCCAGGGGTCGCGGATGGGGGACATGTCGGCTGGAAACTGCACGCTGGCCCCATCCGGAGCCACTACCCGGCGTCAAGCGGTCAGAGCGACTCTGTGGGCGGTACATTGATGCCATGACGATCACGAACGCTGGAGCCGTCGTCACAGGCGGCACCGAGGGCATCGGCCTGGCTACCATCAGGGCACTCGGGCAGGCCGGGGCCCGGGTCGCCTTTTGCGCCCGCACGGCCGACCGGGTGAGCGTGACCGAGGCCACGCTCCGTGGTGAGGGCCTCGTCGTGCATGGTTTCCCATGCGAC
>JBBDNM010000091.1:4856-9835 GCA_040877595.1 Gemmatimonadales bacterium | reverse complement strand
GGGGCCCCGCGCCACCACATCGAACACGATCATCAACCCAACCACCGACACCAGGGCCGCACCGAAGCGCGGCAGGACCAGGTAGTGCACCGGGTCAATCCCCATGCCTTCCAAGGCCCGCACCTCACCCATGACCGTGTTGGTGGCCAGCTCGGCGGCGATGGCGGTGCCGGACCGGCTGACCACGATGAGGGCCGTCAGCAGCGGGCCCAGTTCCTGGACAATCGCGACCACCATCAGCGTCCCGAGATACTCGGTGGCGTTGAGTCGGCCCAGCTCGGCGACGGCCTGGGAAATGACCAGGAAGCTCAGGATGGAGGCGAGTACGACGACCAGGGGAATGGCCTGCAGGGCCGTGAACCACACCTGGTTGAGCAGCACCCGCCGGGCGACCCGGCGGCCCTCCCGTGGGAGAGTACGCCAGGCGCCCAGGGTATGCACGAAAAACCGCGCCAGGGCACCCCCAAGGGTGACCTGGCGCGTTATGAATTGGCCGAGCGTGGTGACGGGTGCGGTCACCCCGCTAATGATTCACGATTGGCGCAGCTGCTGCAAGGCCTCGCGCGCTTCGGTGTACTCCGGGAACCGTTCAATGGCCCGGGAGAACAATTCGGCAGCGCGGTCGCTGTCGCCGCGGTCGGCGTACAGCAGGGCGCGGGAGTAGAAGCGCATGGCCTCTTCGGGCACGTTGCGATTCTCCCGCTGCTCCATGGCCTGCCGCGGCATGGCCGGCAGGTTCAGGCCGCGTGTCAGCCCCGTCGACGCCTCCAGGATCAGGGCGTACAGCTCTTCCCGTGGCTTGCGGAAACGCTCGGCGCGGACGATCTCGCTGGTCTCCACGTTCACGACCCGGACATCCAGCCGGAAGTCGCCGTAGAAATCAATGAAGCTGCCGAGAATCACGTAGCGGGCGCCAACCAGCCGACCCACGCGGGCGGCCGTCTGGGCATCCACGCGACCGGACGCGCCGAGATCCTGCTCCTCCATCAGGGCGCGAATCTGGCTGCGTTCCACCACCCGCAACGCATTGTTGGCGGCGAACTCCGTGGTCATCATCTGTTGCAGACCGACGCGCAGGGCCTCAAAGTCCTCGGCATCCTGTCCGTACGATCCGCCGTTCTCGAATACCATGACCGCGATACCAGGACGGCTGTCCTGCGCGGTCATCGGGGCCGCAAGGCCCATCGCGAGACCGATGGCACTAAGCGAACGCCACCGCATAAGCGTACTCCTCCCTCAGAGGGTCAGTTGCATACCTTCGGCGGCTGCGACGACCTCAAGGTCGCCCGCACCCGCACGCGTCGTTTTCAGCAACGCATCCATCGCCGCATCGTCGTGTTCCGGGCGATGGTGAAACAAGGCCAGCTGGCCTGCCCCGGCGTCACGGGCGAGGCGGACCGCCTCGGTCGGTGACGAATGACCCCAGCCTCGTAATCCTGCCAACTGTTCATCCGTAAACATGGCGTCGTGGATGAGCAAGTCCACGCCACCCAAGAAATCTACCAGTTCGTGCCGCCAATTGGGGCCGACCCCATAATCTCCCCCCGAACCCAGCTCATTGTCTGTGATGTAGGCCATACTCGGCCCCCCACCCCGTGGCGTCAAGCGGTACCCCAGGGTCACGCCCGGGTGCCGGAGCCGCATAGCATCCACCCGGAACCCGTCTACGTCAAATGTGCCCGGCGTCACATGTTTGACGGTCAACTCGGCGGCCAGGGCGTCCAGTGGTACCGGAAAGACGACCGGGTGCATCTGCTGGCGCAGTATCTGCTCCAGGGGCGTGTCGCCCTGCGCCGGCCCGTGAATCCGCACCTGGTTGGCGCCGCCAAAGAACGGGGTGAAGAACGGCAACCCCTGAATATGGTCCCAATGCGTGTGCGTGATCAGCAGGTCGACCTTGACCGACCCGTTGCGGTCCATGACCGCCTTGCCCAAGGGGCGAATGCCCGTCCCGGCATCGAGGATGACCAACCGGTCCGGGCCGACGCCGTCGCGCTCGACCGCCACACAGGAGGTGTTCCCCCCGTACCGCGCCGTCTCCGGACCAGGTGTCGGAATCGATCCGCGTACCCCCCAAAACGTGACCCGGAAACTCACGCGAGTCCGGCCGCGGCCTCAAGGGCCTTCCGGTCCTTGATCACGATGGCCTTCCTGCTGGCCTCCACCAGGCCCCGTTCGGTCAGCTCCCGCATCGTGCGCGACACGGTCTCGCGGCTCGAGCCAACCATCTGGGCGATCGTATGATGGGTCACCTTTTTGGTGATCGTCTTGCCGTCACTCTCGTCGGCCATTTCCAGCAGCAGGTGGGCGACGCGTCCCAACACGTCGAGCAGCACCAAGCCACCGATCTTGTCGTCGGCGCGGCGGAGCCGGCGGGACATGGCCTGCAGCAGGCCCAGGGCGATATTGGGGTACCCCTGCAAGGCGCTCTGGAAGTCTTCCCGGCGCAGGACGAGGAGATTTGCGTCCTCCATGGCAATGACGTGCGCGGAGCGGGGCTGGTCGTCAATCAGGGACATCTCGCCGAAGAAGTCGCCCTGCCCAAGGATGGCCAGAATCACTTCGCGGCCGTCCTCCCCGATCAGGACCACCTTGACCTGACCGGTGACCACGACGTAGAGGGCGTCCCCGGGGTCGTCCGCGAACAGGATGACACTATTGCGCGGGTAGGACCGATCCCGCGCGGCGGTGGCCACGCGTGTGAGTTCGTCAGTGCCCAGATGGGTAAACAATGGGACACGTCGAAGCGTGTCGAGCGCATCAAGCATGTAAGGGTTGCCGCTGGTTGGGTTTCGGTCGGCTGGCACCAAGAGTACGGCCCCCCGCCACGGGTGTCAATTCAGCCCCGCAGGGGGTGTTTGCTCTCGCGTTGCGGTTCCGGTTATATTTGTCGGCCTTGCATTGACCATTCAGATCAGGCGGGTTCCGCCGGGAGCAGGACGTGAAGGCCGAGATCCATCCCACATATGAGCGGGCCATTGTGAACTGCGCCTGCGGCAATCGTTTCGAGACGCGTTCGACGCTCGCGGATATTCACGTCGAGATCTGTGCCAAGTGCCACCCGTTCTTCACCGGCAAACAGAAGCTGGTGGACACGGCCGGTCGCGTCGAGCGGTTCCAGAAGCGGTACGCCAAGGCCGACGCCCGAACGGGAGCCTGACCGTTGCAGGCGCGGCTTGACGCCGCGCTTGCCCGCGCGGCAGAAGTCGAACGGGCCCTGGCCGATCCGGCCACGACGCGCGATCCCCAACAGCTTAAGCAACTCGGACGCGAGTATGCGCGCCTGGAGCCTATTCTCCAGGCGCATCGCAAGCTCGTCCATTACCGGGATCAGCTGGCCCAGGCCCGCGAAATGGCCGATGACACCGACGCCGAGCTGGCCGCGTTGGCGACGCCGGACGTCGAACGCCTGCCTGACCTGATCGCGGCCCTCGAGAAGGACCTCACGCAGCTCCTGATTCCACCCGATCCGCTCGACGATCGTGATGTGATCGTCGAGATCCGCGCCGGCACGGGCGGCGACGAGGCCGCGCTGTTCGCCGCCGAGCTCCTGCGGATGTACACGCGGTTCGCGGAGCGTCGAGGCTGGAAGGTGGACCTCATGGAATTGGGCGAAGGCAATGCGGGCGGGGTGAAGGAAGCCATCTTCCATGTGCGCGGCCCGCGCGCCTACGGTACGCTGCGTCATGAGTCAGGCGTGCATCGGGTACAACGGGTACCGGCCACCGAAGCGCAGGGGCGCATTCACACCTCCGCGGCCACGGTCGCCGTGCTGCCCGAGGCCGAGGAGGTGGACGTCAAGATCGAGGACAAGGACCTCAAGATTGACGTGTTCCGCTCGTCGGGGCCCGGCGGGCAGAGCGTGAACACGACCGACAGCGCCGTCCGGATCACGCACCTGCCCACCGGCCTGGTGGTGCAGTGCCAGGACCAGAAATCCCAGCTGCAGAACAAGATTCGCGCGATGGAAGTGCTGCGTGCCCGCCTGCTGGATCGCATGGTGGCGGAGCAGGAGGCGGCGCGCGCGCGCGACCGACGCGCGATGGTGGGGACGGGCGACCGGTCGGGCAAGATCAGGACGTACAACTTTCCGCAGAACCGCGTCACGGATCACCGCATCAACCTGACCCTCCACGAGCTCGACGACATTCTGGATGGCGACTTGGCGTCCCTGATCGAGGCGCTCCAACTGGCCCACCGGGAGGAACGCCAGGGGGTCGCATGACCCTCGGCGAACTCCGCGTTGCTGTCGCGCAAGTCGTTGATAGTAAAGATGTTACCGAACAACGACGCGATGCCATTCATCTGCTTTGCGGGGTCCTTGGGATGCGTCCGGGCGATGTGGTCCTGCGGGCCGGATGCGAAGTGGCTGCCGCCGACGCTGAGCGGGCCCTGATCGCCGCCCGCCGTCATGCCGAAGGGATGCCGCTGGCGTACGCCACCGGCTCCGCCGCGTTTCGCGCACTGGAGCTGCTGGTTGATGACCGCGTGTTGATTCCGCGACCGGAAACCGAAGGCCTGGTGGACCGGGTGTTGGCGTGGCAGGCGGCTCGCGGGCCGGGTGGTGTCGTGGTGGATGTCGGGACCGGGAGCGGCTGCATCGCCTTGAGCTTGGCGACCGAGGGACGCTTTGATCGGGTTCTTGGTATTGATCAGTCCCCCGCCGCGCTGGTTGTGGCGCGCGCAAACGGGGTGCGCGTCGGGGCCACGGTCGAGTGGTGCGAAGGGGACCTGTTGGCGCCGGTACGGGACGTGACGCCCGTGGTGATCGTGTCCAACCCACCGTACATCGCGGAGGCCGAGTGGGAACACCTGGCGCCCGGAGTGCGCGACTACGAGCCACGGATGGCTCTGGTCGCGGACGACGAGGGCATGGCGTTGATTGCCCGGCTGGCCCGAGAGGCGTTTTCGTGCCTGCGGGTGGGCGGGTTGCTGGCGGTGGAGGTAGATTCCGCGCGGGCGGAGCGGGGGGACGCCGA
>JBBDNM010000091.1:0-4846 GCA_040877595.1 Gemmatimonadales bacterium | reverse complement strand
CCCCCCCCGAGGCTGGGTTTGGTGACGTTTCCGTTGCGGCCGACGTGTTCGGTCGGCCGCGCTATTTGTTGGCCATCAAGGAGTAGGCGTGTCAGCACCCATTTTCGAGAAGGCCGTTGAGTTGGGGCGGTTGGTGGGCCAGAGCGAGGAGTATCAGGCGCTCAAGCGGGCGCACGAAACGGTGGGCGAGCATGACGATCTGCGGGAGCGGATGGGGCAACTGACCCAACTGGCGCAGCAAATCGAGCAGTCGGTAGCCCAGGATCAGGAACCGCCGGCCGAGACGGTGGATGCGTACAATGGGCTGTTGGGCCTGATTCAGGCGGAGTCGGCGTACCAGCGGGTCGTCGCGACCCAGACCGCTTTTGACAAGTTGATGCTCAAGGTGGATGAGCAGATCCACGAGGGCATCAAGGCTGGCGCCGCCAGCCGGATTATCACACTGGGGTGAGTCGCGGCCGGCTGATCGTTGTGGAGGGGCCGGACGGTGCCGGCAAGACAACGCTCGTGCGAGCGTTGTCGGGGCGGGTGCGTGCGGCCGGACGTGAAGTGGTGGAGGTCCGGGAGCCGGGTGGGACGCCGGTCGCTGAGGCCTGTCGGGCCATCGTACTCGATCCGGCGCATGCTGTGGGTCCGGCCGCCGAGCTGTTTCTGATGCTTGCCGCACGTGCGGACCTGGTGGCAGGATTGATGCGACCGGCCTTGCAGCGGGGTGCCGTGGTGTTGAGCGATCGGTTTGACCTGTCCACGATGGCGTATCAAGTGGCGGGGCGTGGGTTGCCGGAGGCGGACGTGCGACGCGCCAACGCGGTCGCGACGGGCGGTCTGGTTCCGGATCGCACGCTGGTCATTGACCTGTCGCCCGATGGCGCGCGGGCTCGACGGCAGGCGATGGGAACGGCGCTCGACCGGATGGAACAGGGCGATGCCGACATGCAGGAGCGCGTGGCGCGGTGTTTTGCCCAGGCAGCGGGTCCGGGGGTGGTACATCTGGATGGGATGCTGGCCGCCGAGGAGTTGACCGAAGCCGCGTGGGCGCATGTCCGGGAGATGCTGACGGAACACCCGCCCGCCGGTCCGGGTTGAAACAGTACTGGAGGACGCACGCAATGAAACTCAAGACCGTCATTCTGCTTGGACTCGTGGGCTTCGTCGCATTCCTTTCGGGCGGCTGGCTGCTGCAACGCGGCAGCGCCGAGGCCGGATCGGTGTACCAGCGGGCCCGGATGTTCGACAACGTGGTGCACTATGTCGCCGATTTTTACGTGGATTCCGTCGGGGAGGCGGAGATCTACGATATGGCGATTGACGGGCTGCTTCGTGAACTGGGCGACCCCTACAGCTTCTTCCTGCGCCCGAGTGATCTGGAAGACATGCAGGTCCAGACTACGGGGAATTACGGCGGCATCGGGGTGCGGATCGAGATCACGGACGGCTGGATCACGGTCGTGGTACCCCTGCCGGAGACCCCCGCCGAGCGTGCGGGATTCCAGTCGGGCGACCGCATCATTCGCGTCGAGGGCCGTTCGACGGAAAACTGGACGGTGGATCAGGCGGTCAACAGCCTGCGCGGCGAGCCCAACTCCGAAGTGAGTATCGAGGTGTTGCGAGCGGGCATGGCCCAGCCGATTCCGTTCACCATTCGTCGTGAACGCATCCATGTGCGGTCGGTACAGTACGGCAACGTCTTGCCGGGTGGGATTGGGTACGTGCAGTTGGCCACCGTGTCTGAGCAGTCGGCGCGGGAGCTGGCGGAAGAAGTCACCCGGTTGCGGAGTGCCGGCGCGCGGGCGTTGGTCCTCGATTTGCGCAACAACCCCGGCGGATTGCTCGATCAGGGCATCGAAGTCTCGGACTTGTTCCTCGATCGTGGGCAGGTGGTCGTCGAAACCCGCGGTCGCGCGCCTGATGCCACGGCCACGTACCGCGCGCGTTCGCCGCAGCGCTGGCCGGACCTGCCGATGATCGTGCTGGTGAACGGTTTCTCGGCGAGCGCGTCGGAGATCATCGCGGGCGCGCTGCAGGATCACGATCGGGCCCTCGTGCTGGGCACGCTCACCTTCGGCAAGGGGCTGGTGCAGTCGCTGTACCGCATGGGCCCGACCGAAGCGTTGCGATTGACGACGGCCAACTGGTACACGCCGTCGGGCCGGCAGCTGGAGCGGCCGCGCCGCGACGATGCCGTTACGACGGTGGCGGCGACGCGGGGGCCGCAGGCGGCACCGCCGGTCGCGCGCGATTCGTTGCCCACGTTTCGCACGACGGGCGGTCGGATCGTGTTGGGCGGCGGGGGCATTCACCCGGATCGCGAAGTGCGGTTGGACACGTTGTCGAGCGCGGAGCAGGCCTTCGCGCGGGCCCTGGGGCCGCAGATCCCGGTGTACCGCGACGTGATGAGCACCTATGCGCTTGACGTCAAGGCCGCCAACCGCGTGACAGATCCTGATTTTGAGGTGACGCCACGGATGCGGGCCGAGTTCCTGCAACGACTGCGGGCGCGGGACCTGCCGATTACCGATGAACTCTGGGCGGCCGCGCGCCCGTTGATTGACCGCCAGTTGGGGGATGAGATCACCCGGTATGTGTTTGGCCGGCCGGCCGAGGTGCGACGCCAGATCGTGAACGATGCGCAGGTGCTCGCGGCCGTGGACATGCTGACGCGGGCGCGCACGGCCCAGCAGTTGTTCGAGCTGGCGCAGGCCAGGACCAGCGGAGGGCAGTGAGCGCAGTTGGCATCGTCGGAGCGGGGCGCGCCGGATTGGCGGTGGCGCGCGCGCTCCGGTCGGCGGGGTGGCAGGTAACGGTATTTCATCGCGACGACGCCGTCGCTCCCGACATTCTCCTCATGCTCCTCGCGGTGCCCGACGCGGCCATTCCGGCCGCGGCGGCCCGCCTGTCCGTTGGCCCCAACCACACGGTGCTCCACCTGGCGGGCCCGCTTGGTGTGGAGGCGCTCGCGCCGCTTCGGGATTCCGGTGCGGCCCTCGGTGCGTGGCATCCACTGCTCAGCCTGCGCGGGGAGGCGACCGATCCTGCGCTGTTCCGCGGGGCGCTCGCGGCGCTCGATGGCGATGAGCGGGCCGTGGCCGTGGGTCGTGATCTGGCCGATACGGTGGGGATGGTGCCCGTGGTGGTGCGGGGGCCTGACCGTGTGCGCTACCACGCCGGGGCCGTCTTTGCCGCCAACTATCTCGTGACCTTGACCCGTGTGGCGGAACGTCTGATGGTGGAATCAGGCGTCCCGCCCGAGGTGGTCGGGCACGGCGTACGACGGTTGATGGAGAGCGCGGTGGGTGGTGCGTTGACGGGTCCGATTGCGCGGGGCGATTGGCACACGGTTCGGCAACATCTTGCGGCACTTGAGGGTCCCACGGCCGATCTCTACCGTCTCTTCGCCCACGCGACCGCCGAACAGGCGAACCGGACCCTGCCCGAGGATCTAGCCGGCTAGTTTCGGTTGGCGCTTCGCACGGGCCTACGGCGCGATCTGGTTGTCTCGGTACTTGGTCAGCAGTCGCTCGGTAAACTCCAGTCGCTCTTCCAGGTCCGTCACGCGCCGTGTGTTACTCTCGATCTCGCCCAACTCACGCTGAATCCGTTCCTCCATGTCCAACAATTGCCGTTGCAGACCGTGTTCGCTGTGACCGGATACGGCGCGGGCGCGTGCCGCCTTTCGAGCTTTCCACCAAAGCGGGATTGCTGACGCCCAGGCCGTGAGTCCCGCCAGTACCGCAAACCCCTCTTCGTCGATGCCGCTGAAGGCAAACGCCCCCGTCAGAAACAACACTCCGGTGGCGGCGAGTGCGAAGCGTGTCGAGATGTAGGACCCGGGTCTCGTCGGGGGTGCGGTTTCGGTGGCCCGAACCGGGAGACGGACATCGCCCGTGAAAGGGTACCCGCATTGGGGGCACGCCGCTGCTCGGGCCGAGACGCGGGATTGACATTCGGGGCAGAGCATCAGGCTCATCGTCTCACTCGTTCAGGTCTGGCCGCCCTACGACTCTACGTCACGGAAGGTGTCAGGATCAGCGCGTGCCGACGACCCTCACTCCGCGGGGTACCGTAAACCGCACCTCGTCGGGCGGCACGGCTGCGCCGGGCGTGATGTCGCGGAATACCAGCGTACGTCGTTGACCGGTGGACTCGATCAACGCGATACGGCGAATCATGCCGGTCCGATCGATACTCAAGTCGGCGCGGCGGAAGCCGGCGGCCTCTTCATCGCGGGGCAGCAGGCGGATGACCTCGACCGCCACGCCTTCGACGGTGTCCGGGGCGAGCCGTTCGATCTGGTACCGACGGGCCGGCTGGTCCACGAACTGACCGAACAGGTTGGGCGTCAGCGCGCCTGTCCGCGGGATGGGCTGGCGAATCACCTGATCGTCCACCGTGCTCGGCGTCCACGCCCAGAAGTACACGCCATCCGCGATCAGGCGATCGCCGTTGGTGAATCGCATGGCGAAGCGATCGGGCGGAGCCAGCCACAGGGTGCCGGTGGTCACCTCCGGCGCGCCGAGCATGGGGTTCTCGATTGCTTGGGTAAACTCGGCGCGCAGGGTATGGAGCGTGCGATAGGTGGTTTCCGCACGAGCCAGGGCAGGCGGGAGATCTTGCGCCGCCAACAACAGCGGCAACAGGGCCAACATCAGCTGACCGGCGCCGCCACCCGCCGGCCGATCGCGGCCGCGATGTCGGTCACCTCGCGCACCAAGGCGGCAAACTGGTCTGGGTACAGGCTCTGCTCGCCGTCCGACAGCGCGCGATCGGGTTGGGGATGCACCTCGATCATCAAGCCGTCCGCACCAGCCGCCACCGCCGCGCGCGCCATCGGCGTCACCTTGCTGCG
>JBBDNM010000090.1:0-49029 GCA_040877595.1 Gemmatimonadales bacterium | reverse complement strand
GCCCCAGATGGTAGATCACCTCGGCCTTGTAGAGCCCGTTGATCGTCTCGGCGAGCGCGACCTTAGGTAGTCCCCCCTGGGGCAGGATCAGCCCACCACATCGCTCCTCGACACTTCTGCCACCGCCCCGATAGCTTTCGGCACACCACGCTTCAAGGGGGACCGCCGTTGTCCGGTATCAATCCGTCGGTGCTGGTGTCCGTTCAGTTGACAGTGAACGACGACCCGGTCACCGTCACGTTCGCGCCGCACAAGACGCTGCTCGAAGTGCTGCGCGAGGACCTGGGCCTCACCGGCACCAAGCATGGCTGCGAACTGGGCGAGTGCGGCACCTGCACCGTCCAGGTGGACGACCAGCCCGTGCTGTCGTGCCTCGTGCTCGGCCGGGCCTGCGAGGGCAAGTCGGTGCGTACCGTCGAAGGCATGGCGGGTGCCACGCTCCACCCGCTGCAACAGGCTTTTGCCGAGCTCGGCGCCGCGCAATGCGGCTACTGCACTCCAGGGTTCCTGCTCGCCGCCGAGGCGCTGCTCGCCGATG
Source organism: Gemmatimonadales bacterium (assembly GCA_040877595.1). Taxonomy (GTDB): domain Bacteria; phylum Gemmatimonadota; class Gemmatimonadetes; order Gemmatimonadales; family GWC2-71-9; genus JBBDNM01. The sequence continues at coordinate 48,491 of JBBDNM010000090.1, read as the reverse complement.
ATCCGAAACCGTCTCGCAACACCATCAAGGAGGCGCTTGCCGGCAACCTGTGCCGCTGTACCGGCTACCTGAAGATCTACGAAGCGGTCGAGCTTGCCGCGGCGCGGATGGGGGCCACGCGTGGCTGACCGCCGCCTACGCATCATCGGCACGGCGCAGACCAAGACCGATGCCGTAGCCAAGGTTACGGGCCGCACCCGGTTCGCGGACGACTTGGCCCTCCCCCGCATGCTATGGTGCAAGCTGTTGCGGAGCCCGCACCCGCACGCGCGCATCATCAGCATTGATACGACCCGCGCGGCGTCACTTGACGGCGTGAAAGTCGTCTTGACCGGCAAGGACCTGCCGACCCCGTTTGGCATCCTGCCCGTCAGCCAGGACGAACACGCGCTCGCCCCCGACAAGGCGCGCTTCATCGGCGACCCCGTGGCGGCCGTGGCCGCCACCACCGAGGAGATCGCCACGGCGGCCGTGGACCTGATTGACGTGAAGTATGATATCCTGCCGCCCATCGCCACACCCGAGGCGGCGATCGCGCCCACCGACGACCCGATTCACGACTACGGCGATGCGGGCAACCTGCACAAGCTGATTGACCTCCAGTTTGGCGATGTGGACGCCGCGATCACCGCAGCACATCATGTCCGGGAGGACCTGTTCTTCTACGAAGGCAGCACGCACCTCCCCATGGAGCAACACGCGGCACTGGCCGAATGGTCACAGGCCGGCAAACTCACCCTATGGAGTTCCACCCAGACACCGCACTACGTGCATCGTGCGCTGGCCAAGGTGCTGGACCTGCCGGCCGCGCGCATCCGGGTGATCGCCTGCCCGAATGGCGGCGGGTTTGGCGGCAAGAGCGATCCGTTCGGCCACGAGATCGTGGTGGCCAAGGTCGCCATGATGACAGGCCGGCCGGCCAAGATCACGTTGACGCGCGAGGAAGTGTTCTACTGTCACCGGGGACGTCATCCAGTGCTCATGTGGGCCAAGGTGGGCGTGGACGCCACCGGCAAGATCAAGGGGCTCCATTTCCGCACGCTGCTCGATGGCGGCGGCTACGGCTCGTACGGTGTCGCGAGTACCTACTACACGGGTGCGCTGCAGACCGTCACGTATGAGGTCGAGCGCTACAGGTTCCAAGGGGCGCGTGCGTTCACCAGCAAGGCACCGTGCGGTCCCAAGCGCGGACACGGCACACCACAGCCACGGTTCGCGCTTGAGGTGATGCTCGACAAGCTGGCGCACGACCTGAAGATCGATCCCGCGGATATTCGATTGAATCATCTCGTGACGCCCGACTCGATTACGGCTAATTGGCTCAAGGTCGGTTCCATCGGACTCAAGGCCTGCATTGAGAAAGTGGTGGCGGCTTCCGGATGGCGGAAACGCTACGGCAAGCTGCCGTACGGCCACGGACTGGGGCTTGCGTGCTCGAGTTATCTCTCCGGCGCGGGCCTGCCCATCTACTGGAATCATATGCCCCACTCGGGCGTGCAGCTCAAGTGCGATCGCGGTGGCGGCGTCACGGTCTTCTGCGGCTCGACGGAAATCGGCCAAGGCTCGGATTCCATCCTCGCGAGCATCATCGCCGAGGAGCTCGGCGTGATGATGGGCGACATCACGGTCGTCACGGCCGACACCGACCTCACACCCGTGGACTTGGGCAGTTACTCCAGCCGCGTGACCCTGATGAGCGGCAACGCCGCCCTGCAGGCGGCTGAGCGGGCGCGTGACCTCATCGGTCCGCATGTGGCCAAGAAACTCAACCTGCCGCCAGATCGTCTCGTGTTCGCCGATGGGCGCGTGTTCGATGCCGAGAATCCGGATCACGGCATGAGCTTCGCCGAAGCGGTGCAAGCGGCGGAGTCACGCGAAGGCACGATTGGCACCGTGGGCTCCTATACACCACCGCGTTCGCCCGGGCGGTACCGTGGCGCAGGTGTGGGACCGTCACCCGCGTATTCCTATAGTGCCGCCGTGGTCGAGACGATGGTGGACCCGGACACAGGCATCGTGACCGTCCCCAAGATCTGGATCGCGCATGACGTGGGCCGGAGCATCAACCTGATGAACGTGATCGGCCAAGTTGAGGGCGGGGTGTACATGGGACTCGGCGAAGCGCTCATGGAAGAGATGGCGTATCGCGAGAACCGGAAGGTCGTCCACAAGATCCCGAGCATGCTGGAGTACAAGACGCCGACCACGCTCGAAATGCCTGACGTCGAGACGTTCCTGGTCGACGATCCGGATCCGAACGGCCCGTACGGCGCCAAGGAAGCGGGCCAGGGTCCGCTCCTGCCCATCATGCCCGCGGTCGCCAATGGCGTGTTTGACGCCGTCGGGGTGCGCGTGGATGAAGTGCCCGTGACACCCGAGAAGGTGCTCAAGGCCATGAAGGACAAAGCCAGGGGCGGCGAGGGCCGCTTCGGGCCGGATCGCTTCCCTGACATTCCGTGGCCCGAAGTCACGGTGGTGCCACCCCCATGGGAAGGCGGCGACGGTTACGCCGTGGGCGACCTCCGCGGCGGCACGATGAAGGAACCCCCCGTGCCGGCAGAGAGACAGCACTAATGCTGCGACTGCCTTCGTTTACCTATCTCGAGCCCAAGACGCTTGCGCAGGCGCTCAAGATGAAGGCGGAGGCGGGCCCGCAGGGCATGTACGTGGCCGGCGGTACCGATCTCTACCCCAACATGAAGCGCCGACACCAGGAACCCACCACCGTCATCTCGCTCGCTCACATCAAAGCCCTGCACCGGAAACCACGCGTCCACCCGTCCACGCACCAACGCGTCCTCGCGCCGTTGATGTCCTTGACCGATGTGGCCTCTAACCGCACCCTCAAGCGTGACTACCCCGCCGTCGCAACCGGCGCCGCGCTGATCAGCACCCCGCTGCTGCGCAACATGGGCACGCTCGGCGGCAATCTCTGTCTCGACACGCGATGCACGTACTACAACCAGTCGTACGAGTGGCGCAAGGCGATTGACTTCTGCATGAAGAAGGACGGCGCGATCTGCTGGGTGGCGCCGTCGAGCCCGCGCTGCTGGGCAGTGCAGTCGTCTGACCTGGCACCCGTGATGGTGGCGATGGGCGCCGAACTGACGCTGGTCGGGCCGAGAGGAGAACGTCTGGTGCCCGCGGACCGCTTCTACCATGATGACGGCATCAACTATCTCTCCAAACAACCTGACGAACTGTTGACCGAGATCCGCTTGCCCGCGGTGAACGGTTGGGATGCGACCTATCACAAGCTGCGGCGGCGCGGATCCTTCGATTTCCCGGTCCTCGGCGTCGCGGCATGGGTGCAGTGGGATGGGACGCGCGTCGCGGATGCGCGCGTGGTGTTGGGCGGTGTGGCCAGCTGGCCGCAGCTGGTACCGGAAGCGGGGGCTGCCGTGATTGGCACGGCGCTCGACGACGAGGCCATTGAGGCCGCCGCACAGGCGGCGTTCCGCCCGTCCAAGCCGATGGACAACACCGACTTTCACCTCGCATGGCGCAAGGAGATGACACGCGTATGGGTGCGACGAGCCCTGCTCGAGTTGCGCGAGCGGTACTAGCCGCCTTGGGCATCGGCGCATGCGCCGATGCGCCCTTCCCGCAGCAACCCTCCGACTCTCCCGTCGTGCGCGTGGGCGCGCCCACCGAGATCTGGGACTTCAGTCTCAGCGAGACGTGGGGCTACTACGAAAGCCAGGTGGCGCGCTTTACGTTCGAAGGACTCACCATCACCGACGATCATGGCGACGTGGTGCCCGGGCTCGCCCAGGCTTGGGAGGTGTCGCCCGACGGTCGTAGGTACACGTTCCACCTGCGCACCGATGTGCAGTTTCACGATGGCGCCCGGTTTATCGCCGGCGACGTCGAACGTGCGTGGCTGGCGGCGCTGGAGGATGGACCCGCCTCGGCGAGCCATCCCTGGCAGCTTGACCCGATTGACGGCGCCCTTGATGCCTCGCGCCGCAACACACCGTCCGTGCGCGGTATCCGCGTGGTCAACGACTCGACCCTCGTGGTCATGCTCACGGAAACGCTGGCCTTCTTTCCGCGCCTGCTGTCCCTGCCCCGTGTAGCGATCCCCGGCGCGTCGAGCGCGCCGCTGGCGCCGGTCGGCACTGGTCCGTGGCGCTGGGTGGCGGGCGGCGGGCCCGGTAGCAACGAGGTCCGCTTCGCACGTAATGACGATTACTGGGGTCCGCGCGCGGAACTCGATTCACTCATCTATCGGACGGTGATGGATTCGATGATGCCCAACGCATTCGCCGCGGGCTGGGTTGACTTTGCCCCGGAGCTGGATGCGGCCACCCGTACCGAATGGTCCACACGCAATGATATCGGCTTGGTCGAGTCGCCACCCGAAGGCCTCACGCGCATCGTGATCAACATGCTGGAGCCCCGCTTCCAGGACCTCCGTGTGCGCGAGGCGTTGAACCTGGCCTTGAACACGCCCCAGCTGGGCGAGGCCCTCGGCGCCCTGCACCCGGGGGGTATTGCGGGTTCCATCCCGCCGCACCTGGCCGGCGGGATGCACCGCCGGCAGCCCTGGGGATTTGATCCGGAACGGGCGCGCCGCCTGCTCCAGGTGGCGCGGTTTCCGGTCGACCAGCCGGTCCGCCTCTGGGTGCTTGAGCCGGGTCTGGCCGATTTCCCGCCGCAGACGGGGCCACTCATTCGCGATTACCTGGAGGCCGTTGGCCTGAACGTCGAGGTATCGATCAAGAATGCGGAAGACATGGACGGCGCGATGACGCGCCGAGAAGCCGATCTCACTGTCTCCGCATGGATTGCAGACTATCAGGACGCCGACGCGTATTTGTATCCGCTGTATCATTCGAACACCGCCGGATCAGCGGGCAACGAGGGCTGGTTTCGGGACGCGACCGTGGATCGCCTCATCACATTGGCGCGTCGGGAGCGCGATCCCGTGCGCCGGCGTGACCTGCTCGCGGAGGCGGATGAGCGCGTCTTTCAGCAGGCGCCGGTGGTGTTTCTCTGGTACGCTGGAAACGCCACCGCCTACTCGCTACGGTTGGCCGGTTGGAGCCGCGCCCCCGCTGAGTCCCGGCTGACGGATGTGCGACTGGCTCGTCGCCCGTGATCCAGTTCTTCACGCTGCTCGTGATCGTGCCGCCTGCGGTGGCGGCGATCAGCGTCTGGCTGTTGCAACGACAGCACGTCGGCATCGCGACGCGACTCGCCACACGCGCCATGGTGGTGATCGGCACGGGTTTCGCCGTTCTGGTCGTGACGTCGGTCCACGCAATTCTGTCCACGGGTTTCAGCGAGATCCGCCGGCGTGCCTTGCCGGGCGCCGTGAATCTTGCGCGCGCCTTGGCCGACAACGGGGGGACGCTCGACTCGGCGGCGGCCATCCAGCAAATGTCCCTGTTTCGTGCCCAGACCAGCGACGCTGGGCCGATTGTCTTCTGGCGCACGAACTGCGGTACTGCGTGTCTGCGGGTGTCGGCCGATCCCATGAGTGCGGCCCAGGCACGCGGCTGGGCCTATCGCCACGCGGAAGGTCGGGCGATGTCACGACTCAAGCCGCTCCGCATCAACGGCGTGCCCCACTTCATGATCATGAGCGCCGTGCGTGATGCGCGCGGGTTTCCCATCGGCGAGCTGGCCATCGCCGTGGATGCCGAGTGGGTGCACGGGCGCGCCCTGCGCACCGGCCTCCTACTCGTGGCCCTGGCGTATGGATTCATGCTGTTCACGTGGTTCATGACCCGACGGCTGGTGGCACTGATGGTGGCCCAGCGCGTCCGGGCGTTGGGCGCGTTGCTCCCTGCGCACACCGGACCGGGCCATCCGCCCTCGGACGATTCCGATGACGAGTTGGCCGTCCTGGCGGGTGCGCTCCGCGGCCATGTCGCGCAATCGGTGGCGCAATTGCGCGAGGCAGACCGCCGCCTGGTGGATGCGCGGGCCCTCGCCGCACGCATGGAATCCACGGCAACCTTGGCCGCGGGCGTCGCGCACGATTTCAACAACCTGATGGCTGGCGTGATGGCCAATGCCCAAGTGCTGCAGGGAGACCTTGCGCACTCGCCGGATGCCCAGGAAACACTGGAGACCATTGCCGACTGCGCGGAGCGTGGTGGACAGCTGGCGCAGCAGTTGCTGGCCTTCGCACGGGGGGGCAAGTACAACCCGGTGGTGGTGGATGCCAATCACCTCATCGAGGAGGCCCTGCGCATCGAGGGACCGCGCGGCGACGATCAGGTGAAACGCGTCGTCCAGCTGGCGCCGGACTTGGCCCACGCATTCGGCGATCCCACCCAGCTGAGTCAGGTGGTGTCGAACCTCGTCCGAAACGCCGCCGAAGCGATGGCCGGACGCGGCACCATCACCCTCGCGACTGAGAACGTACTCGTGGCCGCGCCGCGGAGCGCGGCGCTGGCCGACCTTCCCGAGGGCCCCTACATCCGGATCACCATTACGGACACCGGCCCCGGCATGTCAGACGAAACCGTCGCGCGCATCTTCGAGCCATTCTTCACGACGAAGGCCCGCGGCCGTGGCATGGGGCTCGCCGCGTCGTACGGCATCGTGACACATCACGGCGGCCAGATCGAGGTCACGAGCGCGCTCGGGCAGGGCACCACGTTCGCGGTGTACCTCCCCGCCACGGATGCTCCGCTCGCCGTTGTCGCGACCCCGATCTCGATCACCAGTGGATCGGGCACGGTGCTCATCGTGGACGACGAGACGGTGATCCTCACGGCCACACGCCGCCTGCTGGAACGTGCCGGCTACCAGGTCCTCACGGCAGGCAACGGCCAGGAGGCTGTGCAGCTTGCGACGACGGCGTCGGGGCCCATTGACGTGATTCTGCTCGACATGAAGATGCCCGTGATGGACGGGCCCACCGCCTTCCACCCCTTACAGCAGGCGCGGCCCAAGGCCCGGATCATTCTGTGCAGTGGCTACGAACTGGACGCGGCGGCGCGCAGGCTGCTCGATGCCGGCGCTGCGGCGTTTGTCAGCAAGCCGTTTCGGATCGAGTATCTGCTGTTCGAAATTGAGAGGGCGGTGGCGGACCGCGCGGCGGTCTAGCCGCCCTGGCCGTCGAGCTCCGCCGCCGCGCGGTCCAGAATCTCCACGACGCGCTTGGCGTGATCCTCAGCGCGCCATGCCGCACGATACGCCTGCTTCACCACGCGCCCCACGGCCTTGCTCACCTCCGGCATCGGTTCCCGTACCGCGCGCTTGATGGTATCGGCGACGCGGTCGAAGATCTCGTCCACCGTGCTGCGGTGCTCCACAAGGAATGCGCGCCCCGCCTCGGTGACGTGATACACCTTCTTGCCTTCCGTCTCCTCGATGCGCACCAGACCTTCGTCCTCCAGCGATTGGAGCGTGGGGTACACCGAACCCGGGGAGGGCCGGTAGCACCCTTTGGTGCGTGCTTCCAGCGCGTTCATCACCTCGTAGCCATGCATCGGCTTCTCGGCCAGCATTTCCAGGATGACGTATTTGAGATCCCCGGCCCCAAACCAGGAGCGCCGACGACGCGGTTTGCCGCGACTCTCGCTGCCAAATGGCCACTCGAACACCCATCCAAACGGCTCAAAATCCGAACGCATGTGTCCTCCTTGATATATCGTCACGACCTGTCGCGTACGATATATCGTTGGTCACTTGCGCGCAATCTATCAATATGATATCATCTTGCTACGCCATAGGAGGTGGCGCCCAAATGATCCGCGAAATCCCCCGTTCGGTTGCGTCCGGGTTCCTCATGCTCGGTGTCCTGCCGCTGCTCACGGGACTCGATGTCTGGTGGTTTGTTCGGAACGTCCAGGCAGAGGCCATCCCCGCCCTGATCGCGAGCATCGTGATCTTTGTTGTGCTCATGATCCTGTTGGGCGGGTTCTTCATCGTGAATCCGAACGAGTCCAAGGTGCTCCAGCTGTTCGGCCGGTATGCCGGCACGGTGCTGGATCCGGGCCTCAAGTGGGCCAACCCGTTCTACACGAAGCACAAGGTCTCCGTGCGCGTGCGGAACTTTGAAACGGGCAAGCTCAAGGTGAACGACCTCGACTCCAACCCGATCGAGATCGGCGCGGTCGTAGTCTGGAAAGTGGTGGATACGGCCGAGGCGATGTTCGAGGTGGACGACTTCGAGAACTACGTGCATGTCCAAAGCGAATCGGCGATCCGCGGCCTGGCCCAGAATTACCCGTATGATGCGCACACGGCGGGTACCGTGTCGCTCTCAGGGCACACACCGGAGGTCGCCGAGCGCCTCCAGAAGGAGATTCAGGATCGCCTCGACAAGGCCGGCGTCCAGGTCATCGAGGCCCGCATCAGCCATTTGGCTTACTCGCCAGAGATTGCGAGCGCGATGCTCCAGCGGCAACAGGCGAGCGCCATCATCGCGGCCCGCCAGAAAATCGTCGAAGGCGCCGTCGGCATGGTCGAGATGGCACTGGATGCGCTCAGCAAGCAGAACATCGTGCAGCTGGACGAGGAACGGAAAGCCGCGATGGTGAGCAACCTGCTGGTGGTGCTGTGCTCCGACCGAGGCACCCAGCCGGTCGTCAACACCGGGTCGCTGTACACCTGAGCCGTGGCCGAACGCAAGGCGTTTCTGGTCCGCATGGACCGGACCGTTCACGAGGCCCTTGAGCGATGGGCCCGGGACGACCTGCGCTCGCTCAATGCGCAAATCGAGTTCCTGCTGCGGCGCGCCCTGCGGGAAGCCGGACGGCTCCGCGAGGAGCCGGGGGCAGAAAGCCACGAAACACACGACAGGAGGCAGTCATGAGGACAGGATCATTGCTGGCAATGATTGCGTTCGTTCTGGTGGCACTCGGGCACGCCGTCCGTCTGGCGCCGCGGCTGCCGGTTACGGTCGGCGATACCGAGGTCGCCATGGCCGTGAGCGTGGTGGGCATGGTGGTTCCCCTGGCCCTCGCCGTAATGCTCTGGCGCGAGAGCCGGCCCTCCAGTCCCGCCATCTGAATTCGCGCGACCGGGCGGCGAGACAACATTACGCTCGCCGCCTGGCCGCCTGGAACGATCAGCCCCCCAGGCTCATCGGCCACGCCGTGCCGGCGTACACGGCCATGAACAACGCGGCGCCGGCCAACGCCAGGTCCTTCTGGAAGTGCGCCATCTCCTGCGCGCGCGCCATCGGGTCCGTCTCCTTCCAGAACGCATGCATCAGGAACGCCGTCGGCACGCAGAACAGCACGATCAGACCCGCACCGATGAACCGATGCCACCCGGTGGCCACAAAGATTCCGCCCACGAGAATCATGAGCCCGGTGATCACGGTCATCACCTTGGGCGCCGGCACGCCGCGGGACGCCGCATAGCCGCTCAGGGCGTTGAGGCTCATGAGGTGGCTCAGTCCGCCCATGATGAACACCATCGCGAAGAGCACGCGGCCGACCAGATGCATCCAGGAATAGAGATCGTAGAGCATGGAACCCTCCGTCAGAGTCCCCTGACAATGCACCCCGTGCGGGCATCCCGCAATGTGGATACTTTCGTCGCCATGCGCATCCTGTCTCTCGCCCTCGTGGCCCTGGCCGCTCCACTCGCCGCCCAGACCTTCGATTTCGCTCCGTACCCGCCGTACCGGAGCGCCGTGCCGCGTCCTGAATCCCTGTTGGGCTACGGACCGGGCGACCGCCACACCCAGTACGAGGCCCAGCAACGCGTGCTGGATCGGCTGGCTGCCGCCGCGTCCGACCGGGCGCGGTTCGATACCATCGGCGTCACCGAGGAAGGCCGCGTCATGCGCGTGCTGGTCATCTCGTCGCCGACGCACCTTGCCCGCCTCGACGCCATACGCGCCGACCTGGCGCGGCTGGCCGACCCGCGCGCCACGACCGAAGCCGACGCAAACCGCCTCGCCGCCCAACTGCCCGCGGTCGCATTCCTGTCGTATTCGATTCACGGCAACGAACCGGCCGGTTTCGAGGCCGCCATGTGGGTCGCCTACGACCTCCTGGCGTCGGACCACGCCGACGTGCGCGCCATTCTCGACAGCACCGTCGTCGTAATCAACCCGTCAGCGAACCCGGACGGCCACGAGCGTTTCGCGGTCTGGTCAAACTCCGTGGCGGTCGGGCGCTCCGATCCCGCCGGCCTCGAGTGGGCCGAACCGTGGGCCATCTGGGGCCGGTTCTCGCATTACCGCTTCGACATGAACCGTGACATGATCGCGCAGTCGCAGGCGCCCACCCGCGCGATGCTCCAGGCCATGAACCGCTGGCGCCCCCACGTCGTAGTGGACTACCACAGCACCACCGAGCAGTACTTCTTCCCGCCGTTCGCCGATCCGGTCAACACCAACATTCCGGCCGACGCCCTGCGCTGGGTAGACGTGTTCGGGCGTGGGAATGCTGAAGCGTTCGATACCTACGGCTGGCAGTACTACACGCGGGACATTTTCGACGGTCACTACCCGGGCTACTTCGACGCCGCACCGATGCTGCGTGGCGCCACCGGCATGACCTACGAGACCGATGGCGGCAAGGCGCTCCGCCGCCTGCGCGACGACGGCACCGAGATCACGTTCCGCGAAGGCATCGCCCACCACATGGTGGCTTCGCTCGCGACCCTGCGCACCCTGTCACACCACCGCACGGCCCGCGTACGCGATGGCTGGCGGTTCCACCGCGACGCAATCGAAGCGGCGCGCCGAGGGGCCATGAAGCGGGTCGTGATCCTGCCTGACCGCGATCCGACCAGTGCCGCCCGTCTGGCCACCATGCTACTCGGCCACGGCATTGAAGTCCGTCGCCTGGAGCAGCCGTACACCGCCCCCGCGGCGCACCCGTACCTGGGCGGCGCGGTCGGCCGACGTACGTTCCCGGCCGGCGCGCTCGTGGTGGACCTGGCCCAACCTCAGGGCCGCATGGCGAGCGCCCTGCTGGAGCCCGACGCCGCCATCCCGGAACAGTTCCGCGCGCGCGAACTCGCTCGCCGCGAGCGCAACATCCGGCGCGGTGACGCCCCCGGTCTCGAGTCGTCCGAGTTCTACGATATCACCGCGTGGTCGCTGCCGCTCGCCATGGGTCTCGAGGCCTTCTGGACTGAAGATCTCGCGCCCCTCACGGGGGCGTTTCTCGACCACCGAACGCCCTACGACGTGCGCGGCCTGCAACCGGCGGGATCATTCGGCGGCCGGGCCCGCTCCGCCTACGTCTTCGCCAACGACCGACAGGCGGCGGCCGAACTGGCGCTCCGCCTGCTGGACGAGGGATTCATCCTGAATGCCGCGACACGCGGGCTGGTGGCCGACGGGCGCGACTGGCCACGCGGCACGTTTGTCCTGCGGGTCGATCGCAACACGCCCGCGCTGCACGCGCGCCTGGAAACACTCGCGGGCGAAATCGGCGTCCCGGTCATGCCCGTGCAGTCGGCCTTCCCCGACCGTGGCCAGGATGGCGTAGGGTCGCAGTCGGTGCGGCCTGTGTCCACACCCAGGATTCTCGTCGCGGCCGGCGATGGCGTGAGTCAGGTGTCGTACGGCGCCGTATGGTACTTCCTGGAGCAGGAGCTGCGGTATCCGTTCCTGCCCGTGCCGCCCGACCGCCTGGCCAACCTGCTGGGCAACGATGAGTTCAACGTCCTCATCCTGCCCAGTGGGTCGAGTGGCGCGCTGCGCGGCGCGTTCGGCGAGACGGGCATCAACCGGCTCAAGGACTGGGTCCGGCGCGGCGGCGTGGTGATCGCGTGGGGCGCCGCCGCCGCATTCCTCACGCACGAAAGCGTGGCGCTGGTCGACGTCACGGTCGTGCGTGGTGACGGCGCCGACACGTTACCGGCCGATACGGCGCTCACGCCGCCACTGCCCTCGCCCGCCGCGGACTCGGCGGCACCTGCGGGACTGGCGGGCGCGATCATCCGGGGAACCTTGGACCGCGGTCACTGGCTCACGATGGGCTATGCCGATGGTCCGCTGCCCGTCATGGTGTCGGGCTCAACGTTCTGGAAGCCGGGTGACGCGACCGCGTCGCCCGTGGCCTTTGTCGGCGACAGCCTCCGCCTGTCAGGATTCACCTGGCCATCAACAGCCACGACCCTGCGCGGTACGGCGTGGGCCGCCGTTGGCCGCAGTGGCCGTGGGCACGCCGTGGTCATGTTGGGCGATCCGTTGTTCCGGGCGTTCTGGCGAGGGACGGGACGACTGGTGACGAATGCGATCTTGTTTGGGACGGACAGGTAAGGTGTAGGGTGTAGGGTGTAGGGTGTAGGGTGATCGGGCACCCTACACCCTACACCGGTGTTCTAGTTCTGCGGCACCACCGCGTTCAGCCGTTGCGCCCGCCGCTCCCTCATGACATCCAGCTCCACCCGATCACCCGGCTCGTAGGACCGAAGAATCCGCAGGGCATGCGACGGGCTGGTCGGCACGCGCCCGCCGATGCGCTGAATCACATCGCCGCTCCGCAATCCAAGCAACGAGTCGGACGGTGCCCGCACCACGAGAACCCCTTCCGTCGTACCGAAGTAGGAGCCCAGCCCGGCATCGAGCGTGGTCAGTTCCATGCTCGACCACCGGTTGGTGAAGAGACTCGCTCGAAAGCCAGGCATTTCCCGCACTTCCATAAGGGCACGACCCAGCACGCCACCCGCTGAATCGAGCCGGAGCCGGGCGGTGGCTGCGAGAGAGTCCCACCCGCCCACCCCCATGGGACTACGCGGGCTGACCGTGAGATCATCCATGACGCGGGCAAGGATCGTCGCGCGATCGTTCGCGTTGCCGCGGCGATACTCCACCCGTACCGTATCACCGTCGTCGAGACTATCGACTTCCTCGATCAGACGCTGGCCCGGGTTGGGTCGAGCGTTGGCCAGGCTCACGCCATTCACGCGGGTAAGGACGTCGCCGGCCCGCAGGCCCGCGTCCGCTGCAGGTCCGTTTGGTGTGACGGCCTGAAGCCGCGCACCCTGCGCGTCCGTTTCGGCCGGTTCCGTGTTCACGATCACACCCAACCGGGCGCGGTTCGCGGTTACGACTCGCCAGACAAACGGTTCACGGTCGGCAGAGCGCACAAATAGTCGGTTGGCGGAGCCCAACTGGCGCTCCAGGTCACGGAGTTCGCTCTGCAACTGCTGCAGGCGCGTCTCCAGTCGGCGCCGGTCTTCGCGACTCAGCGAGTCGCGCTGAGCGGCCACGGGAGCCGCGAGGGTCGCGGCCAGGGCCAAGGTCAGTATCATTCGCATGCTGCCATCCTCCAGGGTCGGGTTTCAGAACCCGACGTAACTCGTCCGCGTGGTATGCGCGCTGACGAGTGCGTTCATCAGTTCCACCCGGCCGCGCCACAACTCGGCGACATCGGTGACCGGGGCGTTCACGCGCCGAGCCTGCATGAGGCCGGCGTCTACGAGGGCAATGCGATCTTCCAGGTCCGCGATGACCGCCGCGGTCCGGCCGTCCACCACCCGTCCACCACCGGCATAGGCCGCCAACAGGCCTTCCAGCTCCTGCGACTGCGCCTGCCATGCTTCAATGGCCGGCCCTTCCACAGCTGCCGGCAACCCACGTTCGCCACGCGACATCAGCCCCAACGTCAGCGCCAGCGAGGCCGCAACCGCCGTCACCATCAACGTGCCGCGACGCACCCACCGCTTCCGTCGCTCCGCCGCGATCCGCGAGCGAACCACCGGCCAGCGATCCCGCGAGGCTCGGGCCGGTCGCAGCGCCTTGAGCGCGGCCACCCGCTGGGCCACCCGTTCGAGTTCCGCCGCGCAGTCCGCGCAGCTCGCCAGATGGGCCCGCACGGCCGACCCGCCCTCACCAGCCCGCAGGGCCAGCAGCTCGTCCATCGTCAGGTGTCGTGTCATGCGTCGCGCTCCTGCCCAAGCCAACGCCGCAGGCGGGCATGCGCCCGCGCCAACTGCGACTTGGAGAAACTCACGGTGCGTTCCATCATCTCGGCGATATCCTCGTGGGTGTACCCCTCCACGTCGTGTAACCACACGACGGCCCTGCTCACTTCCGGCAGGCGTGCCAACGCCGCTTCGAGGTCCATGGACAGCATCACGTCACTGTCCATCGAGCCCGCCACCGGCCCGTCCTCGGTCAACTCGTCCGCTTCCCGGTACTTCTCACGCCGGATCCGCATGAGCGCCTTGCTCGCCGCCACCCGCTTGATCCAGGCCGTGAATCGTCCCGGCCCCTCACCGCGAAACCGCCCAATGCTTCGGCAGACCTCAAGGAACGTCTCCTGCAACACGTCCTCGGCGTCCTCCGGCGTGCGGCAGATACGCCGCGCCGTCGCATACACCAGCCCCTCGTATGACCGGTACACCCGCTCCAGGGCGTCCAGGTCGCCAGTTCTGGCACGTTGAATGGCCAGATCGTCCAGGGCGTCAATCACCGTCGCAGCTGATGGCATGGCGTAGGAAAGGATGCGGGATGGGGATGGATGGTTGCAGGGGGGAGACGGGAGACGGGAAACGGAAAGCCGTCTCCCGTCTCCCCTCTCCCGTTTCCCGTCAAACCACCAGATTCACCAAGCGGTCCTGCACGAAGATGATTTTGCGTATCTCGTTGGTATCAATGAACTTACGGACAACCTCGTCGGCCCGCGCCAAGGCGATCGCTTGCGCCTCCGGGAGCCCGGCTGACGCGGCAATACGCGCCCGGACTTTGCCGTTCACCTGCACCACCAGCTCGATCTGGTCCTCCTTGGCGAGCTCCGCGTCAAAGGCCGGCCACCGCGCTTCGAACACGGTCGCCTGATGACCCAGTCGTTCCCAGCACTCTTCCGCAAAGTGCGGAGCAAACGGCGCGAGCATGACAACCAGCGGCTCCACCAAGGAGGCGGGAATCCCGTGTCCCTTCTGCCCCGGCTCCATCTTTCGCAACGCGTTCACATACTCCATCAACTTCGCCAGCGCCGTGTTGTAGCGCAGTTCCGGCACGTCCTCACTCACGCCGCGAATCGTCTGATGCAGCTTGCGCACCACGCGATCCGGCACCGATGCGCGACCCGCCATGGACGTGGCGTGCACCACATCCCACACCTTGTCGAGAAAGCGGCGCTGCCCAACGATGCCCTCGTCGCGGAAGTCTCCGCCTTCCTGGTACGGACCCAGGAACATCAGGTACATCCGGAACGTGTCGGCACCCCACTTCGCGAGATACTGGTCCGGCACCACCACGTTCCCGCGGCTTTTCGACATCTTGGCACCTTCCTTGACGATCATGCCGTGCGCCCGGAACCGCGTGAACGGCTCCTCGAAGTCGAGATGGCCAAGGTCGTGCAGCACCATGGTGATGTATCGCGCATACATGAGATGAAGTACCGCGTGCTCATTCCCGCCGATATAGGAATTCACGGGAAGCCATTGCCGCGTGAGGGCCCGATCAAACGGCACATCCGCGAACGCCGTGGACGGATAACGCAGGAAGTACCAGGCCGAATCGAGGAACGTGTCGGAGACGTCCGTTTCGCGACGCCCCTCCGCCCCACACTGCGGACACGGCACGCGATACCATGACTCGATGCGCGCCAAGGGCGACACGCCGCTGTCGTCGGGTCGGAAATCTTCCGTCTCGGGCAGCAGGACCGGGAGATCCTTCTCAGGGACTCCGACCGGTCCGCAGGCGTCACAGTAGATGATCGGGATCGGCGGGCCCCAATAACGCTGGCGGGAGATGCACCAGTCGTGCAGGCGGAACTGCACCTGCCGCTTGCCCAGTCCGCGTTCCGCCAGCCAGTCGCTGATCTTCCCGATGGACTCGTCACACCGCATGCCGTCGAACGCGCCAGAGTTGGTCAGGGTCCCCTGCCGCGACGTAAATGGCAGTGGCTGGTCGCCCGCCACGACCTGCGTAATCGGCAGACGCATCAGGCGCGCAAACTCGTAGTCGCGCTCGTCGTGCGCGGGCACCGCCATGATGGCGCCCGTGCCGTAATCCATCAGCACGTAATCCGCGATCCAGACCGGGACGTTCTCGCCGGTGGCCGGGTTGCGCGCATACCCCCCGGTGAACACACCAGTCTTCTCGCGTGCGCCAACCCGGCGCGCCACCACGTCCATCTCGGAGACCTTCCGCCGGTACTGCGTCACCACTTCGCGCTGCTCCGCCGCGGTGAGGGCGTCCACGAGCGGGTGTTCCGGGGCCAGCACGAGGAACGTGGCGCCAAAGATCGTGTCGGGACGCGTCGTGAACACCGGAATGCGATCGCCCGTGGGCGTGACAAACACCAGCTCCGCGCCGTCCGAGCGCCCGATCCAGTTGGCCTGCAACGTCCGCGTCGAGTCGGACCAGTCGAGCTTCTCCAGGTTGTCCAGCAGGCGCTCGACGTACCGTGTAATCGCGAAGAACCATTGCTCCAGCCACCGCTGCGTGACCGGCGTTTCCGGGTGCCGCTCGCAGAACCCGTCCACGACCTGCTCATTGGCCAGGACCGTCTTGCAGTCGGGGCACCAGTTGACCGCACCCGCCTTGCGGTACGCATGGCCGGCCTTGAACAGCTGCAGGAAGACCCACTGGGTCCACTTGTAGTAGGCAGGATCGGTCGTGGACAATTCGTGCTTCCAGTGCACCATGAGACCGATACGGCGCAGTTGGTCGCGGAACCGGACAATGTTCCGGGGAATCAACGCCTCGGGATGCATGTTCACCTTGAGCGCGTAGTTCTCGGAGTGAATCCCGAACGCATCGAACCCGATGGGTTCGAACACGTCGTGTCCCGCCAACCGGCGGAACCGCCCGTGGATATCCGCACCGATGAACGCGAACACGTTCCCCACGTGCAGGCCTTCGGCCGACGGATAGGGGAACATCATGAGGTTGTAGTACGGTTTGGCGGCGCGCGTCAGGTCGGGCGCGTTGGTACCACGCGCCTCCCAGCGCTCTTGCCATTTGGCCTCGATAGCCATTGGGTCGTACGCCGGTCGTTCCGATCGTGTATCTGCCATAGGGGCCGTAATTTACATGCGCTTGCCACCCCCGGCAGGCCGCGCGTACCTTTGCCCTCTCATGGCCGACAGTTCCCAGCTCCAACGCTCGATCCTCTGGTTCACGCTCCCCCTCCTCGCGGGCGCCGTGCTGATCGGTGCGTGGGTGGCGGAGCGTTACGTCTCGTCCGAGATCGAGACCGCCGCGTCCTCGCGGCTGCGCGAAGTCGGTCGACGAGCCGCCCTGATGGTGAACACCTTTGTGAGCCAGGCGCGGGGCGACCTCGAAACCCTCTCCTTTGCCCCCTCGGTTATCGCGGCGGCCCGAGCGGGCGGCGCGGAGGCCGTACGTCGCGGACTGCCGGGCGTCTCGATCGAACAGCTCGAAGCACGCTTCGACGCCCAACGGGTACTGTCCACGGATCCCGTGCTGATCCGGTTCCTGGAAAGCTTCCAGGCGGGCTCGGATCTTGTCGAAATCTTCTTCACCGAACGACACGGCTTCAACATCGCCGCAACCACCATCACCTCGGACTTCGTACAGTCCGATGAGGAATGGTGGCAGCTCGCATGGGCGGACGGGGTTTTCGTAGGCGACCCGGCGCTGGACGAGTCCGTCGACGCGATCGCCATCGAGATTGCGCAGCGGCTCGACGACCCCCTGTCCGGCGCCCCAGTCGGCGTTGCCAAAGGCATTCTCGACCTGTCGAGCCTCGCGCCGCGCGTCTCCACCGCCGATGAAGGCGGTGCCTTGGTGGAGGTGCTCGATTCCGCGGGTCGCGTCGTGGTCTCACGGACCGCTGCTCGCCTGCTCACCACACCTCCCGATGTGGCCATGGTCCCGCGGGAACGCGACGCCGCGCTGTGGGATGGCACGCTGCCGGGACACGGTGACGTCCTCGCAGCGTCCGTTCCGGCGTACGGCAACCGCTGGTGGGTTGTGGTCATCGAACCGCGCGATCAGGCCTTGGCCGTCGCCACATCCATGCGGCGCATCATGTACGGGTCGGCCATCGCCGTCGCCCTCCTGCTGGCCATCATCGTGATTGCGTTCGGCCGTCACATGACCAGCGCCATTACCCGGCCTGTCGCGGCGGTGGCCGCCGCCGCAGGTCGCGTGGCGGGTGGCGACCTCACCGTCCGCCTCTCGGACGACGGCGCCGCAGGCGAGGTGCGCAAGCTGGTGGGCGCCATGCGCGGAATGCTCGCCGAGCTGCAGAGACTGGTAGGCAACCTGCGCACCGCGTCGGAAGAGCTTGCGGCCATGGCCCAGCAGATCACTGCCAGCACGGAAGAGATGTCCGCCTCCACCGAAGAGATGGCCGGCACGTCCCAGAAACTCTCCGACCAGGCCAACGCGCAGGCCGAGGCCGTCCGCCAGTCCGCCGCGGACGCCCAGCAGATTCGCGGTATCACGAGCAGCCTGGCCGATGGCGCCCGCGTGGCGTCCGAGCGCGCCGCCCAGGTGCGCACGTCCGCCGAGGAACATGCGGTCCACCTGCGCGACGCCAGTCGTCGCCTGACGGGGCTCGCAGCGGCTGTACAGTCTGGTGCGGAAGAGGCCGGCCGGCTGGCCGGTCTCTCAAGTGAGATCCAGCAGTTTGTCGGTCAGTCGCAGGCGATCGCAAAGCAGACCAACATGCTCGCCCTGAACGCCGCCATCGAGGCCGCGCGCGCGGGCGCGGAAGGACGTGGCTTCGCGGTCGTCGCCGACGAGGTCCGCAAACTCGCCACACGTTCCGGCGAGGCCGCTGCCACCAGCGGGAACACGGTGGGCCGCATTCTGGAAGGCATTGAAGAGACCCGGAAGCGCCTGGTCCAGCTCGTGCACGAAGCCAATGCCGTCAGCGCGATTGCCGAAGGCGCCGCGCGCGGCCTCGGCATCGTGACCGACCAGGCGACGGAGAACGAAGCGTGGGCGGGCGAGATTGCTCGTGCGGCGGGCGACGCGCGGCGGCTGGTGGACGAGATTTCCGATCGGCTGTCGGCGATCGCCGAGGGGACGGAGACGTTCGTCGCCGCGATCGAGCAGATCGCCGCGGCAGCGGAAGAGCAAAGCGCCTCGACGGAAGAGATTGCCAGCTCGGCCGGCCACCTCGCGCAGGCCTCCGAGAAACTCAACGACGCTGTGTCCCGCTTCCGGCTGCGCTAGCGCGCTCCGCCCAGGTCCGCAAAACGCACGTCCGTCACGTCCGGCACCTTGGCCAGGCGCTCCAGCGCATCCCGGTCCGGCGCATGATCCACCACGATCGCCGCCAACGCGTCTCCGCCGTCCGATTTGCGCGCTTGGTGATAGGCGCCGATGTTGATCCCCGATTCGCCCAGTAATGACCCCACCCGGCCGATCACGCCTGGGACATCGCGGTTGCGCAACACGAGCACGCATCCCTCCGCGGGAACGTCCACCATGAATCCGTCAATCGCCACGATGCGTCCACCGCGAACGCGATCGCCGACCACCGCACCCGAAACGATCATCGTACCGGCGTCGGTTCGCACCGCGACCCCAATCGTGGTCTCAAAGCCCGCCAGGGGCTGCCCCGCGCGTCGTCCCACCTCGATACCGCGCTCCTTGGCAAGCTGCTGCGCATTGATCAGCGTCACGGGCGCGGCGCCGATCGCGCCGAGAACGCCTTCGAGCGCTGCGAGCGTCGTCGGCCGCGGCGCATCGTCGTCCGGACCGCCGTAGTGCAGTTCGACACCCCGCAACCGTCCATCGGCCAGCGGCGCGGCAAGACGCCCCAAGCAACGAGCCAAATCCATCAGGTCACGATACCGGGTCAGCACGTCGCCGCTCACCCCGGGAATGTTGACCGCACCACCTACATCGCCTGTGACCAACGCATTGCGGACCGCGCCGCAGATCTCGAGCGCCACCCGTTCCTGCGCCTCGGCCGTGGACGCCGCGAGGTGCGGCGTGAGCAACAGTCGCTCGCAACGCCGCATCGGCGAGTCCGCGGGCAACGGTTCCTCCTCGAACACATCCACCGCCGCGCCGGCCAGCGTGCCGGCGTCAAGGGCCTCGACCAGCGCCGCTTCGTTCACGAGCCCGCCGCGCGCCGTGTTGATGATGACCGCTGTCGGCTTGCACAGGCGGAGCCGCTCGCGATCCAGCAAACCGCGGGTCTGCTCGGTCAGCGGCATATGCAATGAGATCACGTCGGCACGCTTCAGTAGGTCGTCCAGCGGCACCAAGTCCACGCGGAGTTCCCGCGCCCGCTCCTCCGAGACGTACGGATCGTGCGCGAGAACCTGCATGCCAAACGCCCTCGCGATGCCGGCCAAGTGACCGCCAATCCGGCCCAAGCCGACCACCCCAAGGACCTTGCCGCGCAGTTCCATGCCACCAAACGCCTTGCGGTCCCACCGACCCTCCCGCATGGACTGCACCGCCCCCGGAATCCGCCGCACCAGCGAGAGCAGCAGCGCCATCGCGTGTTCCGCCGCCGATACCGTATTGGCACCAGGCGCATTCAGGACCGCGATACCGCGTCGGGTCGCCGCCTGCACGTCAATGTTGTCCACCCCGATGCCGGCTCTACCGATCACTCGGAGTCGCGGCGCCTGGTCTATCAGCCGGGCCGTGACCTGCGTGTCCGATCGCACCAACAGACCGTCGGCGGTTGGCAGGGCGGCCAGCAGCGCTTTCGCGTCACCCGCGACGTTCACGACGTCGATGTCTGCCGCCTGTTGCAGGATCGCGGTGCCCGCCGCATCCACCTTGTCGGCGACGACGATGGTGTGTTTCACCGGCTCACCTCCGCGAGCACCGCCAGGACGGCGGCGACACCTTCGGGCGTGTGGTCTCCCATGTGGCCGATACGCACCGTGGTTTCCTTGAGCGTGCCGTACCCTGACCCGATGGTCCATCCGCGGTCGAGCAATGCATGCGCCAGGGTGCGGCCGTTGCGGCCTTCCGGCACCGACAGGCACGACACCGTCCATGAGCGCCGTCCAACCCGCGGCACGTAGCCGAACCCCAGTGCACCACCTGCGCCGTGCACCCATTGCTCGACCACACCGCGCATCGCGTCGTGTCGCGCCCAGCGCGCCTCGATGCCGCCGTGCAGCTCGATGCGTTCCAGCTGGGCCGCCAAGGCGTAGAACAGCGAGAGCGCGGGCGTATTGGTGGGTTGGTGTTCCGCGAAGGCTTCGTGGTAGGCCACCAGATCGAGATAGCCACCGCGGGCAGGCAGCGTTTTCGCGCGGGCGAGCATGCGATCCGAGGCCACGCCCAACGCCAGCCCTGGCGGCAGCGCGAGCGCCTTCTGGGATCCCGTCAGTACGAAGTCGAGGTCCCAGGTATCCGTCTCGACCGGCGACCCCGCGATTGACGTCACGGCATCCACCAGAAACAGGATGTCGTCCCGCTCACGCACCACGGCGGCCAGATCACCCAGCGGCGCGAGCGCGCCCGTCGACGTTTCGGAATGCACCAGCGTCACGGCGTCCACTTCCGAACGGTCCAGCGCGTCGCGCAGCATGTCAGGTTCGATGGTTTCGCCAAGCGGCACATCCAGCCGCACGACATCGTGCCCGCAGGCCCGGCCCAACGCGGCGAACCGTTCACCAAACGCCCCCCCCACGCAGGCTAGCATGCGTTGCCGCACGCCACACCGAGTGGCCATCTCCATGAACCCCGTCGCCGAACAGGAGCCCACCATGACCTGCCGCTTGGTGCGGAACATCCGCTGCAGGGGCTGTTCCATGCCCTTGAGCAAGGCCACCATCTCCCGGCCGCGGTGCGCGATCATCGGGCGCGTTTGCGCCGCCAATACGTCGGGATGCACCTCGGTGGGTCCCGGAAGGAAGAACTGCCCGAACGTCATGACACGCGCTCCAGTCGCGAATTGGCCTGGTAGACGCGTCCCGCCTTGGCGCAGGGCGTGCCGTCCACCAAGACCACATCGGCCGTGAAATCGAACCGGCCGCCAAACAGGGATGACCCTACCCCGTACGCGTCCACCGGAACCTCCGCCTCTTCGAACCGACGAATCTTCTCCACGGTGAAACCACCCGAGACCACGATCTTCACATGGTGGAACCCCTCGGCATCCAGGGCCTCCCGCACATTGTGGACGAGTTGCGGGTTGACGCCGGTCGGCTTGAACCGACCCATCTGGGGCAATACGGATTGGTCCACCATCGTCTCGGACGTATCCAACCGGACGCCGTACAACCGCTCTCCCAACGCACGCGACACAGCCAGTGACGTGCCGACACAGTCGTTGGTGAAGTCCACCAGGGAGATGAGCCGCACATCCTGGGGCACATACTCCGCCATCTTGCGGCAGGCGAGCACCGTGTCACCGCCATAGGCCGCAATAATGGAATGCGGGACCGTGCCGATCCCCTCGCTGCCCCACCACGATGCCTGGGCGTCCGTGGATACCCCGATGGCTCCGGCAATGTGCGCTGCGTAGCCGTCGCCCGTCTGGACCAGCCAGTGGTCGTGCCGCGCCGGGAAGAACATCACTTCCTTGGGACGGGCTGCGTCCACCACGCGGCGCGTATTGGTACCGACGCGCGTGCGCCGGGCCAACACGCCGAGATAGAGCGTCTCCAGGTGCGCGAAGGCCTCGTACGGCCCCTCAATGGTCAGGACGGATTCCCACGACGTGATTTCGTCGCCGTCATACAAGGCGTGGACCACGAGGTCGTTCCACGAGGTGCTGCACAACTTGAGAATGGCGATGGCTTCGTCAATGCCGCCGAGGTAGGCGTCCTGCTTGCCGAACACCTGCATGACCACACGCGGCGAATGGCCGTCGGCCATCAGCACCTCCCGCGCACGCACGAAATACTTGTCGGAGTAGTAACCCTCCCGCATGCGCTCAACGGGCAGGTGGAAGATGGCAGGATCGAGCCGGGGACGACGGGTCATCGGGGTCGGGAACCTACCCCCCGACAAAGGGCCCCGGCAAGTTGACACATCCCCCCGCATCGGGCTTACGTACGGGCATTCCGATTCCCGAGGTCACTCCATGTCCAGCAGCCTGAATCGTCGCGACTTCCTCGGCACGGCCGCCGCCCTCGGTGCCGCCGCCGCCTTCCCCCGACCCCTGGACGCCACCGTGGCGGCCCCGGCCGTCCACATTCGCCCGCCCAGCCGACCCGTCGCCGTGGCCAGCGCGAACGGCCTCCGCGGGGTGGAACTGGCCGGCACCCACATCGCGCGCGGGATGGACCCGCTCGATGCCGCGATCGAAGGGGTCAAGATTCAGGAATTGGACCCCGACGACACGTCGGTAGGGTACGGCGGCCTGCCAAATGAAGACGGCGTGGTCCAGCTGGACGCCTCATGCATGCATGGGCCCACCAAGCGCGCGGGCGCGGTCGGCTGCCTTGAGGGCATCAAAACGCCGAGCGTCGTCGCCAAGTACGTGCTGACCTACACCAACCACATCCTGCTGGTGGGTGAGGGCGCGAAGCGCTTCGCGCTTTCGTACGGCTTCCAGGAGGAGAACCTGCTGACCGACCGTTCCCGCGAGATGTGGCTGCGCTGGCGCGCCAATCGGGGGCCGAACGATGACTGGCTCAATGTGGATGACGACGCGGCACCGATGGCGCGTCCGACCGGCACCATCAACCTCAACGCCATCAATACGAACGGGGATATCGCCTCGGTCACCACCACCAGCGGCCTGGCGTGGAAGATTCCGGGTCGCGTGGGCGATTCCCCCATCATCGGCGCCGGCCAGTATTGCGACAATGACGTTGGCGCCGCCGGATCCACCGGACGCGGTGAGTCGAACATTCAGGTCTGCGGCGCCTTTCTGACCGTCGAAGGCATGCGACGCGGCCTGTCGCCGACGGACGCCGGCCTCGAGACGCTGCGACGCGTGGTGGCCGCTTCGGAGGATCGACTCCGGCGCAACGGTATCCCGACATTCGGACTCACCTTCTACGCGCTGAACAAGAATGGCGTGGTCGGCGCCGCATCGCTGTTCCCGGCCCGCTATGCCGTCTGGGATGGCGAGCGCGCCGAGATCCGGGACACGGCGTTTCTGTACGAGCGTCCGCGCCGGTGAAGGGCTGCGCACTCGTGGCCGTCCTCGCCACGGCGTTCCCGGTGGCGGCGCAGCTCCCGGCGGTGATGCCCGCCGGTTCGTACGTCATGGACCGCTGGTACCCCAAGGTGTTCTGGAGCCCGACCGAGGGGTTCACGGCGGGAGGCTACTTCTCCCTGGTGGCCCCGCTGCGCTACAGCGAGTACGACGCCCCACCGGCGCAGCGCATCGGCGTGTCGCTCAACGGGCAGGCGGCCACGTCGGGCAGCCGGTTCATCCGGTTGGACGCGTTTGCGCCCTATTACTGGGTGGGCTGGCGGTTGCGGGCGACCGGGTCACTCGAGCGGCGCAACCGCGATCCGTTCTTCGGCATCGGCCCCGACACGCCGTATGACAACGCCAACACGGTCAACAATCCGCGCTTCTATCAGGCCCATCGCGACCGCACGTGGGCCCGCCTGGAAGTGCAGCGCAAAGTGGCCGGTGGACTGAGGCTCCTCGTGGGCGCCCACGCGGAGCGCTGGCGGCTGGATCCGCTGGCCGAAACGTCGGTCCTCGGGCAGCTCGCCCTGACTGAACCGACGCTCCCGATCGGCGCCTCTCGCACCGACGTGGCATTCCGCGGAGGGGCGGTGTTCGACACTCGTGACAACGAAGCCATGCCCCGGCGCGGGATCCTGATTGAGGCCATTCACACGGTGGCCGATGCCGGCACGGCCGGCGACGAGACCTATGACCGTACGCTGTTGAGTGCGCGCGGCTACCTCACGCTGCATCCGAAGTGGGATGTCTCCGCGCGCATCGCCGCGCAACGCATGGGAGGTTCCCCGTCACTCGGCGCGCTCTACCTGATTGACCAGAGCGACATGCCCATCAACGGCCTCGGCGGACCCCAGACACACCGGGGCCTTGCCGAACAGCGGCTGCTCGGCAAGGACAAGCTCTGGACCAATTTCGACGTGCATTACACGGCGTTTGAGATCCCGACACTGGTCCGCGTCGCCTTCGTCGCCTTCGTGGATGCCGGGCGTGTGTTCCAGACGGAGGACTTCCGCCTCACCACGGAAGGACTCCAGGTGGGCGCGGGGAGCGGCGTGCTGTTGAACATGTTCCGGAACGCAGTGCTGGGCCTCACCGTTGCCGGCGGACCAGACGGCCTGATGATCCATGCCCACACGCGCTGGGCGTACTAGACTCTCATTGGCGCTTGCCGCGTGGAGCGCCGTCCGGCGCCCACCGGCCGCCCTGCTGGATCCCGCGAGCTGACCCACCCCGTCGTCGTGGTGGGTGCAGGCGCGGCGGGCCTGCTCGCCGCCCTGTTCGCCGCCCGGAACGGACGGCCCGTCATCCTCCTCGAGCGCACAAAGGATGGCGGCCGCAAGATCCTGATCGCGGGAGGCGGCCGCTGCAACATCCTCCCGATGCGCGTCTCGCCCGAGCGGTTCGTGACCCAATCAAGCCCCAACTCCCTGCGCAACATTCTCACGAGCTGGCCGCTCGACCAGCAGATTGCCTTCTTCGAGGCGGAGCTGGGGATGGGACTCGTGCTGGAAGCCGACAGCGGCAAATACTTTCCCGCAACGCACCGCGCCAAGGATGTCCGGGACGGGCTCGTGCACCGGGTGCGGGAGGCTGGTGTCCAACTCCGCTTCGGCACCAGGGTCACGGATGTCACCCCCGGGACGAACGCGTGGACGGTTGGCCTGCTCGGCGGTGAGCACATCGAAGCGGGTGCGGTCATACTGGCCAGCGGCGGTCTGTCCGTCCCCAGCACCGGTAGCGACGGGACCGGCCTGGCAATCGCCCGCGCACTCGGCCACACCGTGCACGACACGTACCCCGCCCTGACGCCCCTCACCACGAGCAACGCCGCGCATACGGGGTTGGCCGGCATCTCGCTCGACGTGACGCTCACGGCGCCCGGCACCCACCCGCGGTTCCACGCGAGTGGCGGTTTCCTGTTCACGCATCGCGGATACAGCGGGCCCAGCGTGCTTGATGCGTCGCACCTCGCCGTACGCTCGCGCCTGGCGGGTGCACGGCAGTCCCTGCTCGTGCAATGGACCGACCGCGATGCGGAGGGTTGGGAGCGCGAACTGCGCCAAGGCAAGGGGCATGTCGCCACCCGTCTCGAACGGGCGATGCCGGCCCGACTGGCCCACCAACTGCTCTACGAAGCCGGACTGCACGCCGATCAGACCGTGGCGCACCTCGATCGCGCCACGCGCCAACGCCTGGTTACTACACTCACCACGTATGACCTGCCGTGGGACGGCGACGAGGGGTATCGCAAGGCGGAAGTCACGGGTGGGGGTGTTGCGTTGTCCGAGGTGCACCCGAAGACGATGGAGAGTCGGCGCCATCCCGGCCTCCATCTCTGCGGCGAGATGCTGGACGCGTTTGGCCCGATCGGTGGGCACAACTTTCTCTGGGCCTGGGCCACGGGGCGCGCGGCCGGGCTGGGCGTCAGCTGAGCAGATACTCCACGACGTCGCAGGCCGCGTACCGCGTGCGCTCGCCCAGGAACTCGTGCAGGCGCGTCACATCGTCGCCGCTCGTAACCAGCGGCGGTTCGACCCACCCCTCCCCCCTCGCCTGCGGGTGGCCCGCCGTCGCGAGCAATGTGTTGCACAGGCACTTGCGCCCAACGGTGTCCTCCGCACGCCCACCCTTGGCAACAAAGTCCTCCACCGGCTCCCCCGCACAGCGATAGCCCAGCCGGCCATCATCCCGGCGATACGCCACCCGCAGGTACCCCAGATCACAACGACGTTCGCGGGTTACGCCGCGGGCTGGATCGTCGGGCCACTCCACCACCTTGAACGGATAGCCGGTGGGCGATGCGCGGGGGTCCGTGCGGATCTGCACGGCGCCCTGCAATGCATGATGGATGATGGACTGCTTGAGGTCGGGCGCCAGACCAGACTCGTCGCAATAGGCAAAGAGCGTTCCCACTTGAATGCCCGCCGCACCCTCGCGACGCGCCTCGGCCAACACACCAGGGCGCCCGGCGCCTCCCGCCAGCCAGAACGGTCGCCCCAGCTCCCCCAGCTTCGAGAGGTCAACCACGTCCCGATCCCCATAGAGCGGCTCGCCGCGGTCGGACAGCCGGAGCGGACCCCGCGGCGGCGCGTTGTGGCCGCCCGCCGTAGGGCGCTCAACCACGAACCCATCCACCATCCCGCTCGCCTTGCGTGCGAGCATCGTCGCCAGCGAGTTGCTCGCGACGATCGCGATGAACCCGGGACGTCGCAGGGCAGGCGGATCGGGAAAGTGCGCTGACGGGTCGAAGGGGACCATGGCCTCCCGACCCGGCTGGTCATCCTCGACGTCGAGTCGCAGCTGCGTTGCGCGACCGCTGGCCAGCAGATCGAGAGCCCCGGGAATGTCCCGCGGTATGCCGGCGCCCATGAGCACCCAATCCACCCCTGCCAGCATGGCGCCGTACAACGCCGCCAGCGTGGGCAGCTGAATCTTGGTCAGCAGATTGATGCCCACCGACGCGTCATGCCCCTCCTTCGCCAGCCAGACCTCAGCGAATGTCGCCAGCATCAGCAGGCGTTGCCGCTCCGGCGACATCACCTGCCGACACAACGGAAGCAACAGGTACGGCTGGTCAGGCGCCCGCCCGGCAGCGCGGAAGTACTTCTGCGAGACATGGCCGGCCACGTCCGGCATCGGGAAGGCCTCAATCGCGCGACGGAGATGCCCGCCCGGATCCCCGTCCTGCAGCCGCCGAACCAGCACCGTGTCAATGCCGGTGCCGCTCACGACACCGAGCTGTCCGGTCAGCGAAACCGCACGCGCCAAACACCAGCCCGAGATGGCGGCGCCCATGCCGCCCTGAATGATGAGGGGAAGGTGCATCCGACTATGATGGAATCCGACCCATGAAGGGACTATGAACTACGGGACAGTGTCGTTATATTGGCTTCATCTCCTGCCCGCCTCCGCATTGTGGTCCGCCGGCAGACCGGCAGTCGCGGTGCGAACGACTCCCCATCTTGAGATCAACCAGTACCGGTCATCGGCCGGGCCATGAGCCTGTCCCAAGACCAACGTCAAAGGACGTGTTGTGTTCAGCAGTCTTCAGTTACACCCGCGCTTGGTTCGAGCCATCGCGGATCTCGGCTTCACCAAGCCGACCCCTATTCAGAGCGAAGCGATTCCTCCGGCCCTGGTCGGCAAGGATGTTCTGGCGTGCGCCCAGACGGGCAGCGGCAAGACCGCCGCTTTCGTGCTCCCCATTCTTCACAAGCTGCTGGATCTGCCCCGCGGTACGACGCGCGTACTGGTGCTGTCACCCACCCGCGAGCTGGCCGCACAGATCCTGGCCGACTTCAACGACCTGGCGAAGCACACCAACGTGAAGGCCGCCGCGGTGTTTGGCGGCGTGGGCATGGGCCCGCAGGAGCAGGCCTTCAAGCGCGGGGCGGATGTCATCGTCGCGACCCCCGGGCGCTTGCTTGACCATTTCCAGTACCCGTATGCGAAGATGACCGGTCTCGAGTACCTCGTACTCGATGAAGCCGACCGCATGCTCGACATGGGATTCCTGCCGGACATTCGGCGCGTGCTGCGGCACCTGCCCGCCAAGCGGCAGACGTTGTTCTTCAGCGCCACCATGCCGGAGCCGATCGTGAAACTCACGCGGGAGATGCTCACCAATCCGGTGACCATCAATATTGGCCAGCAGTCCATGCCGGCGGCCGGCGTGGAGCAGGCCGTCTACCCAGTCGCGCAGGAGCTCAAGACGCATCTGCTGCTGGCGTTGCTCAACCAGAACGTGGTGCACGACGTACTCGTGTTCACGCGCACCAAGCATCGCGCCAACCGGCTCCAGGCGTTCCTCGTCAAGCACGGGATCAGGGCGGAGCGCATTCACGGCGGCAGGTCCCAGCCGCAACGCACGCAGGCCCTGGCCGGGTTCAAGAGTGGCAAGCACCGCGTGCTGGTGGCCACCGACATTGCCGCGCGCGGCATTGATATTGAGGCCCTGGGCCAT
Source organism: Gemmatimonadales bacterium (assembly GCA_040877595.1). Taxonomy (GTDB): domain Bacteria; phylum Gemmatimonadota; class Gemmatimonadetes; order Gemmatimonadales; family GWC2-71-9; genus JBBDNM01. The sequence continues at coordinate 19,589 of JBBDNM010000090.1, read as the reverse complement.
GTCATCAACTTCGACGTCCCGGCGGTACCCGATGACTACATCCACCGCGTGGGCCGGACAGCCCGGGCCGAGTTGACGGGCGAGGCGTTCACGTTTGTGGCGCCGCAGGAAGACGCCGATCTCCGCGCCATTGAACGAGCGGTAGGCCGGCGCCTGCCGCGGGTCATCGTGGACGGGTTCGACTACAAGGCCCGACCGGAGGCGAAGCTCGAGGTCCCCCTGGCTGAACGCATCGCGGCCATTCGCGAGCGGAAGAAGCACGAGCGGGAGCGCGCAAAGGTGAATGCCGAGCGGCGCGCGTCCCACGGGGCCCGCGGGGGGGCTCCGATGTCGAACCAGCCCGTCGGACGGCGACGTCAGGGTCGGGGCCGGGGCTGAGCTTGCGCAGTTGGCCATGGGACGCGAATTTCGTTCCATGGCCAACGCCGAGGAACGGCGCCTCCAGGCGCTCATCAAGAAGAATGCCGCGAAGGTCGAGGCGGCTCGAGCCAAGAAGCAGCCTTCGACGTTCGATCACACGATTGAACGTAAGCCGGACGATGATCCGGAACTGCGCCGATTCTTTCAGGACATGAAGAAGCGGGAGTTCTGAAGGGTCGGTTTTCTTCAGCAGGGTTCCCATGTCCATCACCAACCTGTCACGCCTGAACGAGGCCGAAGAGGCCGAGTTCGTGGCGGCCGTTCGCGCCGCCATTGGCGTTCTCGAATCCATCATAGCGGATCGCGGCCGACTGGCTTGCGTCCCCCGCGCCGAGCAGCGAGGTCTGCTCGAGGCGGCCGGCATGGTCTACGCCCCCGACCCGCTTGCCCGCCGCCAGCTGGTGCGCGCCACGGTGCGCCGACGCAAGGCCCTCAAGCTCAAGGACGAGGAATCCGTGCGTGAGGAAACGGGCATTCGCGAACTGCGCCGGAAGCCCGTGTTCACCACGCCCAACGTGTTCCCGCCGAGCACGCCGGCCCCGGACGTCGTGCACGACACGGACGCCCGCGAGTTGATCGAGCCGCAGCACTGCTACGTCTGCAAAGAGGACTACACAACGGTCCACCACTTCTACGACCAGCTGTGTCCTGCCTGCGCTGAGTTCAATTTTGCCAAACGCACCGAGCTGGCTGATCTCTCAGGACGCGTCGCCCTGCTCACCGGCGGACGCGTGAAGATCGGCTATCAGGCCGGCATCAAGCTGCTGCGTGCCGGGGCGCACCTGATCGTCACCACGCGGTTCCCGCGGGACTCGGCCATGCGGTACGCGAAGGAACCTGACTTCAGCGAGTGGGGCCACCGCCTGGAGATTTTCGGGCTGGACCTGCGCCACATCCCAAGCGTCGAGGCCTTCTGCCATCACCTGCTGGCCACACGCGACCGGCTGGACTTCCTCATCAACAATGCCTGCCAGACGGTGCGCCGACCGCCGGCCTTTTACGAACACATGATGGACGGCGAGCGTGCGCTGGCCGACTTGCCCGCGCCCGCGCGCCGCCTGCTCGGTGCCTACGAGGGTTGGCGTGGTGTGGACGTCCCGCTCGGTGGCGCTGCGGCCGTAGAGCGGCACCTGCCGGGCATCGCGGGCGTCGCGGACGCGCCGGCCCTGACCCAGGTACCCCTGCTCGCCGACGACCATGCGGCGTCTCATCACTTCCCGACGGGCCGACTGGATCAGGACCTCCAACAGGTAGACCTGCGTGACCACAATTCGTGGCGCATGCTCCTGGCCGAAGTGCCGTCGGTGGAGATGCTCGAGGTCCAATTCGTCAATGCGATCTCGCCGTTCCTGTTCAACGCGCGGCTCAAGCCCCTGATGCTCAGAACGCCAGGGCACGACAAGCACATCGTGAACGTCTCGGCGGTCGAGGGACAGTTTTATCGCAACTTCAAGACGACACGCCATCCGCATACCAACATGGCCAAGGCGGCGCTCAACATGATGACGCGCACGGCCGCTGCGGACTACCGTAACGACGGCATCCACATGAACAGCGTGGATACCGGATGGGTGACGGACGAGGATCCGGCCGACGTCGCCGCGCGCAAGCGCGAGGAGCACCGGTTCCACCCGCCGCTGGATATTGTGGACGGCGCCGCCCGGATCGTTGACCCCATCATGGACGGGTTCAATTCGGGACGCCACATCTGGGGCAAGTTCCTGAAGGACTACAGGCCGACTGACTGGTAGGTGACTGGAGGATGCATGTCCGTTGATCGCCGCTGGCTGACCGTCGGCATGGCGCTGACAGTCTTCGCGTGTGCCCGCCACCAACCGGGCGACATTCGGCCCGAGATTGTCGGGCAGTCCATCGAAGTGATGGCGGAGGGCCGACAATGGGACGGCCTGGTCGCGCTGGTCGTGACGGCGGCGCGCGCCTACCGTGAACGGGAGCGCGCGCCCATGCCCGACCCCGCGCCTCGGCCCCGGTTCCTGCTCGTGGTGGGCACAACACCAGACCAGGGACGAGGCGAGTACCTCAACGGTCGCCTGGTGGACCGGGAAACGGGGGTCGTCACGTGCGGCGTGACCCTGCTCGTGCCGCCGCAAGGTCAACGCGAGGCGGTAGACCGCCTGGTGACGGACCTGCTTCGCCGGCCGCGTGAGGGCGCGACGCCGTGCGCGATGTGAGTCGTTTACCCAACACGATCATGGACACCTGATGGCCAAGACCAATTCGTTTGACGTCAGCACCGGCGTGGACCTGCAGGAAGTGGACAATGCGGTGAACCAGGCCACCAAGGAGATCGCGCAACGGTACGACTTCAAGGGCACCGACTGCTCGATCACGTTCGACCGGGCCGCCGCATCGTTGGTGCTCGACGCCGACGATGCCTTCCGGCTCGAGGCCCTGAAGCAGGTTTTGCGCGAGAAGCTGGCCAAGCGCGGCGTGCCGCTCAAGAACCTGGACGAAGGCAAGGTGGTCGAAGGTACGCTCGGCCGGCATCGTGTCACGATCGGGCTCAAGCAGGGTATCGACCAGGAAACCGCCAAGACCATCTCGAAGGCGGTGCGCGATCAGGGGTTCAAGAAGGTGCAGGTCCAGATCCAGAAGGACGAACTGCGCGTCATCGCCCCAGCCAGGGATACCTTGCAGGAGGTCATGACGTTCCTGCGTTCACGGGATTTTGGTGTCGCCCTTACGTTTGGAAACTATCGATGAGATTGCTTGTGCTCGCCGCCATCGCCCTGCCCATGGCCCTCCACGCCCAATCCCGCGAGCCGCAGGGCCGCACAATTCGCAGTGAGTTGAGCTTGGGCTTCGGCTCGGTCGGCAGCGATCTGGGATTTGGCGGACGAGTGACGTTTGTCTATCTGCCGCGACGCTGGGGGTTCTGGCTGCGCCAGGCCGGACATATCGGCGCGGAGGGCCCACTTGAATGCGTGGGTGCCGATTGCACACGCAAACGCCAGATGTTCTACGATAGTGGACTGCTGCTCGGCACCCAGTTCTTCCGGGAGAACGCATTCCGGGTGGTAGGAGGTATCGGGATTGGCATCTTTGGTGGCACCGCTCCGGAACTGGATCCCTCGGGCAACCGTCGTCTCGAATCGTTCACCAACCTGGGATTTCCCCTCGAGGTCGGCCTCTACACCGCCAACCGCGGCCCGCTCGGTGCGGGCATTCTCTTCACGGGGAACATGAACAAGCGCATCGCGCAGTTTGGCGTGATGCTCGCGGGGAGCGTCGGCCGGTGGCGCTAACGTGCCGGGACTGACGGTCGCCATCACCGGCGCCACAGGCATGATCGGCGCCGGCGTCCTGGCGGAGTGCCTTTCCGACCGGCGCATCGATACGGTCATCGCCATCGGACGCACGCCGCTCGGTCACTCGCATTCCAAGGTCCGCGAGCACCTCCAGCACGATTTTCTCCATTGGCCTGGCCCGACCTCGGTATTCCAGCACGTGGACGCCGTGTTCTTCTGCCTCGGCGTCAGCGCCATTGGCTTGAATGAAGCCGAGTATCACCGCATCACGTACGACTACACCCTGGCAACCGCGCGCGCCGCCCCGGGGTCACGTTCTGTTATGTCTCGGGTCAAGGCACCGATGCAACGGAATCGGGCCGCCAGATGTGGGCACGGGTCAAGGGGAAAACAGAAAACGCCCTGTTCGCCCTGGCCGGTGTCAACGCCTACGCTTTTCGCGCCGGGTACGTCCAGCCCGGCAAAGGCGTGCGATCGAAAACGCGCTGGTATCGGATGGTGTACGCCGTGATGGGGCCCTTGTATCCACTGCTCCGGCGCGTCGCGCCGCGTTACGTCACCTCTACCGCCGCCGTGGGTCGGGCAATGATCACCGTGGCAGCACATGGGTCGGAACACCGCACCATCGAGAACGCCGACATTAATGCGTTGGCGGACCCTCGCGCTCCTGAATCATGACGCCGCGCTCCCTGAGGCCGGCCACGTAGGGACCAAACGGCGTCCCTTCCCACGACGTCGTCACGCCAGGTCGTACCACGGCGCCCGCCACCTGCAGTTGCCCGGTGAGGGACAGGGAGTACCCGGTCGTCCGCATCATCGCGGAGATGCCGTGCTTCGCATCGAACAGGTCGAGCAGATCGAAGGTCACGGTACGGTCCCGGCCACCCTTCGTCCCGGTCACCACGACGCGGAGTGCCACGAAGTCATGAACGCCCGGCTTGCGGAGAATGGGATCAGCAAGGGCAATGAAGGCATCGCGCGGCACGATGGTCTGGTTCTTGACCTGCACCGGATCAAGTCCGAGGAGGCCGAGTTCGCGAATCGCGCGGATGATGGTCGCGTGACCCGGAAATCGCAGCGTCTTGTACTCCATCACCGGGATCTTCCCCTCAAACTCCCACGGCATCGTGGAGATACCGCCCGCCGTGTGAAACGCTTCGAGCGTACCCGCAGGAGCCGGGAACTCGACCTGCTCGATCTCGGAGAGGGCCTCGACGGTGGTCGGTCGTCCATCGCGCACAATCCACGACGGCGTCGTGTAGTAGTCCAGCACGCCCTCGAGCGAGTACACAATGTTGTAGTTGAGCGGCGGCTGCGGGTCCTGCGGCAGGCCGCCAACGTATAGACGCACCACGTTGACGGTATCGAGTCGGCGAATGCCTTCAGCCGCCAGGATGTTGATCATGCCCGGGGCCAGCCCGCAGTCCGGCATGACCGACAAATTCTTTTTCGCGGCGTCCGCATCGAGCCCCTGCTGCTGCCGCACGATCTCCGTGTTCCCGCCCAGATCACTGAAATGCAGTCCCACCTCGACCGCACTGCGGGCCATGGAATAATTGAAGTAGTACGGCAACGCGCTCATGGCGGCATCGTGCCCCTTCATGAGGGTCCGCACCTTCGTTTCGTCCTTGGCGTCGAGCGTCTCGAGCTTGAGCCGATCCTTGCCGATGGCCTTGACGAACCCGGCCACCTGCACCGGATTCACGTCGGCAAGCGTCACCGTAGCATCGGTATGCGAAAGGAGATCAAAGGCGCAGGCAGAACCTTGCAGGCCAGCACCTAACACAAGCATTTTCATATAGTTACCGTGATTCAGGGCGTGGACACGAGAGACCAAAGATAACACGAATTCTCAGCCGCCCTTCCACCCCCCTCTTACGGGCCACCAGCCCGACCTTTAGTATGTGAGTAGTGACTCATCCAACCCCTAGGCCACCTCGTCGGCGCGACCCCAAAAGCACCAGGGAACGGTTAATCCGCTCCGCGCTGGACCTGTTTACCAGCAAAGGGTATCACGAAACCACGACACCACAGATCGCGGCCCGCGCGGGCGTCGCCGAGGGCACGATCTACCGGCATTTCGCCAGCAAGGACCTGCTGCTCAACGAGCTCTATCGCGCGGGCGTGCGGCGACTGATGAAGCCGGTGGTCGAATCCAAGGGCAGCACGCGTGACCGCCTCGAGGCGATCGTCGCCGACTGGCGCGACCTGGCCCTGCGTGACGCCTCGCTGGCGCGCATGGTCTTCGACGGACGCTTCACGCAGCTGCTGGATGAGCGTAGCCGGACCGCGTGGGCCGAGTTGGGTGCGGCCATGGAGTCAATGGTGGCGAGCGGCAAGTCTGCCGGCGAGGTGCGGGCGGGAGGCGCCGGCGCCTGGGCCGACTTCTGGGTCGCCGTCGTTCGTCATGTGGTCCTGAAAGTGGCCGATGGCCGGTGGAAGCCCGATGATCCCGCCGTCCGCCTGATGCTCGACGGCGCGTGGCGCGCGATGTCAGCCGCACCCGATGCTTTACAAACCCCGGCAAATCTGTAACCTCAACCCGTCCTTCCCCTTGAGGAGTACCGTGTGACCAGTCCGACCGGCAAGATCCGTGACGCGTGGGGCACCCGCGCAGGCTTCCTGCTCGCCGCCGTGGGCTCCGCCGTGGGCCTCGGCAACATGTGGCGCTTCGCGTACAAGGCCTCGGAAGGGGGCGGCGCGGCGTTCGTGCTGGTGTACCTGGCCATCGTCGCGTTGGTCGGCATCCCGCTCATGACGTCCGAGTTTGTGGTGGGACGCATGACGCAACTCTCGCCAGCGCGGGCCCTCCGGCAGCTCGGCGGCAAAGCGTGGGCACCTCTCGGCGTGCTGTTCGTGTTTTGCGGCCTGGGGATCCTCGCCTACTACTCGGTGATCGCTGGGTGGACGATGCGGTATGCCCTTGATGCCATTCGGAATGCTATCCCGTCCGATACCGCTGGCTACTTTGGCGCCGTTTCCCAAGGCACCAATGCCCTGCTGTTCCACATCGCGTTCATGGCGATCACCATTTTCGTCGTGGCACGCGGCGTGAAGAAAGGCCTCGAGCGCGCCTCGCTTATCATGATGCCGTTGCTCTTCCTGATCCTGATCGGACTCGCCATCTGGGCCACGACGCTGGAAGGCGGCGGCGCCGGCTATGCGTACTACCTCAAACCGCAGCTGGCCGATGTCTTCAATACGACCATTCTCGCCCAAGCGGCGGGGCAGGCGTTCTTCTCGCTGTCGCTCGGCATGGGCGCGCTGATGACCTATGCGTCCTATCTCACCAGCAAGGAAAACCTCGGCCGCGAGGCGGCCACGGTCGCGTTGTCGGATTTTGGCGTGGCCTTTGTGTCCGGGTTGATCGTGTTCCCCGTGATGTTTGCCTTCAGCCTCCAGAACCCCGGTGACAGCACGGTGGGCGCCTTGTTCATCACCCTGCCCGCGGGCTTCGAGCAACTGGGTCGGACCGGTGACTTCGTGGACACGGCGTTCTTCGTGATGCTGTTTTTCGCGGCGCTCACGTCGGCCATCTCGCTGCTTGAGGTCGTGGTCTCCGCGATCGTGGACAGCTGGGGATGGGCCCGCGCCAAGGCGGCGTGGGTGGCGGGCACCGCCATTGCCGCCTTGGGAGCGCTCGCCGCCTACAACACGACGTTCCTCGGCAATATGGACGCGCTGGTGGGGAACTTCCTGCTGATCGTCGGCGGCTTCTTCACCGCCATCCTGGTGGGCTACAAGATCCTGCCACAGGCCGACGCCGAGCTCGCCATGGGTCTCGACAATGTCGCCGCCCGCAAGGCGTGGGCCGCCCTGGTGCGCTACGTGGTGCCGCTCGTACTCATCGGTGTCATGGTCGCCCTTGCCAAGCCGACGTGGAACGCGGTTATTGGATTGGTGACGTTCGCCCGGTAGCACGGACGGCGAATGTCGAATGTCGATTGCAGAATGTCGAATGTAGAACCGAAAGGACCTTCCTTCGAAATTCTACATTCGACATTCGTCAGTTTGTTAGTTCGGCCCTCAAAAACATAAAGATATCATTCCACCCGCGTCTCGTAACATCAAGTGGCTCGCCCCGCCGCAAGAACCCATGCCCGGTGCCCGGATAGATCGTGTAGCGGAACCTCTTCCCATACTCCCGCATGGCGCTATCCGCCGCCGGGAGCCCCGCGTTGATGCGCGCATCGTTTTCGGCATAGACGCCCAAGACCGATGCCTGGATATGCGGCATCCGCTCGCGCGATGCCGACGGCCCGTAACACACGACCGCCGCACGAAGCTGCGCATTGTGGGTGGCATAATCAAAACTCCGTCCTCCACCCCAGCAGAACCCGATCACGCCAATCGCGTCGTCGAGCACCGATGGCAGGGCCCGGAGGTAGGCGAACGCGCCGTCCAGATCCTCAGTGACCTGTGCCGGCGTGAGCTCGGAGTTCAACCGGCGCGCGTTCTCCCCGGCGGCCGCCGTGCCGCCGTGCCGGCTCAGGAAGTCTGGCGCGATGGCCACGAATCCCTGCATGGCGAGCGTGTCCGCCACCGCGGCGACCCAATCACTCATGCCGAATATCTCGTGGATCACCAACACCGCGGGCGCCGGGTCCGGCCGCTCGGGAAACGCGATGTATGCCGAGACCGTGTCGCCGGCCGGATTCTCGTAGCGCACCCACTCGCCATGCGGGTCGTGCGTGACGACGGGATCGGCCGCGCCGGTCCACAACAGCGCGGCACCAATGGCAACACCCACCAGACTGATCGTCAATTTCATGGTTCCTCCGGAGTTACACGATAAATCCTGCCGCCCTGGTCATCACTGATCAGGAGCGATCCATCAGGCAGGGGCAACACGTCCACTGGCCGACCCCATGCCTGGCGACCCACCTGCCACCCCACGATGAAATCCTCGACCGGTCCCGCAGGCTCGCTGTCCGCAAACGGGACGCGCACGATCTTGTACCCGACCGGAAACGAGCGATCCCACGACCCATGCAGCGCTATGTACAGCGCTCCACGCCAGAACGTGAGCCCGAGCGGCGCCGTGTGGGCCGGCAACTCGATGGCGGGACCGATGGCGTCCGCGCAGCGCTCGGCCTGGGCCCGGTACTCCGGATTCGGCGTATCCGGCAGATAACATTGCGGCCAGCCGTACCACCCGCCCGCGACAATGCGGTTCACGCGGTCCGGCGGCAGGTCATCGCCCAGGCGGTCGCGGTCGTTGTTCGTGGCCCAGAGCGTGCCGGTCGCCGGGTGGCGCACCAGGCCCACGCTGTTGCGGAGTCCCGTCGCGTACGGGCGCTCATTCCGGCCATCCAGGTCGTACGCCATGATGGTCGCGCGACGCGGGTCCCGCTCATCACACAGGTTGCAGCTCGACCCAATGGACACCAGCAGCGTGTCGCCGAGGAATGCCAGAGTTCGCGTGTTGTGGCCAAGGTACTCGGGAAGCCCGCGGACGACCGTATCCGTCCGTTCGTACGGTGGCGCCGAGCGGATCACCTGGTGGGTCTCGCCAATCCAGACGGTGTCACCGCGAAACGCAATACCGTGCGGGGTCCGGAGTCCGGCAAACATGTCGCGTCGCGTCCCATCCGCCTGCAGGCGTACTACCCGCCCCATCTGCTTGAGGGCCACCCAGACCGCACCATCCGGCGCAAGCGCCATGCCACGCGCATCGGGCAGGTCGGTGGCCCATTCGCGGACGGAGAATCCCCGTCGCACGACAAGGGCGTTGCCGCCCACGCGCTGAAACGTGAAGAGCGAGTCGGGGTACGAGTCGGCGGGTCGGTCGCCGGGCGCGACACAGGCCATGGCCACCAGAAGAACCGGGGACAACGGTCGCCACGCACTACGACGCATGGACGCCCGTCACCGCGCTCTCGGGTGCCGGCATCCGACTCCGCTTACTCTCCAGCGCTTCCTCCGCTGCCCGATCCACCTCGGCGATCGCCGTTTCCTCAACCTGCGTAAGTGCACTCGCCTCAAACCCCTCCTCAAGCAGGAACGCCTCGTACAGGCCAATCGGATCACGCGCGCCCCATTGGGCAAACAGCTCGCTCGGCAACACCACCCGCGCTTCATGTTCGTCATGGGTGGCGTGCCCACCCATGCGAAACGTCTCGGCCGCGAGGATCACGGGGCCCTCGCCTGAGCGACACGCGTCCGCCGCCTGCCGAGTGGCCGCCCACGCGTCCAGCACGTTGTTGCCGTCGAAAGACCACCCTTGGCACCCGTATGCGACGTGCAGCTCGCTGAAATCCTTCGGCAGGCGGTGGGCGGACGCGCGGGTGCCCAGCGCCACCTGGTTGTTCTGGATGATGAAAATGCAGGGCAACTGTTGTACGGCGGCGAAGTTGAGCGCCTCGTGCGTCGCGCCCGTATTCACCGAGCCGTCGCCAATCCAGGTCAGGACCACCAGCGGATTTCCCTCGATGCGGCCTGCCAACGCGATGCCGGCCGCGACGGGCGGCATGTTCCCGATATTGGAAATGGGCTGGAGTACGCGGTGGGCCCAGCTGCCGACATGTCCATCCCGGCCCCGCGAAGGCGAATCGTCGGTGCCCAGGTACCCGCGCAGCATGTCGGCGATCGGCATGCCCATCTCGCAGCAGGCGCCCGCATTGCGAATCATCGGGGCCACCACATCACGCGTGCGGTCCAGCGCATGCACGGGACCAACGGTGGCCGCCTCCTCCCCCGTGCCCAGCCATGCCTTGGAAATGACCCCCTGCATGACCCAACGCTTGAGCATGATGTCATGCAGGCGCGTACGCAGCAGGCCGCGATACAGGTCAAGGAACGCTTCCGGCGCCAGCGACTCGACCAGCGCGCGTCGCGCCGGGTCGCTCGCCCACGTGCCGCGGAACGCGCGCACGAGCGCCGGGTCGGCCGTCCAGCCGACGTACTCGGGTGGGTCGAACGCGGGATAGCGTCGCACGTTTCTACCGTCTCCCGTCTCCCGTCTCCCCTTTCACGATCTCCCCGCCCTTCATCACCCAATCCACGGCCTCCAGCACGGTCACGTCGGCCAAGGGGTCGCGACGTACGGCGACGAGATCGGCGTAGCGGCCTGACGCCACAGTGCCGACATGGGCGCCCCAACCCAACAAGTCCGCCGCCGCCGACGTGCCCGCCACGATGGCCTGCATCGGTGTCATCCCGCCGTACCGTACCATCAGGCCGAACTCGCGCCCGTTGGTTCCATGCGCCATCACACCTACGTCGGTGCCGAGGGCCACGCGCACCCCACCCTGCACCGCGAGCCGGAACGATGCCCGCATGCGCGGCGCGATCTCGAGCGCCTTGTCGGCCCGTTCCCCGGTCAGTCGCCCGCTCTGCGCGAGTTCCTCCACGGTTTCGGCCGCCAGCAGGGTGGGCACCAGGTACGTACCGCGGTCCACCATCATCTGCACCGTCTCGGCATCCAGAATCGATCCGTGATCGATGGAATGGACGCCGGCGGCGACGGCCGCGCGAATGCCGGCGTTGCCATGCGCGTGCGCCGCGACCCGCCGCTCCAGCATGTGCGCCGTTTCCACCACGGCGCGCATTTCCTCTGCCGTATACTGCTGGACGCCGACCGAGTCCCCTTCGGACAGCACGCCGCCCGTAGCGCAGATCTTGATGACGTCGGCGCCGAACTTCACCTGGTACCGAATGGAGCGCCGGATCATCTCCGGCCCGTCGGCCTGCCCAGTCTCGAAGCCCAGCATGGACTCGAGCTCAGGGAGAAACCCGTTGCGGTCGCAATGGCCGCCCGTGACGCCGAGCGAGTGCCCGGCCACCTGCATGCGCGGTCCCGGGATGTCGCCCCGATTGATCGCGTTGCGCAGCGCCACATCGGCAAACCCGCCCGCGCCCACGTTCCGGACGGTCGTGAACCCGGCCATCACGGTCTGGCGCGCATGCTTGGCGCCCCGCAGCGCCCCGTCCGCCACGCCTTCGCGCATCGCCGAGTTCTCCCACCCCGGCTCCCCCAGGACGAGTCCCGTCAGGTGGGTATGCGCGTCTATGAAGCCGGGCAGCACCGTGTAGGCCGAGAGGTCGATCGTTTCCGCGCCACGGGGAATCCGCACGTTCGGACCGACCTCGACGATGCGGTCGTTGCGAATCAGGATCACGACATTCGTAGCCGGCGCGGCACCGGTGCCATCAATGAGGCGGCCGGCACGAACAGCAACCACCCGCTCCGGTGCTTGTGCAGACAGCGGCATGGCGGTCACGCCAAGCGCAACCGCGATGAGTTCCAGACGCATGTGTTGAATCTCCTTTGGGGTCAGACCAGCAGGGCTACGCTACGATCACGTACCGAGCCTTTGGGCAGGGCATCCACCAACGCCTGGGCAAATGCGTTCATGTTGGGGTAGCGATCGCCGGGATCGGATTCGAGCGACTGCATCAGCACCTTCTCCATCGCGCCCGGGAAGTCCGGCCGCACGGAACGCAACGGCGTCGGCTTGCCACGGAGCCGCGCAATCATTGTTTCCTGGGCGGTCCGGCCCTGGAACGGCAGTTTGCCGGTGAACATTTCATACGCCACGATCCCGAGCGCGTACACGTCGCTCCGCGCATCCAGCACCTTGCCGCGAATCTGCTCCGGACTCATGAACTCGGGCGTACCCAGGATGATGCCGGTCGCGGTGAGCTTGGCCTGCCCCGGGTCAGCGCGGTTCTCCTTGGCCAGCCCGAAGTCCATCACCACGGCAATGTCCCGGTTCTCGGCCGCGGGCACGATCATTACGTTCTCGGGTTTCAGGTCGCGGTGCACGATATTGAGCTGGTGCGCGTGGTGCAGGCCCGCGCACATCTGCACCAGCCACTCCACGCCCTGCTCGGCCGGCATCGGACCGGTCTTGACCTCGCGGTCGCTCAACAGCTCGCCCTTGAGGTACGGCATCACGAGATAGATCAGGTTGTCTTCGGTCTCGCCCAGCCGGAGGATGGGACACACATGCGGATGCTCGAGCCGCATGGCGAGACCCGCCTCACGGCGCAGCCGCTCGGCGGAACTCTTGTCCTTGCTGAGCTTGGGCGAGAGGATCTTGAGCGCGACGACGTCGCCGTTCGTGGCATCCCGCGCCTCGTACACGAGGGACATACCGCCTTCACCAAGGCGGCGGCGCACCTCATACCGGCTGTCCACGACCTGGCTGGTGAGCGTCTGCCGGTCGTGTCCGGCCGGCTTCACGGCCTTCCGAATGGTCGTGCCGGACTCGCCGGCGACCGCTACGTCCACGAGCGGCGTGCCATCCTTCGGGCAGAAACGGGCCTCGCCCTCGAACACGTTCCCACACTTCGTGCAACGACGTTTGCTCATTGACGCACCTGGTTGCGGCCTTCGTGCTTGGCGCGGTACATGGCCTGGTCCGCGCACGCGATCAAGTCCTCGGACGTAGCGACATCCTCGGTGGGATAGCCCGCGACGCCAATCGAGGCCGAAACGTACCACGGTTCCCCACCCTCCGCGAAGTCCACCGCATGAATCCGCTGCCGGAGCCGCTCGGCAAACACCACCGCGCCCTCCAGGGGAGTCTCGGGCAGCACCAGAATGAACTCGTCACCACCGTACCGGCCCACAATATCCACGGCACGCGCATCGCGCCGGAGCAACTCTCCCATGGCGGCGAGTACACGGTCGCCCGCCACGTGCCCGTGCTCATCGTTCACCCGCTTGAACTCGTCCAGGTCCACCAGAATGACCGCCAGCGCGTGCCGGTAGCGCTTGGCACGGTCCATTTCCCGGCCCATCCGCTCGAACAGCGCCCGCCGATTGACGCACCCGGTGAGGGCATCCGTCCGGGCCAACTCCTGGAACCGGGCTCGCTCGGTGATGGCGGTTTCCAGGTCATGGGCCTTCCCAATAGCCGTTACGGCAGCCCGGATGACATCCCCGGCGAATACCACGTCCTCTTCCGCGAGCGGCGGGTCTTCCTCCGTGGTGCGCAGGAAGAATACGCCCCGTTGCTGATCCTTGAGGGCGAACGGCAGCGCGATGGCCGACCGGGTGCGCACCTGCACACCTTCCAGGGCCCATTCCGCACGTACCGACTCGTAGAGCGAATCGGTCATGACGTCCTTCACGAGCACCGGGCGCCCAGTGAACAGCGCTCGCTGGATCTCAGGATACCGCGTGAGCTGAATCTCGAGATTGCGGAGATTCGGGTTGTCGGACGCGCACACTACCAGCCCGATCTCATCCCCGGATTGCGCAAGCACCATCGAGCAACGTGATAACTGGAGCGTACGCCCCACCCGTCGAGTCAGCACGGAATAGATCTCGTCAGGCTTGAGCGTGTCCGTGATCTCATGCAGGATGCTGGCCATTTCAGTCTGCACCTGCGCCTCGTCGGCATGGCGCTGGGCCTCATCCATGGCGGTGCGCATCCGCCGGCTGGCGCGGAGGCGGGCGTGCACGCGGGCTATCAGCTCCTTGACCCGGAACGGCTTCGCGATGAAGTCGTCCGCGCCCAACCCCAGCGCCCGGGCCGTTGCGTCCTCCGGCGGCATCGACGAAATCATCAGGACCGGCATGTCGGTCCAGCGCGGGTCGTTCCGGATGCGCTCGAGCAGCTGGAGCCCGTCAATCCTGGGCATCATGATGTCGAGCAGCAGCAGGTCCGGTGTCTCTTGCTCGAGATGCCTGAGCACCTCCTCGCCGTTGGGCAGCGCGGTGACCTCGTGGCCCTCACCACGGAGAATGTGCCGCAGGGTGTTGAGCAGGGCCGCGTCGTCATCGGCGACAAGGATCCGGGCGACCTGGAACTGCGGCGCAGGTTGCGTCATAACGTCGTGGGGTCCACGTTGCCGCCGCTCACTACCAGCACCGCCGGCCCGCGCGGACGGAAGGTGCCGCTCCGGATGGCCGCAGTCGTCACGGCGCCTGAGGGCTCCGCGAGCACACCGGCCTCGGCATGCAGCCAACGTGCGGCCTCGCGAATCGCGTCGTCAGTCACCACGACCGAGTGCACGTGGTCACGCACGTGGGCCCACGGCAGCGCGCCCAGTTGCAGCGGGAGGAGGCCATCGGCCACGCTGGCGGTGTGGTCGAGCCGCACGCGGTCGCCGGCCGCGAGAGAAGCCGCGAGGACCGCAGCGCCTTCCGGCTCGACACCCGTCACCTGCGCCCCGCCCAGCAGATGGGCAAGCGCCGTGGTGACCCCTGCCAGCAGGCCGCCGCCCCCGACGGGCACCAGCACGTCAGTCACCTCGGGCAGGTCGTCCACGATTTCGAGTCCCACGGTTCCCTGGCCAGCGATCACATGAGGATGGTCGAACGGAGGCACGACCGCCAGTCCGTGGCGGGCAATCAGCTCCTCCGCCTTGGCCCGGCGGTCGTCGGAGGTGGTGCCCGCCAGTACCACATCACCACCCCATTTCCGTACGCCCCGCACCTTGGCTTCGGGCGCCGTCTCCGGCATCACGATAGTCGCCGAGACGCCGAGCCGGAACGCGGCAAAGGCGACCGCCTGCCCGTGATTGCCGCTGGAGTAGGTGATGACGCCCACGCGCCGGACCGCTTCGGGCATGAGTCGCAGGGCGGTCCAGGCGCCGCGCAACTTGAACGCGCCGGTGGGCTGGCGATTCTCAAGCTTGAGAAAGATGGGAACGCCTGCCAGTTCCGACAGGGCGGGCACGGGAAGCAGTGGCGTGCGGACAGCCACGCCGTCCAGACCGCGGGCGGCCTCGCGGATCTCATCAATCCCCACGAGGCCGTCCGCGACGGTCATACGTCCATCTCGCGTTGATCCTGGCCTTCGGCCACGATCTCCGGTCCTTCGTCCTCTCCCTCTGTCCCCTGTTCGCCGTTCACCACGTCTTCGATGACCACCCGTGTCACATCAACGACGGTGTCGCCCTCATCGAGATTCATCACGCGCACGCCCTGGGTATTCCGGCCAATGACGCGAATGCCCGCCACCGGCACCCGGATGATGACGCCGTGGCGGGTGATCATCATGAGTTCGTCCTGCGGCAGCACTTCGTGCAGCGCCACGATGTCGCCGGTCTTCTCGGTGCGCCTGAGCGTGATGATGCCCTTGCCGCCGCGCTTCTGTACGCGGTACTCGCCGAGTTCCGAGCGCTTGCCGAGTCCTTTTTCGGTGACCACGAGGAGCGTCGCGTCGCGACGGATGACCACCTGGCCGATCACGCGGTCGCCCTCGTCCAGCATGATGCCGCGGACGCCGCCGGTGGCCCGGCCCATCTCGCGCGCATCCTGTTCATGGAACCGGATGCTCATGCCGTGACGCGTGGCCAGCACGATATCGCTGGACCCATCGGTGACGGCGACATCAATCAGCTCGTCGTCCTTTTCGATGTTGATCGCGTTGATCCCGTTGGCGCGCGGATTGCCGTAGGCCGAGAGGACCGTCTTCTTCACGGTCCCATTCGCCGTGGCAAACATGAGGTACTTGTCGTCCGCGAATTGCCGCACGGCAGTGAACGCGGCGATCCGTTCGCCTTCGCCAATCTGAATCAGGTTGATGATCGGCTTGCCCTTGGCCGCCCGCCCACCTTGCGGGATGTCGTACACCTTGAGCCAGTACACCTGCCCGTTCTGCGTGAAGAACAGCATGTAGTCGTGCGTGGACGCGATGAACAGGTGCTCGACCCAGTCTTCCTCGCGCGTACCCATGCCGGCCATGCCACGCCCACCGCGCCGCTGGCGCTTGTAGGTGTCGATGGGAATCCGCTTGATGTAGCCCGCGTGGCTGATGGTGACCACCATGTCTTCTTCGGCGATCAGGTCTTCGATCGAGAAGTCGCCCTGATCGGCCACGATCTCGGTGCGGCGTTCATCCCCAAACTTCTTCTCCAGCTCGGCCAGTTCGCTCTTGAGCAGGGCCATGCGCTTCTCGCGCGATCCGAGCAGCGTCTTGAGTTCCTTGATGACGGCGCGCACCTCGGCGAGCTCCTCGTCCAGCTTGTCCCGCTCGAGTGCGGTGAGGCGGGCCAGGCGCATGTCGAGAATGGCCTTACTCTGCCTATCGGAGAGCTTGAAGCGCTCCCGTAGTGTCGCGTCCGCGGTCTCAACGTCCGCCGACCCACGAATCACCTTGATCACCTCGTCGATATTGTCCACCGCGATCTTGAGGCCGTCAAGGATGTGCTCGCGGGCCGCCGCGGTATCGAGCTCGAACTGCGCGCGGCGCGTGATCACCGAGTGGCGGTGATCCACGAACTGCTGGAGGATCTCCTTGAGATTCAGGATCTGCGGCTGGCCGTCCACCAGGGCCAGCATGATGGCGCCGAAGGTGGCCTGCATCTGCGTGCCCTTGTAGAGCTGGTTCAACACCACGTCGGTGTTGGCATCGCGCTTCATCTCGATCACGATGCGCATGCCGTCGCGGTCGGACTCATCCCGCATGTCCGAGATGTCGGTGACCTTCTTGTCGCGCACCATCTCGGCGATCTGCTCGATCAAGCGCGTCTTGTTCACCATGAAGGGGATCTCGGTAATGACGATCGCCTCTCGGCCCGTAGATGGTTTCTCCTCGACGACCGCACGGGCGCGCATGATGATCTTGCCGCGGCCCGTCTCGTAGCACTCCTTGATGCCTTCCGTACCGTAGATGAATCCGGCCGTCGGGAAGTCCGGGCCCTTGATGTGCTTCCGTAGCTCGACGATCTCGCACGCGGGATTATCCACCAGGTGGCGGATCGCGCCGGCCACTTCCCGCAGGTTGTGCGGCGGGATGTTGGTGGCCATGCCGACCGCGATGCCGGAGCTGCCGTTCAGGAGCAGGTTGGGCAGCTTGCTCGGCAGGACGGTCGGTTCTTCGAGGCGGTCGTCGAAGTTGGGCGTGAAGACCACGGTCTTCTTGTCAATGTCGGCCAGCAGCTCCATCGCGATGGGCGTGAGCTTGGCCTCGGTGTAGCGGTAGGCGGCGGCGTTGTCGCCGTCAATCGAGCCGAAGTTCCCCTGGCCATCCACCAGCGGGTAGCGCAGGGAGAAATCCTGCACCATGCGCACCATCGAGTCGTAGACCGCGCTGTCGCCATGCGGGTGGTACTTACCGAGCACCTCACCCACGACCGTCGCCGATTTCTTGTACGGCCGGCCGGGAATCAGGCCCAGCTCGTTCATGGCGTACAGGATGCGGCGGTGGACCGGCTTCAACCCATCGCGCACATCGGGCAGGGCGCGCGAGACGATGACGCTCATTGAGTAGTCAATGAACGATTCTTTCATCTCGTCTTCGATGAGCCGGGGCAGGATACGTTCGCGCTGGTTCGGAGCGGTCATTGGTGTCCCGTGCTGGTACGAAAAAAGGGGGCCGAGCGACCCCCCTTGTGGAGTCCACCTAATATAGCAGATTGGCTATTCATACTCAATGGTGCCTGGTTGGGCTAAGTGGTTGTCTCACAATGGATTAGGAGTGGCGGAAGATGAGAGGATTCGTTTGGGCGAGCTTGATGGTGATCTTGGGGTGCGGGGGCGAGTCCCGCGAGGGCTCCGCGGCGGTGAACGATGCGGTCGCGCCACGCCACGAGACGGAGATCCACGAGCGCGATTCAGCGGGGATTCGCATCGTCGAGTCGGTGCGCCCGGTGTGGGCTCCGGGACGGGGCTGGCGGCTCGACGATGAGCCATCGCTTGTTATCGGTACGGAGGACGGGCCGCCGGAGTATCAGTTTTACCGGATCGGCGGCGCCCATCGCACGCCCGAGGGCTCGCTGATCGTCACGAACGCCGGATCCAGTCAGATACGCGTGTACGACGTGGGGGGCCGCCATGTGCGCGCGATGGGCCAGCGGGGAGGTGGTCCCGGGGAGTTCCACCAGTTCTCCGGCATGTCGTTGTGGGTCGGGTCGAACGGGACGATCCATGTCGAAGATGGAGCCAACGATCGCATCAACGCCTTCACGATCGACGGCGCACTCGTCCGCACGTACCGCCTGCAGGCCACCGAGCAGTTCCCGCGTGCGTTCCCGCTGGCAATGCTCTCGAACAGTGAATGGCTGGCGTGGGCCCCCAGGGGCGGGGGCACGCTCAGCGGTGCGCCCGGCTCGGTCATCGAGTCAGAGTGGGCGTACGCGCGTTACCGGGCGGACGGCACTTGGGTCGCTGAGGTGCTCCGTGCAGCGGGCCGTCCACGTTTGGTCCACCAGTCTGGATCGCTAACGCACTATCCGTATATCCCCCTCACGGCGGATCCGCTCGTAGCGGCGGCCGGTGGCGGGTTTGCCATATGGATCGGCCCGCATCCGGAGATCGCTCTTCGAGACGGCGCGGGCGTGGTGCGCACGTTGATCCGCTGGCACCCCACACGTCGTCGCGCCGTCTCGGAGGTGTGGGATCGCTTTGCGCGCGACGACGTGGAACGCATCACGCAGGAACGTGACCGTATCCTGTACCGCAACCTCTACGCCCTAAGCCTCCCGCTGCCGAGGGATGTTCCCGTGATTGCACGGCTGCTTGCCGACGCCAACGGCAACCTGTGGACGGAACACTATCGCCTGCCGTGGGACACGGTACCGGCGTGGGACATCTTCAATTCGGAAGGGCATTGGCTGGGCGAACTGATGGTTCCCAGGGGTCTGCGGCTACTCGAGATTGGGAGCGACCATGTGGTCGCGCGGCACCGCGACGAGGATGGGATCGAGCGAGTTCAGGTGTACCGGCTGGTGAAGGGACCCTAATCTGTCCCCCTGCCCCCGTCGTGGTCGCGCGCATTTTGCTGGTGCAGTGGCCCGCTCCACCCGGAATCACGATGCCGCTCAAGCGGCACCTCGGCTCGTGTCTGTCGCCGGAGGCGACCCGTTTACCAGGCGAGGCTCGTGAGCTGGATGGCGGAACACCCAAACGCTTGCAACCGCACCACCCGGGTTACGACTCGGACCCAGCCCGGCAGCCGAGGCGTGTGTTCCATTCTCGGGCTGCTCCTGAGCGGGGCGATG
>JBBDNM010000089.1:0-10388 GCA_040877595.1 Gemmatimonadales bacterium | reverse complement strand
CGACGATGACGAAGCGCCAGGGTTGGCGGTGGGCGCCAGAGGGGGCGGATTGGGCAACCCGCACGGCGGCCTCAATGGCAGCGCGCGGTACCGGATCGGGTGAGAACTCACGCACGGACCGCCGTTGCCACATGAGGTCGAGAAACGCGGCGGCGCGCTCCAACACCACGCTTTCGGGACGGCGTTGGAACTCGAGGCTCGCGAATTCTGGCGACTGCCCTGCCATCGTATCTCCTTGCTGGACAACAATATAGGGTGATGCTATTGACAAGAAGACCGATTTGTCCTACTGTACCGCAACACCAGTACACTATGCGATCTCTACTCCTGCTCATTGCGATTGCGGGTCCGGTTTCGGCCCAGCAACTCCCGGTCTGGCGACTGGCGGCTTCGCCGACGCTCTCTATCGGCGTCGTTGAGGGCGATCCGCTGTTGCAGTTCGGCACCATCATTGACGCGGCTTGGCTTTCCAACGGTTCGATCGTCGCGGCCGATGCCCAAGCATACGAGCTGCGCTACTTCGACGCGCAAGGTCGCATCATCGGGCGGGTAGGGCGACGAGGCGCCGGGCCGGGTGAGTTTCGGTGGCTCCAAGGCATTTACGTCGGACCCGGAGACTCGGTGCTTGGGCTGGACGCAAATCGACTGAACCTGTTCGGCCCGGATCGCGCCTTTGTCCGCACGATCCCGATTCCGGAGGTCGGCCCCCCCGATTCGGTCTTCAGGCTGGACGTGTGGCTGCACGGCCAGTTCTGGATTGAGGGCGGATTGTCGGCCGAGGAGCGGACGCGCATTCGCGGCCAACTGAATCGGTTACCCGCACTCGACCAAGCGTCCGGCTATCGCTATGTGAAGGTGGCGCAGGATGGTGCGTTGTGGATTCGTGAACCGTTACGCGGCGCGACGGACTTCCGATGGACCATCCTCGATGCGCATGGCCAGCCAATCGCCGTCGCCGTGACACCGATCGCGTTCGATCTGTATCGTATCGAGCCGGCACGTGCGCTCGGTCGCTGGACAGGCGAGGACGACGTCAACTTTGTGCGCGTCTATGCATGGACCCGCAATGCCGAGCGTGGGCCCGTCCCCGCGTGGCTCACCGATCGCGGTGCAACGCGTCCTGCAGCCGACCTGGCCCTGTTGCCTGGGCGTCTGGCAACACTCCGCTCCACGGTGCGGCGACTCGTCGTCGCCCAAGAGGCGTACTTCGCCGACAACGTCACGTACACCGTTGATATCACGCGCCTGACGTGGGAATCCCCCGAGGGGGTACGGCTCGACATCATTCGAGCCGGAAGCCGCGGGTGGGTGGGTGTCGCCGCCGATCCCGCGTTTGGCGTCGTGTGCGGCATGGGGGTGGGCGAAGGGACGCCACGTGGATGGCGCGAAGGCTATGCCAGTTGTTCAACTCTCGTGGAGCGGAACTGAATGTTTGAACACATCGACCCGCACAGCCCGACCCCGCTCTACGAACAGATAGCCGCCCGGATCCGGGTGGCGGTAGCGGCGGGTGAGTTAGGCCCCGGTCTCGCCTTGCCGTCGGTCCGTCAATTGGCCCAACGATTGCGGGTCAACCCAGCGACGGTGGTGCAAGCGTACAAGGCCCTCGAATCGGACGGATTCGTCGATATGCGACACGGAGCAGGCACGTTCATCAAGGCGGTGGCCGGCGAACGCCGGTCCCAGGAACGCCACGAGCAGGCGCGGCTACTCGTCCGCGAGTTGCTCGCGAGTGCCGCCCGGTTGGGCGTCTCGCCCGACGATCTGCGGCACGCGTTGAAGGATGAACTGGGAGCGGCGGCATGAGCTACGCTATCGAAACCAACGACCTGACCTGGAGCGCGGGGCGCGGGGCGAAGGCCTTTCGCCTGGACGAGGTCAACCTCCGCGTGCCCCAGGGCGCGATGTACGGTTTCCTGGGCCCGAACGGCGCCGGCAAGACCACAACGATTCGCGCGCTGGTGGGACTGATCCGCCCGAAGAGCGGACGCATCCGCGTGCTCGACCACGAGGTCCCACGCGACATCGCGCCGGCCCTGGCGCGCGTTGGCTACGTGCCGGAACGCCCGCATCTGTATCCGTCGCTCACCGTAGACGAGGCGATGCGCTTTCACGCCGCGTTTCACCTGCGATGGGATCATCGGTGGGCCGACGACCTGGCCAGCCAGTTCGGTCTTGAGCGGCAGCGCCGTATCTCGACGCTTTCCAAGGGCGAGACCGGCAAGTTGATGATGCTGCTGGCCATGGCGCAGCGGCCCGAGGTGCTGATCCTGGACGAGCCCACCGACGGACTGGACCCGGTGGTGCGGCGCGACGTCACCATGGCGCTCATCGAGTACGTGGCCGAGCACGATGCCACGGTGTTCATCTCGAGCCACCTGGTGCACGAGCTGGAACGCATCTGCAACTGGGTCGGGGTGATGGACCGTGGACGATTGGTGGCGGAACTGCCCATGGACGCCTTCAAGAGTGGCATCAAACGGTTGCGCGTGCGGCAGGCACCTCCCACCCCGGGTGACACGCCGTTCGTGGTGCTGGCGCGTGAAGCGAGTGATGGACTCTCGGCCAGCGAGGTCTGGGTGGTGCGCGGGTGGCAGGCGCCAATGTCGCAGTGGTTCGAAGGGGTGGGCGCCTCACTGCACGAGGTGGTGGATCTCGACCTCGAAGAAGGCTACGTCGAGCTGTTGCGCACGTTCCGCCGCCCCGCGGCCTAAAGGAGCCATCCACATGTTTCGCCAGATCCTCTTTACGCAGTGGCGCTGGGGCGCACCCTTGCTGGTGTTGCTCGGCATCCTCGCCATCGCGATTCCCATTGGCGCGCTATCGTCGCTTCCGTCAACGCCTTCGGGCATTCTGGACCGCGTCATGTTTTGGGGATGGCTGTATCCCCTCCTCGCGGTCCTGACCGGCCTGCTGATCGGGACGTCCACCTGGGCCGCAGATCATCGCGGCAACCACGTGTACGCGCTGTCCCTGCCGGTGCCACGATGGTACTACGCGCTCCTCCGGTATGGGGCCGGCGTGCTGCTGACGGTAACCGTCGGCTTGGTGGCCTGGGTCGGCGCCCTGTTCGCAACCAGTGGTCTCGACCTGCCCACCGGACTGCAAACCTTTGCGGGAGCGATCGCCGTCCGGTTTCTGCTCACCTCGGTGCTCGTGTACAGTGTCGTGTTTGCGATGGCCTCCGGGACCAACCGGACCGCCGGGTGGATCCTCGCGGTACTGGGAGGGCTGATCCTGGCCGAGTTCCTGGTGGACGCGTTCGGCGGAGACGTCAACATCATCGAGACGCTCGCCATTCTGGCAGGCGGCGTCGGTGGGCCGTTCGCGTTGTTCTCGGGCACCTGGATGCTGGTGGCGATCTGATGCGCACCGTCGTGCTCCTTGGCGCACTCGTCGCGCTGACCGGAACCAGCGCCGCACAGCGCCCGGACGTGAACGCCTTGCGCCAGCGAACCGAACGCCTGCGCACGCTCACGGCAGCCGCCCAACGCCTCGAATCGGTGGCACGGCAACGCGAGGCAGACGTGCCGAAAGACACAATCCCCGCCGGACCATTGCTGGTGATCGTCGAGCAGGGCCGCACGGCCCAGATTCGGGAAGGCGTGACGCGCGCCGGCGAGACGATGCGTTCGCTCCTCGGCGAGGACGCGTCCCTGCTGGAGGGACGGCATCTCCAGTTGGCATTCGGGATCGGGACCAGCAGCGGCGTGGGACAGGTCCCGGTGGTAGGGCTGCCGGGCAACCCGTCGACTGAGGACGTGCGGCAGACCATCATGCGATGGGTAGGCCCCTTGCTCGCATCCCGTGCCAGCGCCAACCTGCGCGAATGGACCGGCATCCCCATTGACGTCGACTCCGCGCGGACATTCCGCGAGGCGTACGTGGATATGGCCACCGCCTTGCCCGGCGCGGCATCGCTCTGTCTCGCGGGAGCGGTGTCTGACTGTGCGGTCGCACTCGGCATCGATCGTCCGGAGCACCCGCCCTGGGCCTACTGGAATCCGGACGGGCGCCGCGCGGTGGTAGAGCGGCTTGCGCGCTCCTACCAGTTTTCCGACGGCCGGCGACGGATGATCGGAGAGTGCCTGCAGGATGGACTCGATCAGAGTTGTATCGCGTACCTCGACCTGACGTTTGCGAGCAATGTCGGATTCCTCCTGCAACTGGCGCCCCTGGGCTCGGCTCCGCGCCAGACGGTGCTGCTGGTCGCGATGCGCATGGGCGGACCGGGCGCGCTCGGTCGTTTGCTTGCCGATCGGTCGCCAACCCCGCGAGGCGCGATCGAGGCCGCAGCCGGCCAACCGTTGGAAAGCGTGCTGACCGTCTGGCACAGTGCCGTGACGGCTACCAATCCTGAGGCGCAAGCGGCGACATCCGGCGCCCGCCTGGCAACGTTGTTCTGGTCACTCGTGTTTGGGGCCATGGCCCTGGGAGGCACACGATGGCGCGCTGGTTGACCCCATTCCGAGCCGTCCTGGTGGCCGTGCTCGGCGGGCTGGTGCTGGGCATCGCGCTGCGTGGCGAACGTCATGACCCGCGAACCGTACCACTCGCGATCCCCGAGACGCGAGGACGCACCTTGCTGGAGCGCCAGGCGCAGGCCGCGCACCTCACGTGGCGCACCGCCGTCGTGGTGGACTCCGTGCGTCGGCGCCTGCCGACTCTGAACGCACCCGTCACCGTACTGGTAGGTCCAGGCGTGCCGCCCGGACAGGCCGCTGCTGCTCGGCGCGGAATCGAGCGGGCATGGGGGCGCGTGCCCCACGCGCCGGGCGCCCGAACGGTCGTCGCGCTGGTGCTCGATACCGCCGGACTCAGGGAGTGGGATCGCGGCCGGGTCTTGCACCTGGTACCGTCCAGGGCGGACGAGCCGTGCTTGACCGTGATACAGCTCGGCCCGGGACAGCTGCGTCCTGCCCGGCGGAGCAGCGATGTCACGAGCCACGGCGACCTGCCCGGCCTCTGCGGATTGGTGGCACAGGTCGGGCTGCCGGGCAACGGCATCGCCGACTGGCTGCATGCCACGCGCGGCGTGTTCACCAGCCACGCCGTAGAGTACGCGGGCAGCTGGCCGCTCAGCGCCCCGCTTGGGATGATGGCCTGGCGCTGGGAGCTGCGTTCCGAGTCCGGGCGCACGACCGCGTCGTGCCTTGCAGGGCGAGCGCACGCCTGCCAGAACCGGCTGGCCGGAAGCCAAGCACCTGTGGAGGCCGATCGCCTGCGGGCGGCCACGGGCCTGATAGCGTCCAACCAGCTCGGCGGGAACAGTTCATGGTGGGGGGGCGCGTGGGCGAGTGGCCTGCTCGCGGACCAGGGGCCGGAGCGCTTCGCTGCCTTCTGGACGAGCGACCAACCGATAACCGAGGCGTTTCAGGCGGCCTTCGAGCGCCCGCTCGGCCGCTGGACCGCCGAGTGGCTGCGCGCGCGTGGCGCGCAAGCCCCGCGGGAGTTGCGGTCCGTGTGGCCCCAAGCCCCGGTGACCATCCTGCTGGCGCTGGTGTTTGCCGGCGTGGCCCTGGCTTACTCCACGCGGCGGACGGCCTCGGCGTAGGTCGCAAGCGCGCGGTCCACGTCCGGGGCCGCGCGTGCGTAGCCATCAGCCCAGACACGGCGTGCGGCGCGGCGCAGGTCCGTGCCCACAGACTGCAGCCGCTTCAGTTCCTGCTCCGCGCGGGCGCGCTGAATGCCGGCATCCTCGTCGGGCCGACCCGCGCGCGTCGCGCTCATTGAGCGCTCCAGCTCGTCCGCCCGCCCCAGCAGATCGTCAAACGCTCTCCGCACAGCGCCGAGCGGCTCGCGCTCGGCCTTGGGCACACGCGTCAACATGGTGAGCAGGGCGGCACGATCCGCGCGCAGCCGGAACCCGGACGTATGGATGGCGCCCGACGGCGCCCCGTGGCTGGTGCGCGACACGTCGCCCCATACCACCGCCACGCCAAACGCGACGGCGAGGACACCGCCGACCGCGAGCAAACCACCGGCGCCGATCAGGACATCGGCGACGACCGCACCCAAGGCCACCACGGCCCCGATCAGGAGTGCCCGACGAACCTGTTGGTTCCGTGTACGCTCCGGAACACGGGGGTCCGCTTCTGGCGCCGCGACCGCACCAGAACCCCGTCGTAGCCCGTCACGAAACGCCTCCGCGGTAGCCCAGCGGTCGTCGGGCCGCTTGCGGAGACACCGCTCAATCGCCGCGATCACATGCGGGGGCACGTCGGGACGGTAGTTGGCCAGCGGGACATGCTGTTCGGTGGCGTGCTTCATGAGCAGGGCGAGGACGCCATCGGCCTCGAACGGCAGGCGACCGGCCAGCACCTGATATCCGACCACCCCCAGGGAGTACAGGTCGGCCCGCTGATCAACGTCATCCCCTCCGCCACCCTGTTCGGGACTCATGTAATGCGGCGTGCCGAGAATGAGCCCCGTGCCGGTCAAGGTGTGTGAGGTCGCCTGTTGAGCGCGGGCAATGCCAAAATCCGTGAGCAGGGCCCGGCCGTCGCCATCGAGCAGGATGTTGTCCGGCTTGACGTCCCGGTGAATAATGCCGGCCGCGTGCGCCGCGTGCAGCGCCTGGGCCGCCTCGTCCAGCACCCGCACGGCCTCATCGGTGGTGAGCGCGCCCACCCGCTCCAGTTTCGTCCGCAACGACTCACCGCCCACGAACTGCATGGTGACCCACACCAGTCGCTCATGCTCGCCCGTGGCATAGATCTGCACAATATGGGGATGGGCCAGGCGGGCCATGGCGCGCGCCTCACGAAGAAACCGCTCGGCCACTTCCGCATTGTCGGCCAGCTCCGGTCGGAGCACCTTGACGGCCACATCGCGATCGAGCGTCACTTCCCGCGCCTTCCACACCTCCGCGAACCCACCACGCCCGAGGAGATCCGCCAGAACATACCGGTCTCCCAAGGCGCGGGCGAGACGTGCCCGCAGATCGGACGCGGCCGGTGCGGTCACGGCAAATAGCGCTCGGGGATCGGGCCGGCACTCCGCTCGTCGGTCCACATCACGGCAACCACCCACCAACGGGTCCCGTCGTAGCGCAACTGAATGCTGTTGATGCCGCGGACAAACGGCTCGGGATCGGCCTCGGCGCGCCGCGACTCGTAGGTGCTGAACACGTGGACAATGTTACCGAAGCGTTCCGTGACGTTGTGCGTTTCGATCTCGAAGAATCCGTTGGTCTCGAGCTGCGCCCCGGCCGTCTGGATGTACTCCTCGGGGGTCCACACCCGGGCGCGACACTGCCCCTGCGGGTTGCAGCCGATGGGCATCAAACGGCCCTCGGGCGCAAACAATGACCGGAGGCGGTCCCAGTTGCGGGCGACGCCTGCCCCACCGGAAATCACGTCGTAGAGCGCGGTGACGATGGCTTCGGGCGAGGCCACGTCGGCGGCATCCGCCATCGGCGCCTGAGCAACCAGCGGCAGCGCAGCGAGAGCTGCAACGGACAAGACGGCGAATCGTTTCATGGTGACTCCGAGAAAATGGTTACGAGCCAATGGCCTGATTCAGCAGCGCGGCGAGCCGCACACCCGCCGCCTGGATGCGCTCCACCACCGTGTGGCGGTTGCGTTCGACATAGACGTCAGTGGCGTGCCCGGCGTCCAGATCGGCGTAGACCTGCCGCTCGACGAGCGCAAACGATTCGTGGGCCCACGCGACCGGATCACGCGAGGCCAGCCAGCGGGTCCGGTCCACCGCGGTGATCGTGGCGTAGAGGTCGTCGGCCCGCGCGGGCGTGAGCCCAAGCGCGGCCGGCAACCGGCCGTCCCACAGCGAGTGCAGGTTGAGCGAATCCCCGCGGAACCAGACCGGCACGCTGTTGCCCCCCCGGTCGCCGCCGTAGCCGACGTGGAGCGGCTGGTGCAGGTCGCCCACGAAGTGCCCCACCCACTTGAGCGCCTCTCGGCGCGCGCTGTCGGATTGTGCGCGATCCGCAAGCACGGCCGCGAACCGGGGAATGGCGCTGACCACGCAGATGGTATCGCAGTCGCGGGCGAGGTCGAGACCGGCCGCGCCGCGCGGCAGGTTCACGTAGTGCGCGGGGGCGGTCCATCGATAGGGTGCCTGTCGTAGAACCCGATCGGCCCACGTGCACGATTCGGGAAACGATTCCGCCGGCGTTTCTGTGGCGAGCAACCTCGTCGCTTCAGCTTTCGCGCCTGGTGACAACTCGAGCCAGGCGATTTGGCAGATGGTGCGGTGGATCTCGAAGGACCAGACGGCGAGGCGGTCAGGCGGCGAGGCGGCGAGAACGGGCAGTACGAGAAGCCAGTTCATCGCGTCCGAAACCGCCACGTCCCCGACACGCTCGCTCGAATCACCAGGTCCGGCATGGCCGGCCCCGCATCCTCCTGCACGGCGCGCATGGCAAGCATCGGCTGCGGCCCGCCACTCTCCGGCGCCGTGCTCAACTCGAGCAACGTGCCCACCTGTCCACCCGCCGCGCGCGCGAGCGTCTCCGCATCCGCCCGCGCCGCCGCCACCGCCTGCGTCAGCACCTCGGCCCGCACGGCGTCCTCGCGCGTAGAGCGCGGGGTGACCCGCTGCAACGCGGTCGCACCACTGGACAAGGCCGCGTCCAGCACCGTGCCCAGGCGCCCCAAGTCACGCACCGGAAATACCAGCGCGGCTTGCGCCTGATACCCGATCACCGTGCGGTCCCGCGCTTGATAGTCCAGGATGGGCTGCACACTGACCGACTGGGTTTTGACGGAGTCGCGCGGGATCCCCGCGCGGGTCACGGCATCCCACACCGCGGTCACCAGTCGCATCTGCTCGCGTGACGCGGCGCCGGCCGTCTCGCCCCGCGCCGAGACGCCGATGCTCACCACCGCCCAATCGGGCGCCAGGCGTACTTCGCCGGACCCGCTGGTGCGAATGACAGGACCATCTTGTGCCGACACGTTGATGGCGACCAGCGCCGCGACGACCAGCATCAGACCGCGCATGACTTACTCCGATTGACCGCCCCCGAGTGCGCGCCAGCCGAGCCAGACGGCCCCGGGGAGAAGGACGAACACGAGGGAGAACCAGCTGCCAATGGTCACGCCCAGCACGACCGCCGTCACGGACAACCCGACGATGGCGAGGGCACCCACCGCCGCGACCACGCGACCGGTGCCGGTGCTCAGGAACGGCGGTTGCAATGGGATCTGGGGCCGGAAGGCCGGCTGATTGGCGAGGGTGCGCCGCAGCTGGGGCACTTCGCTGCTGGTGAGGGGCTTGCGCGGCGCGCGCGGCGCATCGCCGGTGGCGTGTCCCACGAAGCGATCCACAAATCGCGCGAACTCATCGCGCGCGGCGGGATCATGCGGTTCGCGGAGGCGAATGAGATGTCCCGGCAACCGCACCAGCAGCACGTTGCGCAGCCCCAGCGTGCGCGTCGGCTCCCGATCGAGCGTGTACGACAACATGTCGGGCCATGCCCAGGTGCGGCTCTGCCACGCCCCACCCAACAAGGGCGTCGTCCGCTCGGTGAGGCCGGTCGCATTCACTTCATACTCGGCCCGCGCGACCCGTCGGACCACCACAAACACCACCGCGACCAGCAGCGCCGGCCCGAGCAGGAAAAGGGGCATGGCCACCACCGTCCCCACAAGCGCCACCGTGACCCCGGCCGTGCTGGCCCGCAGCAGCAGGGGCGCCAAGGCGCCGGGCGGCACGATCCGCGTGTGGAAGGTGGTGGTCTCTGTCATGGGCAGGTGAACGATAGCCCCCCGTCGCGGTTGGGCGGAAGTCCGTTAGATTCTGCGACGTGACCTACATCCGGTGTCCACAATGCGGGGCCAAGGCGCTCAACGTCGCCACCATGTGCCCCAAGTGCCGGGTGCCCCTGACCCAGAACCCCATGCAGGCCGGTCCGCACGGACTGCACCCCTGCGCGCACTGTGCCAAGCTGATTGACCGCGACGCCGACATCTGCCCGTTCTGCGGTTACCACGTACGCCGAGCGCGGGCGCGGCGACGCGTCCTGGCTATCGCTGCCGTGCTCGTCGTGGTGGGGGGGGGAGGCACGTTCGGTCTGGTGCGGGCCGGTGGCGTGGCGGGCCTTGGCGACTGGATCACGCGCGTGACCGCGACCGATCCCATCGTTCCGACGCCCCCGCAGGCTCCTTTGGCCGAGCGCGAACCACCCGCTTTTGCGATGCCTGACCCTACGCCCGGTGCGGAACCTTCCCGGGCCGCGCCGACGGCGCCGGTCGTGGTCCCACCGCTCGTGGTCCGCTACGCCACGGGTTGGGCCAACATCCGCGCCACGCGCGGCACGGACTCTACGGCGATCGGGGTGCTGCGTCCGGGGGACACCGTGCGAGTCGCGACGCCCATCGGCGGATGGTGGGCCGTGTGGCGGGACGGCGTTCGCGTGGGCTTCG
>JBBDNM010000088.1:5262-10590 GCA_040877595.1 Gemmatimonadales bacterium | reverse complement strand
TCCATGGAAGGCTCCTCTTGGGGTGTCGTCTGGTCGAATTGGGAATGCAATTGACGTGCGGAAAGTACCGCCGGGTGAGCGGACCGTCCAGCGAAGCTGACGTGGGCGTGTCCGCCCTCGCCGGGATGCGCAGGTGAGCATAATATTGAGGTTCGAAAGGACGCCGAGCACTCGGCGAGTGCCGCTGCGCCATGAAACTAGCGAGTCTCGAAGCCCTGACGCGGGCTCTGAACGCTGCGAATGTCCCGTTTCTCGTGGCCGAAGGCCTGGCGGTCAACGTCCATGGATACGGGCGGCACACCCACGACGTGGATCTGGTGGTGCGGCTCGATGCGGAGGTGATCCGCGAGACCTTCTCGGCCCTGGCCTCGCTCGGCTACCGTCCGCGGGTTGCGGTCACGGCGGAGGGCTTTGCCGACGCCGCCCAGCGACAACGCTGGATCGAGGACAAGGGAATGACCGTACTCAGCTTCCACAGCGACCAGCACCGGGAAACCCCGGTCGACATCTTCGTGGAGGAGCCGTTCGACTTCCGGGAGGAATATGATCGAGCGCTGGTCGAGGAGATTGCGCCCGGTGTACCCATGCGGATCGTGCGCCTGGAGACGCTGCTGGCGCTCAAGGCACGCGCTGGTCGCGCGCAGGACCTGGCCGACATCAGCGAGCTGCACCGAATCACCGAACAGGACCGGCCATGAGTGAGTCGATAGACTGGCGTCTGGCCACATGGGACGGTCTCCGCCGGCAACAGGCGCGCGAGTACCGCGCCCTGCCCTTGCGGGACAAGGTGGCACTGCTGGAGCACATGGGGGAACTGACGGCCTACTGGGCCGAACGGCGCCGGGCGCGGGAGCAGAACCGGACGGCCGGGACGATGAACTCCGTACCCGGTCAGCAACACCCGGGCTAAATGGCAGGATCCCTGAACTGCCGCGTTACACCCTTCATCGCATCAACGCATACACGAACACTTGATCGCTTCAACCCTTTCGCGCTTGCCCTGACTCCCCCCATCCCCCTCCCCCCGGCGTCTCGATCCGCAGCACATCGCCCGCCACCATGTCCGCCAACAATCGTGCGCCCGCCTGTTGCCCATTCAGCGCGGTCACACCCACCGCCCCGTCCTCTCCGCCGGCACTACCCGACGGACGCAACCGTCGCCGCTCGGCAATCACGGCGGCGCTCACGGGAGCAAGGGCCTCGTACTCGCGCACCACGCCGTCGCCCCCACGATACGTGCCGGCGCCGCCGTTCCCCGTCCGCAGCGCGTAGGTGCGAATCCGCATGGGATACGCCATCTCGAACACCTCGATCGGCGTATTGCGCGTATTCGACATGCCGACGTGTACGCCCGACGGGCCATCGGCGTGCGGCGACGCACCCTGTCCACCACCCAGGGTTTCGTAATAGGTCCAGCCGTCCCCGCCGAACGTGACGTTGTTCATCGTGCCCTGCCCTTGCGCCGGCAGGGGACACGCGTGGCCGAGTGCGCGAAACAACAGGTCGGCCACCCGCTGTGATGTCTCGACATTGCCCGCGACCACCGCATGCGGCGACGTTGCGTGCAGGAGGCTTTCGACCGGTACCACCAGGCGCATCACCCGTTCCAGTCCGCCGTTCGTGGGCAGGTCCGGATCGACCAGGCACCGCACGACGAACAAGGCCGCTGATCGGGTGACCGAGATCGGACAGTTGGCATTGCCCCAGGTCTGCGCCCCGGTGCCGGTGAAATCAAACGTGAGGTGCCCGTTGGCCACCTCCACACGCACCACGAGGCGCACCGGCTCCCCCTGGCCGTCATCTTCGATCCAGTCCTCCGCCGTGTACACGCCATCGGGCACGCGCGCCGCCAGGGCGATGCGCGCCCGGCGGGCTACGTACTCCAGCAAGTCGTCGGCTGCCAGCGCGAGGGTATCCTTGCCAACTCGTGTCATGAGTTCCCGCCAGCGCACAGCGCCCAGCACACACGCCGCCTGCTGTGCGCGCAAATCGGCCCGGCGCTCCTCGGGCGTACGCACGGCCGCGAGGATCGCGCGCTCGCACGCCTCATCGAACCGCGTGGGCGGGATGACGATGCCTTCCTCGTCGAGGGTCCGACTGTCGGGCGGCATGGAGCCGGGCCGCGACCCGCCCACAGCGGCGTGGTGCGCGCGCACCACGGTGTACCCGCCGATCACGCCGTCCACCTGGACGACGTGCACCATGGTCAGGTCGGGAAGGTGCGTGCCGCCGGCATACGGATCGTTGAGGATCCACGTTTCGCCCGGCTGGGGATCGCGTACGCGCACCGCCGTCACCGCGTCACCCATGGCGCCCAGGTGGACAGGAATGTGCGCCGCCTGCGCCAGCATGCGGCCGTCCGCCGTGAACACCGCCGCGGACGAGTCCCGGCGCTCGCGGATATTGGGGGACACCGCACTGGCGACCAACGCGGCACCCATCTCTTCGGCCACACCGGCCAGGGCGTGCGAGAGCACCTCGCGTTGAATCGGATCGAGGGTCATACGCGCTCGAGGAGGAACGCACCGGTGGCGTGCACCGTGGCGGTCCACCCGGCCTCAATGCGCACGGTGGCATCGGGCAACGCCAGCGTCGCCGGGCCGCGTACCACGCGCCCGACGTCGCGGTCGGCCGTCAGCGTCACCGCGGGCGCTGCGCCGTCGGCCCGCACGCGCAGGTTGATGATCTCGACCGCACTCGCGGGATCGGCGTGGCCGTAGCGACCGCGATGCAGCGCATGGAACGCCTCCGCCGCATCGGCCGGCGTGGCGCACGGCACGGTCAACTCCATGCCCTGGCCCGGATACCGGCAATCAGCGTGCAGCGTGATCGTCGCATCAGGCAATTCGTTCGCCAGCACGCGGCGCGCCGGCGCCGTGAGGGCCGCGAGGTCCAGCTCCGTCACGCTCGCCACCGATCGGTGGACCGGCACGCTCATCTCCAGGCGCGGTGCGGCCACCGCCAATCCCACCGCCGAGAACACGCCGGGGTACGGCGGCACCATCGCGCGATCCACGCCCAACCCATCGGCCAGCCGACAGACAAGGAGGGGTCCCGCTCCCCCGAACGCACACAAGTCCAGCGTGCGCG
Source organism: Gemmatimonadales bacterium (assembly GCA_040877595.1). Classification (GTDB taxonomy): domain Bacteria; phylum Gemmatimonadota; class Gemmatimonadetes; order Gemmatimonadales; family GWC2-71-9; genus JBBDNM01. Next base: position 7,500 of record JBBDNM010000088.1, on the reverse strand, counting down.
GATCAATGCCGCGCTCCACGCTCACGCGGCGCAGCGCCCGCACCATGGTGGCGACCGTGACCTCCACCATGCCTTCCGCACACCGCGTCACGGTGAGGTGGGCCGCGCCCGCGAGCCGAGCCACGGCTGCTTCCGCTGCGGCAGCGTTCAAGCGCACACTCCCGGCGAGCGGGACCGCGGGATCCAGCCAACGCAACACGACCGCCGCATCGGTCAGTGTCGGTTCCGTGCCCCCGCGGCCGTAGCACGCGGGGCCAGGGACAGCACCGGCCGAACGCGGACCCACGCGCAACGCCCCACCGGCGTCCACCCATCCGATGCTGCCACCACCGGCCCCCACGGTCTCGATCAACACCTGCGGCAAGGCCAGCGGCACGCCACCGACTTCGCCCGAGCCATGCTGGGCCGCCGCACCCTGGCGCACGACGCTCACATCAGTGGATGTGCCGCCCATATCGAGCGTCAGCAGTCCCGCACGCCCCAACAGCCCGGCGAGCTGCCGAGCGGCCTCTACGCCGCCGGCAGGGCCGGAGAGCGCGAGCTGGGCCGCGTGCGTTGCGGCCTGCGCGACGCTGAGCGTCCCGCCATGCGACGCCATGATGCGGAGACTCTCAACCCCTCGGCGCGCGCCCTCCGCGCCCAGGCGTTCGAGGTAGCGGCCTACCGGCGGCCGGAGGAAGGCCTCGGCCGTCGTTGTGGCAAAGCGTTCATACTCACGCCACGCGGGAAGGACGGCGTGGCTCGTCACCACCGGAACATCCGGCAGGGCGGCCGTCAGAGCGGTCGCCACACGTTGTTCGTGTGACGGGTCGCGGAAGCCGAACAACAGACCGACAGCCACCGCCTCGGGCGCTCGTGCCACCACCGCGCGCACCACCCGATCAACCTCCGCGTCGGTGAGTGGCAGGACCACGCGGTCGGCACCCACTCGTTCGGCCACCCCCACGACATCGTCGCGCGCCACCAAGGGTGGCGGGTGATCGGTCGCCAGGTTGTAGAGCGCCGCCCGCTCCTGCCGCCGGAGCCAGAGCAGGTCTTCGAAGCCCGCCGTGGTCACCAACACGACGCGGGCACCGCGACGTTCCAGCAGCGCATTCGTGGCCACGGTGGACCCGTGCACCAGCGTGGCAACGGCCACACCCGCGGCATCCACCGCGTCCCACAGCGCCCGCGCGGGGTCGTCGGGGGTCGAAGGCACTTTGCGGGTGGTGATGTGGCCGTCGGCGTGCACCGCCACCAAGTCCGTGAACGTGCCCCCCACGTCCACCCCGATACGGGGTCCTATCGCCGTCGCCATGCGGCGGCGCCCAGCAACAACGCCGTGGCAACAAGGCTCAACAGGCCGACCCAATCACCCCACCGAACGGCCAGGGGGATGACATCGGTCGTCATCACCGTTGTCGCAAGCGTGGTCCGATCTCCGAGGGCCGACCGTGCGGTGATGCGGCCGAAGGGATCAACGAACCCGGAGATGCCCGTGTTGGCGGCGCGGGCGACACCGGTGCGGGTTTCGATGGCGCGCATCACCATGTGCGCGAGGTGGCCCGGCGGCGCGCTCGTGTTTCCGAACCAGGCGTCGTTGGTGATGTTGAGCAGGACGTCGGCGCCGCGCCGACGGTAGTCCGCGGCGAGTTCCGGAAACAGCGATTCATAGCAGATCAGAATGCCGAGTCCGCCTACGGGGCTCGTGAAGACCGGCGCGTCCCGCCCGATGGAGAACGCGCCGAAGAACTGGAGGTTGAACAGGCGCGGGTTGACGAACGGCACGCGCTCGGTAATCGGCACGAGGTACCGCTTGTGATACGGCCGCCCTTGGCGCTGACCATCCGCATCAAAGACGAAGGCGGCGTTCCAGTACTCATAGTCGCCCGGCTGGTCGCCCGTGCGTGCGTAGTCGAGCCCGCCCACCACCACGGGGACGCCCGCCTGCGCCGCCTGCGCACCGATCACGCGCTCCCACGACGGACGGTGCAAAAACGACCCAGGCATGGACGCCTCGGGCCACACCACCAGCTGGACGCCGGGATGCGCCAGTGCCTCACGCGAAATGCTTACCACCGAATCGAAGATCTGCTCCTGCAGGACGGCATCCCACTTCTCCTGGAAGCCGATGCTCGGCTGGGTGACGGCCACGACGCCGGCCGGTCGCACGGGCAGCGTGCGCATCCGCCACGCGCCGTACGTCAGCGCGCCCAGCACGCCAACCGACACCAGGAACAGGCGCCGAGCGGAGTCGAG
>JBBDNM010000088.1:0-5162 GCA_040877595.1 Gemmatimonadales bacterium | reverse complement strand
TCAGCGCGCCCAGCACGCCAACCGACACCAGGAACAGGCGCCGAGCGGAGTCGAGTGTGCCGCGCTGTCGCCAGGCCTCCAGCAACAGGACGTTGGCGGCCGCCAGCAGCAACGTGAGACCGCGCGCGCCGATCGTGTCGGCCGCTTGAATCAACGTGGGGAACCCCGTGAGCGATGTGCCGAGGCCCACCCAGGGAAACCGCAGGTCGCCCTGGTGGCCCATCATCCATTCGGCGGCGGTCCACAGCACGGGAAACACCAGCACCATGGGGAGCGCGGTGCGCGCACGGATCCACGCGGTGCCGGCAAACACCAGGCTCATCCACCCGGAAAGAATCGCCACGGTCGCCAGATAGCCGAGCGCCGACATCGGCGTGAAGTGCCACAGGGCGACGACCATCCAGTAGAGCACCAGCCCGTGGGCGGCGACGCCATACCAGAATCCGGTCTGCAACGCCCACCGCACTGGGCGCGTCTGCGTTCCCGCGCGCTCGACCAGGATGACGGCGGGGATCAGACAGACAAAGGTGGGCAGCAGGAGGTGGAACGGCGGGTAGGCCAGTGCCAGCAGGATGGCCCCAGCCACGGCGAGCGGCCACCGGGTCACACGTCGACCGCGCGCCCGTCCCGGGCCGACGCGTACACGGCTTCCAGCACGCGATGCACCAGGACCTGTTGATCCAGGTCGGGGGCCGCCACTTCGCCGCGGGCGACCGCAAGGAAACTCGCCCACTCGGCCCGGTACGAGGCGTTGTAGAGGTTCTCGCGGCCTTGCGCCCCGGTCGGCGTGACATTCACCGGCGCGCCGTGCAGTTCCTTGTAGATACGCAGCGGATGGACGCGGGCCGACCCGTCCTCGCCCATGACGTCGAACCAGAACCGCTCCTGATCGCCGACGTACCGCCACGCGACGTCCACAAACACCGACAGGCCGCTGGCGCAGGTCAGCAGGACGCTGGCCGCGTCTTCAACCGCGTCGTCCTGCGCCCGGTGCACGATGCCCCGAACGCTCAAGTCCTCCGGGCAGTCGGCCAGCCAGAGCGCCAAGTCCAGCAACGGGAGCCCCAGATCGAACAGCGCCCCGCCCCCGGACTCGTTGAGACGGCGACGCCAGCCCAGCTCCGCGCGCGATGGACGAAAGAGATACCAGCCGGTCCGAATGGCGCGCAGGGCGCCCAGTTCCCCACCCGCGACGAACGCGCGCACCGCCTGGATGTCGCTGCGATACCGATGGCTCATCCCGACCACCACCGGGCGCCCCGCCTGCCGCGCGGCCTCCTGGATATGCTCGACCCCAACCGCGGTGAGGGCCAACGGACGCTCGCACAGTACGGCGCACTCGGCCGAGAGTGCCGCGCGCACGTGCACTTCGTGCAGGTGATTCGGGGTGGCGACCAACACGGCCTCGGGTCGGCCGTAGCGGAGGAGATCCTCGATGTCGTCGTACGCGGCCGGCACGGCAAAGCGCGTCGCGAGGGACTGCGCCTTGGGCAGATCGTTGTCGCACAACCCGACCAGTTCCACGTCCTCGCGCGCCGCGAGGATCGGCAGATGGGCAATCTGCGCCACGGCCCCACACCCAATCACGCCCACGCGGACGCGCGTCATGGCGTCTCCCCGGGCAGGCGAATCCAGAGACCCGCGCGGCCCGTCGCGATGACGAACCCGCTGCCGTACATCCCGCGCAGGTCGAGGGAGAATCGGAGCGAGCGCGTCAGCCCGATCTCGATCCCCATGCTGCCGTTGACCGTGGCCGCCATGGTCTGGAGCGCATCCTCGACAAAGGTGCCGGTGATCGCCGCGCCATCGGCATCACGCAGGTGTACGCCGACACCCAGCCCGATGTACGGACTGAATCTGCCGCCGGGGTTCGCAATCGCCTGGAGGTCGCCTTCAAGAGCAATGTCGAGCAGGCTGATTTCGCCCACGGCGATCGTGAAGTCATTGGTGGGATCGGTGACCACACCACGCAGACGGTTCTCGAACTCCGCGACATGCTCCGCCGTATAGCGCGACCGGACCACGGTCACGCCCAGGAGCGGCCGGATGTTGGGGGCAAACAGGCCGGCATCCACGCGGAGGCTCACGGCGAGCTCGCGTTCCAGCCGGTCGGCGCCCATGGCGCCTGCCTCGAAGCCGATCCCGGCCACGCGCAGTCCCTCGTAGCTGAACGCGTCGAGCATGCCCTGCCCCGCGGAGGGGTTCGCCAGCAGCATCACAACGATCAGGCTAGTACCAGCGCGCAACATCCACTCCCGGGAAGTAGGTCCGGAGAACTGTTCGCACATCCTGGCCGGCCCGCGCTCGGCCGATAGCGCCCCACTGGCACATCCCGACACCATGCCCCCACCCGAATCCCTCGGCCACCAACCCACCATCGCTGGTATCTGAAACCCGGATCAACGAGCCGCCAAGCACTCCACCCTCGGGTCGAGCGAGCACCGCGCGGATGTCAGGCCCGAAGACCGGGATCTCACCCTGCGCGACGCGAATGCGCACCTCGAGCGCGCGGCCCGAGGGACCCTGCCGCCGCACATAGACGCCTTGGACTTCACGCACCGCCGCCGCGTCCACGCCCAGTACCTCAGGGATGGTTCGGGCCAATATAGCCCGGAGTTGGACCGCGTCCCACGTCACGGTCCATTGGTACCGGGGCGAAATGTCACACCACGCGCCCGACCCGCGTGCGTCCGACACCGAGCGCAGGTACGGCGCGTCGGACACACCGCGGAACGCCTCAACCGGCGAGGCGGTGCGTCCGCCGCATGTCGAGTGGAAGAACGGGGTGATGACCTGGCCGCCATAGGTGAGTACGCGTCCTGCCGTGGCCCGCACCGCAGCCGTGGCTTCCGGATCCTCGCGGGCGACCCCGGCGTACACCTGATCGGTCACGCCGGCCTGCAGGTCGTAGCCATCCGAACCGAAGCGGCCCGCGTTCCGGAGGGCGTACGTGCGCGAGACAATCGCCTGCGCCTCCAGCGCCGTCCGTTCCTGCGCGGTGCGTCGCCCCATTTCCGCACTGACCACCCCGAGCAGATACTCCTCGATGCGCACGACGTTGACCACGCGCACTGTCCCACCCACGGCCCACACCTCCACGGTGCCGCGATACGGCTGGCCGTCCACCGTGACGTGCCGTTCGCTGCCCAGCGAAGCGAAGTGCACGCGCTCAAAGGCACCTGACGCGGCCCCCGATACCTGCACGAGCGCGCCGGCGGCTGAAAGAGTCACGTGTTCACCGGGAGCCAAGCGAAACGCCGGGGCACCGCTGTTGGTGGCAACCGTGGCGGCCTGTCCACCAATCACCGTGCGTGCGGTTGCGGGATGCAGGGCCACGCGCAGGGTAGGCTCGCCCGACACGCGTGCCGGACCGCTCGGGCGACCACACGCCGCGAGCCCGAGCGCGAGCACCAGTCCGCGCCGCACCGGGATCAACGCCGCATGACCTCGAAATCGTAGTCGGCGTTGCCGGTGATGGTGACCGCCACCATCTCACCGGGCTGGGGCCAACCGCCTTCGCTCAGCCGCGTCACGCCATCCACGTCATCGGCCTGCCATGGCACGCGGCCGACATGCGTCGCACCACCATCGTCAGGGTCCGCCACGCGATCCACGAGCATGGTGGTGTCTCGTCCGACAAACCGGCCCAGGCGGTCCTCACTGATGTTCGCCGCAAGTTCCGTGAGCTCTTCCAGCCGCGCCCGCTTGACGTCGTCGGGAACGTCGTCCGCCAGGTCAGCCGCCCGCGTGCCTTCCTGTGGCGAATACGCGAACACCCCCAGCCGCTCGAACTGCATCTCGGCGGCAAAATCACCCAGCGCGCGGAAGTCGTCGTCCGTTTCGCCCGGAAACCCGACGATGGCGGTGGTCCGGATGGCGATGTCGGGAATCGCCTGCCTGAGCCACGCGACCTTGTCCCGCATCGTGGCGGCGCGCTCGGGACGTCGCATCGCGGTGAGCATGCGGTCGGTCGCGTGCTGGATGGGAATGTCAATGTAGGGCACGATGCGCGGCTCGCGGACCATCAGGTCCACCAAGCGCTCCGTGAGACCAAACGAGTACACGTACAGCATCCGGAACCACGGCACCGACGTTTCGCCGAGGAGTGCCTGGAGCAGGTCCGGCAGTTTCGGGCCGTCGCGCCCCAGGTCCCGTCCCCAGTGTCCCAGATCCTGGGCCACGAGGTTGATCTCTTTGGCGCCCTGGGCCTCCAGCTCCTGCGCTTCACGGATCAGACGACTCAGCGGCTCCGAGCGATGCTTGCCCCGCATGAGCGGGATCGCGCAGAACGCGCAGGTGTGGTCGCAGCCTTCGGAGATCTTGAGGTAGCGGACGTGCGCCCCGTCGCCCAGGTAGGCCCGGACGCCGGGGTGACCGGCGACCGGATCCGGCAGGAGGCCGCGGGCCGCGAGTTCGGGCGCCAGCTTGTGCAGGTCACCGAACCCCATGAACAGGTCTACCTCAGGCATCTCGCGCGCCAGGTCTTCGCGGTACCGCTGGACGAGGCACCCCACGGCCACCACGGCTTTCACGTTGCCGCGTTGCTTGAGCTGGGCGGCACCGAGGATGGCGTCAATGGATTCGCGTTTCGCGGCGTCAATGAACCCGCACGTATTGACGAGCACGACGTCGGCGTCCGCCAGGTCCGGAATGACGCGCGCCCCGTGGCCGACCAGCTCGCCCACGAGGCGCTCGGAATCCACGGTTGCCTTGTCGCAGCCGAGGGAGATGACGCCCAGCTTCAGAAGAGGAAGCTCTCCAGCGCCCGCGCCCGGCTGGCGTGCCGCAATCGGGCCAGCGCTTTTTCCTTGATCTGGCGCACGCGTTCGCGTGTGATGCCGAGCAGCTGGCCAATCTCCTCGAGCGTCAACGGCTCGGAACCGTCCAATCCGAAATAGAGCCGGAGGATCTTGGCCTCCCGGTCCTTGAGTTTGCTGAGCACGTCTTCGATGCACTCGCTCAGCGCGTGCTCGAAGGTCTCGTCGTCCGGACCCTGGTTCTGGGTGTCGGGCAGGTAGTCCAGCAGCTTGTTGTCTTCGCCCGGCGTGAGCGGCGCGTCGAGGGACAGATGCGCCTGCGAGATGGACAGGGTCTTGGCGACTTCGTCCTGCGAGATATCCATGCCCTCGGCGATCTCCTCCACCGTGGGCTCGCGTCCCAGC
>JBBDNM010000087.1:10932-51908 GCA_040877595.1 Gemmatimonadales bacterium | reverse complement strand
TCGACGCGTGTCGCCTCGCCGGCCGGCAAGACGAACGCGCCGAGGTGTGGCCCCGGGTGGTGGCGGGTCACGCGGAGGGCAAAGGCAAGCAGGTCGCGCGTGGTCTCAGGTGTGAGGATCGCGTCCACGAAACCGCGGGCGCCGGCGAACTGGGCATCGAGCTGGTGTTCGTAGTCGTCTCGCATCTGGGCGACTTGTTCTGTCACCGCCGGGTCGTTCACGCGTCCGCCGAAGACCGCCTGCACGGCGGACTCGCCTTCCATCACCCCCATCCGTCCCGTAGGCCAGGAAAAGATGAAATCGGGGTCGAACCCCTGACCGGCCATCGCGTAATAGCCCGCGCCCGACGCGTGGTTCACGGTCAGGACCAGCTTCGGGACCGTGGCCGTGGCCATCGCTTCGACGAAACGCGCACCGGCCCGGATAATGCCCGAGTGCTCCGCCTCCGGTCCGACCATGAATCCCGACACATCCTGCACGAAGAGAATCGGGAACCCTTCGCGACTGGCGTTCTCGATGAAGTACGCCACCTTCTCGGCGCTGTCCGTGTAGATGATGCCGCCGAACTTCGGGCGACCCTCTGCGGTCTTGATCAGGCCACGCTGGTTGGCGATGACTGCGACCGGCCATCCTTCGATGGCGCCGTGACCGCACAACAACTCCGGGGCCACATCAGGCTGGAACTCGGTGAGCGCGCCACCATCCAGCAAGCATGCCAGGACTCCGCGCATGTCATAGGCCATGCGATGGTCGGTGGGCAGCAAATCGTACAGGTCATCGGCGCGGCGCGCGGATTCCGACGGTCGCGGCGGTGCGGCTGCAAGGCCAGGTAACCGCGCGACGTACTCCCGGACCTGCTTGAGGCATGCGGCATCATCGGGTGCGCGGTAGTGTGCCACCGCACTGACCGTGGTGTGTGTGCGGGCACCTCCCAGCGACTCACCGTCCACCGTCTGACCGGTGGCTCCCTTCACCAGATTGGGGCCGCCCAACCCCATGAACGACGTGCCCTCGACCATGAAGATCACATCCGAGAGGGCCGGGAGGTACGCGCCTCCAGCCACGCACTGTCCCATGACCGCCGAGATCTGCGGAACGTGGAGATAGCGCCGCATGATCGAGTTGTAATAGAAGATGCGCGCGGCGCCGTACTGCCCCGGGAAGACGCCGCCTTGATACGGCAGGTTCACGCCCGCTGAGTCCACCAGATAGATGATCGGGCTGCGCTGGCGCATCGCGATCTCCTGGGCCCGGAGAATCTTCGTGATGGTCTCGGGCCACCAGGACCCAGCCTTCACGGTGGCGTCGTTGGCCACGACCACGACATCGCGTCCCGCCACGACCGCCAATCCGGTCACGACGCCGGCGGCCGGCGCCTGGCCTTCGTAGCGGTCATGCGCCACGAGCAACCCGATCTCGAGCCACGGCGTGCCGGGATCGCGCAGCAGCTCGACGCGCTCACGCGCGGTGAGCTTGCCCTGCTCGTGTTGCTTGGCCGCACGGGCGGCACCGCCACCCTGTTCGAGCCGTGTAGCAAGTTCGCGATAGGCGGCGGTGAGCGTGCGCAGCCGGTTGGCGGTCACGCGGGGCGAGATCCGACCGTGGCGACGATGTACTCGACGATGGCAGACGTGGGCGTACCCGGTCCGAAGAGGCGGGCGACGCCCTGCGCCTCGAGACCGCGGACGTCGTCGTCCGGAATGATGCCGCCGCCGAGCAGGACGATGTCCTTGCGTCCGGCCGCATCGAGGAGCTTCCGGACCCGGGGGAACAGGGTCATGTGGGCGCCCGACAGGATGGACAGACCGACCACATCCACGTCCTCCTGGATGGCGGCGGCCGAGATCATTTCAGGGGTCTGATGGAGGCCGGTGTAAATGACCTCCATGCCGGCATCGCGCAGCGATGCCGCGACGACTTTGGCGCCGCGATCGTGCCCGTCGAGCCCCGGTTTGGCGACGAGCACGCGAACGCGCCGAGTGGACGTAACGCTCATGGTGGCCAGAAGTTACGCGCGGCGGCGAGGAAACCGCAACAATCCGGCTATCCCATCAAACGCCGCGCGTGATTCGGGGTCTTCCACGATGTCCACATGGACCCCCTGTCGCAGCGCCTCCTCGATGGCTTCATCGACTTCGGGGTCCCGCGCGTCGGCATCCACCAGCAGCGTGCGGACCTGCCCGCGCGCCAGCGCCTCCGCAGTCGCTAACCGACCGTCGGTGCCCCAGCCGGTAGGAACGCACTCACGCAACTCAGCCACATGACGACGCTCCCAGACGCGCTCCTGATCTCGGCGCACGGCGAGCACGGCTTCGATCACGGCGTTCGGGTCGGCGGCCTGCGGCGTGAGACGGATCGTCCCGATGAGGTGCTTGCGGACATAGGGGTGCAAATGGGGCTCGAAGGCCGCCGTGTCCTTTGCGGAGCCGCCCAGCACGATGCCAACCACGGACTGCTCCCGGGTCAACGCAAAGAGCCGGTCGGCGACCACGGCAAGGTGTCGGTGGCGCTCCTCGAATATGCGGCGTTGGAAGTTGTGCTCCCCAATCCCGGATGAACCGACCGTCGCACCGCGGACGCCCTTACTCCGTCGCACACGGCGACCGTGGAACTGCGCCGAGCCGCGCTCGCCGCTCTCGATCCGGGGAAGCTCCAGCGCGCCGGCAGCCGACACTTCGAACAGGCGCGCTCCCACCCGGTCCACCACCGCGCAGAGCACCCGACCGAACTCGTCGCGCACGGCCTGCAGCTCCCGTACGGCGGGGGTGCGGTTAATGACCAGACGTGAGCGAAACACCTGGGCCAGCGGTGCCACCTCGAAGAGACGGGACGCCGAGTTCGCGAAGATCGCGATGCCGCGTCCCGCCGGCAGGTTGCCCGGCGCCGAGACGTACTGCTGAACCTTCGCACAGTCCTTTTCGACCTGCTGGAGCGCCTCCCGCCCCGGGTTCTCCACAGCGAACGCATCAAATGCGGTGCGGATGCGGTTCTTGAGCTTGAGGACGTACTTCCCCCGCTGACGATCGCGAGGTTCCAGCTTCAGGTAACACGACACCACCCATCCCTTCGTACCTTCATAGGCAGCCAACTTGGCGACTAGCGCGCTCAAGCGGTTGCCTGCCACGACGTTGTTTCTAGAAGAAGACCGGCTCCCGGTACGCACCATACACCTCCTCCAGCGCATGCCTGATCTCGTAGAGCGTGCAATACGCGCGCGCGCAATCCAGCATCGCCGGTATGACGTTGATGTCCTGTTCGGCGGCATCGCGCAGGGCCGCCAAGGCGTTATCCACCCGACCTTGATCGCGTCGGGCTCGCATGCCCGCCAGCCGCCCGCGCTGCACGACGTCGGCCGCGTCTGAAACCTTGAGTACATCGAGCGCCGGCGCTGCATCATCTACAAAGGCATTCACGCCCACGATGACGCGACGATGCTGCTCCACATCCTGCTGAAACTGCATGGCGCTCAGAGCGATCTGCCGCTGGAACCACCCCTGCTCAATGCCACGCACGACGCCACCGACCGATTGGATCTCGGCGAACAGCGCTTCGGCCTCCTGCTCCATGCGATCCGTGAGGGCCTCGACGAAGTACGACCCCCCCAGGGGGTCCAGCACGTTGGGAACACCGGTCTCGTACGCGAGCACCTGCTGGGTCCGCAACGCGAGCTTCACCGAGTCCTCGGTGGGCAGTGCGTAGGTCTCATCCAGCGAGTTGGTGTGGAGCGACTGCGTTCCGCCGAGCACGGCAGCGAGCGCTTGATAGGCGACCCGCACCACGTTGTTCATTGGCTGTTGCGCCGTGAGCGAGACGCCCGCGGTCTGGCAATGGAAGCGCATCGTCCAGGAACGCGGGTTCTTCGCGCCGTACGTGTTGTGGAGGCGCCTGGCCCAGATGCGACGCGCGGCCCGCATCTTGGCAATCTCTTCAAAGAAGTCGTTGTGCACGTCCCAGAAGAACGACAGCCGGGGGGCGAAGCTGTCCACATCGAGACCCCGCGCGATGCCCTGCTCGACGTACTCAAACCCGTTCGCGAGCGTGAACGCCAGCTCCTGCGCCGCCGTCGCGCCCGCCTCGCGGATGTGGTAGCCGGAAATGGAGATCGTATTCCACTTGGGTGTGTGCTCGGCGGCCCACTCGAACATGTCCACGATCACCTTCAGCGCCGGACCGACCGGATACACCCACGCGTGCTGGGCCATGTACTCCTTGAGAATGTCATTCTGGACAGTTCCCTGGAGTTGCTTGATGTCCACCCCTTGCCGCTCCGCCGCCGCGACGTAAAAGCAGAACAGCATCGCCGCCGGACCGTTGATCGTCATGGAGGTGGACACCTGATTGAGCGGAATCCCGTCGAACAGTGTTTCCATGTCCGCCAACGACGAAATGGCGACGCCGCACTTGCCGACCTCGCCTTCCGACCGCGCATGATCGGAGTCGTAGCCCATCAGTGTCGGGAAATCGAACGCCACGGACAGACCGGTTTGCCCCTTGTCGAGCAGGAACTTATATCGGCGGTTGGTATCCTCGGCCGTGCCGAATCCCGCGAACTGGCGCATGGTCCACAGGCGCCCGCGGTACATCGTGGGGTGAATGCCGCGGGTGTAGGGGAAGCTGCCCGGATCGCCCAGGGCGTCAGCGTACGGTGCGGTGACATCGCCCGGACCGTAGAGCGGATCCAGGGGCATGTTCGACTGGGTCACGAACTCGACGTCGCGCTTGACGGCGCGCTCGTACTGTTCCCGCCACGTACCGTGCTGATCATCGTGTGTCATGGACGACCTCCCCTCGCCGAGCGAGGATGTCCTGGGCCAACTGATAGGGACTCAACGTTCCCTTGGCGATGCCTTCCAGCCCCTCTTCGAGGAGCGCTTCCCCTTCATCGTTCCAAACCCGGGCGTGCAGTGCCCGATCCACCACGCGCCGGGTGTGCTGCGCCAGACGAGTACGCCGCCGGGCGGCGAGCTCCCCGGACGCTGCCAGATCGGTGGCATGGCGCTCGATCGCCTCGACCAGTGGCTCGACGCCCTCGCCCGTGGCAGCTACGGTGGTGAGCACGGGCGGTTCCCAAGCTCCCGTGGCCTCGACGGCGGCTGGCGGCGTGCCAGGCCGATGGTGCGCTCGCACGTGCCGGTAGGCGTTACCCCGACGAATCCCGAGCATGACCTCAATCTCTTGCCGCAACCGATCCGCACCCGGGCGATCAGCCTTGTTCACCACGTAGATGTCCGCCATCTCCATGACCCCCGCCTTCAGCACCTGGACGCCGTCGCCGGATTCCGGTACCAGCACCAGGACGGCGGTGTCGGCCGTGCCGGCGACGGCAAGCTCCGACTGACCGACGCCCACGGTTTCCACAATGATGCGCTCAAACCCAGCGGCGTCCAGCAGGTCGCAGACTTCGCGCGTCGTGGTCGCCAGGCCACCCAACTCACCACGCGTGGCCATGGAGCGGATGTAGACGCCCGGATCGAGCGTCACCGACTCCATGCGGATCCGGTCGCCAAGCAGCGCGCCGCCCGTGTAGGGACTCGACGGGTCCACGGCCACCACGGCCACGGTGCGCCCCTGCGCGCGATAGGCATGCACGAGTCGCTCTGTGAGCGTGGACTTGCCGGCCCCCGGGGGACCGGTAATGCCGATCCGGTGGGCGCGACCGATGGCGGCGTGCAGCGACGAGAGGATCTCCTCGAAGCCGTCGCGCCCGTTCTCGACCATCGAGATCGCGCGGGCCAGCGATGCCACATCTCGGCGCCGGACACCTTCGAGCAGGACCTCCACGCTCATACCGTAAACTCGTCACGGGCCGCAGGTCGCCGCAACATCACAGCAGAATCCATGAAGCCAGCCCGAGCAGCAGCAGGAATCCGCACGCATCCGTCACGGGCGTGACGAAGACCGAACTGCCGACGGCGGGATCCGCCCCGACTCGGTGGAGAAGGATCGGAACGGCCGAGCCGACCAATCCCGCGATGATGAGATTGCCCCACATCGCGAGAACGACGACCAGGCCAAGGTGCCACGTTCCCCCCGCGATAGCGGCCACGACCCCAACCACGAGCCCCACCGCCAACCCGTTCACCAGGCCGACCAGGACTTCCTTGCCCACGACTCGCCATCCCCGTCCTTTGGGAATCAGGTTCAGCGCCAAACGTCGGACCGTAACGGCCAGGGCCTGCGTGCCCGCATTACCACCCTGCCCCGCCACGATCGGCATGAACACGGCCAGAAGGACCAACGCGCCAATCGCGTCCTGAAACAGGTACACAACGGTGGCTGCGAGGAAGGCAGTCACCGTATTCACGAACAGCCAGGGGAGCCGGCTGCCCACCGCAGCCGTCCAGCGCGCCTCAAGCTGTTCATCGGGCGCCGTACCACCGAACAGCAGCAAGTCTTCCGTCCCCTCGGCCTCGACGACGTCAATCACATCGTCGAAGGTCACGCGACCGATCAAGCGACCCAGCGGATCGACCACCGGAATGGCCGCGACGTTGTAGCGGGCCATGAGCCGCGCCACTTCCTCCTGGTCCACGTCGGGCGTCACCTGGGCAATCACCGGCTCAGCGACGTCGGCCACGCGTCGCTCCGGCCCCGCCGTGACCAGGCGTTGAATCGGAAGTAATCCCTTCAGGGTGCCCGCCGCATCCACGACGTACACCTGATAGAAATCGTCCACCGCTTCGGCCTGTTGTCGGATACTGGTCAAGGCCTCCGCGATCGTCGCGTCGTCACGGACCGACACGACGAGCCGCGTCATGCGCCCGCCGGCGGTCTCCTCGTCATAGCGAAGCAGCTGCTCGAGATCGGCGCGGTTGGCCACGGCGGCCAGCAGGCGGCGGGCCGTTTCAAGTGGCAGGTCGCCGATCAGGTCGGCGGCATCGTCATCGTCGAGCTCTTCGACGATGTCGGCGGCCTGCTCGGGCTTCAGCGAGGCCAGCAACTCGGCAGGGTGCTCGCCCTCCTCCATCTCGGCCAGGGCCTCGGAGACCACATCGGCAGGCAGCAGATGGATCAGGCGGCGTTGCAGGTCGGGGTCGAGCTCGACCAGCGCGTCGGAGAGGTCGGACGGGTGGACTTGATGCGCGTACCGCAGAAAAGACGGGACGTCTCCGGCGGCCGCCAAGCGCCGCATTTCGGAGACGAGCTGTTCGCTCACGCGCCGCCTTCGTGGAACAGCGTGTCAATATCCAGCCCGCGCCGCTGTGTCCCTTCCTCCACCCCTCGGGGCGACAAGGATCCTCCGGAGATCACCAGCTTCATGGCCTCCTCGACGGAGATGCCGGCTTCAATGCAGCGTGCGCGTGGGACCACGAGCATGAACCCTGACGTGGGGTTGGGCGTGGTCGGCAGGAAGACGTTGTAACAGGGCTCCCCCACGATCCGCGACATGACCGGCGCCTCCTCGTTCGTGACGAACGCCACCGCCCACATGCCCTCGCTCGGAAAGGGCACCAGTACCACCCGACGGAAGACGCGCTTCTGGTCCGACACCAACGCCTGGACGATCTGGCTGGCGGCATTGTAGACCCGGCCGACCACGGGGAACTTCACGAGCGCCTGGTTCCAGAACTGCAAGACCCGCCGGCCGACCGCCTGATGGACCACCCAACCGATCAGCAGGATCGCCAGACCGAGGAGCATGAATCCCAAACCGGGGATACGCACCCCAAGCGCCGCCTGCAGCGGGGTGCCGAGAATCCTGTCGAGACGGTTGAAGATCCACGACAGGACGATGACCGTGACGCCGGCCGGCGCAAGGATGATCAGTCCAACCAGGAAGTAGCGGCGCAGCCGCGGAACGCGCCGCAGCTTCATGCGCCACTCCGCACGGTCACGGCGGTGACCTGCACCGGCAGTCGCCGGACGATCGCGCGGTCTACCCGCACCGGGCTGGCGGCTACCACGTCGAACTCGAGCGGTCCCAGCAAGATCCGCTCGCCGGTGCGCGGGATCCGACCCAACGCCTTCGCCAACAGGCCACCCACGGTTTCGGCGCCGTCCAGCGTCACGTCCATCGCCTCCGCCACATCGGCGCAGGGTGTGTGCCCTGCCACATCCAGGACGAGCGCCGGCGGTTGGTCCGATGCGCCCGCCGGAACGTCCTGCTCGTCGAAGATCTCGCCGACCAGTTCCTCGAGCAGGTCTTCGAACGTGACGATCCCCGCGGTGCCGCCAAACTCGTCCAACACCACCCCAAACTGCCGGCGTTCACGCTGGAGCTCCACGAGCAGGTCCGCGCACCGTCGGCTCCCGGGCACGACCGTCACCGGACGAATCGGCAGCGGTCCGTCACCCGCCTTGAACAGATCAAACGCATACGCCATGCCAACAATGTGATCCAGCGACCCGGCATACACCGGCAGCCGGGAATAGCCAGACTCGGCGAAGATCGTGAGGAGTTCCCGACGGCTGGTCCCTTCTTCGATGGCGACGACCTCCGTGCGGGGTGTCATGATGTCCCGCACCGGCCGCTCGGTGAACGACAACAGACCGGCCACGACCGCCAAATCTTCCGTGGAAGGTGCTTCGCGGTCCTCGGTGCGCAGGACAGGGCCCTGGGGGGGCCGGCGGGCGCCGGCCGGGACGAGCGGCGCCACCACGCGGGCCAATCGCTCCAGGGCGGGCGCGGCGCTCCGCACGATCGGCTCTGCCCACCGCCGACCGATGGCACGAGGGATGGTGTATGCCGTCACGAGCAGGATGGGAACGCCGACCAGCCCAGCGGCGATTGCCGCGGCCACACGCGACGGCACCGGCCACAACACGGCCGCAAGGCCGGCGGCGGCGATGACGAGCCCCGTGGTTGCCAGGGCGTTCGCGACGGCGAACACGCGCCCTGGCGCCGACAGCAAGGCGGTGGCCATGGCGGCACCGCGGGCGCGCTGAACGACCCACCGCGCCAACTCCAGTCGGCTCACAGCGGCCGTCCCGACCGCAAGCACCGAACCCAAGGCGCCGAGCGTCACCCCGACGACCAGCGCGACCCAGCCGCTCATCGGTCACCGCCATTCGCGGACTCGATCCGTTCGAAATAGACACGGCGTATGCGGCGTCGGGCCACCTGCTCGACTACGACGCGGTACCCATCCACGCGGAGTTCCTCCCCGGGGCGCGGCACCCGACCAAGTTCCGCATAGACCAGTCCCGCCACCGTCTTCACGTCGTCCCGTTCCAGCGACGCGCCCAGGGCCTCCGCCAGGTCATCGAGGGGCACCCGACCATCCACCCAGAACCGTCCCTCGCCATCCTGAGCAATCGCGGGGGGTTCCTCGGTGTCGTACTCATCGTGGATCTCGCCGACCACTTCCTCCAGCACATCCTCGAGGGTGATGATGCCCGCCGTGCCGCCGAACTCGTCCACGACGACCGCCAGGTGCGACGACCCGCGCTGGAAGTCTCTGAGCATGGCGGCGAGGGAGCGCGTGTCGGGCACAAAGCCTACGGGGCGCATCAAGTCCTGCCACTCCTCGCGCGCCACCACCGACGCCGACAGCAGATCCTTCGCATAGACGAGACCGACGATGTCGTCAACGTTATCGCGATACACCGGCACCCGGGCGTGCTCGCCATTGCGCACTCGTTCCAGCAACTCACCCCAAGGGGCGCTCGCCTCGACCGCCACGATGTCCAGTCGCGGGGTCATGACCTCCGCCACGGTCGTCTCGCTAAGCGAGAAGACGCCCCGCAGCATGTCGCGCTGCGCAGGGCCCAGCACACCAGCCCGCGCCCGCTCCGTACGCAGGAGCCGGTGCGCCAGGCGATCGCACGCCGCAATGATGCCCAGCAGGGGGCCGAAGGGCCACAACAATCCACGCGCCAACGGCAAGGCGCGTTGCGCCAGTCCCGGGGCGAGGCCGCCCACCGCACGCGGCACCGCGTCTCCCATCAGATAGAGCAATCCGACACCGAGCGCCATGATTCCCACGCCATCTCCCGGTGTGCGGTACCACCATTGCACGGCAAATGCGCCCGCCCCGCCGGCAATGGCCAACAAGGCGAGGCGCGCTACATGCAGGGCCCGCGCGAGCGGGACCGGCTGACCGGGAGCGACCGGCGGATCACCAAGCGCCCGGCTCACGAGCGGTGCCTCGTCGGCGAGGGCGCACAACGCCGCCCACAGTGTGGCGACGACGACAAGGGCGAACACCATTACCGGCCACGCCCCCGTAGTCGTCGCACCCATTGCTCTTGCCGGCGCCACATGGGTGAAGCCTGCCGCTGAGGGCCCTCCGGGTGGTCCCATCCCAGGACGTGCAGTACGCCGTGCACCAATACCCGCACCAGCTCCTCGCGCTGTGGCACACCATGCTCCTGCGCCCCTCGCGACGCTTGCGCCGGGCACACGTACAGGTCGGCGACGACGGCCTTGCCCTGTGGCAGGCCGAACGCGATGACATCCGTCGCGCGATCACGGCCGAAGCTGCGACGATTCAGCGCACGCATACGCTGACTAGAGAGAAAGGTGACGGACGCGTGCGCGTCGCGGGCGCCTTCGCCGACCAGTACGGTCCCCACGACGGTCCGCGTACCGGCCGCGCCGAGGGGACGCGCGAGGTCTGCACCGGACACCGTCACGTCAGGACGCACCACTGCCCGGCCAGTCGGCGGAGAGCCCACCGGTCGCGGAGGGATAGTCAATGCGTGAGTGGTGCACCCCGGTCAGGACGCGAACAAACTCTTCTTCCACCCGTGCCAACTGTGCCAGCGTGAGCGGGGCGTCGCGCAGTTCGCCGGACGCCACGCGCTGACGCACCAGGTGGGCAATCGCGTCTCGCACGCGCGCCGGGCTCGGTTCGTCGAGGACCCGAACGGCCGCTTCGACCCCGTCGGCGAGCATGGCCACGGCCGTCTCAACCGACCTCGGCTTCGGCCCCGGATAACGGAACTGGTCCGGCGGCACGTCGCCATCACCGGCGGCACGAGCCCGCTCAAGGAAGTACGCGATCTCGGCGGTGCCATGGTGCTCAGGAATGAACGCGACGACGGCGGGTGGCAGCCTGGCCTCCTCGGCCAGCGCGACCCCGTCCTTGACGTGGTTGCGAATGATCGCGGCGGACACGTCGGGCTTGAGCTTGTCGTGCGGGTTGACGCCGAGCGACTGATTCTCTACGAAAAACTGGGGCTTCCGCACCTTCCCGATATCGTGATAGTAGCACCCGACGCGGGCGAGCAATCCGTTGGCACCGATGGCATCGCAGGCCGCTTCGCAGAGGTTCGCCATCGAGATGCTGTGCGCATACGTCCCAGGGGCTTCGGTCGCGAGACGCCGGAGCAGCGGGCGGCTGGGGTCGGAGAGTTCGAGGAGCGTCACGTCGGTGGTGACCCGGGCGGCCGTCTCAAAGACGGGGAGCGCGAATCCCACCAGCGCGGTGGATATGAGCGCATTCACACCGGCGATCGCGACGCTGGTGCCGAACTCCGCGAGCGACCATTCGCCCTGCAAGCCCAACGCCAGTGCTCCCAAGGCATAGGCCCCGAGGACGACGCCCATCGTGGCCAGCAACTGTGTGCGGCGTCGCACCACGCGCATGCCCACCGCCCCCGCCACACCGCCGACCAGGACCTGCACCAGCGCATTCTCCCCCGCAAACGGGGTCTGGCCCGCGAGAAGGATCGCGAGCAATGCCGCCGCAAGCATGGCCAACCGACCGCTGAACAGGGCGGTCAGCAGCATCGCGGCGAACGGAATCGGAATCAGCTCAGGTGCGTCGGTGATGAATCGGGCATTGGCGGCTGCGCCCCCAATCACCAGTCCCACGATCAGGGCGATGACGTACACCTGTCGGAGCTCGCTGTAGGTCTCCCGTCGGTACAGGAGGAGCAGCAGCCAGAGAATCCCCAGCACCAAGGCGTACCCGAGAAGCCGACCGGCCACCGCCGTCACCGGGACGCCGACGTCGGCCTGCTGTCGGGCAAGTTCGCCACGAAGGGCCAGCAGACGGTCACGAATGGCGGGTGTCACGACTTCGTGGGCAGCCACGATGCGTTCGTGCTGGCGCACGCGATCCTTCACCGTGTCCACGGATGCCCGGAGATCGAGCCGGAGTTGCTCCGTTTCCGCCGTGTTCGGCACCGCCGTCGGACGGAACACCGCGTGCAGCACCTTGACGAACACCTGGTCACCGACCGAGCTGTTGGGCGCCGGGTGCACGACTCCTCGCTGGCCCATCATCGTGGTGAACGTCGGGAGCGCATCGCGCTCGATTACCTGTTCCAGTCCTGCGCGACGCCGCATGATCTCCCGCGAGGGCTCCCGGGCGAGGCCATCGGCCGCAACCCCCTGCGCCAGCGGCCCGTTGACCATGCGGAGTGTCGCGTCGCGGTACGCGGCAATGCGGCCACGTTGCGCGAGGAACGTTGCTTCACCCGTGGTAAAGCGAATGCCGCGTGCCGCGCCGCTGTCCGCAAGTCGCCCGGACTCCGCGGCGGCCAGCGCCGCGAACAGACTATGGACCGTGCTCCGCACCGAGTCCACGATCGCCGGTCGCACCTCCCAGATGGGACGCACCGTCGCCGCGAGTGCCGCGCGCTCACGTTCCAGATCCGCGGCGGGCTTGCGAACCACGAAGTCGAAGGGGGCGAGCACGTCGGTCGGCGCGACTTGGCCCTCGTCGAAGACCGGCGCGGTGTGGCCAGCAGGGGCCGGGAACAGGATGTACGTGGCGAGGGCAAGGGCGAACAGCGGAGCCCATCGCGCGGCGTGATAGCCGACGCGATGCAGCCCCGGCGTTTCCGGCCTCTCGACGACCAGGTACGGCCGGGACGGACGCGTCATCCGCTCTGGTCTTCGGCGTAGGCGCGGATGATCTCGCGCACCAGACGGTGCCGCACGACGTCGCGATCTTCGAGGTAGCAGAACCCTACACCATCAATGCCGGGCAAGATGCGCTCGACGTGCACCAGCCCCGACTCCTCCCGATGGGGCAAATCAATCTGCGTCTTGTCGCCGATGATCACGGCACGAGAATTCACACCGAGCCGCGTGAGAAACATCTTCATCTGGCCCCCGGTGACGTTCTGTGCTTCGTCGAGGATCACGAAGCTGTCGGCAAGCGTGCGCCCGCGCATGTAGGCCAGCGGGGCAATTTCGATCGCGCGGGTTTCGAGCGCTTTCTGGAACCGTTCAGGCGGCATGAGATCCTCAAGGGCGTCATACAGGGGACGCAGGTAGGGATCCACCTTGGCCTGCAGGTCGCCGGGCAGGAAGCCCAGTCGCTCACCGGCTTCAACGGCCGGCCGCGCCAGCACCAGCTTGCGCACCGCCTTGCGCGTCAACGCCTCGACACCCATGGCCACCGCGAGATAGGTCTTGCCCGTCCCGGCCGGACCGATGCCGATCACGATCTCGTTCTCCCGGATGGACTGCACGTACGTGCGCTGCCCAGGGGTCTTGGGCTGGACGACGCGTCGCAACCCGGGGAGGTGAATCTTGAGTTCGTCCAACTGATCGAGCGGCGGCAACGGATCGGTCCCGCTGGCCAGTCGTTCCAGATCAGCCTTCGAGACCGCCTCACCCGATCGGGCCAACGTGATCATGGTCATGGCAGCACGCGTGGCCCGCTCAACGGATTCCAGGGATCCGATGAGCAACAGCTGGTCTCCGCGCATCGTGACGCCGGCGCCGGTGGCGTCGGCCAAGGCGTTCAGCAGTTCATCGTTGACGCCGGCCAGGCTCAAGGGGTCCGCGCCTTCGGTCGACAGACGATGCGTGATGTCGTCGGTCATGAACGCCACCGGAGGTGAAGGTCTGCCAGGTCGGAGTCGGCCACCGGCGTCGGGGTGCCCTCGAACAGGGCGCGCGCGGCGGCGGTCTTGGGAAACGCGATCACATCCCGCAGGTTATCGGCACCCGCCAGCAGCATGACAACGCGGTCGAAGCCTACGGCAAACCCACCGTGCGGGGGTGCGCCGGACCCCAGCGCCTCGAGCAGGAAACCAAATCGCCGTTCGGCCTGCGTGCGCTCCATGCCCAGGGCCTCGAACACGCGTCGCTGCACTGCCGGATCGGTAATACGAATGGAACCGCTGCCCAACTCGTGCCCGTTGTACACGAGATCGTAGTGGCGCGCACGAATCCCTTCCATCGTGCCCGCCAGAAACGCGTCCCGGTCGTCCGGGTGGGGGGCCGTGAACGGGTGATGCGCGAACACCCACGCCCCCGACTCCGCGTCGCGCTCAAAAAGTGGGAACGACTCCACCCAGCAAAAGGCGTGCGACCGCGCAGGCGCGATGCCGAGCAGCGCGATGGCCTCGCGGCGCACAAGATCGAGCGCGACCGAGGTCATCGCATCGGGACCGGCGACGGCCACCAGCAATGCGCTATCGGCGAGGGTGAACCGCGTCGCAGCGTCGGGCAGCTTGGCCAAGGGACCGGTCCAGTCGTTGCCTTGACGTTTGACCGTGGCAAGCCCGCCTGCACCACCGGCCTTCGCCCGATCCGCCAACGCATCCACCTGCTTGCGGCTCAGCCCCGCCCCACCTGCGACGATCAACCCGCGGACACGACCACCCGCGGCGATCGCCTCGTCAAAGGCGCGGAACCCCGCTCCGCTCACGGCCTGGGTGAGGTCCACGATCTCGACCGGCCACCGCATATCCGGTTTGTCTGTACCGAATCGCTCAAGCGCCTCACGATACGTCAGGCGCGGGAACGGCGACGTGACCGCCTGGCCACCCTCCGACCACAGCGCGACCATCAGTTCCTCAAGGAGCTGATAGATGTCTTCTTCCGTGACGAATGACGCCTCGAGATCAATCTGCGTGAACTCTGGTTGCCGATCCGCCCGCAGATCTTCGTCGCGGAAACAGCGCGCGATCTGGAAGTACCGGTCGAAGCCGGACATCATCAACAATTGCTTGTAGATCTGGGGCGACTGCGGCAGCGCAAAACACTGGCCGGGATGCACACGGGAGGGCACGAGGTAATCGCGCGCACCTTCCGGCGTCGGCTTGGTCAGCATGGGGGTTTCGATCTCGTAGAACCCACGCTTCGTCAACTCGGCGCGCGTGCGTTGCAGCAGCCGATGACGCAGCGCCAGGTTCTGTTGCAGCTCGGGACGGCGGAGGTCCAGGTAGCGATACCTGAGGCGGAGTTCCTCCGCCGGGAGCGACTCACCCTTGGTCCGCCATACGGGAATCGGCAGGCCGTCGGTCAGGACGGGACCCGAGAGCGTCAGTGCAGTCGCCTGGACTTCGATTGCACCGGTCGGCATGTCCGGGTTGCGCTGGTCGGCGGGCCGTGCCCGCACGATCCCCTCGACCAGCACGACGGCCTCGGGGGCGACGTCGCGGACCCGCGCCAGGAGGTCCGGCGGTGTCTCGGGGCCAAACGCGACCTGCACGAGCCCTGCGCGATCACGCAGGTCGAGAAACAGAAGCCCGCCCAAGTCACGGCGGCGATGCACCCAGCCGCCCAGACGCACCGTCTGGCCCACGTGGGCGACCCGTACGTCCCCACAGCGGTGCGTACGCATCGCGGTTACCGTCATGTGTGGTATCCTGCCGGACGCTTGAGCGTGGAATGGCCTGAGATTCTGGAGGGCGGGCCCAATACGAACACGGGTGCAACATAACGGCCGCCGGTGGGGGCAGCAAGTCGCTTGACACCAGCGCCGAGGGACCGCAACCTTCTGCGGTGCTTGCACTTCGGCGCTTGGCCGCCCTCGCGGTCCTCACCACAAGAGCGGTTGGCGCGCAGGCACCACCGCTCACCGATTTGTGGCGGGTTGCCGGAAGCACCCTCCCGCAGCCAGCCGCCCTCGCCTCCGGCCCCACGGGGGTGTTCTGGAACCCGGCCGCTCTCGCCGCGTCCCCGCCGCTGCGTACCGGATCCTTCGAGATTCTGGAGACGCCGGATGTCCTGGCCTTAGGCGGTTTCCTCGCCTCGGGACAATGGCGGATGACACCGCGCATCGTCGCGGGCGCCGTGGTCGGTCGAATGGCCGTCACGGATCTTGTGCGCACCACGACCTCCCCCATCGCGCTCCCTGGGGAGATCCCCGTGCACTCCCAAATCGCCGGACTCGGCGTTGGCTGGCATGGCGGCCCCCTCGTACTGGGCCTCCTGGTGCGGGCCCATGAAACCCGGCTCGACGCCATCCGTGAAGGCGGACTCACGACCGACGCCGGCCTGCGCTGGACGCCGGTCGCCCCGATCACGCTTGCTGCGGCCACCCGGTTTTTGGGATCGCGACTCCAACGCAATGCTGTCTCCGAGCTGAACGTCGGACTGGAAGGCACCATCCCGGTCGGCTCGGCGTGGGGATCTCCGGCGCGCGCCGTACTCGGCGCGGGTGCCGGTTGGCATGGCGCCCAACACGCCGAGTGGGGTGGCGGCGCCGTCATGGTGTTCAGCAGGCGGCTGCGTGTCTCGTGGGGACTCACCCGCGAGCGCGCCCTCGAGGCCATCGAGTGGCGGCACACGCTGGGACTGACGTTCCGGACCGGGCACTACACGATTCACGTCGCGCGCGGCGAGGGCCTGAACGGGTTGGGCCCGACCTACCGACTGGGCCTCACAGCCGCGACAGAACGATGAACGCGTCATGGACGGATCTCGCCCCGGCCGACGCGGCACGGGCGGTGGCCGCGTGGGTGGCCGGGCACGAATGGCCAGCCTACCGGGCCAGCCAGATCCTGCCGCGCCTGTGGACCCGACCGGTTGCTCGCTGGCAGGACGCGACCGACCTGCCCGCCGCACTCCTGGCGAAGCTCGAAGGGGACGCTCCCATTCCGCGACTCGCCCTGGCGACGCGTGAGGTGTCCCGGGACGGCACCCTCAAGTTTCTCTGGCGCCTCCACGATGGCCAGGCGGTCGAGTCCGTCTGGATACCGGAAGGCAACCGCCGGACCCTGTGCATTTCGTCCCAAGCCGGGTGTGCCTTCGGCTGTACGTTCTGTGCAACCGGACGCATGGGATTCGGCCGACACCTCACGGCGGGCGAGATTGCCTTGCAGGTGCGCGAAATGCTGCTGGATCCATCCCTCGGGCGGCCGAGCAACATCGTGTTCATGGGCATGGGCGAACCGCTGCACAACTGGGATCACGTGAGCACCGCCTTGAGCATTCTCAACGACCCAACGGGCATCGGCATTGGCGCCCGCCATATCACCGTGAGCACTGTGGGCGTCATCCCCGGTATCCAGGCGTTCGCTCAGCGGCCGGAACAATTCGGCATTGCCTTGAGTCTGCATTCGCCGTTCAGTGCGGTGCGGGCGACGATGATGCCGATCGAGCGGAAGTGGCCGCTGCCCGAGGTTCTGGCGGCCCTCGCAGCCTTCCCGCGGCGCGTGACGTTCGAGTACGTGATGATTGCCGGCACGAACGATCGGGATGAAGACGCCGACGAACTCGCCCGCCATGCGAGGGCGCTCGGCGCGCACGTGAACCTGCTGCCGCTGCACCCCGGCGGTAGCCCCGGCCTCGCACCGACCGCACCTGACCGGATTGCGGCCTTTGCCGCCCGTCTCATATCGCAGGGCATTCGCGCTACGGTGCGCAGAAGCCGCGGGCTGGATATCAACGCCGCGTGCGGCCAGCTACGGGTCGCGTCCGATCGCGATGGCATCCGCACCCAAGAGCACGCTCACATCCAGTAACCGGCGCGGGTCCGGCGCGATCTCAATGCGCCCCTGGCCCAACGCGCGTTGTACAGCGAGTGCTGACGTCGAGTCGCCACGTCGCACCAGCAGGCGGGTGGCATCTTGCAGCGTGCCCGCCGTTCCGAAGGATACGACGTCGATTCCGGCGCGACGCAAGTGTGTCGTGACCAATCGTGCGAGACCGTCAACCCCCGCACCGTTCAAAACCTCGACCTCGATGCGGACGCCGTCTTCGCCAGGGATGGGCCAGGACGGGTGGATGCTGGCAGGCTCACGGCGCACCGCCCACACCACGAACGCCGCCGCCAGCCCGACGAGGCCCCCTACCATCAGGGCGCGCTTCAGCGCCCGAGCGTGCGCAACCATGCGACCGTTTGGGGGTGCATGCGATCGGCCGACGTGTGGACCGAACGTCGCGTGAGTACCAACGTCACCACCGCCTCCACTTCGTCGCCACCCGCGGCCACGCGCTCCACCAACGACGCGCGCTCGCGCGGCTCATGGGGGCGACCCGGCTCGAGGTGATCGGCCAGGTACAGCATGTGCCCGACGCGATCCCACGTCGCCGACCCCACGGTGTGATACCGCACCGCCGCGAGCACGCCGGCGTCCTGCTCCCCCTCACGAGTCGCGCGCGCGGCCGCGGCGGGTCCGTGCCACAGTTTTGGAGAGGCATCGCGGAACTCGGCATCCTGAACCCCACGCAACGACTCCAGCGGAGCGTCCTTCAGGGCATCGTGCAACCACCCAGCCCGGCGCCACCGCGCCCGTTCGTGTGAGGAAACACCCTGCGCGTCGGCCCACTGATCCAGCAGCGCCACGACCCGGGTGACGTGGGCGCGCCGACTCGGCGTCATCACCGCCCACGGTGGTGGACCCTCATCCCAATCGCACGTCACCGGCCAGCCCCTGTCCCAGAATGATGTTATCAATCAATCGGGTCGTTCCGACGAAGGCAGCGACGGCAAGCAACGCTTCCGGCCGGCCCATGGACAGTGCTGCCAGCGACACCGGGTCTACCAGTTCGACATACTGCGCACGGAGCGCCGGTTCGCCGGCCAGCACCTTGCGCGCGACTTGGAGCAGGGCGGCAGCCTCCGTGATCCCGGACGTAAACGCGACATGCGCGGCGTCGAGCGCGCGACTGAGTACGCCCGCCACGCGGCACTGCTCCGGCGACAGGTACGCGTTTCGTGAACTGAGCGCGAGGCCGCTTGCTTCCCGCACGATCGGAGCGACATCTATGCGCACCGGGAAATCCAGATCGTGCACAAGGCGTTGAATGAGCACCGCCTGTTGGGCGTCCTTGCGGCCAAACACGGCGATGTCGGGCTCTACCAGATGGAACAGCTTCGCCACCGCGGTGAGTACCCCCTCGAAGTGCCCGGGCCGGTGCGGGCCGCACAGCGTTCTGGTGAGTTCGGGGGCCTGGAGCGATATCGCGGGTGGTGCGGGATACATCACCGCGACGCTCGGCAGAAAGAGCACGGCGGCTCCCCGCTCGGCCAGGAGCTGCTGATCCCGTGCTGCATCGCGGGGATAGGCGGCCCAGTCTTCGGTTGGGGCAAACTGGAGCGGGTTCACGAAGATGCTGGCGACCACCTGATCCGCCATCGTACGCGCACGATCCACAAGTTGCAGGTGGCCTTCATGGAGCGCTCCCATGGTTGGGACGAACCCCAAGCGATCACCGGCTACGCGCCGAGCGCGCACCCAGGAGCGCAAGGCCGCAGGATCAGGCAGTACGATCACGCGTCGAAGCTGTGGTCCGCGTCCGGGTAGGTCCCCTCGCGCACGTCCTGACCGAACCGGCGTGCGGCCTCGCGCACCGTGTCCGCGAGATGCGCATAGGTCTTGAGGAAGCGGGGCTTGAACTGATCGTTGAGCCCGAGCATGTCGTGCAACACGAGCACCTGCCCATCGCACGACGGACCCGAGCCGATCCCGATGGTCGGTACGCCAACGGCGGCGGTGATGCGGGCGGCGACTGGACTTGGCATGAGCTCCAGCACGATCGCAAAGGCCCCGGCGGCCTCGAGTGCACGAGCGTCTTCGATCAGATGGTCGGCCGCCTGCGCACTGCGCCCCTGGACCCGCGCGCCACCCAACTGATGCACGGATTGCGGCGTGAACCCCAAGTGTCCCATGACCGGAATGCCCACGGACACCAAGGCCTCCACCGTCGGTGCCATGCTGCGCCCGCCTTCGAGTTTCACGGCCTGGGCGCCGGTCTCCACGAGCACACGACCCGCGTTGCGCTTCGCCTCCTCGATGCTGATCTGGTAGGTGAGAAACGGCAGGTCCACGACCACGACGGCGCGACGGACGCCACGACGCACGCTGCGCCCGTGGTAGATCATCTGGTCGAGCGTTGCGGGGAGCGTCGTCGTTTCGCCGGCCAGAACGGTGGCCACGGAATCACCCACGAGCGCGATGTCCACGCCGGCCTCGTCCACCAAACGGCCCAAAAGCGCGTCGTACGCGGTGAGCGCTACGAGCCGGTGGCCGGTACGCTTCGCTTCCGCGAGATCGTGGAGGGTCAGGGCCTTCTCAGCGGACATACGGTTCGAGCTCCTCGATGGCACGGTACCAGAACGGTCGGTTCGGCAACTCGGGATGCGGAATCGTCAGGGTCGGCGTGGCCACCGTCAGGTCGCCAAACCGGACAAGATCAAGATCCAGGGTACGGGCCACCCAGCGCACCGTCCGCCGGCGTCCGGCCGCCCGCTCGATCGCCTGCATCGCGTCCCACACGGCTTCCGGCGTGGCGGTCGTTTGCAACAACACCATCTGGTTCAAGTACGGTCCTTGTTCAGGAGGGCCGAGCGGCGCCGTTTCTTCGATCAGACTCGCTGCCACCAGTCGAGTGCGCGGTATCGCAGCCAAGCCCGCTCGTCCCATGGCAAGATACTGCTCGCGACGGCCCAGGTTACTGCCCAGGGCCACCCACGCCCACTCACTTCCCGGCATGGCGATCGACTGCCACCTCGACCCAATCCAGCGGACCAGCGATCGGGGCATGCGGCTTGCGCGCGGCAACCTGTACGCGCTGCACGCTGTCAACCTCCAACACCCGTGCCGCCACCTTCTCACACAAGGCTTCGAGGAGACGGTGATGACTGGTCCCAATGACGTCGGCCACAATCGCGTAGAGGTCGCGATAGTCCACCAAGCCACGCGGTGAGTCCGATTCGCCGACGGGCTTGAGCGAGAGCCACGCGGTCACATCCAGCTCCAGTGGCTGGGGATGCTGGGCCTCGTGGGGCAGCAGGCCCACCCGCGTGTGAAAGCGCAGTCCCTTGAGCGTAATCCGGTCCTGGCTCACCCGGACCTCCCCACGGGCGCCGGGACCTGGTGCAGCGCCTCACGCAATGCGCGGATGAGCGACCGCGCCGACGCCTCGCTCTCGCCAAGACACTCGACCAAGGCCGTGCCCACCACCACGCCATCCGCCATGCCCGCCACCCGGCGCGCCTGCGCGACATCACGAATGCCGAAGCCGACCGCGATCGGCAGGTCCGTCACCTCGCGGACCCGACCAATGACGGATGCCAGTTCGTCGGCGACCTCGCTGCGTGCGCCGGTGACGCCCAACCGCGCGATGACGTACACGAAGCCGCGGGGATCGAACGTCATGGTGCGGAGCCGGTCGGGCGACGTGGTGGGTGCCACGAGCCGCACCAGCGCGAGCGGGCCCGATGCGAGTCGCGCTTCCAAGGCCGGGTCCGCGCCGGTCGGAAGGTCGGTGACCAGCAGGCCAACGATGCCCACCGCCGCCGCATCCGTGACGAAGCGCTCGACGCCGTAGGCCAGGATGGGATTCAAGTACGAGAAGGCGATGACCGGCGCCTGCGGGGCAGCACGGCGCAACTGGTCGAAGGCGGCGGCCACCGATGCTCCGGTGCCCAGGGCCTGATGACTGGAGCGCTGGATCACGGGACCGTCGGCCACCGGATCCGAAAAAGGCAAGCCCAGTTCGATGACGTCAACGCCTTCCGCATCCAGCATGCGCAGCGCGGAGACGGTCGCGTCGCCCGACGGGTACCCCGCGGTGAGATAGGCCACGAGCCCGGGCCGTCCCGCCGCCCGGAGCGCGCGCCAGCGCGCGGCGAGCCGGTGCTCAGACAAAGTGGTCGCCGGGCTCGATTCCCCACTTGGCGGGATCGGTGACCTTGATGATGGTCCGACGGTAGTTTCCGGCCTCATCGGTTTCGGCGAGGTTGACCAGGGGACCCGGGTTCTCGCGACTCCCGTCGGCCCTAATGAGAATCCGCACGACCGGCCGGTGAATCTGCGTCACGTCGCCGTTCGCGGCGTGGACGATCGCGACGTCGTACGTGTCGAGAATGACGCACGTACCTACCGGATAGATGCCCATCAGGTTGATCAGGGCCTTCACCAGAACCGCGTCGTATCCGCGCCGCGGGTTCTCCCACATTTCCCGCAGCACTTCATCCGGTTGCAACGGCGTATTCTGGTAGGCACGGCGTGACGTCGCCGCATCAAATCCGTCCGCGACGGCCACGATCCTGGAATACAGAACCAGCGACCGGGGCCGCAGCGTCCGCGGGTAGCCGGTCAGGTCCATCTTCATATGATGCTCCATCGCGACGATCATGCCGCGATACGGAATCTCGCCGTACCCTCGCAGGCCGAACAGCGTGAGCACCCCGAGCCACGGGTGCGACTGCATGATGCGCCACTCTTCTTCGGTGAGCGCACCGGGCTTGGTCAGCACCTCGAGTGGGACGCGACTTTTGCCCACGTCATGGAACAGCGCGGCCATGCCGAGATCGTACAGCTGGAGACGCGTGAGTCCGAGGCGGCGCCCGATCGCGATCGAGAAGATGCAGACGTTCACCGAGTGGGTAAACGTGTACTCGTCATAGTCCCGAATCGTCGTGAGGCCCACCAACGAGACTTCATTGCTCAGCACCTGGTCCACGATCCCCTGCACCGCGCGCTTCACCTTCTTGACGCTGGCGCTCCGGCCCATGCGGACGCTGTTCACCACTTCCTTGGTGACCGCCACCGACCGTTCGTACGTCTGTTTGGCGACTTCCTTCGCGCGTTCCTCATCCTCAAGATCATCCTCGCCCTCGGCCCCAGGCTCCACAATGATGTGGGTTACGCCACCCTGTAGCATCTTCTGCTGCAGCTCGATCAGCTTGTTCGCGGCACCGGCGCGCGGCGCAAACGCGAGTAACAGCGACAGGAACACCTGCCATTCGCGCCGCTCGACTTTCTCGTCCACCTGGACCACGCCGACGTCCGACGCGGCGAGCGTGTTGAGGACGTGACTGAACGAGGCGAAATTGTCGAGGTTCAAGCGCAGGCGGGTCGCGTTGACGAAGATGAACTCACCTGACAACCGCACTTCGAGCGTGTCCTCGATCTGGAGCAGCGCCTTGGCCGATCGGGTGATGTCGTCGAGGGAGCGCTGGACTTGGTCGTTCTCGAGCGGATACAGCTTGAGCGACCGCAGCGCGGCATAGAACGTCACCAGAAAGTCCCGCCCGGCATGGCGCAAGATGCCTTCGGTGCTCTGCATGCTGTCCGCAATGGACATGCGGGCGCTGGGACGGCGGGTCGGATCGCTCATCTCAGCCGATCTCCCGCAACGCCTTGTTCACCGCATTGCGTACCAAGGGATCCTTGTCGTTCGCGACGTCCTGCAGGGCAGCGCGTGCCTCGGGTGTCCCGATCTTGCCGAGTGCCATCGCGGCGCACGCGCGGGTCTGTGGGTCGTTGCCCTTCTTCATGAACCCACCGGCAGACAGCATGGGCTTGAGTCGCGTGATGCCATCGGGGCCGACCAGCAACCCGTATGCTTCAAAGAATGCCATCTTCTCGGTGAGGTCCGCGTTCTTCATCTTCCCCGTCACCATGGGCTCGATGCGGGCCATGGCGGCACGGTGCCGGCGTTGCCCAAGGGTTCGGACGGCCGCCACCCGAACATCGCGCTGGCCGTCGTCCACCGCCCGCTCCAACTGCTGCATCGCACTGGGTGAACCAACCACCGCCAGGCAATCCACGACCGCCACTTTGAGCGCCGGCGAACGGTCAGTCACGAGTACGCCACCCAACGCCGGGACCAGCGGTGGCAGTTTGAGCAACTGCGCCAGCTTGATGGTCTCGTACACCACGCCCTCGTCCTCGCTTCCGAGCGCCTTGGCCAGCTCTTCGGGGTTCTGTGTCGCCAGGCGCTGCACCGCTTGCTGCAGCAATTCGCGCACGCGCGCGTTGGTAAGGCGCGGCATCCAGGAGAGTACGGTTTCCAGCGCCTCGGGACGCAGTTCGCGGAACAGCGACCCGAGTTCATCCTCCGAGGGGTGCACGGCGGCCTCGTCGAGCGACTGCAAGAGCTGCGACACCGCCGCCGGCTCGGACAACCGTGCCGGCAGCTCTTCGACCTGCGTCACATGTTCGGGCGTAAGTTCCCGCGCCCGCGACGTTGCCACCCGCAGTTCGCGCAGGATATACGACACCGAGCGGAAATCCCCCGCGCCCAGAAGGTACGGAATGAAGTTCTCGATGATCGAGAGCACTTCGGAGCGTACCGTGCTGAACGTCTGTAATTCGAAGATGTCGAACAGGATTGCGAGGACGTTCGACCGCAGGTCCTGCTGGTACTCCCGCTCGATCTCATCCTGCAGGTACGCGATGTCCTTCTCATCCAGGAAGTAGAGCGTCGAATCGAACTCCTCGAGGTTGATGAGCCCCTCGGGACGCTTCGTTTCCTCGGCGACGTCTTGCTGCGTGGACTGGGTGCGTTTTTCCCCGGGCTCCGCCGGTTCCTCGTCGGGCTTGAGCGGACGGGCATCCTCCGTGACGAGCTCGACATGTCGGTAGCCGATCGACTGGAAGTCCTCTTCCCACAGCAGCGTGAGGAGATCGTCGTCCGCATCGGGCGGCAGGTTCCGTGCCTTGTTGAGCAGGGCCAGCAACCGCATGATCTCATCCTCGGCGCCCGGCCGGAGGGTGAGCGAGCGGACACCATCCTTATAGAGAATCCACGCGAGGCTTTCGGTCTTCTGGGGCTGGTCGAGCACCGGATGCGCGCCCAGCACAAACGCGGTTTCCTTGATGTCCAGCTTGACTTCTGGTGCCCCAGCCCAGATCGGGCCAAAGGCGTCCCGGATGTTCGCAATTGCCTGCTGAAAGACGGGATTATTCGGGAGATACAGCTGCGCCGCGCGTGCGCCCTTTACCAACGCCTGAAAGAATGCCTCGACCGGCTTAGGGTCAATAGCATTCTCCGTCGGCAATTCAGCTGGTTCCAGTGAATCCGTCACCCGGCACCCTTGCGGAGTTCAGCCACGGCCGCGACATCCTTGTCGCCACGGCCACTCACGTTGATCACAACGACTTCCTTTGTCGCGCGCGCTCCCGCTGTGCTGTCGACCCAGGCGACCGCATGGGCCGTCTCCAAGGCTGGCACGATCCCCTCCAATCGCGCCAAACGCTCAAAAGCCGCCAAGGCTTCGTCGTCAGGCACGGAAACGTAGCGCACCCGACCCTGATCGCGCATCCATGCATGTTCCGGCCCGACGCCGGGGTAATCCAAGCCGGCCGATACCGAATGCGCCGGTGCGACCTGCCCATCCGCGTCCTGCAGCAGATAACTCAGGGCCCCATGGAGCACCCCGGGACGTCCGAGCAACAGCGAGGCGGCGTGGTCGCCCGGACCCAGGCCGCGCCCACCCGCTTCCACGCCGACCAAACGCACCGAGGCTTCCCCCACGAAGGCCTGGAAGATTCCCAACGCGTTCGACCCTCCGCCGACGCAGGCGACCACCTCATCCGGCAGCCGTCCCACGCGGTCCTGGATCTGCTGTCGCGCCTCTTCTCCGATCACGGCCTGGAGGTCCCGCACCATCCGGGGAAAGGGATCCGGACCGACGACCGAACCGATCGCATAGTGGGTGGTGGCCACATTCGTCACCCAATCACGCAGCGCCTCATTGGTTGCGTCCTTCAGCGTCCGCGTCCCGGATGTCACCGGCACGACGGTCGCACCGAGCAGCTCCATGCGGTAGACGTTGAGTGCCTGGCGCCGCATGTCTTCGACGCCCATGTAGACCACACACGCCAACCCAAACCGGGCGCAGGCAGTGGCGGTGGCCACGCCGTGCTGCCCCGCACCCGTCTCCGCAATGATGCGACGCTTGCCCATGCGCCGCGCCAACAGCACCTGCCCCAGCGTGTTATTGATCTTGTGCGCACCGGTATGCGCCAGGTCTTCCCGTTTGAGCAGGATGCGGCACCCGACCCGCTCGGAGAAGCGTGGCGCTTCGGACAACGGCGTGGGCCGCCCAACCCACGTGCGTAGCAACTGGTCCAGCTCACTGCGAAATCCCGGATCGACGCGGGCCGCGTCCCACGCCGTCGCCAAGGCGTCCAGCGCCGCCATCAGCGTCTCAGGGACGTACCGACCACCGTACGGACCAAACCGGCCCTGCCCATTGGGCACCGCGGTCGTCACGCGGATCCTTTCGACCGACCCCGGCGCGGGATTCGGCTCAGGCTGCGGACGGCCGCCGCCGGGTCACGCGCGCTAGCGACCATCGTGCCCACCAGAATAGCATCGGCTCCACAAGCCGCAAGCCGCTCCACATCTTGCGTTCCTGCGATGCCACTCTCGGCCACAGCAATGATGTGCTGCGGAATGCTGCCCAGCACGTTTTCCATCTTGTCTGGATGCATGTGAAAGGTGTCGAGGTCCCGAGCGTTGGCACCGATAACGTCAGCACCCGCCGTGAGCGCGGCGTCAACCTCCTGTCGGTCATGGACCTCGACCAAGATGCCGAGTCCAAGGTTCCGCGCTTCGGCCATCAGCGCGGCCAGGCGGGGCGCATCGAGTGCTCGCACGATTAACAGCACCGCCGAAGCGCCTGCGGCGCGGGCCGCCAACAACTGAATCGGATCAACGATGAAGTCCTTACAGAGGACGGGAACCGAAACGGCCGCCGCGACCTCCTGGAGGTCAGCGAGCGTGCCACCAAAATGGACGGGGTCGGTGAGAACCGAAATCGCCGCGGCCCCGCCTTCCACATACGCCCGAGCGTGCGCCACCGGGTCCAAGGCCAGTGCGATGGGCCCGGCGGACGGCGATCGGCGCTTGATCTCGGCGATCACCCGCACCACGGGACCGTCCAGCGCCTCACGCCAGAGTCGCTGAGGCGGTGCCGATGACAAGGCCGCACGCAACGCGGCTTGGTCACGTCGGAGCCCAGCCGCCCGACGCTCAGCATCCCGGAGAAGGAGGCCGAGGGTTACCGGCACCCGGGTTCCTGCTTGCGCTTCGGTTTGTGTTCGGTCATATTGGTTTTCGGCATTCGTTCGGGACACCAGCGTTTGGAGCGTACCATGCCTTTGACCCGCAGGCAGAAACAGGTGCTCGAGTATCTCGAGAGCCACATCCTCCAGCATGGATACGCCCCGTCGTTCGAGGAGATCGCGGAGGAGTTCTCCTTCCGGTCACTGGCGACCGTGCACGAGCACCTCACCAATCTCGAGCGCAAGGGCTACATCCGCCGCGACCACCATGCGAGCCGCGCCATCGAACTGAAGCCCCAACCTGGGCAGAGCGGCGCGACCGAGCTGCCCCTGCTCGGCCAGGTCGCGGCTGGCGAGCCCATTGAGGCGCTCGCCACACCCGACACCATTGCCGTACCCAACGAGATGCTGCCGCGTCGGGGGGCCGCCTACGTCCTGCGCGTCCGCGGGCAGTCCATGATTGATGACCACATTGACGACGGCGACTACGTGGTGGTGCATAACCGTAACGCCGCCGACAACGGCGAGATGGTGATCGCGCTGGTCGAAGGGACGTCGGCCACCGTCAAGCGCTATTTCCGCGAGCCGGGAGGCTGGATCCGGCTGCAGCCCGCCAATGATCGCATGCAGCCGATTCGGGTCCACGAAGACAACCTGCTGGTACAAGGCGTCGTCGTGGGCGTCATTCGGCGGTACTGACCTCTTGCATCGCCCGCAGACGCTGCGCCGCTTTCCCTGACCGCAGGGTCTCTTCCGCGATCCCGATGCCGTCCGCGACCGATGACACCAGCCCTGCGACATACACGGCAGCCCCGGCATTCAGGATGACCGCCGACGCTCCGACGGGATCCTGATCCGGGTCAGCCAACAAACCAACGAGCCGCGCGGCATTGTCTGCCGGGTCACCGCCCGCCAGTGCTGCCAAATCGTCGTGGCCATGTCCGAGCGCCCCGGCGTCCAACGTCCACGATGCCACCGAGTGATCGCGCACCTCCCAGACTCGCGTCACCCCGTGCGGCGCGATCTCATCCATGCCAACTTCGGCGTGCACCACCAGCGCGTGCTCCGTCCCAAGACGTGCCAAGGCCGCCGCGACAATCGGGGCACGGTCGAGGTCCGCGACCCCAATCACCTGCCGCCGCACCCGGGCCGGGTTGGCCAGGGGTCCGACCAGATTCATGATGGTCGGGACGCCCAGTGCCTTGCGCACCGGCGCCAGGTGCCGCATGGCTGGGTGAAACGTCGGTGCAAAAAGGAAGGTCATGCCGACCGCGTCCAACATGGCACGTGCCGCACGCGCGTCCAGCTGCATCGGAATGCCCAGCGCCTCGAGCACATCCGCCGATCCGCAGCGGGACGTGTAGGACCGGTTGCCGTGCTTCGCCACCACGGCTCCGGCTGCGGTGGCCACGATGGCCGCTGCGGTAGACACATTGAAGGTCCCGGTCCGGCCGCCCCCGGTGCCGCAGGTGTCAATCGCCGACGCCGACACACCTTCCACCGTGATCATCGCGGCCCGGAGGGACTGGACAACGCCCGCCAGCTCTTCCGCCGATTCGCCACGCGCACGCAGTCCAAGGAGCAGTGCCGCGACGTCGGTCGCATCCGCTTCACCCCGCATGATGCTGCCGAACGCGTCGGCCACCTGGGAGGCCGAGAGCGCGGCACCGGCGGACAACGCACGCAGGACGTCCTGCAGCGCAGACGGGGTAGATCCAGAGTCGGTCGTCATCACGTTGATGCGCGAATCCTACCGACGCGCTTGCCGGAGGGTCAACGGTCGCAAGTCCTTGCGGCGCTTGCCGCTGCGCCCCACCCACCGGTACACTTGGCCCCCATGAGTGCGTCCAACTGGTCCCTGACGCTCGCGTATGACGGGACGGACTTTGCGGGCTGGCAGCGACAACCCGACCAACGCACCGTCCAAGCCGACCTCGAGACCGCGTTGGCACGGTTGGCGGGCGCGCGGGTCGTGACGCACGCGGCGGGGCGCACCGACGCCGGCGTGCATGCCCGCGCTCAGGTGGTGAGTTTCGTCATGCCCCGACCGTGGGAGGCTGCGGAGCTCCACGCCGCGTTGCTGGCGCTGACCCCACCGGACATGCATGTTCGCGCCGTCCACCCTGCCCCGACCGGCTTCCACGCCCGCAAACATGCCATCGCACGTCGATACGCTTACTACGTCGGATGCGATGCCGACGCCCGCTCACCCTTTCGGCGACGGTATGAATGGGCCGTGGGACGCCCCCTTGATCCGGCGGGATTGGCGGCCGCCGCAGCCCCCCTGCCAGGCGAACACGACTTTCGCGCCTTCTCGGCCGCGGGCCAGGTCAAATCGCACTACCGGTGCAACATCGCGCACGCGGAATGGTGCGAGCGGCCCGAGGGCGCCGGGTTTATCTTTGAGGTCGAAGCGGACCGATTTCTGCACCGTATGGTGCGCTTCCTCGTGGGGATGGCCGTGGACGTGGCGCTGGGTCGCCGCCCCGCGGCCGATGTCGGTCGATTGCTCCAGGCAACGGAGAACACCGATGCCAGCCCACCGGCGCCCCCCGAGGGCCTGTACCTGATGGCTGTCCGCTACCGCAAACCCGACGAGGGCGCCACCGGATGAAGTTCTTCTTGGATACCGCCGACCTGACCGAAATTCGCTGGGCTGCCGATGCCGGATTCATTGATGGCATCACCACGAACCCCACCCTCCTGAGCCAAGTGGCTGGCGCCGACGATCCACGCGAAATCCTGCTTGAGATCTGCCGCCTGGTGCCGGGCCCGATCAGCGCCGAAGTGGTCGCCGTGGAAGCCGACGCGATGGTCACGGAGGGACGCGAGCTGGCCCGACTGGCCGAGAACATCGTGGTCAAGATTCCGATGACCGCAGCCGGTATGGTCGCCACGCGTCGCCTCGCACAGGAGGGCACGCGGGTCAACGTGACCCTGTGCTTCTCGTCGGTGCAGTGCCTCATCGCCGCCAAGGCCGGTGCCGCCTACGTCTCGCCGTTTCTCGGTCGCCTGGACGACATCGGCCACGACGGTATGGACGTCATCCGTGAGACCCGGACCATCTACGACAACTATGGCATCACGACGGAGATCCTCGCCGCGTCCATCCGGCACCCACGCCACGTGGCCGAGGCGGCCATGATCGGTGCCGACGTGGCGACGATGCCCACCGGCGTACTCAAGAAGCTGCTCCTGCACCCCCTGACCGACCGCGGTTTGGAGCAGTTCCTCCGCGACTGGGGCAAGCTCGTTGCGCGCACGGAGGCAAAGGTCTGACGGTACCGCCTCCACGTACGATGGCGACTCCCCGCTACGACTCGCCGCTCGGCACCCGATACGCCTCGCCGGCCATGCAAGCGCTGTGGAGCGCTCCTCACCGCGCCGGCGTGTGGCGCCGGCTCTGGTTGGCACTGGCACGCGCCGAACAGGAGCTGGGCTTGGCGATCCCTGCCGAGGCCATTCGCGAACTCGAACAGCACCAGGACGACGCCGACCTCGATCAGGTGCGCGAGTACGAGCAGCGGCTGCGGCACGACGTCATGGCGCACATTCATCACCTCGGCGATCAGGCACCCGCCGCGCGCCCGTGGGTCCATCTCGGCGCTACCAGTTGCTATGTGACTGATAATGCCGACCTCATCGTCATGCGGGATGGGCTGAGGTTGTTGCTGGGACGGCTGCATGGCGTGCTCGACGCGTTCCGCGCCTTTGCGCGATTGCACGCGGATCGCCCCACCGTCGCCTACACCCACTACCAGCCCGCGCAGCTCACGACGGTCGGCAAGCGGGCAACGCTCTGGCTCCAGGACTTCGCGCTCGACGCCGAAGCCTTGCTCGACCTCATCACGTGGCTGCCGTTCCGCGGGTGCAAGGGGTCCACGGGTACACAGGCCAGCTTTCTCGAACTGTTCGATGGTGACCATGGCCGCGTGCGGAAACTCGACCAGGTCGTGACTGCCGCGTTTGGATTCAGCCGGAGCATGCCGGTGACGGGCCAGACCTACACGCGCAAGGTGGATGCGCGCGTACTCGACGTGCTGAGCGGGCTCGCCCAAAGCTGCGCCAAGCTTGGCAACGACCTCCGCCTGCTCCAGCACGAGGGCGAGATCCTCGAACCGGCCGAAGCCTCGCAGGTGGGGTCGAGCGCCATGCCTTACAAGCGCAATCCGATGCGCGCGGAGCGGCTCGGGGCCCTCGCGCGCTACCTGATCAGCCTGCAGGCCAATCCGGCGTACACCGCGGCAACACAATGGCTCGAACGCACGCTGGACGACAGCGCCAACCGACGGATGACGTTACCCGACGCGTTCCTCGCGGCCGATGCCCTGCTGCTGCTCGCCGGCAACATCGCGCGCGGCCTCGAGGTACGGGAAGGGACCGTGCAACGCAACGTCGAACGCGTCATGCCCTTCATGGCAACCGAGCGGTGGCTGATGCTAGGCGTACGAGCGGGTGGCGACCGCCAGACCTTGCACGAGGTGATTCGTGGACACGCCTGGGCCGTGGCCGAAGTACTGGATCGGGGCGGCGCCAACGACCTGCTCGATCACCTGGCGGCGGACCCGGCGTTTGCCGCGGTTGGTGCGCAGGCGCTGCGGGCTGAGCTGGACGCGACGCGCTACGTCGGACGGGCGCCGGCGCAGGTGCAGGAGTTCCTCGCGGAAACGATCGACCCGCTCCTCCAGCGGCTGCAACCCTTCCCTCTCACGGATGATGCTGGAGTGACGGTGTGACCACAGCCATGCGTGAGAGCGCCCTGCCCCTGCCGCTCGTGCGGCGCGGCAAGGTGCGCGAAGTCTATGCAGTGGACGATGCCCACCTGTTGCTGGTCGCGAGCGACCGGGTGAGCGCGTTCGATGTCGTCCTCGACCCTCCCATCCCGCATAAGGGCACGGTCCTGACCCAGATGAGCGCGTGGTGGTTCCAGCAGCTCGCGGGGGTCGTCCCCAGCCATTACGTCACCGCCGACCCTGACGCGATCCTTCGCCAAGTGCCAGACCTCGCGCCGCACCGGACAGACATCGCGGGTCGCGCCATGTTGTGCCGTCGGACGGAACCGCTGCCCGTCGAATGTGTGGTGCGCGGTTACCTGTCGGGCTCAGCGTGGGCCGAGTACCGGGAACGCGGTACGCTCGCCGGCGAGGCACTGCCGGACGGCCTGGTCGAATCGGCCCGACTCGATTCCCCGATCTTCTCGCCTGCCACCAAGGCCGATACCGGGCACGACGAGAACATCACGTTCAGTCAGATGCAGGGCATCGTCGGCCGCGACCGGGCCGAACGACTCCGCACCGCCAGCTTGGCGCTGTACACGGCCGGGCGGGACCGGGCAGCCCAGAACGGCCTCATCATCGCGGACACCAAGTTCGAGTTTGGGACGCTGCCGGACGGCACGCTCCTGCTGATTGATGAGCTGCTCACGCCGGACTCCTCCCGCTTCTGGCCGGCTGACCGCTACGCTGCGGGTCGCGGCCAACCCAGTTTCGACAAACAACCGTTGCGGGACTTCCTGGCAGGACAGCAACGGGCCGGCGTGTGGGACGGCGACGCCCCAGCCCCGGCGTTGCCGGCAGAGATCGTGAACGCCACCAGCGTGCGCTACCGTGACGCCTATCAACGGGTCACCGGTGACGCGCTGCCCACGTATGGCTGATGCGGATTGCTCCGGAGGGACGTCCATTCGTTGCCGTGGCGATTTCGGTCCTGGGCGCCTTCACCGCGGCCGCCGGAGCGTGGGGATTCTGGTGGTGGGCGGCGCTCGGTCTGTGGGTACCCCTCGCGCTGTGGGTCCCGTGGTTCTTTCGGGACCCCGCCCGATCGGGCCCGCGCGGTGCGCACCTCGCCATCGCCCCCGCGGACGGCCGCGTGGTGAATGTCGTCGAGGTGCACGAACCCACCGTGATTGGCGGGCCGGCGCTGCGCGTATCAGTGTTCATGCATGTCCTCAACGTGCACGTCAACCGGTATCCGGTGGATGGTGAGGTCACGCATCGCGATTACCACGCCGGGCGGTTTTTCAATGCGACCTTGGACAAGGCATCCGAGCACAATGAACGCATGTCCATCGGCCTCCGGACGCCACACGGGCCGGTCTTGGTGCGCCAGATCGCCGGGCTCATCGCTCGGCGAATCGTTACGGACGCCCATGTGGGTGACCCGGCTCGACAGGGCGAACGGTTGGGCATCATTCGGTTCGGGTCCCGGGTGGACACCTTCTTCCCGCCCAGCATCCAGCTGCGCGTCGCGGTCGGGGACCATACGGTTGCCGGGGTCACGGTGATCGGAGAGTGGCCGGCATGACCAACCCGCGTCTACGCCCCCGTCGCCGACGAGTCGTCATTGTCGTGCCGAGCATCTTCACGCTCGCCAACCTGTTCTTCGGGATGTGGTCCATGACGCTCGCCGCCCGCGGCGAGTATTACCGCGCGGCATGGTACATCGTCATCTGCGGCGTGCTGGACATGCTGGACGGCCGGGTGGCCCGCATGAGCAAGACGGGATCCCGTTTTGGCGCCGAGCTCGATTCCCTGGTGGACATCGTGAGCTTCGGTGTCGCACCCGCGATGCTGGCATATTTCCTGTACTTTGGTCCGGCTGGCGGGTTCACGTGGCTGTTCTCGTACGGGCTGGTGATGTGCGTGGCCCTGCGTCTGGCACGGTTCAATGCCGGCGGCGGCGGCCATTCGGAGGGGGGCGGGTTCAGTGGCCTGCCCTCACCGGCCGCCGGGATGACGATCGCGACGTTCTATCCGTTCTCGCAGACCGGTTTGTATCCGATCCTGTTCGGCAATCTGCCTCCGGCCCAGGTCGCCCTTTTCCTCACGATTGCCGTCAGTCTGGCGATGGTCAGCACGGTGCAGTATGCCCGCCTGCCCGGCATCGGCGTACGCACCGCCCGTGGACTCGTCGGGCTGGCCGTCAACCTGACCATCGTGGGGTTCGGGATCTGGAACCGGGACATCTTCTTCTTTCCATTGGGAGTCACGTATCTTGCGTACGGGCTGGCACGGGCGGCCGTGGTTGGCCTCCAGGTACGCCACGACGAGTACCGCGCGCGACCGGCGGAACGTGACCAATTGGCCCCCACCAGCGAGTGGGACGAACCGTAGGAGCCTGATGGCGCATTTTCACGTTGATGTTCGCGTCATGCCACGAGCTGCCCTGCTCGACCCACAGGGGCAGGCCGTCGAGCATGCCCTCGAAGCCTTGGGCTTTGGCGGCGTTGCC
Source organism: Gemmatimonadales bacterium (assembly GCA_040877595.1). Taxonomy (GTDB): domain Bacteria; phylum Gemmatimonadota; class Gemmatimonadetes; order Gemmatimonadales; family GWC2-71-9; genus JBBDNM01. The sequence continues at coordinate 17,798 of JBBDNM010000087.1, read as the reverse complement.
ACGGTCCGGGTCGGCAAGGCGTTGCGTCTTGAGCTGGAGGCCGCCGACGCGCGAGCTGCAGAGCGCGAGGCGCGCGCGATGTGCGAGCGGCTGCTGGCCAACCCAGTGACCGAGGACTTTACGTTGCAGGTCGAGGCCCGCTGATGCGCGTCGCCGTTGTCCAGTTCCCGGGGTCCAATTGCGATCTTGACACCGTGCGGGCCGCTGAGCGGGTCGGCGCGGAGGCCTACCTCGTCTGGCACCGCGACACCGACCTGCAGCATGCGGACGCGGTCATGCTCCCGGGCGGTTTCGCGTACGGGGACTACCTGCGGGCAGGCGCCATCGCCCGATTCAGCCCCGTCATGCGGTCGGTCCAGGCGTTTGCGAAGGAGGGCGGACCGATCCTCGGGATCTGCAACGGCTTCCAGGTGCTCTGCGAGGCGGGACTGCTGCCGGGCGCCTTGATGCGCAATGCCGGGCTCCGGTTTCTCGCCCGCCCGGTGGCGGTCCGCATCGAGACGACCAACACGCCCTTTACGGGCGCCTACTCGCTCGGCGCGGTACTTTCGATACCGGTCGCACACGGCGAAGGCCGCTACGTGGCGTCACCGGATGTGCTGGCGACCCTGACAGCCGACGACCGCGTGGTCATGCGGTACGTTGACGCCAATCCCAACGGGTCAGTGGACCAGATTGCGGGCGTCGTCAATGAAGCCCGCAATGTGGTCGGCATGATGCCGCATCCGGAGCGGGCTGCCGATCCCGCGATCGGACAGAGCGATGGTCTCGGCGTGTTCACGTCCCTGATGCAAGTGCTTCATCCGTCCGGAGGAGGTGTCCGATGACTTGGCGACACACTGCGCTGCTGGCCCTGTGCTGCACCACACTCGCCTGCGACCGTCTGCCCTTCCTTGGCGGCGGCGACTCGGCCGACACAACGACGACGCCCGCCCCGGCGGTCGCTGAGACTCCACCAGCACCCGCCCGCACCCCCGCGCCTGCGCCACGCCCCGCTGCACGGGTTGCGATGGTGGACGAGCCGTGGACCCCGGTGGATACCGGTACCATCACGCCGGGCATGACCCGGGACGAGGTGGTCGCCCTGTGGGGAACGCCGGAAGTTGAGCGCATGATGGGTGATCGCGGGTACCTCTACTTCCGCAACGGTTGTGAAGTGACGTGCGGTACCTACGATGTGGTCTTCCTCGAGTTCGGCCAGGTCGTGGATGTCATCGCGCGCGGCGAAGGCCACAGCTACGCCGGCACGTCATCGTCGCCCGTGGGCCGCACGGCCGCCCCGACACTCCCGGCACCAATGATCACCCCCGACATGACGGTCAATTCGACACCATGAGTGAGAAGCCCAGTCGCAACGAAGAAGAGTATTTCGCACGCCAGGAGGCGGAACGCCTCCAGAAGCTGCGCCAGTCCGCGGAGAAGGAGCGGGTCAGCGCCGCGCGGGAGGCGCACTACATGAAATGCCCCAAGTGCGGCGCCGACCTGGCGCACGAGGACCTGCACGGCATCGAGGTTGATCGCTGCCTGGACTGCCAGGGCGTGTGGCTCGACCACGGCGAAACCGAGCGGCTGCTTGCTACACGGGACGCCGGTGGCGTCGGCAAGATTTTCCAGTCCCTTTTCCGCGGGGTCAAAGCCAAGCCGGCCGACGGCCCATGATCGACGATCGGGCCGTCACGCCGGAGCGGATCAAGGAGCACGGCCTGAACGACGAGGAGTATGGCCGCATCGTGGCCATGCTCGGGCGCACGCCGACGTGGACCGAGCTCGGCATCTTCTCGGCGTTATGGAGCGAGCACTGCGCCTACAAGCATTCGCGACCCATTCTCCGCACCCTCCCCACCGAAGGACCGCAGGTACTCCAGGGACCGGGTGAGAACGCCGGCGTGCTGGACATCGGCGAGGGCTGGGGGGTCGTCTTCAAGATCGAATCGCACAACCACCCATCCGCGGTCGAACCGTATCAGGGCGCGGCCACCGGCGTGGGCGGCATCCTGCGCGACGTGTTCACGATGGGCGCGCGACCCATCGCGGTCCTCAATAGCCTGCGGTTTGGCCCGCTCGACGACGCACGCAATCGGTACCTCCTGGCAGGCGTCGTGCGTGGCGTTGGCGACTACGGCAACTGCGTCGGCATCCCCACCCTGGGTGGTGAGGTGGATTTCGCGGACTGCTACAACGGCAATCCCCTCGTGAACGCGATGTCCGTGGGCCTGGTGCGCGCGGATGCCGTCATGCGCGCTGCCGCGACCGGCGTGGGCAACGTGTTGCTTGCCGTCGGCTCGCGCACCGGTCGTGACGGCATTCATGGCGCCGCGTTCGCGTCGGAGGATTTGACGGCGGCGAGCGAGGCGCGGCGCCCGCAGGTGCAGGTCGGCGATCCGTTCACCGAGAAGCTGCTGCTGGAAGCCAGCCTCGAGCTGATCGCCTCGGGTGTCGTGGTGGGCATTCAGGACATGGGCGCCGCGGGACTCACGTCCTCGTCGGCCGAGATGGCCGCGCGTGGCGGCATGGGCGTCGAGATTGATACGGCCCAAGTCCCCACGCGCGAACCCGGCATGACGCCGTACGAGATTCTGCTGTCGGAGACGCAGGAGCGGATGCTCGTGGTGGTCCATCGCGAGCGGGTGGACGAGGCCCGCGCCATCGTCGAGAAGTGGGAACTCAGCGTGGTGCCCATTGGTCACGTGACGGACGACGGCATGTTTCGCGTACGCCACGGGGCCGAAGTGGTGGCGGAGATTCCGGGACAGCGCCTTGTGGACGACTGCCCTACCTATGTACCAGAAGCCCTCGAAGACCCGGCCGCCGCCCGCCGCCGTGCCGCGACACCCGACCACGCCCCGCCCGATCCCGCGACGGCCCTCGTCGCGTTGCTGGATCACCCGTCCGTCGCCTCCAAGCGGTGGGTGTTTGAGCAATACGACGGCACGGTCCGCGCCGGATCACGCATCGGGCCGGGCGGCGATGCCGGCGTCGTGCTCGTCCCGGGCACCGCGCGCGCCCTGGCCCTGAGCACCGACTGTAACAGCCGGTGGGTCTACCTGGATCCGTATGAAGGCGGCAAGGCCGCCGTCGCCGAGGCGGCGCGCAACGTCGCGGTGACCGGTGCGCGTCCGTTGGGCATCACAAACTGTCTGAACTTCGGCAACCCGCAGCGGCCGGCAGTCTACTTCCAGTTGCGAGAGGCCTGCCGTGGCATGGCCGATGCCTGCCGCGCACTCGACACTCCCGTGACCGGCGGCAACGTCTCACTCTACAATGAAAGCCCTGCTGGGGCCGTCTACCCGACTCCTGTGATCGGGATGGTGGGCCTGATCGAGAACGCGGCGCATGCCGTCGGGGCCCATTTTGTTACCGCAGGTGACGCGGTCATCCTGTTGGGTTCCACCCGTGGGCACCTGGGTGGTTCGGCACTGTGGGCGCACGTCCTCGACACCGTGGCGGGCGCCCCACCGCCTGTGGACCTCGACGCCGAGCGGCGACTTGTTGACCTGCTGGTGTCGTTGGCCGAGCGACAGCTGCTCACCGCGGCACACGACCTGGCAGACGGCGGGCTCGCCGTGGCGGCCGCCGAATCCGCGATGGGCGGGCCGTGGGCTACCCGCGGTCATGGGGTGGACCTGGATCTTCGCCCGATGCAGGCAAGCGGACTGAACGCCCACCGGGTGCTGTTCGGTGAGGACCACGGCCGGGCGCTCGTCAGTTGCACCGCGAAGTCGGCCGCCGCCGTGTTGTCCGTGGCGCAGGCAGCCGGGGTCGCGGCCCTCGAGCTCGGCGTGGTCGGCGCGCCCAACGGACGATTCCGGCTGGCACTGGTCGAGGGACCGTTGGATCTCCCCATCGTCAAGCTGCGCGCCGGCTACTTCGATGCCCTGCCCCGGCGTCTCGAGCGCCCCATGGAGGCCGCGAGCTAACCATGTGCGGCATCTTCGGGGTGGCCAGCGTGCCCGATGCCGCCCAACTGGTCTATCTGGGCCTGTACGCACTGCAGCATCGCGGGCAGGAATCGTCCGGGATCGTGAGCGTGGACGACGCGGGACGCGCGCATGCTCACCGCGGCATGGGCCTGGTCAACGAGGTGTTCGGACCCACGACCCTTCGGAACTTGCCGGGTGACGTGGCCATAGGCCACACCCGGTACAGCACCACCGGCAGTTCGATCCTGGCCAACGCGCAGCCCGGGCTGGTGAACTACCATCATGGTCCGCTGGCGCTCGCCCACAACGGCAATCTCACGAACGCCCTCGAGATCCGGGCGGACCTCGTACGACAGGGTTCGATCTTCCAGTCGTCATCGGACAGTGAGGTATTGGTCCATCTCATGGCACGGTCTGATGCCCGCGCCGTCGAAGACCAGATTCTCGATGCGCTCGAGCGCGTGGAGGGCGCGTATGCCCTCCTCCTCACCGTGGGACGAACACTGTATGCGATTCTTGACCCGCGGGGGTTCCGTCCGCTCATCCTCGGGTCGCTGGGACAGGGGTGGGTGCTGGCCTCGGAGACGTGCGCGCTCGACATTGTGGGGGCGACCCCGGTGCGCGAGCTGCAGCCCGGCGAATGGCTCAAGATCGAGAACGGCCAGGTCATTGACCTTCCTCCCCTGGCCCCGAAGCCCGCGCACCGCTGCGTCTTCGAGCTGATCTACTTCTCGCGACCCGACAGCCGCATCTTTGATCGCTCCGTGGATGCGGTGCGTCGGCGTCTGGGACGGCAGCTGGCGGTGGAGCACCCGGCGCCCGGAGCCGACTGCGTGTTCTCCGTACCCGACTCGTCCAATGCGATGGCGCTGGGGTTTGCCGAACAGAGTGGCCTCAAGCTCGAGCACGGCCTGATTCGCAATCACTATGTCGGCCGGACGTTCATCAATCCCGGGCAGGCCGCACGCAGGACCAATGTCCGTATCAAGTTCAACCCCGTGCGTGAGGTCATTGACGGTCGGAGCGTCGTGGTGGTGGACGATTCGCTCGTGCGTGGGACCACATCGCGTGAGCTGGTGCTGTTGCTGCGCCAGGCTGGGGCGCGTGAGGTGCATTTCCGCCTGGCCTCACCACCGATCACGGGCCCTTGCTTGTATGGCATTGATACGCCGGATCGCGATGAACTGATCGCGGCGAATCAATCCATTGAGCAGATCCGGCAGCATCTCGGCGTGGACAGCCTTGGGTATCTCTCGCTGGATGGTACGCTCGACGCCGCTGGTCGCGAGGGACCCGGATTCTGTCACGCCTGTTTCTCCGGCGATTACCCCACTCCGCGGTAATGCCTTCGGTCTATTCGTTCGCGAACGGGTCGGCTGATGGTCATGCCGGCCTCAAGCCCATCCTCGGCAGCAAGGGTGCCCAGCTCGCCGAGATGACCAACCTCGGCGTGCCCGTGCCGCCCGGGTTTACGCTCGCGGCCTCCCTCTGTGTGCCGTTTCTCAGTGCCCGTCGTCTGCCCGAGGCCGTACAGGCCGAGGTCCGCGCCGCCATGCGGGCCCTCGAAGACGCCTCGGGCCGCACGTTGGGTGGCCCGAGGCCGCTGCTCGTGTCGGTACGGTCCGGTGCCGCGGTGTCCATGCCGGGCATGATGGACACCATCCTCAATCTCGGGCTCAACGACACGACCGTAGCCCAGCTTGCCGCGGAGACGGGGAACGAGGCGTTCGCGCTCGACTCGTACCGCCGCTTTGTACAGATGCATGCGCACGTGGTGTTCGGGGTGAAGGCCGGGCCCGGCGAAGCCGATCCGTTCGATGCGGCGATTGACGAGGCGAAGCACGCGGCCGGGGTCACCCGCGAAATTGATCTCGGTGCCACCGGACTCCGCGCCCTCGTGGACAAGTTCAAGCAGGTCGTCGAGCGTCGCGCCGGCGGCCCGTTTCCCACGGACCCCTGGGATCAACTCTGGGGCGCCATCGGTGCGGTCTTCCGCAGTTGGGAAACCCGACGCGCCGTGGAGTACCGCCGCCACCACCGCATCCCGGACGATCTGGGCACGGCGGTGAGCGTCGTGGCGATGGTGTATGGCAACCTCGGCGAGGACTCCGGCACGGGCGTCGCGTTTACCCGCGATCCGTCCACGGGGGAGCGACGGCTCTACGGCGAGTTCCTGGTGAACGCGCAAGGCGAGGATGTGGTCGCCGGCACGCGGGACCCCCAGCCCATCGCGGCGATGGCCGAACGCCTTCCCGACGCGTTTCGCGCCCTGGAGGCCACCGCACGCACGCTTGAGCAGCACTATCGCGACGTGCAGGATATTGAGTTCACGGTGGAGCGCGGCAAGCTCTATCTGCTGCAGACCCGCACCGCCAAGCGGACGGGACGGGCGGCGGTGCGGTCCGCCGTGGACATGGTGCGCGAGGGCCTCATTACCGAGGCCGATGCCTTGCAGCGCGTGGACCCCGATCAACTGCACCAGCTCCTGCATCCCACCGTGGACCCCGACGCCAAGGTGACGGAACTCGCCCGCGGGCTTCCGGCCTCGCCTGGTGCTGCCGTTGGCCAAGTGGTCTTCGATGCCGACACCGCTGCCGAACGCGGCGGGCGGGGCGAGCCCGTCATTCTCGTGCGACGCGAGACCAGCCCGGACGACTTCCACGGCATGGTTGTGGCGAAAGCCATTCTTACGGCGCGCGGAGGCATGACCAGCCATGCGGCGGTTGTGGCGCGGGGCATGGGCACCTGCTGTGTGGCCGGCGCCAAGGACCTCGACGTGGACGAAGCGGGGCGACTCTTTCGCGTCAACGGAACGACGGTACGCGAGAGTGACTGGATCACCGTAGACGGCTCCAGTGGGCGCGTGCTCGCCGGTCGCGTCCCCCTGGTAGACCCTGCACCCACCCCGGAGTTCACCACCCTGATGGCGTGGGCCGACCGCCCCCC
>JBBDNM010000087.1:0-10922 GCA_040877595.1 Gemmatimonadales bacterium | reverse complement strand
TGTTGCGCGTGCGGACCAACGCGGACACCCCACGAGACGCCGCACGCGCGCGCGCCCATGGCGCCGAAGGCATTGGATTGTGCCGCACCGAGCACATGTTCTTCGAGGGCGATCGCCTGCATGTGATGCGCGAGATGATCGTGGCGACAGACCTGGAGGGTCGGCGCAAGGCCTTGCTCCGCCTGTTGCCCATGCAGCGCGAAGATTTCGTCGGCATCTTCCGCGCGATGGACGGCCTGCCCGTCACGATCCGCCTGCTGGATCCCCCGCTGCATGAGTTTCTGCCGCACGACGACGAGGAGATTGCCGAGCTCGCCAAAGGCCTCGGCATCACGGCCGATCGGATGCGCCATGTGGTGGACGTGCTGACCGAGTCGAACCCCATGTTGGGGCACCGGGGGTGCCGCCTCGGCATCACCTACCCCGAGATCACCGAGATGCAGGCACAGGCCATCTTCGAGGCCGCGTGTCAGGCGGATGCCGAGGGCATGGCGGTGCATCCGGAGGTCATGGTCCCCCTCATTGCCGACGTGGAGGAACTGCGCCGCCAGGGTGACGTGGTACGGGCCACCGCCGAACGCGTGTTTGCCGAGCGCAAGCGCCGCGTGCCGTGGCTGCTCGGCACGATGATCGAGCTTCCGCGCGCGGCGCTGACGGCCGAGCGTATCGCATCGGTGGCGGAGTTCTTCTCATTCGGGACCAACGACCTCACGCAGACCACCTTTGGCCTGTCACGGGACGACGCGGGTCGGTTCCTGCCGCAGTATGTCGAAGCGGGCGTGCTGGCGGACGATCCGTTCCAGACGCTGGACATTGACGGCGTGGGGGTCTTGATCACGCTCGCGGTTGAGAAGGGCCGAACCACCCGACCGGACCTCAAGGTTGGCATCTGTGGTGAGCATGGCGGCGATCCGCGCTCGATCCATTTCTGTCACCAGCAGGGCTTCTCCTACGTGTCCTGCTCGCCGTTTCGCGTTCCTGTGGCACGACTGGCCGCGGCACAGGCGGCCCTAGCCGGGCGAGAGGCCCCACAGCCGGGCTCGAGCCACCGCGCGCCGTAAAGCCGCATCGGCACCCACGGCCGGCAGCTCGTCAACACGGCACCACGCGGTTCGCCCTTCACCCCTGGCCGTCGGGCTGGAGGCCGCAATCCGAAATGCGCAGACCAGATCGTGATGCCAGTGCGCGGGCTCGCCGCGCGCCGCTGGAACCTGGTGCACGTCAACGCCAGCCAAGACGCCTGATACGTTCGACAGGTCCACGCCGGTTTCCTCCCGAACCTCGCGTCGGGCCGCCCCAAGGGGATCCGGATCGCCCACCTCGAAGTGTCCGCCGGGCTGCAACCACCGCTGGAGCCGTTCGTGCCAGATGATCAGCACGGCGTCCGTCGCGTCGAGCACGACCGCCGAGGCGGTGAGGTGCCCCGGCGCAAACTGGTCCCGCGAGAATGGGGCGTCGGTGGTCCGAAGGAGCTGGATCGTGCGGCGGTGACTCGCGCGCCCCTGTGGGTCCGAGTCAGGGACGAAGTCCGCAAGCAGGGTCAGAGCGTCGGGAACGCGGGGCACAACCAACCGTAGTGGGCGCGCCGCCCGGCCGAAAGGGGTTAACATGTCGCCGTGACCAAAGCGCTCGAACTGATCGTGCTGAGCGGGTGGGCGCTGCTTGGATTGAGCGCGGGGGCCAACGCGATGTACTTCATCTGGCTCGCGCGGCAACGGCGCACCCCCGAACGGTGGCCGCGCGTCTCGATCCTCATTCCGGCACGCGACGAGGCCACCAACCTCGCCCGCCTCCTTCCGAGCATTACATCACAGGACTACCCGGATCTCGAAGTCGTGGTGTACGACGATGGGTCAAGCGACGGCACCTCGGACATGGCACGCCGTCTGGGGGGCGACCGGATACGGGTCTTACGCGGCGACGGCCCCCCACCCGGCTGGGCCGGCAAACCGCATGCCTGCTACCAGGCCGCCGCCGCGGCTACGGGTGAGGTCTTCCTGTTTCTGGACGCCGACACCGCATGGCAGCATCCGGGGGCCGTTCGCCGTCTGGTGAGCGGGTGGCTGGGCCTGAAGCCGCCGGCGGTCTTAACGGCCCTCCCGAGGTTTGCCGGGGGGGGTCTGCTCCTGGTGAGCGTGCTGGGGATCGCCCTGATGTTCCTGCCGCTCCCCTTGGCGGCGTGGATGAAACGAGGGTTCCTGGGAGCCCTGAACGGGCAGTGCTGGCTGATCGGATCGGACCTCTACCGACGGCTGGAACCCCACCGGGAGTTCCGGGAGTCCGTGGTGGAGGACGTCCAGATCGGCCAGTGGCTGCTTGGGCAGGGGATCGTGCCGTGGGCCACCCTCGCAACCCACGACCTCACGGTCTGGATGTATCCGTCGCTGGGAGATGCCTGGCAGGGGTTCCGCAAGAACTTCTACTACGTGTCCGGCGGGACCAAACTCGGGTTTGCGGCGTCCTGGTTGGCGCTTGCCATCCTGCTCCTTATCGGGCCCTTGCTGTACCCGATGGCGTTAGGCGCGCTGTACTTGGCCAAGTTTGTGGCCGACCGGGCGGCCCGGTTACCCCTGTGGATATCGCTTCTGGCCCCCCTGACGTCGGCCTTGGCCTTGGCCATGTATCTGGATTCAGCCGTCGCCCACTGGCGTGGAAAAGTGATGTGGAAAGGTCGCGCAGTGCGCCCTATTGGCCGAGCCTGATATCGGTCATTCCTGAGGGCGCAAAGGGGCCTTCAACATTCCACAATCCGCTAGGTACTTTAACTCGTGAACTCCATGTTGATTAACGCTATAATATATTGTTACCAAATCAGTTATGGGTCACAAGTAATGTTATTTATGAAGTTATTGACCTCATCAACATCGGGCCAGATGTGGGCTCAATCTGGGCAGTCGCCCACGCGGCCCAAGGATTCCTCCCCCGGTGATCGGGCAGAGAACTCCAACAGGGCGCAGCTGTCTAATACACGCTCAACCAATGGTGGTGGGCGCAGGAGGTGGTCAGATCATCGGACATCGGCGACATGCTGTAGATTTCCCGGCGTTCGGAACCGAGATTTCATGTGTCAACTTATTGTCTAAGACATTCCATTGACAAGACTACCTCTCTCACCGCACGTCCGCCGATGGCTCCTGGTTTCGGGCCTGATTGCCGCTTGCCTGGGACTGGTGTTGCTGATCAGCGTTGTCGCGCTGTGGTGGAGCGTCCCGTCGGTGGGCTGGTTGCGGGACGAGAACCCCGCGACGACGGCGTTCATGGATCGGAATCGGGCGAGTGGCGCGAGCGTGACCCAGCGGTGGGTGTCCCTCGACCACGTGTCACCGCACGTGCTGCATGCGATCCTCGTGGCCGAGGATATTGAGTTCTTTCAGCATCGGGGGTTCTCGTTTGCGGAACAGCGAGCCGCCGTGCGCACAGCGATGTCGCAGGGAACCGCCCCGCGTGGGGCATCCACGGTCACGCAACAACTGGCCAAGAACCTGTGGCTCACCCCCGAGCGGTCGGCATGGCGCAAATTGCGCGAGGCCGCGTTGGCGTGGAAGCTTGAGCGCACCCTGGGCAAGCGCCGTATCCTGGAGCTGTACGTGAACGTCGTAGAGTTTGGACCGGGCACCTACGGCGTGGGCGCCGCCGCGGATCGGTACTTCCGCACGGCGACGCTCTGGCTCACGCCCGAGCAAGCGGCGCAACTGGCCGCTGGCCTCAGCCGCCCTTCCCTCTGGAATCCGTCGGTCAGGACGGAGGGCTACGCGCGTCGCGTCGCGCTCATTCGCGGTCGCATGGACCGCGGCACGTTTCTCTGGCGGCACATGCTGCCGCTCTATCGCGCCCCCACATGAAGCGACGGGATGCTGAACGCCGCCTGCGGGCCCTGCGCGCGGAGGTCCGGCACCACGACTACCTGTATTACGTGAAAGATGCCCCGGTCATCGGGGACGCGGCATACGATGCACTGTTCGCGGAACTCAAGGCCATCGAGACCGCCTTCCCCGACCTGCGCTCGGCGGACTCACCCACGCAGCGCGTCGCAGGCTCCGTGTTCGACCGGTTCCCGCCCGTCGAACACGCCGCGCCGATGCTCAGCCTCGATTCCGATCGCGACGCCGACGCGGTGGCGCGTTTTGACGAACGCGTACGCAAGGGCCTGAACGGTGAGGCCGTCACCTATGTGCTCGAACCCAAGCTCGATGGCACGTCGGTCGAATTGGTGTACGAGCGGGGCCGACTCGTGCGGGCCTCGACGCGCGGTGACGGCACCGTGGGCGAAGGCATCACGGAGAATGTGCGCACCATTGAGGCGGTGCCGTTGACGCTGGCCGGTGCACCACCCGAGCGGCTCGCCCTGCGCGGCGAAATCTTCATGCGGGTGGCAGCGTTCGAGCAGCTGAACGCCGCGTTGCTCGATCAGGGTCAGGAGCCCTTCGCCAATCCGCGCAACGCTGCCGCCGGCGCGTTACGCCAGCTCGACCCGACCGTCACCGCCAGTCGTCCCCTCGACCTCTACGTGTACGACATCCTGGCGGGCGACGGCATCGGCGACTCTCACTTGGATATCCTCGAGGCATTCACAACGTGGGGCCTGCCGGTCGCCGACCTTGTGACGACCACGACCGACGCCCATGGTATCCTGGCGTTCCACGCCGACCTGCTCACCCGCCGCGATGATCTGCCCTTCGAGATTGACGGCATCGTGGTCAAGGTGAACGATCTCAAGCAGCGTGCACGCCTCGGCACCACCGCCCACCATCCCCGCTGGGCGTACGCGCACAAGTTCCCACCCCGGAAGGAAGTCACCCGGATCCTGGACGTCGTCGCGAGCGTCGGGCGCACGGGCGTCGTGACGCCCGTCGCGATGCTCCGTCCCGTCGAACTGGGCGGCGTCACCGTGAGTCGGGCAACCCTCCACAACCGGGAAGAGGTGAAGCGCAAGAACGTGCGGGCCGGCGATCTGGTGCGCGTGCAACGCGCCGGCGACGTCATCCCACAGGTGATTGAGCGGATTGACGAGCCCGGCCGCGCGCGCGCGGACGACGACTACTGGGTGCCACCCACGAAGTGCCCCTCATGCCACACGCGACTCGTGTCCCGCGGGCCCTATGTGGTGTGCCCCAACGCCTTCGACTGCCCGGCCCAGCGCGTGGGGCGCCTCGTGCACTACGCGTCACGCCACGCCCTGGACATCGAAGGCCTCGGCCAGGAGACCGCGCAGCAGCTGGTGAACGAAGGTCTGGTCACGCACCTCGACCAACTGTACGACCTCGCGGTGGACGACCTGCTCCCGCTGGATGGATTCGCGCAGAGATCAGCCACGAACCTGGTCACGGCGATTCAGGCGTCGCGCCTTCCTACGCTCCGGCGGTTCATCTATGCCCTGGGGATCCCCGAGGTGGGAGCGACCGTGGCCGCTACCCTGGCGAGCGAGTTTGGCTCCTTCACCGCGCTGCGGAAAGCCTCCGAGGAGCGGCTTCAGGGCGTCGAAGGCATTGGCCCCAAGATGGCCGAGCAGATTGCCGGCTTCTTTGGCGACCCCCGGGCCGCCCACGCGGTGGACGCGCTGCTCGCCAAGGTCTCGCCCGCCGACAATCGCTCGCAGCCATCGGGTGACGGGCCGCTCAAGGGCAAGAAATTCGTGTTCACCGGCACGCTGGAGCGCTTCACCCGGGAAGAGGCGGAGGGTCGGGTCCAGCGCCTTGGGGGCAAGACCTCCGGGTCCGTGAGCGCCAAGACCGATTACGTGGTGGCGGGCGCGGAAGCGGGCTCCAAAGCCGCCAGGGCGGCGAAACTCAAGGTGACGCTCCTCGACGAGGACGCGTTCGTGGCGCTCCTGGCCGAACACGGGGCGGACTGATGGAAAACGTCGAGATCGCCGCCACGTTCGAGGAAGTGGCCGACCTGTTGGAGATCACCGGGGCCAACCCATTCCGCGTGCGGGCGTACCGGAACGCGGCCCGCACGATCGAGTCGCACGCCACACCGATGCGCACGCTGGTGGCCGAGCACGCGGACCTCACGGAGCTTCCGGCCATCGGGAAGGACACGGCCAAGTACATCGGCGAGCTGGTCGTGAAGGGCCGGCTGTCCGTCCTGGAAGAGCTCGCGGAAGAGGTGCCCCGCTCCCTGGTGGAGCTGATGCGGCTCCCGGGTTTGGGACCCAAACGCGCACGAAAGCTGTGGGAGGAGATCGGCGTTGAGACGGTCGCCGATCTGCGGCGCGCCGCGGAGGCCGGCGAGGTCGCCAATCTCTCGGGTTTCGGTGACAAGACGCAGGAGCGCATCCTCAAGGGCATTGCGGCGCTGGAGCAGCGCCAGGGCCGGCTCCGTCTGGCCGACGCCGACCAGATCGTGGCGCCCCTGCTCGCATGGCTCAGGGCCGACCCGGCGGTTGATCGGGTGGAAGTGGCCGGCAGTATGCGCCGGCGGCTCGAGACCATCGGCGACATTGACCTGTTGGCCATCGCCACCAATGCCGACGCGGCGATGGCGCGGTTTACCTCGTACGGCCGGGTGCGGACCGTCGAGATGGCTGGACCGACCCGGGGCACCGTGGTGCTCGACAGCGGTCTTCAGGTGGATCTCCGCATCCTACCGCCGGACGACTACGGTGCCGCCCTCCAGTACTTCACGGGCTCCAAGGAACACAACGTCGCGCTCCGCACGCGGGCGGTGGGTATGGGGCTCAAGGTGAGTGAATACGGCGTGTTCCGCGACGAGGAACGCGTCGCCGGCGCCACCGAGGATGACGTGTACGCGGCGCTCGACCTGCCCTGGATGCCCCCTGAGTTGCGCGAGAATCGTGGAGAGATCGAAGCGGCGGCCGGGAACCGCCTGCCGACGTTGGTCGCACTCGAAGACATGCGGGGTGACCTGCAGATGCACAGCACATGGTCGGACGGACGGCAGTCGCTCCGCGAGATGGCCGAGGGCTGCCGCGCGAAGGGGTACGCCTATATGGCCATCACAGATCACTCCAAGAACCTGGCCATGACCGGTGGTCTGGACGCCAAGCGGCTCAAGGAGCAATGGGTCGAGCTCGACGACGTACGCTCCCAGGTGCCGGAACTCATGATTTTCCGGTCCATGGAGGTGGATATCCTCCGGGACGGCAGCCTTGACCTGGAAGATGAATTGCTGGCGCAGCTCGATCTGGTCCTTGTCTCAGTGCATACGTTGCTCGACCTGCCGCAGGCAGCGCAGACGGCGCGCGTCCTCAGGGCCTTGCAACATCCGTCCGTGCACATCTTCGCTCACCCCACCGGTCGGCTCATCAACCAGCGGGATCCGATCCAGGTGGACATGGATGAGATCTTCGCCTGCGCCGCCGAAACCGGGATCGCCCTCGAGTGCAACGCGCATCCCAACCGGCTGGACCTGAAGGACACGCACCTCCAAGCGGCCAAGGAACGCGGTATCCCGATCGTCATCAGCACGGATGCCCATCAGGTACGGGAGTTGAATCTCATGCGGTATGGGGTGGAGCAGGCCCGCCGCGGCTGGCTCGAACCCGACGACGTGCTCAATACGCGCACGCGTGAGGCGTTCACCGGCTGGCTGGCCGCTCGGCGGGCCTGAAGCCACTTTCCCGCCAACTTCACGAGTTCCTCATCCGGCCGGTAAAACCTTGAATCTCCATTCAAGGTATTGGCGGCCCTGTGACGGCACCTTCCCCGCTCCCCCCTCGCTCACCCCGTGTGCGCGCGAAGCGCGCCCGTCGGCGCGCGGAGATCCTCCGGGCGGCCCTCAGCGCGTTCCGTGAGCGGGGCTATCATGCCACCACGCTCGAGCATATCGCCGCTCAGCTCGGCATTCGGAATACGGCGCTCTACCACTATTTCCCCGACAAAGAGGGGATTCTCTACGCCTGCCACCAGGAATCGCTGGCCCAGGTCGAGCGCATTCTCCAGGACGCCGCCGCCTGCCTGAGTCCCGCGGCGGGCTTGCGACACGCCATCCATGAGCATGTCCTCGTGATGACCGACACCCTGGCGGGCTCGCCGCTCACCTTCGAGGTCACGGCGCTCACGCCCGACCACGAGGCCGAGGTCATCCGGCGCCGCGACGCGTACGAGCGCGGCCTGCGCCGACTGGTCGTGGAGGGAATACATCGGGGCGAGTTCCGCCGCGGCGATCCGAAGCTGACCGTCTTCGCCATCCTGGGCGCCATCAATTGGGTGGCGCGCTGGTACCAGCCGGACGGAGCCGAGCCGGGGACCGCTATCGCCACACAGTTCGCCGCCCAACTCATCGAGGGTCTGACATGACGCACGCCACCCTGCCCCGACACTTCGCAAGCCGGACCGCCGGCGCGTTCGCTTTCCAGGACATCCTCTACACGAAGGCGCAGCAGGTCGCGCGGATCACCATCAACCGGCCACACAACTTCAACGCCTACTCCACCGCTGCGCTCGAGGAGCTGGCTCGGGCGTTCCAGGACGCGAGCTTTGACGACGCGGTCGGCGTGATCGTCCTCAGCGGCGCTGGTGATCGCGCGTTCTGCACCGGGGGTGACGTCAAGGAGTACGCCGAGATGTACGTCGCGACGCCGCGGGACTACTGGAAGTACATGGCGCTGTTCCGGGCCTTCATCGAGTCCATCCTCAACACCGGAAAACCGGTGATCGCGCGGCTGAACGGCATGGCGGTGGGCGGCGGTAACGAGGTGCAGCTTGCCTGCGACCTCACGGTGATGGCAGACCACGCCTACATCAAGCAGGTGGGCACCCATGTGGGCTCCGTCGCGTGTGGCGGCTCGACCCAGTGGCTGCCGCAGGTGGTGGGCGACAAACGGGCCCGGGAAATCCTGTTCCTCAATGAGCCCATCCCGGCCCGCAAGGCGCTGGACTGGGGCTTGGTCAACTGGGTGGCACCGACCGTCAAGCACGACGGTGCGTGGGTCGAGGATCCGACCGACGCCCAGACCCGTATGGCGCAGAAGGGGCGCGAGGGCTGGGTAGTGGATCTCACCCGGCTCGACGAGCTGGTGGACGACGTCGCCCGGCGTCTGCTCGCCTCCTTCCCCGAGTGCACGCGTTATACGAAGCAGCAGGTCAATTTCCAGAAGGACTTCGTGTGGAACGCCACCGCGCGCCACGCGCAGGACTGGCTGGCGCTGCATTACACGAGTTGGGAGCCCGCCGAGGGCATGCAGGCCTTCGTGGAGAAACGTCCGCCGCGGTACGCGCACCTGCGTCAGCGGGCCGCCGACGGGCGGGCATCCGAGACCCCCTGGGGCGCTTGGACGCGCACATGCGGCTCGTGCGGCGCCACCAATCTGCCGACCGATCACGGTTTCTGTGGCGCATGCGGCGCATCACTGTCGTAACCGGGGCGGGGCGCGGCATCGGCCGGGCCGTGGCGCTCGCCCTCGCGCCGGACGGGCCCGTGGCCGGGTTTGATACCACGTACCCGGACCCGCGGACGGGCGAGGCCCTGGCGCTCACGGCCGACGTGCGCGATCCCGCCGCGGTCGCACGGGCCATGGACCAGGCGCGCGGGACGTTGGGCCGCATTGATGCGGTCGTCTGTGCCGCCGGCATCACCCGCGACCGGGTAAGCTGGAAGCTGACAGATGCTGAGTGGGACGACGTGCTCGGAGTCAACCTGACGGGCGCGTTTAACGTGGTCCGCGCGGCCACTCCAGACCTCCGGGCATCCGACGCCCGGCCGGGTGGTTTTGATCGCCTCGATCAACGACTTGCGCGGTCGCTTTGGCCAGGCCAACTACGCCGCCGCCAAGGCCGGCCTGGTCGGCCTCGGACGCACCTTGGCGCTGGAGCTGGCACGGGACGGGGTCACGGTCAACATCGTGGCGCCGGGGTTCATTGACACCGCCATGACGCAGGCCTTAGGCCCCGACGCCCGGGACGCCGCCGTGCGACGCACGCCGCTGGGCCGGGTCGGCCAGCCAGCCGATGTGGCCGCCGCCGTACGGTTCTTCCTGTCGCGCGAGGCGGCGTTCATCACGGGCACGGTCCTGCCTGTGGACGGTGGTCAGCTGCTGGGCGAGGTGGCGGCATGACGGCCATCCGTTGGACCTGCGCCGACGGCGTCGGGCGGCTCACGCTCGATCATCCGCCGCTCAACATCCTGACCCGCGCCATTCTGACCGAGTACCGGGCCCACCTCGCCCGCGCCGCGGGTGAGGCGGCGCTCCGGGTGGTCGTGCTGGAGGCCGCCGGCAAGCATTTCTCGGCCGGCGCGGACGTCGGCGAGCACCTCCCGGGACAATGGGAAGCGCTCATCCCGGAGTTCCTCGCCACGATCGCCCAGCTCGACGCGTTTCCCGTGCCGGTGATTGCCGCCGTGCAGGGCCGCTGCCTGGGCGGTGGGTTCGAGTTCGTCCTCTCGGCCGACGTGGTCGTCGCAGCCGACGACGTGGCATTCGGCCAGCCCGAAATCGTGCTGGGCGTGACACCGCCCGCCGCCTGCGCTCTGTTGCCCGACCATCTGAGCGCGTCGGCCGCCGCAGCCCTCATCTACGGCGGCGATCCAATCACGGCCGACGACGCTCTGCGCTTGGGACTGGTGTGGCAGGTGGTGCCCCACGACGACCTCGCCTTCACCGCTCAGGCCCTCGCCGCGCGCATGGCCCGGCACAGCAGCGCCGCGCTGCGCGCCGCCAAGGCGGCCCTCAAGGGCGACCGCCTGGCCGATCGCCAACGCCGGCTCGCCCTGGCCGGCGCCCACTATGCCGACGACGTGATGCGAACCCATGACGCCGTCGAAGGTCTCACCGCGTTTCTCGCCAAGCGCCGCCCCGTGTGGAGTCACTCATGATCGAGCTGCTGCCGCCCTGGCGCGACCGCTCGCTGGATGACGTACTCACCATCTGTCGGGAAACGGTCGAGGACACCGACTTCCCCACCGTGGCGCGCTGGCGCGCGGCGGGGGTGCGGATGGTCGACGAGGTCGACGCGTCGGTG
>JBBDNM010000086.1:0-10856 GCA_040877595.1 Gemmatimonadales bacterium | reverse complement strand
CGGCGGTTGTAGCCGTAGAGACTCATCTGGTCGGCCCCGGCGCCGTCAATGACGTAGAAGATCACGTTGGGCTTCTCGGCGCTACGGGCGCCGCTCACCGTGGGCGCGCCCCAGAAGGCCACGGTGCCCGGCTGCCCCGCGCCGGCCTCCAGCGTCAGGGTCACACGTCTGCCCGCGTAATTCGCGAGATCGATGGAGCGCTGCCCCCACTGTCCGCCATCGGCGTAACGCTCCTCGAACAGCGTTTCTTCATCGCCGCCGGCCCGGACCCTGACGCGGAACGTGACCGAGTCGTCGCCGTGCAGCACGCCGAGGCCGGCATCCAGACGGCCGCCCTCCGGCACGCGCACCCGGTAGCTGAAGCGCCCCGGGGCATGGGTGTAGAGCGTGCGACGGATGCGCGCGCCGATGGTCACCGGCCGGATACCGTGTGGCGCGTCGGCGTATGCCGCCCCGGTGGGCACGACGGTCACGGAAAGGAGGTCGATGCTCCCCGTATCGCCGGGTGTCCGACACCACAGGGCCAGGTGTCCCATGGGTCCGTGAAAGGCCGCCGAACCGGCACTCACGCGCAGGCGGTAGGTGTGAATCGCGCCGTCGCGGACCATCGGGGTCGTCTGGCCGCCGAACTGGAACGACGGAGACGAACGCCCGGTGCTGCCGCGCCCCTCCCGCAGGTTGAAGCCCAGGCCACAGACGTTCACGGCACTCGCGCTGTCGGCCCGGGCACGCACCACGACCTCCGCCCAATCCCGGCGGTCCCAGTCCGGCACCACGACGTGGAGCCCGGCCGCGAGTGAACCGTCACTGATCCGCGTCTGGTTCGTCAGGGTGATGCGTAGTCCATCGGCGATCGGCGCCATAGTGACCCGGCCAAACGGAGGATTCCACAACGGCGTGGCGCGCCAGTCCGGTTGTGGCTCGTCGAACCGCCATTCCACTGCTTGAGGCGGGATGGCCGGCACCTCAGAGCCCTCGACCGTGGCTGCCTCCAGGTGGTCCTCCAGGTGGAGCGGCAGGTCCACCGTCAGGGCCGGCGGACCCCCGCAGCCGAGACCGAAAGCGCCGACTACGAACAGGATGTGACGGGGAGATACCGCACTGCGGGCGGGGAGCTTGTCGCGTCCGAAGCAACTGCGAGGGCTGCGAAGGTGGCTCTCTGCGAATGTCATGTTGTACCGCCGTCCGAGGGAATGCGGCGCAGGGCATCGCGCGGGAGGGCACGGCGTCACACCGGCTGGGACACCGAATTCGCACAAGCCGGGCCCACCCCAACGTATCACCGCACCGCATCCGCAGCAAGACGGTTCCACCGCGTGGGCCGCGTCCGCAGTTGGCTCCGCGGCTTGGGGTGTGATTGTGAGCCCCTCGCCCTTGCTTCTGGTCCTGTTCTTCATCACCACCAGCAGCCCGCACCAACCACAACGCGCACACGCCCCGTCAGGGGCGCACCCCGACGCCGAGCCCGGCCTTTCAGTCCGGGACTGGATCTTCGCCGGTCACTGCCCCCGCGTGCGGGCACACCAGAAGGTCTCGCGCGGTCCCACCTCCCCCAACGCGGCCTCGCACGCGAGCGGATTGGGGTGCTGCGACGTGGCGTAGCCGAGCCAGACCTGCTCGGTCTCCACGGTATTGAGGCCTATGGCACTGGCGGTACTCCCGGTCGCAAAGAATACCAGCCAGCGGTCGAACCCATGTTCGTCAATCAGCCAGCGGGTGAAGCTTCCCGCCTCAATGAAGAGCTGCCACGCCGACGCGTCGGGCGACGAGCCCCGAAAGTCGTGGCTCAAGTTGTCGGCGCCGAGCGCCGTAAACAGGTTGATCGTCGAGCCGTATTGCTCGAACAACGACACCCACGCATGGGTGGGCTGCCCGCGATAGGGATCGGGCCTGAGGTCACCGGTTTCGAGCATCTCGCTCGCCCACACGGCCAACCCCTCTTCGAGGAAGACCGTACGCTGGTAGCGGGTAAACATGTGGGTGAGCTGGTGCGTGAAGTACTGCGGCCGGATCGCCTCACTCCATTGGGTCATGCGATTGGCGCCCAGCGTCACGAACGGCATGCCGAGGCCGGCCTCGATGCGGAACGTGATCGGGATCGGCGGCAGCGCGAAGCCGCTCAACAGGGCCGCCACGCGGCCAAACTCGGCTTCCAGGCGCGCGCCGAGCGCTTCGAGCTCTGCCGGGGGCCGCCCGCTCAAGTCTTCAATGCGGAATCGGGCGGTTTCGTACACGACCGGTTCGACCGGTGTCCCGTCGGGTCCTCCGGGCTCGCCACAAGCCAAGGTTGCGAGCAGCAAGGCAGCCACCGCGGTGGTTGTCTTCGCCGTCTTGCGCTGCGCCTTGCGACCCATGGTTACCGTCAGATCAGGGTTGATTACCGCCCAGCGTATCCACGGGCGGCAGGTCCCGGAAGAAATTCATACCACCCCGCAACTGCTGTAACATGCTGCCCAACTGCGGGTTAGGCGCCAGCTTGTACGCCCGCTCCAACACCACACGCGCGCGTTCGGCGTCCCCCCGTTCGATCCATCCCTGTCCAGCCGCCAGGTGCGGGTTGGCCAGGTTGTAGAGAATGCCCGTGCTGGTCGGGTCAAGGTCCAGTGTCTCGGGGTCAAACAGCCGGCTGTACTGGTAAATGATGTTCACCAGCGAGTCAGTGCGGGGCAGGTCCACGGGCAGGCCGTCCCAGAGCCCGCGTTCGAGCCGCGTGGAATCGGGCACCCGGTCAGCCATGAGGCGCAGGGCCAATCCCTGCTGAATCATGCGGTCGCCCAGGCCCAGCCAGTTCTGCCCACCGGCGGTGATGGACCAGAATACCGGGCGTTTATCCCAGTTTTCGAGGATCAGCCGCAACATGAGCACGTCCTTCACCATGAGCGGCGTGCCTGCGGGATACAACTGCTCGATGCGCCCGGCCCGAAACGCGAGCGGCCGCTCAATGTAGCGCGGGATGAGGACCGCGATCTCCGCATCCGTCATGCTGTGCAGCCGGGGCGGCGCGCTGTCGGGTGCCAGGTCGGCAAACCACGGCGCCTGCTCCGCCCGGAACGGCCGGACCGGGTTGTCCCTGAGCTGACGCAGATACCAATCCGTGTTACCCAAGGACAGGTTGACCACCGCCACGTCCTGACGGATGCCTTCCACTTCCTGGGCCCACCAGAGCGGGAACGTGTCGTTGTCGCCGTTCACGAACAGGATGCCGTACGGTTCCACGCTCTGAAGCAGATTGACCGCGAAGTCGTGTGCGAGGCGCGCGGCCGGACCATGCTTGCGGCTGGCAGCCTGGAAGTTGAGCGCCATCGGCAGGAGGGCCAGGGCAAAGATCGCCGGCGCCACGCGGGCGAACTGGGCGCCGCGCCGCTTGAGCAGGGCGTACAGGGAGGTCAGGCCGACCCCGGCAAACAGGCCCCAGGCCTGGAACGAGACCGTGAAGAAGTAGTCGCGATCCCGCACCTCGTGCATGTTGCCGTCAGGAAAAATATTGTACGCGATCGAGAAGCCCGGCTTGAAGTTCATGTAGCCCATTAGCGCCGGGCCGGTGGTCAGAAACAGCACCAACAGCATCCAGAACACGCTGGGGTCGCGGCGCTTGATCTCCTGCAGGCCCACAATGCCCACGGCGAACCAAAACGCGGTGAAGAACACCCGCGGGGTCTGCCCAGCCAGCGTGGTGGTGGCGATACTGTTCGACCACTGCCAGTCGAAATACTGGATGTAGTTGAGCGCCTGCACCATCATGATAGTGAGGGTACGCCCCGGGTTGTCGGGGCCGGACAGGAACGTCGGATCATCGAACGGTGAGCGGGGGGGATACTGCTCGCGTCGGATCACGGACAACAGACGATCCCAGGTCGCGGGATCCGCTTCATTAATGAACGGCTGGAGCCCCGCCCGCACGTACAGGAAGTAGTAGGTCGAGACGCCGACGGCCGACACCAGCAGCACCGTGAGCGCAAACGGCAGCGATCCCGCCATCAGGGCATACGCCGCAGCGACCACAAACAACACACCGCCGACGATCAGCAAGCCCTTGCTGCCAAGCCCCATCCCGATCAGCAGCGCCCATCCACCGGTGAGCACCGCGAGCTGCGCCCACTCGGCGCGCCGATTGGCCTCGTCCTTCAAGGGGGCGGTGCGCACCACGTGCCAGACAAACGCGATGATGGCGGGACCCACCAACAGGGCCATCAGGTGATTGCCGATGGACACGGCGCCGAGATAGACGATCAACAGGAGGAGGTGCGCCGCCCGTTCGGTGCCGCGATGCCGACGCCACAGCCACGCGAGCCAGCACGAGGCCGCGATGGTGAGCGTCGCCACCATGTAGACCTCGGTTTCATTCGAGTTCTGCCAGACCGTGAACAGGAACGCCGAGATGAGCGCCGCCGCGATCCCGCCACCATACACATACCAGGGGTCTTCCCGCTCCCCGCTCCCCGCGCCCCGCTCCCGCAAGACCTGCACCACCACCAGAAAGAAGAACGCCGCGCTCGTGGCCGAGAACAACGCGGTCATCAGGTTGGTGCGCCAGGCAAAGTTGCCGATCGGGATGATCGTGCCGAAGAAGTTGCCCAGCAGCACGAAGAGCGGTGTACCGGGCGGATGAGGAATGCCCAGGATCTTCGAGGCGGCAATGAACTCGCCCGCATCCCAGAACGTGACGCTCGGGGCCAGCGTGAACAGGTAGCCGAGGAAGACCAGCAGGCCGATCGCCAACGCCGGCAGGTAGGGCGGTCGCGTGTCGTTCATGTGCCGATGGGTTTCAGGTCGTCGAAGGCTCGCCGACAGGGCGGCGGAGCGCAAGCGAGATACGGTCCCGCTGGGTCAGGGCTTCGTGCACCTGATCCGGCGTGACGTTGCGGTGGAGCAGGCCGCCCACCGCGATGGAAATACGTGACGTTTCTTCCGACACGACGATCACCACGGCGTCGGACTCCTCTGACAGGCCGAGGGCCGCCCGGTGACGGGTGCCCAGACTCTTGTCTTGCACGGGGAACTGGGTCAGGGGCAACACGCATCCCGCGCCAATAATCTGGTCGCCGCGCACGAGTACGGCGCCATCATGCAGCGGTGAGTACGGCGTAAAGATCGTGGTGAGCAGGTCGGCCGAGACGCGGGCGCGCATTTCGATGCCGCTATCCACGTACCCCTCGAGCGACGCGTCCCCTTCGACCGCCACGATCGCTCCGATACCGGCGCGCGCCAGGCGTTCGATGGCTTCCGCGATCTCGTCGGCCACTTCACTGCGTTCCGGCGTCACGAACCAGCGCAGCGCGCGCGCCCGGCCCAGGCGGGCCAGCGCATGGCGCAGCTCGGGCTGAAACACGACGATCGCCGCGAAGGCGCCGTACGTAAACACGTAGCCAATGATGGTGGTGATGACCGCGAAATCGAGCGCCCCGGCCGAGAAGTACACCAGCCCGAGCAACAGGAACCCCATGAGGATCTGCACGGCCCGCGTCCCCGCGAGGAACAGCAGTACGCGGTAGATGAGGTACGCGACGATGAGGATCTCGAAGACGTCGCGCGGTGCCGGGATCATGCGGCCTCCACGGCGGCCGAGACGGCCAGGGCTTCCACCGTGGGGCGCGGCGCATGCACGCGGAACCAGCGCGCCCCACCCTGCCACGCCACCACGCATGCCGCCGCCGTCGCGACATCGCGCTCGGCGGGGTCCGTCAGGCCGGCGGCCTCGCCCAGGAACCGCTTGCGCGACGGACCGACCATGACCGGGTACCCGAGGGCCACCACCGAGGCGACGTGTCGCAACATGTGGAGCGACTGCTCCGGGGTCTTGCTGAACCCGAGACCGGGATCCAGGATCACGCGTTCGGCGGCGACGCCACGCGCCTGCGCCACCGCCACCTGCGCCGACAGCTCGTCACAGACCTCCGCCACCACGTCGCCATAGTGCGCGTGGTCGTAGGTCGCCATGGTCGCGGTATCACCGCGAGAATGCATCAGAATCAATCCGGCAGCAGCGGCGGCGCAGTGATCGGCGATAGTGGGGTCGAGCCGCAGGGCGGAGACGTCATTGATGACGTGCGCCCCCGCCGCCAGGGCTCGCCGCGCAATCTCGCCCTTCACGGTATCCACGCTCACCGGGATGTGTGGCCACTGCTCCACGCAGGCGCGCAGCACGGGCTCCAGCCGTCGCCATTCTTCGTCGACCGGCACGGGAGCCGGACGTCCCGGGCGCGTGGACTCGGCACCGATGTCCAGCATGGTGGCGCCCTCGGCGATCAACCGTTCGGCCTGAGCCACGGCGTCGGCGGGCGCGAGATGGCGCCCACCATCACTGAAGGAATCGGGCGTGACGTTGAGGATACCTGCGACCTCAAAGCCCGCCACGGTCACGCGCCGGCGGGCGCTGGGGGTGTCCCGAGCACGGGCCGACCGGCAGCCGCAGTGTCGGGCTTCAACACGGGCGTTGGCGACGGCATCGGCAGGACGGCCGGAGGCTTGGGCGGCAGCTCCCGCCCGTCCACCAGCATCACGACTTCTTCCCGATCGAGCGTCTCCCGCTCGAGCAACGCCCCGGCCATCCGATGGAGCAAGTCCATGTCGGATTGCAGGGTATCGCGGGCGCGGCGCAGCGCGTCATCGAGAATGCGCTTGACCTCGGCATCCACCAACTCGGCCGTCTTCTCGCTCACTTCGTGGCGATGCGAAATCTCGCGACCGAGGAACACCTGGTGCTCGCGATCGCCGACGGCAATCGGACCGATCGCATCGCTCATGCCGAACTGGGTCACCATGCGGCGCGCGAGTTCGGTGGCCTGAATGATGTCCTGCGCCGCACCGGTGGTGACCTTGTCCGCCCCGAAGATGATCTCTTCGGCCACCCGCCCGCCGTACATCATGGCGAGCTTCCCGCGGATGTACTCCTTGGTGTAGTTGTGCCGGTCTTCTTCGGGCAGCGTGAACGTGAGGCCGAGGGCGCGTCCGCGCGGGACGATGGTCACCTTGTGCACGGGATCGAGGCCCGGCATACGGACGCTCACGATCGCATGGCCCGCCTCGTGGTACGCCGTGAGCTTCTTTTCTTCATCGGTCAGGACCATGCTCTTGCGTTCGACACCGAGCATCACCTTGTCCTTCGCGTCCTCGAAGTCCTGCATCTCGACGTGCGGCTTGCCGCGGCGGGCGGCCAGCAACGCCGCTTCGTTTACGATATTGGCCAGGTCGGCGCCGGCCATGCCGGGGGTCGCCTTGGCGATCGTGGTGAGATTCACGTCGCGCGACAGCGGCTTCTCGCGGGCGTGCACCTTGAGGATCATCTCGCGGCCGCGCACGTCGGGCATGTCCACCACCACCTGCCGATCGAAGCGGCCCGGGCGCAGCAGCGCCGGATCGAGCACATCAGGTCGGTTGGTGGCGGCAATGAGGATGACGCCCTCGTTGGACGCAAACCCGTCCATCTCGACCAGCAGCTGATTCAGGGTCTGCTCGCGTTCGTCGTGTCCGCCGCCCAGTCCCGCGCCTCGGTGCCGGCCCACGGCGTCAATTTCGTCAATGAAGATGATGCAGGGCGCGTGCGCCTTGCCCTGTTCAAACAGGTCACGCACGCGCGAGGCGCCCACACCGACAAACATTTCGACAAAATCGGAACCGGACATCGAGAAGAACGGACGGGCCGCTTCGCCGGCAATGGCGCGCGCGAGCAGGGTCTTCCCGGTTCCCGGCGGTCCCACCAGCAGGACGCCCTTGGGCAGGCGGCCGCCCAGGCGCTGGAAGCGCTGTGGGTCTTTCAGGAACTCGACGATCTCTTCGAGTTCGACCTTGGCTTCGTCCGCTCCGGCAACATCGGCGAACGTGACCTTGGGCGTATCCGCCGTGAACAGCCTGGCCTTGGACTTGCCGAACGAGAACGCGCGGTTGCCGCCCGCCTGGATCTGGCGGAAGAAGAACAGCCAGAGTCCGATGATGAGCAGAATGGGCAGCCATTGCAGAAAGAGCGTGCCGAACGGGGTGCTGGGTTCCTTGGCGCGGATCGGGACGTCCTTCGCCTCGATGCGCTGCAGGATCATTTCAGAATCACGGATGGGTAGCACGGTGCGGAACCGCTCCACACGCCGGTCACGCGCGGTGATGGCGCCCTTGAACTCGCCTTTGATGAACTCGCCCCGCGTGATCTCCACGGACGCAATGTTGTCGCGTTCGAGCTGGCGGCTGAACTCCGAATACGGGATCTCGATGAAATCCTGCCGATTCGCGCTCATCATCTGATAGATCGCGAGAGGCAGCAAGACCAGCAGGAGCCAGAACATCAGCGTGCGGCTGGTCTGGCTCACGGTGCGTTTTCCCTCTTTTCCGCCATCAGGCGGCTGGCGCTCGGCCATGACTATTCCTTCAGGTTCGCTATGAACGGCAAATGCCGAAAATCTTCCGCATGATCCAACCCATACCCCACCAGGAACTTGTTTGGCGCGTCAAACCCCACAAACTGCGGTTCCCGTTCGAGGTGCGTGGCGATGCGCTTGTGCAGCAACGCGCAGATCTCGAGACTTGCCGGCCCCCGCGTCCGGAGCAATCGCATCAAGCGATTCAGCGTGTTGCCCGAATCCACGACGTCTTCGACGAGCAGAATGTGCTTACCCTCGAGGATCGTCTCGGGATCATAGACCAACCGCACGTCCCCGCTCGACTTCGTGCCCGCCCCGTACGACACCGCGACCAGGAAATCCACCTGGTGCGGGCGGAGAATGCTGCGCACCAGGTCGCTCAGGAAGATAAAGCTTCCCTTGAGCAGACCGAGTACCAGTAACTCCCCGTCTGGGTAATACGCCGTGATGGCGGCCCCAAGTTCCCGAACACGCGCGGCGAGTCTCTCGGCGTCATACACCACGCCCTCCACAGGACGACCGCCGGTGCGCTTCAGGATTTCAGCCTCGGTGTGCATCAGGGCGGCGCGTCCGGCAGGGGGTGCCAAGTTGGCGTGGGACAATATCTTATGATACCCGCCTTCGAGGCGGGCGGCAACCCGATTTCAGGCGTTCGCGGCGTGCAGATGCAGGATCCCGTTCCGCCGGTCGGCCGCAATGCCCTGGCCGAGTTCCAAGGACCGCCCCCCTTCAACCCCACCGGCAAAGACCACCAGGCGCGCGGCGTGCCGGGGTCGGAGCGTCAAACCGGCCTGACGCGCGAGCGTGCGCAGGATCTGCGCGGCCAGTGGGGCCGGCAATCGGGCCACCGCCTCACGATTCACGCGCACGCTGCCCTGCTCGACTTCCGCCCGCAGACCGGGGACGAGCGCGGTCGCCAGGTCCCAGGCGGCGCGATCCTCGGCCGCATGGCGCGCGAGGTCGAGCAGGTTGGTGTCCACGCGGCCGCCGAAACGTTCCCGCAGCAGCGGCAACACGACCGCGCGAATCCACGACCGGTCGTGCGCGGGATCCGCGTTGGCCGGATCGGTGACGGCGCCTGCGGCATACGGCGCGAGGTCGTCGCGGCGGAACGGCAGCAAGGGCCGCACGAGCGCCCCCTGCACCGCCGGAATCCCCGCGAGGCCGGCCGGGGCCGAGCCGCGCAGCGCGCGGAACAGCACCGTTTCGACCTGGTCGTCCGCGTGGTGCGCCGTCACGATGTAGCGGGCAGCGCGCGCCTGGCGCAGGCGCTCGAGCGCCGCGTGCCGTGCGTCGCGGGCGACGGTTTCGCTGGCACCGGCGCCCAAGTGCAGCTGTTCGACATGCACGGGCACGCCGAGCGATGCGCTGAGCGCCGTCACCGCCCCGGCCCACGCGGCACTGTCTGGATGAATGCCGTGATCCACATGAGCGACCTCGAGCGTGAGCCCCAAGTCTCCAGCGACTTGGGTCAAGAGCCGGAGCAGGGCGATGGAGTCTGGGCCACCGGATACCGCAACCAACGCCAGGCCGGGCTCGGGGAAGAGCCGGGCGTCGGTGAGGTGGGCGCGGAAGCGGTCGCGCATGCTAGGGCTCGGCCGCAAAGGCGAGTTCCACGATGCGCCATGCGGCGCCGACACGCATAAGGGTGAACGCATCAATGCCGCTCCACTCATCCGCGTGGGTCGAATCGCCGAAGCGAGCGGTGTACCGCACCCACGCCTGCGCCAGATCGCCGCGCAGGCGGATGGCGGCCTGCTCCATGCGTTCTTCAAAGATGGGTTGACTGCCCGGGCCCTCGGCCCACTGCGCCACGAACTGTTCGACCGGCATGATCATGATCGCGACGCTGTCGGCCCCGGGCGCCTGCCACGCGGTGGTGACATCGGCACCCGGCCAGAAGAGCGCAAGAAACGCGGCGGAGTCGAGCCGCGAGAACGCGTCGTAATAGCGCTCGATCGTGGCGCGTACCACGTCTTCGCCCACCGAGTCATCGTTGACCTGGCTGGCCGAGCGATCATCGATCTGAACTGTACACGCCGTTGTGGCGAGGAGGACGACCGTCAGCCAGCGTTCCATTGCACGACCTCATCGAGCGGCTTGCGTTCAATCGCGGGGACGGTGGCGTCCGGTGCCGGGTAGCCCACAGGAAAGAGAATATACGGCTTCTCGTTGGGCGGGCGGCGCAGCAGCGCGGAGAGAAATCCCATCGGGCTCGGCGTGTGGGTCAGCGTCGCGAGGCCCATATAGTGGAGGGCGGCGATGAACAGCCCGCAGGCAATCCCGACGGACTCGTTGACATAGTAGTTGGTGACCTTCCCTGCCTCGCCTTGGCCGTACGATTCCTTGAACACCACCACCAGGTAGGGTGCCGTCTCAAGAAACGGCTTGTGCCAGTCGGTCCCGAGTCGGGCGAGGGCTTCGAGCCACTCGGCGTTCATGCGGTTTTCGTAACTCTCTTTTTCTTCAGCTTCGGCCGCCATGCGAATCCGCCGCTTGAGATCGGGA
>JBBDNM010000085.1:0-10933 GCA_040877595.1 Gemmatimonadales bacterium | reverse complement strand
TCGCACGAGTGGGAATCCATCCGCGTGCTGGTGGACCTGATCATTCCGCGCGACGGGCGCTCGGGCTCGGCGACCGACGCCGGCGTACCCGAGTTCATGGACTTCCTGCTGGCCGAGCGGAACGATGGTGGGGTGGCGATGCGTGGGGGACTCGGGTGGCTGGATGACGAAAGTCAGGAACGGTTTGGCGGGCGGTTCATCGCGACCACCGAGGCCCAGCGCCGCCAGATCCTGGACGACATTGCCTTCCCGGGGCGGGCGCGGCCGGAGATGAGCCACGGGGTCGCCTTCTTCACGATGGTCCGGGATTTCACGGCCTCCGGCTTCTGGTCGTCCCAACTCGGCGTTGAGGATCTCCAGTTCATGGGGAACACGGCGTACGAGTGGAACGGGTGCCCGCCGGAGCAGTTGGCGAAGCTTGGGGTGCGCTACTAGCAGCCTGACGCAAACGAAGGGAGCAGGAGCTCCGGGCACGGATCTCGATCGGAGGCGCCATGGTGACCATCGGGTCTTCTATGAGATTCACGGCCCCCGGCTGATCATTGTCGTAGTTTGGGTGGGGCGGCGTCGGGATGTTTATGCGTTAACCCCCGCATGGTATCGGAGTCGTTCATGCATCGCTTGGCCCTTGCAGTTGCCGTTCTCACGGTCACCCCGCTGGCCGCTCAAACCCTTCCCCAAGACAATCCTGTCCTTCGTGCCATGTGGGCCGAAGGCATGACCGAGCGGTCGCAGGCGGCTCGCCTGGCCCACGTCCTGATGGACTCGATCGGACCACGCCTGAACGGCAGCCCGGGCTACACGGCCGCGTCCGACTGGCTGCAGCGCCTGTACGCCGAGTGGGGCATCACGGTTCGCCGCGAGGAGTACGGGACGTGGCGTGGGTGGCGTGGGGGACATGCGAGTCTCACACTCACGTCGCCGCGCGTCCAGAATCTCGATGCGACCATCCTGGCGTGGAGTCCCGGCGCCGCAGGCCCGATTGAGGCCGAGGTGGCGCACGTGCCGGAACTGACGGACCAGGTGTCGGCCAACGCATGGATCGGCACGGTGCGCGGCAAGATCGTGTTGCTGGGGCCATCCGAGATGAGCTGTCGTGAACCGCAGTCCGTGGAGCGCCTGGCGACTCCCGAGACGTACGCTCAGCTCGGGGCCGAGCGCACCCGGCGCCAGCGCGCCTTTGCGGCATCGGCTCAGGCGCTTGGCGGCGGACAGCGCCTGCATGCACGGCTCGAGGAGGCGGGCGCAGTCGCCGTGTTCCAGTCCCAGTGGTCGCAGGGTTGGGGCGTCAACAAGGTGTTCGCCGCCAACACCCAGCGCGTGCCGAGCCTGGACCTGAGCTGCGAAGACTACGGCCTGCTGCACCGCATGGCGTCGAGTGGGTGGGCACCCCGCGTGCGGATGGTGGCTGAAGCCGAAGACCTGGGCACTGTCCCCGCGTTCAACGTGATCGGGGAGATCCGCGGGCGCGAGCTGCCCAATGAATATGTCCTTCTCTCCGCCCACCTCGACTCGTGGGCTGGTGCCACCGGCGCCACGGACAACGGCACGGGCACGATCACCATGCTCGAAGCCATGCGGATCCTCCGCGCCACCTATCCGAACCCACGGCGCACCATCCTCGTGGGACACTGGGGTGGGGAAGAGCAGGGCCTGATCGGCTCCCGCGCCTTTACCGAAGACCACCCGGACATCGTCACCAACCTCCAGGCCGTGTTCAACCAGGATAACGGCACCTGGCGGATTGATTACATCCAGGCGCAGGGGCTCTCAGCGGCCGGCGCGCACCTGCAACGCTGGGTCGGCGCGATCCCGACCGAGATCAGCCGGCACATCACGCTCGACCTGCCGGGCCCGCAGGAACTGGGTGGCAGTGATCACGTGTCGTTCCTCTGCCATGGCGCGCCGGGCTGGCGCCTGCAGTCGCACTACCCCGACTACCGCCAGTACACGTGGCATACCGATCGCGACACATACGACAAGATCATTTTCGACGATCTCAAGAACAACGCGACCCTCGCGGCCATGCTGGCCTACATGGCCTCCGAAGATCCCGAGCGCGTGCCGCGCGACCGGGCCGTGCTCCCGGTGAATCCGCAGACGGGCCAGCCGCGGCCATGGATTGCGTGCAATCCGGCGCGACGGAGGTTCTGAATGCGATGAAGCGTTCAGGGGAACACGTGTTCCCTTCAACGCTTCAACCCTTCCATCAGTTGTCGTATCCCCTCAGCCGCTACGATCAGTAGTTCAGCGGGTGCCTGCTCCAACACCGCATCAATCGGTTCCTCCGGTGGCGGTTGATCCGCGGCCCCCAGCGCCCAGCGCCCCTGCTGCGCCAACACCCACAGTGTGCGGGAGGTGACTTCCAGCTCGGCCAATCCTGACGACCGCGCGAACCACGGCCGCAGTGTGACGTACTGATCTTGCCACGCGTTCAACTGGACCAGAATCGAATCCACGCCCGGCTCGTTCTCCCGATCGGCAAGAAAGCGGTCCACGAGTTGGCGGAACCGCCGGGCCGCATCGCTGTCGGAGGGAATCGCGTCCACCATCCGGTTGAGCGGGGTCTGCTGCGTGTACGTCTGGTAGCGGTGCCGGCGGTAGCCCTTCACGGGCTCGACCGCGGACGCGAGGACTTCGATGGCATCCATCGGCGCGCCCGCGGCCAGACGCTCCCGCATGCGCCGAGCTCCCGTGCGGTGCGTGAGCCCGATCCACTCCAACCGCGCACTTTGCACCGCCAGCCGACGATACATGTCGTCCACGTCGTTGATCACCGCCGGCGACCAGAGCCGCTCGGCAATCGCGGCGGCCCGCGGCCAGACGCGATGGTCGAGAATCTCCGGTGTGACGAACTCGGCCCACATGCAGGCCTCGCCGCCCAGCACGAGCGCCTGCTGGGCCGCCGTCAAGTCGGCCGTTTCGTTCGCGAGCGGGTCCACCTGGTAGTGCTGGCCGGCCGAGTAGTACAGGTCGAGATACAACCCGGACGACAGGATGCCCTGATAACCCGCGCGCGCGGCCGCCGCGAGCGAGCGCTGCCCGCGCCACGATTGGATCAGGATGTCGGTCGGCAGTGCCGGATGAAAGATTTCGTCCCATCCAACCATGCGTTTGCCATGCCCCTGCAGGATGCTCAGCAACCGCTGGTTGAAATGCGCCTGCAAGCCGTGGTTATCCGTGAGGTTGTTGGCCCGGATGTACTGCTGAATGGCGGGGTTCGCGTTCCATTGCGTCTGGTTGACCTCGTCGCCACCGATGTGGAAGTACCGGTCGGGGAACAGGGTGGCCATCTCGCCAAACACGGCATCGAGGAACGCGTACGTCGTGTCGCGCGTCGGGTCCATCACGGGGTCAAACACGCCCCAGCGACGGATGATCTGAAACGGCCCGGGGCCTGCCGCGATCTCCGGGTGGCCCACCAGCCAGGCGACCGTATGGGCGGGCACGTCGAACTCGGGCACCACGCGGATGCCACGATCGGCGGCGTACTCGACGACGTGACGGATCTGGTCCTGCGGGTAGTACAGCCCATCCGACCCGTACGTATGCAGGCGCGGCGCCACTCGGCTTTCGATGCGGAATCCCTGGTCTTCGCTCAGGTGCCAGTGCAGCACGTTCATCTTGACCGCGGCCAGGCCGTCGAGCGTGCGCAGCACGTTTTCCAGCGGCATGAAGTGGCGGGCCACATCGAGATTGAGCCCGCGCCACGGGAAGCGAGGCTGATCGGCGATGCGGACGGCCTCGACCTGGAAGCCCGTGGGTCCCCAATGCACCAGCTGGAGGAAGGTTTCGAGCCCGTGCAGGGCGCCCCACTCCGTCGGGGCGTGCAGCATAGCGCCGGTCGGTGTCACGGTGAGCGCATACGACTCATCGTCCCCCAGGACAGGGTAGGGCCCTGTCACGTCGTCCACCCGCACGGACAGCGTCTGGGACGGCACCGAGTCCGGGACGTTCCACCCCAGCGGGATGCCGGTCTGTTGTGCGAGCCGGGTGCGGAATCGTTCAAGCGCGCGTTCCAGCCGAGGGGTCTCGGCGCCCACCAGGGTGACCTCGAAGGCCGCCGTGAGGGCCAAGGTGCCGGGTTGGGGCGTGACTGATGCCGGTTGGGGCATCAGGGCGGAAATCTGGGCGAGGAAAGCCATGGCGATGGTTGACATGTGCACAACATGCAAGCATGTTCAGCACATGTCAAAGATGATCCAGATCCGGCATGTGCCGGAAGCGATTCACCGCACGCTCAAGGCGCGGGCAGCGCAGCAAGGCAAGTCGCTCTCGGCGTACCTGCTCGACGGGGTGCGTCGCATGGCGGAAGAGCCAACGTGGGACGAGATCACGGCGCGCATCCGCAGCCGCCCGCCGATGGTGGTCGCAGAACGCCCGGCGGACATCATCCGCCGCGAGCGCGACAGCCGTTGATTGTCCTCGACGCGTCGGCCGCCGTCGAGTATCTGATTGGCGAACGATGGCACGAGGCGGTCACTGACCGGGTCAGGCAGGCGGCGGGCCAGGTTCAAGCGCCCGAGATACTGGACCTGGAGGTGTTGGCAACCCTTCGGCGCCTGGTGGAGGCGAGTCGAACGCCTGTACACCAGGCCGAGTTGGCCTTGAAGGATTTCCTGCAGTTGCCGATCCGCCGCCACGGGCATCGTGATCTGGCGCCCCGCATCTGGGAGTTGCGCCACAACCTCACCGCGTATGACGGTGCCTACATCGCGCTTGCCGAAGCGCTCGACGCGCCGTTGATTACTTGCGATGCTCGCTTGGCCGCTGCGCCGGGACATTCCGCCACCATCGAGGTGATGACGACATGACCGGACCCCTCGGCATCGGCATCATCGGTTCGGGCTTCAACGCCCGCTTCCACCTCCAGGCGTTTCGTGGCGTGCGCGACGCCGAGATCCGCGGCGTCTGGAGTCCCAATCAACGGAACGCCGGTTCGGCGGCGAAACTCGCCAGGACGCTCGATGTGGGCGAAGCCAGGGCATACCGGTCGATCGCCGCGATGGTGGCCGACCCGGCCATGGACGCCATCTGGCTGTGTGGGCCCAATCATGCCCGCATCGCCAACGTGCGCGCCATCGTGGACACCATCGCCCGTGGTCGCGGGAAGCTCAAAGGCATTGCGTGTGAGAAACCGCTGGCGCGCAACGTAGCCGAGGCCGAGGAAGTCACTCGGCTGGTCAAGTCGGTCCGCTTGAAACACGGCTACCTCGAGAATCAAGTGTTCGCGCCGCAGATCACCCGCGGTCGCGAGCTGCTCTGGGCGCGCGGGGCGTCGCTCACAGGCCGGCCCTACCTGGCGCGCGCGGCCGAGGAGCACGCCGGACCCCACATGCCCTGGTTCTGGAGGGGTAACCTGCAGGGCGGTGGCGTGCTGAACGACATGATGTGTCACTCGGCGCTCGTGGTCTGGCACCTGCTCACCAAGCCGGGTGACCCGCTCAAGACCGTCAAGCCCAAGGCCATAACCGGACACATCGCCTCGCTCAAGTGGACGCGTCCTGAATACAAACGCCGGTTGAAGAAGACCATGGGCGTGGACTACGGGCGCGCGCCATCCGAAGACTTTGCGTCCCTCACGATTGAGTTCGAAACGCCCGAAGGCCTCACGGTGCTCGGCGAGGCGACCACCTCATGGAGCTTCGTCGGCGCCGGGCTGCGCTTGTCATCGGAACTGCTCGGTCCCGAGTATTCCATGAAATGGGACACGCTCGATACCGGGTTGAACCTGTTCTTCTCGCGCGAAGTGAGGGGTCGGGCTGGCGAAGACCTGGTCGAAAAACAGAACGCCGAGATGGGGTTGATGCCCGTGGTGGCCGACGAAGCGGTCGCCTACGGGTACGAAGCCGAGAACCGGCACTTCGTGCGCGCGTTCCTCGGGAAAGAGAAACCGCAGCTGACGTTCGACGACGGGCTCCAGGTGGTACGCGTCTTGATGACCGCGTACCAGAGTGCCGAGCAGGGCAAGACCATTCGGTTCCCCGGCAAGAACCTGAGCCGGTACATCCCCAAGGTGGCCCGAGGGACGTGGCGTCCATGATCACCCTTCTGGTGGCCCTGCAAGCGAGTGCGTGGCCCGTCCACGCGATGGACCGGCCGCGCCCGCCGATCGTGACCCCCGCGCCGGCGGGCGCGGCGGTCCCGGCGCCCACCCACGCCCACGTGGTGTTCGATGGCGCGTCGCTGGACGCGTGGTGGCATGTCGACAGCAGTGCGGCGCGCTGGCGCGCGGTGGATGGCGTACTGGAAGTGGTGCCGGGCGCACGCAGTCTCCAGACACGCGCCGAGTTCGGCGATGTCCAGCTCCACATCGAGTGGATGGCGCCGACCGAAGGGCGAGATGGCCAGAACTTCGGCAACAGCGGTGTCTTTCTCATGGGCCGGTACGAGATCCAGGTCCTCAACTCGCACGGCAACGACACGTATCCGGACGGCCAGGCCGCGGCCATCTATGGGCAGTACCCGCCGTTGGTAAACGTGAGTCGCCCACCGGGCCAGTGGCAGACCTACGATATCATCTTCCGCGCCCCGCGATTCCATGCGGACGGCACGGTCGCCGACTCAGCCGTGATGACGGTCTTTCACAATGGGGTGCTGGTACACGACGCCGTGCGCCTGAGGGGCGCCACCACGCATCGGCGCCAAGCGGAATACGCGCCCCACCCGCCGCGCGGGCCGATCATGCTGCAGGATCATGGGGAGCGGGTGCGGTTTCGGAATATCTGGGTGAGGGAGGTGCCGTGAAGGCGATCTGCTTGATTGGCAATTGACGAGTGATGACCTCTGAATGATCAGATAGTGATCAACTCATCAACCATCCGGATTGGGGGGATGCGCGGCTGTAGGCGGTCATCGTACCGCCGGAAGTCCGGAGCGACTGCATTCACTCCTCATGCGTCCGATAGGCCGCCGCGTTCACCCACCACCCCGCAGGGCCGGATGAAGTTCCGCCTTGTCGTTCGGGCGCGACCGTACTAGCGTAGCGTAGTCATTGTTGCGACTGAGGAGAAGATGCGACGGTTGGTCCTGATACCACTCGTGGCGACCCTCATCTGCGGGTCGCGGACGTTGGGGCCCGACGATTTTTCCCGCGGCTTTGATCGGTTCTGGGAAACTCTGGATCGGACCTACCCCTACTTTGGCGTAAAGGGCGTGGATTGGGACGCGCTACGCGCTGAGTTTCGCCCTCAAGTGGCCGCAGTCCAGGACGCGACGGAATTGGTTGCGCTCCTTGCAAAACTCGCCGCGCCGCTCAGGGACGTCCACGTGTTCTTCACGTCGCCCACCGGGCGGCACGTGCCCACGTACACACCAGTCGCGTTCGTGAACTGGGATCTCGACGTCTGGCGCGCTTCGCTGGCGGGCGCGGGATGGACGCAGGTAGCGCCCAACTTGGGATACGCACGCATCGCGGGGGTTCCGTATATCCTGATGGCCGCGTGGAACCGCGACCAGTTCACGGCGGCACAGGTGGACGGCATTCTGGAGCGTTTTCGAGCCGCGCCGGGACTCATTCTCGATGTTCGGCCGAATGGTGGTGGGTCGGATGAGCTCGCGCTCGACGTTGCCGGACGCTTCACCGCGTCATCAGTCGTGGTCGAGTCGTATCAGTTTCGCGATGGGCGGAACCACGATGATTTCGGGAACCCTGTGTTGCGCACCCTGCGCCCCCGCGGGCCCTGGACGTTTGCCGGCCGAGTCGTTGTGCTGTCCGGGCGCGGCGTGTACTCCAGTAATGAGACCTTCATCGCAGCCATGCGGGAACTGCCCAACGTGACGATCATGGGCGATACCACGGGCGGGGCCACAGGGAATCCTGGGCGTCATGACCTGCTGGAGGGGTGGCGGTTCAGCACCTCTCGCTGGCTGGCCCGCACTGCGGACGGCATCGTGATTGAGGGTCAGGGCATCCCACCCGATGTTCATGTGCCAGCAACTCCAGAGGACCGGGTCGCTCGCCGCGATCCAGTACTGGATCGTGCACGAGCCCTGATCGATGAGCCTTGACGTCACACCGGGCGTTACCTCGTCCCCCACGTGGTGGACAGGACCACACAGACGATGCCTGTGCTCTGGTTGATCACTAGCCCCGTCTGGACGCCGGGATTGGATCCCGTGACGGCGATCAGCGGGCGTTTGGCGTAGCGTGCGACGTGCAACGACAGTCAACGCGCGAGGTGTATCAGGGCCGTATCGAGAATCGGATCCCCCTTGACGCTTGCGTCCGCGGGATCGAACTGCACCCACACGTCAGGGCCCAGCCCTACGCCTTCGTAGGTGTTGCCCTCGGGAGTCCTGACGATCCAGCGCGGCACCCTGTACACCCACCCGTTCGACAGCTCGCGCGTGATTGGATTTCCGGATCCGCCGCCGGTCGTGTCGCCGACCACGATCACCTGCGGCAGCACGCGCATGGCCAGGACAAACGTCTCCGCGGCGCTGAACACGCGGCGATTGGTCAGGAGCACTACGGGTCCGCGCCAGGCGACCCGATCAGGCCGCACGGAATCCTGGCGCGGAGGTGTGTAATCGGTGTGGGAGGGGCCGTTGCGGTACCGGACTGTCTGATAGTGATAGGCGGCATCCGCGAAGCGATTGGCGATGGTTGCCGCACGCGTGCTGCTCCCTCCGCCGTTGTGCCGCACGTCGACGACTATTCCCCTCACGCCTGATAGCGCGGCGAGCGCGTCATCGAACTCGGCGACCATTCTGGGGTCTTCGAACGTAGCGATGTGGATGTAGCCGACGTCAGCCCCGATATGTCCCCAGCGGACACCTCCTGCGGCGACACCTGCGCTGGTCAGGTACTGGTTGGTGCGTGCCGCGACGAAGCTTTCAGGGTACGGGGCGAACCACCCATCCCATTCGTATGTGCCGATCGGCGTCCAGAGGTTGACATGGCCGTCCTGCAACACGTCGAGCATGTCGGACAGGAGGGTGAAGAGCTGCGCATCCGTGCTGGTCGGCGTGATGTGGGTGCGATGTTCGGCGCCCACTGCCGCCCAATCGATGTTCTTGATCTCGAAGTGCGAGTAATACCGGTCGAACTCCATCCACAGCTCGTCGAACAGCGCCATTGGATCGTTCGGCGGGTCCGGCTCCAGGAGCAGGTCAGCGCAGCCCAGGGCGAGCGTGAGGGCGGCGACTCCAAGGCGTCTCACGGCGTCGTCCCACCGACACGGAGGACCGCGCTGAGCCGGTGACTCACGACCTTGAAGCTCCGCGGGTCGGGATAGCGGAAGGTGCGAAAGACATAGCGGCTGCCCAAGGCGACGTTTCGGCCGACGGCGCGCGTGTACTCGGCCTCGTACCGCAGGCCGACGAGCCGGCCCGGGCCGCCGAGCGCGATGGGAGGGATATACTTGGCGCCCGTATACGGTGTACGAACCGCCGCTGAGGCGACTGGTACGGACAGCGTTTGGCGAAGC
The DNA here is from genome assembly GCA_040877595.1 of Gemmatimonadales bacterium. Lineage (GTDB taxonomy): Bacteria > Gemmatimonadota > Gemmatimonadetes > Gemmatimonadales > GWC2-71-9 > JBBDNM01. Next base: position 1,502 of record JBBDNM010000085.1, on the reverse strand, counting down.
GCGTGCTGTGGCGCCGGCCGCCACGTCCAGGCCACGGCGGCTTCCAGTCCGGCGATGAGATCGCCGTACAGCTCGGTCGGGACGTCCGGTCGGTAGGTTTGCTGCCGCATGGACAGGAAGGCGTCGAGTCGGGCGCCGAGGCACAGTGCGCTGGAGCCGTCCTCCGCGCCGCAACGCAACCAGTGCGCTGCGAATGCGCCCGCCCAGGCGTCGATGAAGTGCGTGGCGGATCCCGACATGTTGGGCGTCAGGCGTAGCCGGCTGAGAGTGAGCTCGATGCCACTGGCCGTGCGGCCATCGCGCCGCCATGCGGCGGTCAGCGATGGTGCCGCGCCGCCGTAGCGGAGCGGCGACGCGAGCGCATCGCGCTGGTCGTATCGTTCCACTCCTGCCGTCACCACCAACGCGGACTGCGCATGGACTGCTGGTACGACGGCCAGGAGCAGGGCGAGCAGGGGTGTCGTGTAGCGCATGGAGCGCACATTGCGACTTGGCAGTGCGGGAGTCGCTGAAGCGAGCGTGAAGTGTTCTTCAGGGGCGGCACAGGATCATGGGGAGCGTGCGGTCTCGCAGGATCTGGTGAGGGAGTCGGTGGGGAGAACTGACGTCCTGCGGTATCCCGGTCGTAAGGATCGCGCCGGAACTGCGAGGCTGTGCTAGGCCTGCAGTATGCTGTGGTCAACGGGCCGCCTGGTGGGGTGAAATGCGCGGGCGGCTTTCGTGCACAGCGTGGGTGGTCGGAAGAGCGAAGATTCTGCGGAACCTTCGCCACGTCATCTGGTACGATGGCCATGCGAACTCTTTGTCGTTGCCTGGTAGCGGGAGCGGTGCTTGTGTTCGCGCAAGTTGCGACCACCGCAGGCCAGCTGCCGCAACCCGAGGTAGCATGAAGCCGCCGATGAGACCGCCGTTCATCCGACCGGCCATCGGTGGCGTTCTGGCCATCTGTGGCATTCTGCCCGTCTTACTACAGGTAGAACCCCTGTCTGGGCAGGCGAGGGTGGAGCTGGCACCGATTGTTGGCCTATATGCCCCGACCGCCGACGTGATTGACCAACCTGTCACTCAACAGTTCTGTGAAACTGAGCTCGTCTGCAACGATATTCTGTTTCAGTTCTCCCTGAGGCAGAAGACCACCATGCTCGTGGGCGCACGCGGCGCCATCCGGCTCAGTAGGCGTCTCGGCGTAGAAGCGCATCTGGCCCATGCACCGAGCGGAACCACCGCCATCCTCTCCAGGTCCGGCACCGCCGTGACGACCGATACCTCCGCTAGCATCACGGCCGGCAGTCTGAGGTTGCTGGTGCGCGTCACCGCTCATGACAGCCGGACATCTCTTGATGTCGGCGCCGGGTTCAGCCTCCTGACCTTTGGAGGCGACTCTTATTCCAGCATGGAGGGCACGACGCGCTTCGGCACCGTCCTTGTCTCCGCCGTCACGCTTCCACTGAACCACCCCGGCTTTTCCGGAGGCTCGGTTAGTTGAGTACCCCGGCCGGGAG
>JBBDNM010000084.1:0-53947 GCA_040877595.1 Gemmatimonadales bacterium | reverse complement strand
CCCTTCCGCCCGCGACGCCCATGCGTAGATTCGGCTCCCTATGCCAGCTCTTGATCGGTTCCTTCAGGCCATGTTCGACAAGCAGGCCGCCAGCCTGCAACTCACCTCCGGCCAGCCGGTGATCCTCGAAATCGGCGGCCAGCCGCGGCCGGTCTCAAAGGACCCGGTCGGCGCCCCACAGATCCTTGCGTTGGTGCGGGAGATCATGCCCGAAGGCATGCGACCCCAACTCGACGGTGGGGAGGGTCGCCTGGCATTCGGGTATCTCTACGGCGAGGACAGCCGTCGTGTGGACGTCGAGGTGGACCGCACCGGCGACCAAGTGAAGGCCGTACTCGCGCCCGCCAAACCTCGCCGGTCCACGGCCGCCATCTCGATGCCCGCGGAGGCCCTGCTGATGGAAGCAGCCCAGGAGAAACCGACGCGTCCGTCCGTCGTGGCGCGCGACCTGCATGCCATTGCCGCCGCCGAGGAGAAGATGCAGGACCTGCTCCGCCATCTGGTGGAATCTGAAGGGTCCGACTTGCACCTCCGGGTAGGCCTGCCGCCCACGTACCGCATTCACGGCGAACTCAAGAGCGGGACGGACAAGACAGCGCTCACCCGCGAGGACATTGACGGACTGATCGGCTCGATCATGCCGGACCGGAACAAGACGGAGTATGCGGAGACCAACGACACGGACTACGCCTACGAGATCATTGGCGTCGCGCGGTTCCGCGCCAACGCCCTGCGCGACCGTATGGGACCCGCCGGGGTGTTTCGCGTCATCCCGACCGAGATCCTCACGGCGGATCAGTTGGGCATCACGCCTGAAGTCCAGAAGCTCTGCTACCTCACCAAAGGTCTCGTGGTGGTGACCGGCCCCACCGGCAGCGGCAAGTCCACGACGCTCGCCGGCATGATTGACCTGGTCAACCGCACGCGCACCGACCATATCATCACGATTGAAGATCCCATTGAGTTCGTCCATCCCAACAAGCGGTGCATCGTCACGCAGCGGCAGGTGGGCAGCCATACGCAGTCATTCAAGCGCGCGTTGCGTGCCGCCCTGCGTGAAGACCCCGATATCGTCCTGATCGGCGAGATGCGTGATCTGGAAACCGTGGCCATCGCCATCGAGACGGCCGAGACGGGCCACCTGGTGTTCGGAACGCTCCATACCACGACGGCCGTCAGCACCGTGGACCGCATCATTGACCAGTTCCCGGCCGATCGGCAGGAACAGATCCGCGTGATGCTGTCCGAGTCGCTCAAGGGGGTGGTGGCGCAGGTGCTGTGCAAGAAGATCGGCGGCGGGCGCGTGCCGGCTCGTGAGATCATGCTCTCGATTGGCGCGGTGGCCAACCTGATCCGTGAAGGCAAGTCGTTCCAGCTCCCGTCCATCCTGCAGACCAACAAAAAACTCGGCATGATCACGATGAATGATTCCCTGCTCAACCTCGTGGATCAGAAGATCATCGAGCCGCAGGAAGCGTATATGAAATCGGTGGACAAGGTGAACATCGAGTCGTCGCTCAAGACCCGCGGGGTCAAGATCGAGGTGAAGGAGTAGCGGCCCATGGCCGACCCCGGAGTACGTTGATCAGGCGCTCGCCATGCACCGAGATCGAAAACACGGCGACCACGTTGCCGGTACGCAGCGCAAGAGCCGGTCGATCATAGAAAACACCCACCTCCGGGCTGATGCCCAGATCGCGCGACCCCAGGCGAACGCCAAAGTACCCGCCAACGGTCGGCGAATCCGAGACTGCGCCCTCGGCAACCGGTACGACCTGCATCACCCGAAGACCGCCGTACGGCACGACCGTGTTCTTAACCCGCCCACCATTACCAGAACCCAGACGCGCCTGAAGTACCGCATGTCGCGATCATACCTTGGTTCTCGGTGATTCGCTAGAACACGAACGCCCGTCCAAAACTGAACACCCAGTGGTTCGACCCGACGCCGTCGCCCCAACGCCACGCGAGGTCGAATCGCCCGACGTTCAACCCGCTCGCCCGACTGGGCCCGAGGCGAAGCCCCAACCCCACATCGCCACCGGTGCGCGGCGTATCGCCGTCGAACCACGCCCCGCCGAAATCCGCAAACGCCGCGAGCCCCACACCCAGTAGCCGACCCAAGTTGTCGGCGATGAACCATCGGTGTTCGAGCGTGCCCCAGAACATGCGGTCGCCCGTGAAGCTGTGGGCCTGGAACGCGCGCGGCCCGCGCCGACTCCCCAGGTCAAACTCCAGACTGGGGACCGGCCGCTGCTCAGCGCCCGCCTGGACATGCAGCACGGTGCTATGCCGCTCGGCCGGCCGCACGCCAAGCGTGAACCGCCCGATGACCGTAGCCGAATCGAGTCCGTCACTCGTCCACAGCCCGTGGGCCTCGGCTTCGAAACGCACAAAGTGCGGCCCGAGCGGCAGCGCGGTGCGCGCGCGCAGCGCCGGACCGAGTCCACCTCGCACATAACCGAATTGGGCGGGCGCCACCCACAAACCGAGCGTCACACCCGTCGAGAGATCGAGGTCTTCCGGTCGCCCGAATCCGTTGAAGTGTCGCACCACCTGATAGCGCGTGCTCAGCCATTCGATCCAGGGCCCGACGGCGCCGATGACCGAATCCTCCGTGACCGGCGGGGGCAACAACGTATCGGCGTGGAACCCGAGCGCGTGGCGCCGCACCATGGCCGCGAGGCCAACGCGCACATAGCCGCTCCCGTGTCGTTGCACCGGCATCCCGGCCGTAAGGCGCAGGCCGGCCGCTCGCTCCTGGAACGTCTCGGCCCGCAGACCCTCCCGGTACGTCGGGATACGGCGATCCGACCCGTCGGTCTCCACGATGAGAGCCCCCGGGTCCTGCAGCGCGCGGAACGGCACGCCGGTCCATCCAAACCACCGATACCCGTCACTCAGGTCGTCGTAGAATCCATCAATCGCAATCCGTGACGTGCCCAGCCGACGGACCGTCCCCGCCACGCGCCAGGCGGTGCGGTCCGTCTCCTGACGATAGGACCCCCCCCCGCGCGTCGCGGTGCCCAGCAGGTTGTTCTCGAAGAGCCCGACGTTCCAGGTGAACTGATCGCCCGTCGAGCCGGCCCCGATGTCGAGGCTCGTACTCCACCCGTCGGCGGTCTGCACGCGCACGACGAGCCGGCCATCCACCCGCACCGAATCAATCGAGACCAACCGGAAGATGCCGAGGCGCCGCAGGTTGCGCGCGGTCTCGGCCACGGCGGTCGAGTCGTACGGTGCGCCGGTCTGGAACAGCAGCTCCCGGCGCACGACGATCGTCCGTGTCTTGATGTGCAGGGCGTTGGCCAGGCTGAACAGGATGTTCCCCGCTTCGTTATCCGCGAAGATGTCCTCCGTGATGATGGCAATGGAATCCACCACGGGCGCCTGCGCGGCGGCGGGCGCCAGCGCGCCGAGGCTGGCCGCGGCGAGCAGGAATACGCGTTTCAAGGGGAGATCAGCCCAGCGAGTTGATGAGGTTCCAGAGTTCCTGCGCGCTGAACTCACTGAATCGCGCCTCGATGTCCTTCGCAGCCCATTCCAGGAAGATCCAGCCTGACAGCCGGTGCTGGCTGCCCCCGACGAAATGAATGCGACCCCGCAGACCGCCCATCGAGTCGTCCCGCGCGACCTCAAGCAAGACATCCCAACGCGCCTCCCCACGAACCAGCTCACCCATCTGTCGTGCTTGAATCTCCGACAGGGGCGGATCGAATGACTTGGACTTGCGGGGTTCGGCGGCCATGGCGCTCCTAGAATAATCCCCCGCGGACCCCTTCGCTATGGGACGCGCCGCATCGTCAGGTCGTGGACGTCATTCGCGTCGGAGAACTCGACCGGAAACGCGGCTCCGGTGGTGACGACCGGGGCACCCCGCACCACCATTTGACGGACGCCATCCACTGTCGAAACGTCAAACTGAAAGAAGAGCTCCTGGGTACCCGACAGAAACACGCCATCCCCGCTTCGACGGACGGTTCCGAGATAGAACTCCCCATCCACAAACGCCGAGAAATGCGTGGACGTCGAGTCGCTGGCCAGCTCATCAACGTAGACATCCAGCAGGAGGTCCACGGGAGCCCCTCGAGCGTTCCCCTCGATGTGATACTGTCCCTCCCGGGGGTCGGACTGGGGCGCTCGCACCGCGAGCAGCCAGGACTGCGCTTCCACGCTCCCAAACACCCCAACGCCTCCCTCGAGATGATTCAGGAACCCCCGACCGGTGATCGGATCGCTGCGCGTTCGAATAAAGTCGTAGTAGTTGGAGTCGGTAACCGCGACGGTCAACAGATAGTAGCGTCCCGCGCGGAACACGGTTTCGCCACCGTCGCTTTCAAACGGATTAATCAGGTTGCCCGCAAACGATATCCCGAGCGAGTCGGTGAATACATAGATCGCCACGTCCTCCTGGCGCTCGGCACGGCGCACCTCGATCTGCATCGCGCGCGCCAGCAGCGGGTCCACGCCGATCCGCAGCGTATCGCGCAACCGATTCATGCCGAGCTCATCAAGCGGAAAGGCCGCCTGCGTGGTTCCGACACGTATCGCGTATCCGTTGGCACCCGGGATCGTGGTGGTACCCGTCACGACCTCGCCGGCCGGCGTCTCACCGCGTACGCGCAGACGGTGACCGGGCTCGAGCGGGCACGAGGCATTCCAGCGGTAGATGCCGGAATGCAGGGCACCGGGCGTCACCAACGGCGCCTCCAAGAGCGTATCCCGCCGACCCTGGCACACGCCCGGCCCCAGGTGCTCGACCGTGACGAAGGCGCCGGTGATGGGCAGGCGCGGGCTTTGCGGCGGCGCGAGCGATCCGGTGGGTCCGCCGAGCACGGCACCGGCCAGTGAATACTCAAGGAACACCCATTGCTCTCCGCGGGTCCGACTGACAATGGACTGGAGGACCACGACGGATTCCCCGGGCGGCACGGTCGTCTCGGTAAGCTCGCACGCACCGACGAGCGGCAGCGACAGCAGCAAGGCCCAGCGTCGCGGGCGCATCAGAACACAAACTCCAACCCGAAGGTGGGCAGCAGCGGCAATTGCGACACGCCGGTCCGGGTGGGCGGTGCGCCGACGTAATCGAAGAAGTACAGGAACACGTTGTGGCGGTTATACAGGTTCACGAGTTGGAAGTACGGCTGCAGCAAACCGCCGAACTTCTCGACGGACCACCGCAAGCCGACGTCCAGCCGCGAATAGGCGGGGTAGCGCGCCGAGTTGATCGCACCGGCAATCGGTTCCCGGCTCCAATCCTCAAACGCGTGCGCTGTTGCGCTGTACTGCCGGTGATCCCACTCGCCGATGAACGGCGTGTAGGGCAGCGGCGACCCGAAGCCCCAGCGCACACCCATCTCGCTGCCGAGTGGCCCCGGGGCCTGCAGCACGATGTTGATGGTATGACGGCGATCGTGGGCCGGGGGGAACGCGACGCCATCCGCAAACCGGCGCGTGGCCTTGGTGACGCTCCACGCCACCCACCCACGCACCGAGCCGAGATGGCGTCGTGCCAGGACATCGAACCCCCACGCTTCGCCTTCCAGCGTCACAAACTCATCGCCGTCCACCCGGGGATCTTCGGCGCGGTTCCCGGTAATCAGGTTGCGGAACGTCTTGTGGTATCCCTCCAAGGTGAACTCCCATTCACTGTTGATCCAGCGCTCGATACCGGCTACGAGATGGTCCGACTGACCCACCGGCACGTTGCCATCCGCGCCGATCCAGAACTCGTAGATCGTGATGGGAAGTTCTTGATCACGAATGGAATGAATCGGCTGGAAGTACCGACCGGCCGATCCCGTGAACGCGAACGTGGGCGTGACAAAAGCCTTCACCGCCACCCGCGGAGCGAGCGCAGCGAAGGCAGCGCCCGGAATGCGTTCGGCCCGCAGGCCCGGACGCAGGCGTAGCCACCAAGTCGCGCGCCATTCGTCGTCGAACCAGGCGGCCTGCACCGTGGGCTGGTAGCGCGCGGTGAAGAACCGTGTCTCGAGTTCCGGGCTCGCGATGTTGTAGAACATCTCGTAGCGCTCGAGACCGGCCCCAACCCGCACATCGTGCATGTGGCCGGGGAACGGCCGCCATTCGAGCGAGCCCAGGGCTAGGCGCGCCCAGTTGTCGAACCGCACCAGATCCGGCAAGAGCCCCAGCGTGGACGTGAAGTCCGAGTAACCCACGCGGGCCGTCAACCGCCCGGACCCCACCGGAAGACGGGTCTCAGCCCCCAGCAGGCGGTTGCCCCAGTTGAAGGCCAGATCCACGCGGTCCCGGGTGTTGGATCCGCTCACCAGATTGAGCGTGAGATCATCCCGTCCCCAGTAGCCGGTCACCTGCAAGGCGCCCTCACGACCAAGGGGCCACTGCACGCGTCCGATCAGGTCCGTGAAGTAGTACGGCAAGACTTCACTGCTCACCAAGGCAATAATCTGGTCGGCGTAGGTGCGGCGTGCGCCGCCGATCGCCGTCCCGCCACCGGGAATCGGGCCTTCGACCAGCAGCTTGCTGGCGAGCAGCGAGACCTGCCCACTCCACTGCATCTCGTCGGCGTTGCCGTCGCGGAGGCGCAGGTCGAGCACGCTGGACAACCGGCCGGAGTACGCCGCCGGGAACCCACCCGTGAGGAAGTTGGCCCCGGCGATGGCGTTCGCGTCGAACGTGGAGAACAATCCGCCAAGGTGCGATGGGTTGAAGACGGGAATGCCATCCAGCAGGATCAGGTTCTGGTCCGTTTCCCCACCGCGGACGTTGTAGCCGATGGTGTAGTCGTTGCGCGCCACAGTCCCGGGCAGCAACTGCACCGTGCGCAGGACGTCGGCTTCCAGCAGACCCGGCGTGGAGCGAATGTCGGCAGCGCCAATGGACATGGTGCTGGTTTGCGCGGCCTCCGACATGCCGATCCGGCGTCCAGTGAATGTGTCCTGTACGGTCACCGGCGCCAACACGACAAACCGTTGGCGGGCATAGATCGTGATCGTATCGAGACTCAGGGGAAGGGTCACCGTGTCCGGGTGAATGTCCGGCCCCGCGTACGCGAGGCGCTGTAACCCGAGCGGTACGCCGCGCAAGAGAAACGCGCCGAGCGTGTCCGTGCTGGCCTGGACGTTGGAGCCGACGATACTCACGCGCGCGCCGGACACGGGTGTCGCCAGCACGCCCGCCAGTACGCGTCCCCGCAGGACCCGCGTACCTTGAGCCGCGGCGGGCTCGACGGCGAGCAGCAGACAGACCACCAGGGCCCCCAACCGCTTTATGCAGGACACGGCAGTAATGTACATTGGCCCCTCGAAGGGGTTCCGTTTCATTTCATGAAGGAGTGCCGGTATGACCTGTCCGCAGTGCGGTTCGGCGGAAGCCAAGGGCACGTTCTGCTCCAACTGCGGCGCGGCCTTGGCCGGCGCTGCGTGTCGGTCTTGTGCGGCACCGCTCACCCCCGGCGCCAAGTTTTGTCATGCCTGCGCCACCCCCGTGTCCGTTGCCGCGGCGCCGATGCACGTAGCCGTCGGTGTTCCCGGTTGGGTGCCGTGGACCGTGGGCGGCGTTATTGCGGTCGGACTGATCGCCGCCGCACTCACGCTGGACGGCGGCCCCGCAACATCGGGTGCGGACGCTCTGGCCGCACCGACCGCTTCCGGCATCACCGACATCTCACAGATGTCGCCGCGCGAACGCGCCAACCGGTTGTTCGACCGCGTGATGCAGGCCAGTGAAGGGGGCGACACGGCCGACGTGCGGTTCTTCGCGCCGATGGCCGTGCAAGCACATGAAATGGTGGACTCGCTGGACGCGGACCTGCGCTATCACCTCGGCCTGATCCACCTGGCCGCCGGGGATCCCGCAGCCGCGCGGGCGCAGGGCGACTCCATCGTCGGGACCATCAACACGCACCTGTACGGGTTCATGCTGCGCGCCTTGGGCGCCCGCGCCCTCAATCAAACGGCAGCGGCCCAGCAGGCCGATCAGGCGTTCCTCCGGAATTACGACGCGGAGGCCGCGCTGAACCGGATTGAGTACCAGGAGCATCCGGGACTTATCGAGCGTTATCGCGACGAGGCACGGGGTCGAAACTAGGCGCCGCTTACCAGCGCTTGAGCCGGCCCAGGCGCGACGTGGTGAGTGAATCGCCCGCCGCACCGCGTCGCAACACGATCTTGGTGTTGGCTCCACCCCATCCAATCCCAGTGGGCCCGATCGCGATGTGACGACGGCTGGCTACCAGCTGTACGCCATGCTGTGTCGGGCCCGCCCACGCCAGCACCGGGCGTTCGGGCGGCCCTTCTTCGATCAACCGCAGGGAATCACTGGAGAATTCGAGGCGCAGGCGTCGCGAGGTCATGATGGCGCGGTAGCGCGCCACGTCGTAGAAGACGAGCAGGTCGCGCGTGGCACGTTCCACGGCCCACTGATCACGCCATGCCCACAGCCGCGGCGTGGCCAGGGCCATCATGGTGCCGACCAGTACCAGCACGAGCGTAAGTTCAACGAGTGAGAAACCGCGGCGCATGCCCCACGATGCTTGTCAAGGGGCAGAGAGCGGTAACCGGAATCGCGCACAATGTGGCGCCCTTGCCGCGCGACGGGATGAAGGGCCATGTTTGGCCCCTCATGGCCGAGCCGATGACCGCACGCCCACCTGACCCCCTGACCACGCTCCGCGCGTATCGCGCGCTTGCGCCGTGGAACCTGCACGACCTCGCCGCGCTGACGGGGACCATCCTGGACGCGGTCGGTGTGCGCCCGATCAACCCGGCCGCCAGCGAGGCACCGAGCGAGCGCACCATCCGATATTACGTGAGTCGCCAGTTGGTGAGCGCCCCGACGGGGCGTGGCACCTCGGCGACATACGGCTATCGCCATCTGCTCGAGGTCTTGTCGGTCAAGCTGCGCCAGATGCAGGGTGCCAGCCTCGAGACCATCGCCGAGGAGATGCGGCAGCAGACGGGCGACCAGATCGAGCGGCGGGTGGCCGCGGCGCTCGGCGCGGCGCTGCCGGGACCGGAGCAGACCCGTCCGCGTCCCGTAATGACCACGCATGACGCGCTCCCCGCCGACGGCGCCTGGTATCGTGTGCCGGTGGTGGACGGCGTGGAATTGTTGGTATCCGCGGATCACCCCGGTGCCGCGGAACGCGATCGCCTCGCGCGCCGGGTGCGCGATGCCCTCACGCACGGAGGTTCCCGATGATGACGTGGGTGTTCCTGATTGTCTTGGTGGTGATTGCCCTCTGGGTTATCAGTGCCTACAACATGCTGATCGCCCTCAAGGGGGAAACGATCAATGCGTGGAAGCAGATTGACGTCCAGCTGAAGCGCCGCCACGACCTCATCCCCAATCTCGTGAATGCGGTCCGTGGCGCGATGGAGTTCGAGAAGGAAACCCTCGAGAAGGTCATCCAGGCGCGTAACCAGGCCGTCCAAATGCAAGCCAACGCCTCGCCCAGCGGCGGCGTGCAACAGCTGGCGGCGGCGGAAGCGGCCCTCGGGTCCGCCTTGCGCGGGTTCAACCTGGTGGTGGAGCGGTATCCGGATCTCAAGGCCACCGGCAACGTGGGGCAGCTGCAGGAAGAATTGACGACCACCGAGAACAAGGTGGCCTTCGCCCGCCAGCTGTATAACGACACGGCCACGCAATACAATGTGAAGCAACAGCAATTCCCCACCAACCTGGTGGCGGGCCTCGCCCGCGCCGAGCAGGCCGAGTTGTGGGAGATCGAGGACCAGGCCGAGCGCGCCGTGCCCAAGGTGGATCTCTCCATGAAGCGCAAGGAGTGAGCGGAACACTTTTCCAGCACCAGCGCGCCAACCGGCGCCGGTCCCGGGTGCTGGTGGCGGTGTTCGTGTTGTTCTTTGCGTGGCTCGGGTTTGGACTCGACCTGATCCTGTTTCTTGGGAGTCGCGGTGCCGAGCCCGGGACGTATCCGCATACGATACCTCTCGTCGGGCTCGGCACGACCCTTCTGGCGCTGGGACTGGTCTGGTTCAGCTGGCGCCGCGGACCCCGCGAGGTGTTGTGGGCCACCGGCGCCTGGGAGCTGGTGCATCCTGAGACCCCCGCTCACAAGCAGCTCGTCAACGTCGTGGACGAAATGGCCATTGCCTCCGGCCTGCCTCGCCCCACCGTCTGGGTCATCCCCGACAAGGATCCCAACGCCTTCGCGACGGGCATTGACCAGCGGCGCGCTCACGTGGCCGTCACCGAGGGATTGCTCGACACGCTCTCGCGCGACGAGTTGCAGGCCGTGATCGCCCACGAGATGGGCCACGTCAAGAACGAAGACGTGAAGCTCATGACGCTGCTGGCCGCCCTGGTCGGCGTCCTGGCGCTGTTCTCCGAGGGGATGTGGCATTTCATGCGTGGCGGCGGGAAGGTCGGCGGTCGCCGCTCGTCCGGCGGCGGCCGCGGCAAAGGGAACCCACTCGTTCTTGTGCTGTTGGTACTCTGGGTGGTGAGCGTGATACTGGCGCCGTTGGTATCACGCCTGTTGGCCCTTGGTGTTTCTCGCAAGCGCGAGTATCTGGCAGACGCCATGGCGGCGCAATTCACGCGCAACCCCAAGGCGGTCGCCGACGCGCTGGCCAAGATCGAGCACGTGGGCGCACCCACCAAGGCCATCAAGCACGGCGCGGCGCATCTCTGTATTGCCGATCCATTGGGTCGACGCGTGACCAACAAGCAAGGATTCATGGCCGACCTGCTCGGTACCCATCCACCGATGGCCGTCCGGATCGCCCGACTGCGTCAGATGGCCTACGACTACGAGAAGACCGGAGTCCTGCCCGAAATCGGGTGACCGACAGCGGTCATGCAACAGCACATCCCCATCCGCCGCGATTCCGGTACGGCCTCTGGTCGACGATCGCTCATATTCGCGACATGGTGACCTCGCTCCATCTCCCCGACCTGAAACCCGGCGACCGCGTGCGTCATCCCTTGCTGGTCGCCGAGGTCGCCCAGCGCACCACGCAGCATGGTGATCCGTTCTGGGTGTTGACGTTCACCAACGGCAGTGGCCGTATCGCGAGTGAACCCTTCTGGTCGGAACGCCGGGCGGAGGTGGAAGACGTGCGCCGCGGCAGCATCGTCCTGGTGGCGGGCGAGGTCGGGTGGTACCGCGAGGCCACGCAGCTGCGCGTCACATCGCTCACCGCGCTCCCACCGGATGCCGTGCCCGTGACCAGTCTCCTTCCCTCCGTTGGCGCGGTGGCACCCTGGTGGGAACGGTTGGATGCCATGCGGCACCACCTCGCCAAGCCACGGCTCCGCGCGGTGGTGGCCCTCTACTATGACGATCCCGACTTGCGTCACCGCTACGGCGCCTGCCCGGCTGCGCCCGCGGGACACCATGCCGCCATTGGGGGATTGCTCCGGCACACGGTCGAGGTGGCGGAGATCGCGTCGGCCATTGCGATGTCGTGCGGGGCGGATCGCGACCTGGTCATTGCCGGCGCGCTCCTGCACGACATCGGCAAGCTGGAAGCGTACACGTGGGATGGACCCTTCGATCACACCGCGCGGGGCCGCGCACTGGGCCACGTGGTGCTCGGCGCGTTGATGCTCGATCGACGGTTGCACGAGGCGCCAGGCGTCTGTACCCCGCTCGAGCGCGACCTGCTGCTCCATTTGTTGCTTTCCCATCACGGTCGCCTGGAGTTCGGCAGCCCGGTCACGCCCATGACGTTGGAGGCCGAGGTATTGCATTGGGCCGACAATGCCAGCGCCAAGACCGCCAGCATGGCGGAAGCCCTGCGAACGGCGGAGCATTTTTCGGGCGGTGCGACCATCTCCAGGCGCCTGTGGCAGCTGGACCAGCGACGCGCGTGGCGTGCGGTGAGCGACTGGGGGTCGTAAACGCGAAACGGCGGGCCGACCCGAAGGTCGCGCCCGCCGTTTCCGCATCGGCTACCCGGAGCCAGGGGGTTCACCCCCGCTGTTCTCCTTCTCCGTGCCGCCGCAGACTGATCCGTCCGTGGTTGGGCAACGAAGAGCTCCGGCTTCCATCCCCAAGCAGTCCGGCCGGACCACGAGGTTCACCGGTGCGAGCGCTGTGAGTCGGACCGCGTCGCGGCGGCCCTTCACACTGCACACCGAGGCGCCACATCGGTGTGGACGGAACAACGCGACCCGTTCCGCCTGTTCGAGCCGGTGTAGCTACCCGGATCACCGGACGCCTGAGCCCTTGAATCTCGGCGCCCTCCCCGGAATCTCCGCTCGAACGTGTCTCACAAGGCGTGGTTGAAACCGCCCGTCTCAACCCTTCTCTCGTGCGACGAAGGCCAATCTAGGAGTATCAAAATCGCGCGCAAGCGCCGTTGTTTCTTCGGCTGAAAACGCGATGTGCTGGAAATGTGGACAGCGCAACAGCCGAGAATACGCCGCTTCATGCAGTTCTCCACCCAGTGTGGAGTTGTGGGTAATCGGCAAACCTGTTTTCGACGCGACCGGCGTGGATAAAAGTGTACATTAGCGTCATGCGTTGCTTGCTGCCTCTGGTATTGCTCGCAAGTGCCAGCCCCGTCGTCGCTCAGCGCGACAGCGTGATGGCCAGCCGTTGGGTGGGCATGCACCTCGGTCGCCCGCTGACGTTCGAGTTCTATGGCGACACCATGCTGGTCGTGAATGACCGGCTGGGCCTCGCGTTCCAGCTCACCGACGATTCTCTCGTCGCGCGTGGCGACACGCTCGTCACGGCGCGCTGGCGCCACGTGCTGGGCCACCTGTTGCTCGACACGCCCGACGGCCCCCTCACCATGAGTCCGCAAAGCCTTCTGGCCCGACCGCTCACGGGCCGCTGGGTGGGCCCGCTGGGGGACGAAGAGGAAACGCTGATCGAGATGCGGCTCGCACTCGGGGGCGCCGCTTGGTGGCGAACGCTGGGAACGGGGGTGTGGACCGAGGGTGAATGGCAGCGGGAATCGCGCTTGATCACCTTCATCTGGCCTGACGAGACCGAATGGCGCGGTCAGTACGATCCGATTGGGAACAACCTGCTGTTGGAACAAACGGTTGAGGACGGGCACGGCAGCATCTTGCGCCGCGCGTTCAGATGACGGTCACCGGCGTCAGGGCATCGCGTTCGGCGTCATAGGACGCCTCGGCATCATCCAGCGCCGCCCACACGTCCGGGTCGGTCACGCTCCGCCACTTCACGTTCGGCTCCACCAACCCCGTCAAGCGCCGCACCATCACCAACGCCCGGGTCACTTCGCACAGGGCCTGCTCCGCATCCGTGTGTCCGGTCAACAGCAGGCTCCGGAAGAACGACAGCGTGGCCGGATCGTCGAGCACGTACAGCGACTCGAGAATGCGCGGCGAGAGAAACTGGCGCAGGTGCAGGTCACTACGGACGTCATTGAAGAGGTCCACCAGTTGCTGGCTGGCCCGGCGCTCCGGATAGAACCGGGCGGCCTCGGCGGCGGCCCCGACAAACGCGTGGTGCGCATCTGGCGTGAGGTACCGCTGGAACAAGGGCCACGCGTTGGCGGGGTGGCGGGCGGCCAACGCGAGGAACGCGAAATAGCGGCGCCCCCGCGGCGCCTCCTGTGACGCCAGGACGGCGTGCAGCCCCGCCGTTCCGTACCGAGCGGCCACCAGCTCCGCGGCACTCCGATGTTGAAGGCGTTCAAGCACCGGCAGGCGAATGGTGCGCAGGCGCTCAACCAAGGGAGCTGGTCCCGGCAGGCCGGGCAGGCGGTCACTCAAGCGCAGCAGGAGGCCATCGACTTCGTCCAGCACCGGCTCCGCACCTTCTGCCCCGGGGCGCAGGGCGCGTTCGCCCAGGCCCGGGACATCCAACAGGGCCCATTGACGTTCGAGATCCTGTAGGGTCCGCGCGGCGAGCAGTGTGCGCAGGGTATGGGCGAAGGCAAACAACGGCTGGGGCACGATGACAATGTGGGGGCACGTTGCGCTGCCGTCCAGCAGGACGTAATCTTGGCCTCCCACCCGCTGACAGGGACTGAAGTTGCGATTCTGCAAATGGTTGCCCGTGCTTGCGTTGGGTGTTTTGCCATCCTGCGGTGGCAGCAGTGATGCCATCCGCATTGGCGTGGCCGGTCCGTTCAGCCAGCCGCGTGGTGAATCCATGCGCCTGGCCGCTGAACTGGCGGTCCGCGAGATCAACGCCGCGGGGGGTGTACGAGGCCGGCCGCTGGCGCTGGTCCTCCTGGATGATTCCGCCAGCACACAACGTGCGATTCAGGTAGCGCGGCAGTTTTACGACATGCCGGACGTGTACGCCGTCGTGGGTCACCTGACGAGCGGCACGACCATCGCGGCGGCGCCCGTCTACAACGGTGGTGCCACACCGTTGCTCGAGATCTCACCATCCGCGTCCAGTCCGACGGCGACGCACGGCGCGCCGTACACATTCCGCGTATGCCCTACGGACCTGTTACACGGCGCGCGCCTCGCCGCGTGGGCGCGCCGGCAGCTGGCGGCGGAACGCGCCGCGGTGCTGTACCTCAACGACGAGTATGGGCGTGGGGTGCGGCAGGTGTTCACCTCCAGTTTCACGTCGCTGGGTGGCCGGGTGATCACCGACGACCCCTATCTGCCCGACCTGCCGTCGTTCCGGCCCTACCTTGAGCGTTTGCAGCGCGCCGGTGGAGCCCAGGTCATGATGGTGGCGGGCACGCGCGCGGGAGCCGAAGCCATCATGTCGGCGATGCGCGCGGCCGGCGTGACGGCCCAGGTCATGGGCGGCGACGGCCTCACGGGCCTCGAAACTGACGGCACGCTCATCTCCAGCGCGTACCTGCCAGACCGGCCGGGCGAGCGGAATGCGGCGTTTGTGGCCGCGTACCGCCGTGCCTATGACAGCCGCCTGCCGGATCACCGTGGTGCGGGTGCGTACGACATCATCCATTTGCTCGCGCGCGGGCTGGACGCGGTCGGACCGCATCGCGGCCGCCTGCGCGACTGGGTGGCGGGTGTGGGAACCGAGATCCCGGCCTTCGAAGGCGTCACCGGCACCATCGCGTTCGACGAGAATGGCGACGTGCCGAACAAGGATGTGGTGGTGGGGGTCGTGCGCGGCGGCCAACTCGTGACGGCGACACCATGACGGGGCTCGAGCGGTTCAACACCCTCCGCGTGCGTATTGCGCTGGGCGGCCTGGCCTTGGTCGCCGGCATGGTCCCCATTGCCTTCATCGGCATCAGCGCGCTCTCCACCATCGGCACGACCGTGGCCACCGAACTGGACCAGCTCCAGCGCGTGACCGCCGTGAGCAATGGCGTGACGGTCGCGGTCTCGGACGAGATCCGTGCGGCAGAGCAGTACCTGTCGGCGCGCACACCGGAGGTCCAACAGCAGTTCCGCACGGCGGCCGCCTCCGTGTACACGTTTCAGCAGGCGCTGCAGAGCCTGGGCGCACTGACCGAGGAGGAACGCATAGCGGTCACGCGCCTGGAGAATCTCCAGGCCCAGGCCGAGGTGTGGTATGCCTATGCGCACGCGCTCGCCGACCTGGGGCGGCGGGACGACGCGCACGCCGCGGCGATCACCGCGCGCGAGCCGGCCGAGCAGTTGCTGGCCCGTGTCCTCTCCGTCGCCGAGGGACAGTCACGTCAGGCCGAGGCCACCACCGACCGTCTGGTGGATGCGGCGCGCACACGGCGCAGCGTCGTGTTGTGGGTGCTTGCGACGTCCGTTGTCATTGCCACGCTGGTCGGGATCGCGCTCTTTCGTTCGGTGGACCGGCCGGTGCAGGACCTGGTCGGCGCCGCGCGGCGCTTTGGCGCCGGCGATTTTCGGCCGATGACCTTGCGTGGCACGATGCCGGGCGAACTCCGGGAGCTGACGGATGCAATGGATTCGGTGGGCGCCCGTCTCCGCACCATCATCGTCGCCGTGACGAATGAGAGCCAGCAGATGGCGGACACGGCGTCCGATCTCTCGGCGGTCAGTGAGGAGCTGGCGGCAACCTCAGGCGAGATCACGACCGCGATGGTCGACATTTCCCGTAGCGCCGAGAAGCAGGTGTCGGGTCTGGAGCACAGCCGCCAGCGCATGGAACACCTCGCCACCCTCGCGCGCAAGAACGCCGACGTGACGCAACGCGTCGTGACACTGGGCCAGCAGATCCGCCGACTGGCAGACGACCGTCGCCGGGAGATGGAAACCGCCGGTGCGTCCATTGCCGATGTGCGCACAGTGGTTGAGCGGAGCGCCCGTCAGGTCGAGGAGTTGGAGCGTCTGACGGCGGCCATTGACGATTTCATTGACCTGATCAAGCGCATTTCGTCCCAGACCAACCTGTTGGCGCTCAATGCGGCCATCGAGGCTGCGCGCGCCGGCGAACGCGGCCTGGGCTTTGCGGTCGTGGCCGAGGAAGTGCGCCACCTGGCAGACTCCAGCGCCAAGGCCGCCGAGGATGTGGCGGATACCGTGCGCACGATCCGCCACCAAATGAGTGAGGTCGCCCAGACGATGGCCTCCGGACGCGGCAAAGTGGCGGTACTCGGACCCATGGCGGAGGGCGTACAACGGGCGCTGGGCGACATCGCGTCCGCGGTGGCGGAAGTGGAACAGACCACGGCGAACGTGAGCAGGGAAGCGCGCGCACACCTCGAGGCGACCGACGAGATCGGCACAGTGTTGCGCACGGTCTCGGATGCCGCATCCTCCCATGCGTCATCGGCGGAGCAGGTGACCGCGGCGGCGGAGGAACAGGGGGCGTCCACGGAAGAAATGGCCGCCCAGGCGAACGCACTCACCCAAGCGGCCGAACGACTGCGAGCCCTCGTCAAGGACCTCCGGGTCTAGCTAGCGCTTCTTGGCGCGGGCCGGCTTCGCGGCCTTCTTCGCCGCTGCTTTCTTCTTCGGAGGCGCCTTCCGGGCGGGTGCCTTGGTAGCGACCGGCTTGGCGACCATCGGCTTCCCCACGGGCTTCCGCGGCCGACCAAACGGTCCGCGCGGAATCGGCTTCGGCAGTTTCCTCTTCGGCTTGGGCGTGCGGTTCTTGCCCTTGGCCGACGCGTGCACATCCGCCATCACTTCATCGCCTTCACGCGCACTGATCAAGCCACGCCGCACAGCGTACTGCACCAGCTCTTCCGCGTCCTCATTGTGGAACGGACCGATCTCGGCGCCCGCGCGGATCATGCTGACGATCGCGTCGGCGACGGGGCTCCGAAGCACATTGGCGATCCCCGGCACACTTTCCAGCAGCGCCGTGATCTGTGAACCCCCGAGGTCAGCCATCGCCGTCCCTTCTGCGCGAGAAACACGCGCTTTGAGGCGCCAAGGTAGCCGACACCCGCGCCGGCGTCAAGCGGTGTAAAACTCGATGTAATGTGATTTAACTCATTGTATTACAACGACTTAACAGCGTTAATCTTGCGGGTTACTGCAGGTTCAGAAGTCCCACTGGGCCAGCATTCCCACCGTCCAACCCTGCACCGGCACCCGACTGCCCAACGCATTGTTCACGAAGCCCCAGTCGGTACGAGCCTGCGGCAAGAGGGAGGCGCGCTGACCCAGCGTCACATCCAGGCTCAGTCCCGCCGTGACCAGCCGACCCGCCGTGCCGCCATTGCGCGACCACTGCCGCATCTCGAGCCCGGGGGTGATGGCGATACCCGGCGCTGCGCCGACCTGCCACGACCCGCCCAAGCCGAGGATGTTCTCCTTTGAGCCGGTCACGACGGCCTCGTCCGCCTCCGCGTCACCGCGCATGAAATCCCACAAGCCCACGTTGAGCATGCCGGGACCCACGGGGTATGCGACCGCCACCTCCGCCACCACGCGATTGCCCGACTGGTACGCCTGCGACACACCCACGTCGGTTGTGGTGCCGGCAAAAGCATCGGCGCCAAACGTGGAGAACATGAGCCCGGCCGAGACCCGGCCCCGACCGACAATGGCGTCACCCGCCAGCTGGGCGCGCGTTTCGACGCCGGGCGTGAGGGCAAGCGGCAGCGACTCAAACGGTTCCCACGACCCCGAGACGCGTGCGCTGAGTCCGAAGCCCACATTCACGCCACCCACCCGATGCGCCGCCGCTCCACCCATCGTGACACTGGTGGCTGACCCGTAGGACGACACCGGGAACGGGAGGAAGTTGGAGCCGACCGCTCCGACCACCGCCAGCCGGGACGGATCGAGACCCGTCTGTCCCGTCGGCAGGTTGGCCGACAGCGTGAGGATGGCGCGATCACGACCCAGGGCATACGTGGCGCGCACTTCGGTGTCCGTCAGTCCGCTGAGCGACTCTTCGGCGCCATCGTACGTCGTGAGACGCGTCCACGCCCACTGAGTCGAAACGTCCACGCTGAGCGCGCGCGAAATGGGCATCGCGACGGCAATCGGTGTCGCCACCTGCGACACGGTCCGCGCCCGCAGGCCCGGCTGGAAGAAGAACCCACGCGTGATGAGTCCGGCACCGGCGGTGGTGCCGGTGTAGAGGCCTTGCGCCGCAACCGACACGGCCAGCAACGGCAGGAGCGGCAACAGACGCACGACGTGTCGCATGATCATCGCCCCGGCCGCTTCACGTACACGACGATCGTCGTGCTGGCGGCGGCGTCCCCGGGTCCCTCGGTCCGCGTACTTTCCTGGATCGCTTTCCGATCGAGCACGCCCCGGTTGGCGCGGTCGCGCAGTCGATCAGCGCCCGAAGGCGCCACCCGCGCCACGGTCTCTCGCAGGCGGGCGCGTTGCGCGCCGGTGGCGACCCGGTTCCCCACCCCGACCGGACTTGCGCCGGCCGCTTGCGAGAGGCTGCGCGCGTGCTGGGCCTGCGTCCGCGCGGCCTGAAATCCGGGGTCAAGGCGGACCGCCTGCTCGAACTGCGCGCCAGCGCGGGCAAAGTCACCCGCGTCCTGCGCGATCAGTCCTTGGCTGAACGCGAGGAACGCGAGCACGTTCTGGGTGGGGCGTTCAGCGATCCGCGCGCGCGTCGCGGGATCCACCGAGATGCCCATCCGCTCCGCGAGCGCGAACACAACCTGCGCCTCGATCTCGAAGAGCCGCTCGAGCGGGTCGCTGGCTTGGGCACTACCCCGCACGGCCCCACTGGCACCGACCAGCGCCGCCTCAACGCGCAGCGCGTCGCGATCGCCGGCAATCGTGCCCTGCACGACATCCGAGGCCTGCAGCAGTCGACCGGATCGCGCCGCCGTGGCGGGATCCACCAGCCCGCTGCCACCCAACCGCATCTCTTCGATCAGCGCACTGACGTTCAGGCGCTCTACCACCGTCAGCCCACTCAACAAGGCCAAGTCGGTGACGAGCAACTCGCTGAAGCCGCGGGCCAACGGCGCCAGTTCTTCGTCGGTGCCGACCCAGAGGAAGGGAAGCACCGCAACGGTGTTGGGACGGGGGGCCGTGCCCGCGAGCTCGATCTCGCGCGCCAAGGCATCCCGGGCGGAACGCACCGCCTGCTTGCGATCCAGCAACGCCAGGCGCTCCCGGGCGGCGCCCGCAATGCCGGCCTCACCGGTCTGGACCAGCGCGCGGTATGCGGTGCGTGCGGCCGTGAAGTCGAGCAGTTCGTCGAGCGTAAATGCGAAGTAGGCCTGCGACTCGACATCCGACGGATCGTCGGCCACCACGTGCTCCAGCGTACGCCGCGCGTCGGCAAACCGACCCGCCGCAAAATACGCCTGGCCGAGTTCCCGGAGATCGCCGGTCGCTTCCAGCTCCGGAATGCGCTCGGGGCTCACACCCGCAAAGCGTGGCGTCCCACCGCACGCGGTCATGGCCAGCACCAGGAGCAACGCGCGCTTCATCGCAGGCCCCACAAGTCGTTGAGCAACGCGCTCGTGCCTCGCCCACCGAACACGAGCCCCCCGATGAGCGGTCCCGCATACAGCGCCACCGCGCCGGACCGGGCCGGCGGCCCCGCCAACGTAATGGGGGCCCAGCGCCCGTCCGGATCCAATTCCCACATGTCGGCGCGTGGTTGGCCGAGCACCAACCCACCAGACACGACCGCGCGATTCCGTCGCTGGTCGAACCACAGGGCGTGGTCGCGGCGTGCGGGGAAGGCGCCCTGCGTGGTCACCAGCGCCCATGCGGCACCGTTCCACGTCCACACGTCGTTCAGCGCCCCTGCCGCCCCAGCCCCACCGATCAACACGACGAGGCCCCGTGTCACGTCATACGTCATCGCGTGACCAGCCCGCGCCGGGGGCGCCGCCCCCGTGGCGGCGATCCACGCACCAGCGCGAAAAACCCATGTGTCGTTGCGCAGGCTCCCATCACTTCCCAGGCCACCAAACAGCACCGTCTCCCGGCGGGTCCGGTCGTACACCATCGCGTGGCCGACCCGTGCCGGCGGCAACACCCCGAAATCCAGGGCATTCCATCGGCTGCCGAACTGCCAGAAGTCGCCCAAGATAGTCGTACCGCTGCGCCCGCCAAACAGGAGAAACCCGGCCGCAGAATCGTAGACCATAGCGTGATTGCGCCGCGCCGAGGGACGCTCCGCCAACCGCCGCTCGCTCCATCCGTCGCCACGGAGCACCCACGTGTCGTCCAACGACCCCTGGCCGGAGGCGCCCCCGAAGAGCAGGATGCCCGCTGGCGAAACGGCCCACGTCGCGTCCTCTCGCGCCGTGGGGGCGAGTGGGAGCGGCAACGGAGCCCACGTGGTGCCGGTCAGCACCCAGCCGTCCCCGCGCTCCGCAGTTCCGCTGTAGCCAGCCACCAGCGCGAGTCCGCCCGCGCGGCCCACGGCCGCAGCACCCGCCCTTGGGCTCGGACCGACGTTCGTGACAAGCGCCGCCCACCCTTCGGTGGTCCGCGCCCACACGTCGTTCAGGACGACCGATCCGTCGGTGCCGCCGAACAGCACGAGGCGATTGTTGGCGCCGTCGAACCCGATCACATGCCCGGCGCGGGCTCCTGGGGGAAAGGCGCCGGGAGTACGCCGCCAGCCGTCACCGGTCAACACCCACTCGTCAGCCAGCACGCTTTCGCCGTCGTATCCGCCGGTCAGCACCACGGCCCCTCGGGTGGCGTCATGCGCCATGGCGTGGAAGAATCGCGGGGACGGCGCGCTGTCGGGCGTGACTTCCACCCAGGTGAGGCCGAACCGCCATGTGTCATCGAGCGCAACCCCGCCCTCGGCGCCGCCAAAGAGGATCACGTCCCCGCTCGCAGGGTCCCACGCGCCGACGCCTGCGTAGCGCCCCGAGGGCGCGACGTCCAGGACGAGTCGCGTCCAGTCCGCCCCATTGAACACCCAGGTGTCATTCAGCGTGCCGGCCGCGCCCGCACCGCCGAACAGCACAACCCGATTGCGCAGAGGGTCGGAGACCATGACGTGCCCGCTCCGGGCGGGCGGGCTCACCACTGGCAGGAGCAGGGTCCAGCCATCAGCCGCGGTGTACAACCACGTTGCGTCGGTGGGCTCGTTGCCCGTACTCCCGCCAAAGAGCACGAACTGTTCGGTGCCGGGGAGATGCACGAGGGCGGGCAGGGCCAGGGGACCGGGCCCGGTCGTCGTGGAGAGGTTGGTCCAGGTGGCTGGGAGGACACCAGGGGCCGCATTGCGTTGTCCGCGGCGGACGGTGACCGTGGTGGTCGTCGTGTACACCAGCGTCCCGCCAGCATACATGCTCGTCCGCACGATGAACGTCTCCGTTTCGCCGCGCAACGTGAGCACGATTTCTATGGGGACCGAGTCCTGGTCTGCCGGGAAGCGAGAGAACCCGCGGCCCGCCACCGACGAGTCGGCACGGAAGATCACGATCTCAACGGAATCAATCGCGTCGTTGGCCGCGCGGGAGGCCGTCACCGCCAGCGACGTCGTGGGGAGGACACCAGGTGCTGCGTCCGAACACGCCATAAGCGCGCCGGCCATCACTATGGCGAGCGTGCGGGAGAACCTGACCATGCGCCGAATTTGCCGGGCGGCGCCCCGGAGCGCCATGAGTCCGGTCACACGGTCTTCATGCGGGCCTGACTGTGGGTGCGGAGTGGAGTCCGCAGGCGGCGGTAGAGCCGCACGCCGGACTGGGTCAAGAGCTCCCCAAGCACCGCGCGCGTACGCACATCCACCGGCATTTCCAGCCGCAATTCCAGCCGATAGTCGGCATCGTCGACCCCGCGTCCCTGCAGGATGAACTGGCGGGGGCTTGGCGCCACCGCGTCCACTTCGATGTCAGCCATCAGCACGAAGTCGTCAGCCATAGGTCCTCCCGGACCGAGACGGGGGTTGGGACAGTGGGGCCTACTTGGGCCTCCGTCAAGGGGATACGCCGTTTGGACACACCTTTGCCGGGGGCCCTGGTGTGGGTAGATTGTGCCCTCGCCGTACCTCCAACGCTCTTCGAAAGGGGTCTCCCAGTGGGACGACGTGGAGTGAAGGAATATCGCGCCGCCGAGGCGCTGCAGGTCATCTTGGCAGATCGGGACAGGGAATCGGTGGTTTGCCCGTCCTGTGGTGGGGTCGAGTTTGAACGAACCCCAAAACGCCGGATTCGTGGGGCGGCCGGCGAGGCGCCTTATCGTCAGGTCACGCTCAAATGCCAGAAGTGCGGTCGCCAGGCCAGTTACATCCCCGGCCAGGTCACCCAACCGTCGGATTCCCAGTTGGCGGCGAACGTCGAGGGCTAAGGGCGGAGGGGCGACGACCCATCGTCGCCCCACCCTCCTTTACCTCGGAATCCTCAACAACCTGCCAACGCGCATGCCGGTGAGCGCCGGCAACGGCAGGGCGCCGTCGCGTCCAAAACTGAAATAGATCAGAAACGGGCGACCCTCAATGCGGTCGCGCCCGAGAAACCCCCAGAAGCGCGAGTCGTATGATTCGTGCCGATTGTCGCCCATCAGGAAGAACGAGTCCGCCGGCACGACGATCGGTCCCCAATTCTCCAGATCCGGCTGATACCTCGTGGTATCCCCCACCAGGTACGCCCGTTGCCACATCCGCATCTGGAACCGCGGCTCGGCCGGATTCCACCCGAGCGGATTGGTGCGCTGCGTGTACTGCTCATTGAGCCGTTGGCCATTGCGGATCACCGTGCCCGCCCGCATGGCGAGCGTGTCGCCCGGCGCGCCGATGATGCGTTTGACGACCGTGAGCCCCGGCGTCTCGGGCGAATCGAAGATCACGATCTCATCGCGTTGGGGAGCGCGAAACGCGGGCAAGTGCACCTGCGTGAACGGCACGCGCGCGCCGTAGATCAACTGATTGACGAACAGATAGTCATCAATGAGCAGCGTGGGCGCCATGCTGCCGGTGGGCCAGATGTGAAACGCCCCCAGCACGAACCCACGCAACACGAGGAAGATCACGACCGGCGCGACCCACGGCTTCACGTGCTTCCAGATGCGCGACCAGCCGCGCGGCGGCGGGGGAGGTGCCGTCACGGTGTGGGTTCCCGCCAGTCCGCGATGAAGATGTTGGTCTCGCCCGCAACACGGCCGTGCCGATTCGAGGCAAACACCAGCTTCGTGCCGTCCGGGGAGAACATCGGGAAGCCGTCAAAGTCTCTGTCGTAGGTCACCTGCACGAGGTTCGTACCATCCAGGTTGATCAGGAACAGGTCCAGGTTGCGCGACCGCGGATCCTGATGATTGGACGAGAACAGGATGCGACGGCCATCAGGATGGAAGTACGGCGCGAAGTTGGCGCCGCCCAGGTTGGTCACCGGCCGCTGGTTCGACCCATCCGCGTCCATCACCCAGATCTCCATCCGGCTCGGGCGAACGAGCTGCTGCGCGAGCAGGCCCTGATACTCCGCCAATTCCTCCGGGGTGGCCGGATGGTGTGCGCGATAGATGATCTTCGACCCATCGGGCGAGAAGAACGCGCCGCCGTCGTACCCGGGTGTGTGGGTCAGTCGCCGCAGGTTGGTGCCATCCACGTTCATCGTATGGATGTCGAGGTCACCGTCCCGCGTAGACGTGAACACGATGGTGTGACCGTCGGGGCTCAGGGTCGCCTCGGCGTCGTACGCCGGGGATGGTGCGAGCCGCTGTTGGTCCGAGCCATCCGCGTTGGCGGTGATCAGGTCGAAGGCCAGCAGCGGCCAGACGTACCCGCGCGAGTGGTCGGGTGGCGCAGGACAGGCCGAGTCCACGTGCACCGTGCTCGCGTAGATGATGCGCGCACCACCCTGGTAGAAGTACCCGCAGCTCGTGCGTCCACCGAGGGACACCTGGCGCACGCCCGACCCGTCAACGTTCATGATGAACTGCTGATCGCAGGATCCGTCATCCAGCGTGCGCTGGAAGATCAACTGGCGCCCATCGGGACTGAAGTATGCCTCGGCGTTCTGGCCTCCAAAGGTCAACTGATGCAGACTGGCAAAGAACACCTCACCCTCATGGGGCGCGTGTTCGACGGCGGGCGAATCGGCAGCGCAGGCGACAAGCGCCAGCGTCAGGCAGGCAGCGGAAACACGCATCGAGGGACCTTAGAAGAACATTCCGAACGCGAATTGGACGCCCGCGCCGCGGGCGTTACGCATGAAGCCGCCCAGCGACTGGCCGGACACGCGGAACAGCATGTTCCGGCCCTCGATACCGAAGCCGGCGGAATAGCCCAACCCCTGCGTGCGGCCGAACACGAGACCGGCGCGGAGCGGGATCGTGCGAATGAAGCGCCACGTGGACCCGAATTCCACCGTGAGCGGCGTCTGGAAATCACCGGTGACCGGCAACGATACGATCGCATCGAGCTGGAGGATGCGGTTGGCCCATGCCGAGCCGCTGAACCGGACCATATGCGGCAACGTCACGTCCACGGCGATGGTGTCGCGCACGCGATTGCTGTCGGCCGTCTGGACCTCGAGCGAATCCAGCACGACGTCGAGCCGCGTGGAGGCCACATTGACGTTGATGTTCGAACGCTCGACGCGCTCTACGGTCACCGTGCCCAGGTTGGCGAACATCGCCTCGAGGGCAAACCCATTGGTGGGCCACTCGGCCCGCACCAGGAAATCGGCCGCGACGCCGGAGCCGCGCGTGCCGCTTGCGATGGCGTCCTGGATGTCGGAATCCTCGATGGGGGTCACGTCCAACTGGAGGCCGACGTTCGCCACCAGGGAATCGTCGGAGATCAGAATCCGGCCGCCATTGGCCACCGTGGATCGTGCGGCGCCATAGAACACCGGGCGCACCATGCGGAAGCCGGCGCCCAAGGTGAGGCGCACGCCGTCCACCGAGCCCAGCGGCTTGAGCCGGTAGGTCGCATGCGCGCCGGCCTCGACGGTCGCGAGCGCCGCGCCCCCGCTCTGGCCCAACGAGAACTCCTGGGTGCCGCCGTTGCCGTCGCGCAACAGGGCGACGGCCTGGTCATCGAGGCGGAACACGCCGTACGCGCGGCCGGCCGCCGAGAGCCCGATCTGGAGCGGGCCGATGGGGCCGGCCAGCGTGAAGGCGGCCTCCCCCGCGCCCACCCCCTGTGCGCCCGCGCCGCGCGGCAGGAGACTCATCGCGTCCAAGGCATCCCCCACGCGAAAGTCATCGGCGTCGTCGAGCACCATCACCGCGCCAAGGTCGGAGGCATTCAGTGTGTTGTTTTCGCCGAACCCGCCGGAACTGATCACGAACCCCCAGCGCGGCACGAACACGTACCGGAACGGATCGAGCCCCATGGACGTGGGTCGCTGCCACGCCCGGTGGACGCGCGTTGCCTGCGACGAATCCGGCACAGCCTGGGCGCCGAGCGGCCACGCCGAGGCCAACAGCAGACCGACGAGGAGGCGGTTCATTGCGTGCCTCCCGCCGTGAACTCGAGGGTCGCGCGCGCATCCAGGATCACGCGATCGCTGGGTATCACCGCGCCCCGGCCAGCCGATCCGGCGGGAGGTCGAATGCGGATCCGCACGGTGACCGTGACGCGCTCGCCAAACAGCGGGCGGCTCGTGATGCCGGTGAGGACTTCCTCGACGGTGTCGCTCGAGGACGCGGTGACGCGACCCGTGGTGGCGTTCACGGTCGCCGGTGGCAACACGACGGCGGGCAATACCACGTGACCCGGCAACGAGAAGACATCCGCCTCTTCGCCGAAGTCCCCGCTGACGAGCGCGATGGTCACTTCGACGCCGTAGGGAAGCCCGTTCACAATGCGTGATATGACGCTGGCGGCTACCAGACGGCCGGCAATGTCGTCGGCGTCGGCCTCATCCAGCCCGAGCCCATCACTCTCTTTGGTTTGATGGAATACCACGCCGGAGTCCGGCAAGGTGATGTCGAGCCCGACCAGCAGCGCCAGGCGAATCACGATGCGATCGCTCACAGTAATTCGCGACAACGTGACCCCGTCGCCCACGACGGCCGATCCGGAGCCGACCAGGGCCACGGAGGAATCGTCCAGCAGAAGGTGCACCAACCGGTCAAGCAACGGGGCCGCGGTGGTGAGCTCCACGTTGGCCGCACCGCCCGGCGGCAGCAGCAATTGGGTCTGGCCGGGCTGCGCGATGGTCAGCAGCAATGGCTGACCAAGATCGTCGGTCTCGTAGATGATGTTGTTGCTGCCATCCCGCCGCGGATTGCCGCCCGCATCGGTGATGGCGACCCCCACTTGATAGGCATCCAGCGTGATCGGGGTCAGCAACTCGTTAACAATGGCGAAGGAGAACGTGGCGTCGTTGATCGTGGCGTCGCGGACCGCGTCTTCGAAGTCCCCGAAGTCCACGGCGTCCGACCCGACGGACTGGGTGTTCTCGACACTCACCGTGAGTTCCGGCGTGATGGCCGGATCCAGCACACCCACCAGACGGTCCACGGCCAGACTGCCGGTGCCGTCCACCGCGACGGCGTTGGTGGTGGCCGCCGCGGTGAGCGTCGCACTCGGCGCGGTCGCTGTTCCCTGCGCGATGGCCAGCACGGCGCTGGGCACGATGGTGGCGCCGGTCAGGTCAATGTTCAGCACCGCCTCCACGGTGCTGCCGTCGCCCGGTGCGTCCAGCACGTTGAACTGGCGCACGACGGTCACGCCGCCAATGGAAATGCCCTGCAGGGTCAGATCGAGGGTCAACGCGATGGGCAACCGGTTGCGCACGGTAAGCGCCAGGGAGCCGCCGGAGGCCACCACCGTGTCAATTGCCTGGATGCGCGTTTCTGAGGCGAGCGCCGCGTAGTTCTCGGTAAACGTTTCGTTCACGTCCTCAAGCGTCACCGACTGGAGCGTGAGCGGGCGGAACGTGAAATCCGCCGCCACATTGCCGCCCGTCGGGATGCACGCCCCGAAGGTGGCGTTGGCGTCCACGGACACGAACTCATTCACGTTGGCGCCGGCCGCCGACACCGAATCGATCACGGTGGTCCCCTGCACGACCCCCACATCCGCGAACGCGACCACCGCCGCCCCATCGGCGTCGGTCAGGGCCACCGAGACCGTGGCATCGCAGTCCATGTCATTGGTGAGCGTCCGGACGACGAACCCGGCGGCGATGGTCGCCCCGGTCACCCGCGAGCCCTGCTCGGTGTCAAACCGCACCGTGTCCGGGGTGGCCATGACGGCCAGGAATGGCGCCGATGGCCGCGGCACGCCCAACGGCGGGGCGGGCAGCGAGAGCCCGGTGGAGACCTCGGCGGTCTCGAGCATCTGGTCGTAGCTGAACGTGAACGCGTCAAACGTGAGGTTGTCGAACTCCAGATTGTCGCCGATGCCCACGGTGATCGAGTCGTCCTGCAACCGGATGGCGAGCGCCCCGCTGGAGAGGGTGGCCGTGTCGCCCTCCGGCAGGAACTCCGCCAGCGCGATGGTATCCACCGCCAACGGCAGGTTGAACTGCACTGAGCGGGCGGGACCACGCCGCAGTTGGTCGCGGGCACTCGTAACGTCGTCGGGCCGACAGCCGGCCACCGTCACGAGCATGAGTCCGCAGAGGACGAGCCTAGGGACGCGCATTGAGCACCATGAGCAGGAGAAGGAGCGGCAAGTAGATCACCGACGTGAGAAACAGGCTGCGCGCCGCTCGCGCGACATCCGCCGTGAGCATCGCACGCATACTGGCCACCAGGAGCCATACCCCGAGGGCCACGGCTCCCACAAAGTAGAAGGTACCCGTAATGCCCACCACCGCGGGCACGAGGCTCACCGGCAGCAGGGCGGCGGCATACAGCGCGGCCTGTCGGAAGGTGACGCGATGGTCGGCATGCTCAACGCTCAGCATGCGGAGGCCGGCCCGGGCGTAGTCCTCGCGGTACAGCCAGGCGAGGGCCAGAAAATGGGGCAACTGCCAGAGAAACAGGGTCCAGAAGAGGGCGAGCGCACCGATGGTAATCGCGGCACCCGAGGCGGTCCACCCACCCAGAATGGGCAGCGCCCCCGGCAGCGCCCCGACCAGGGTGGCGAGCGACGTGTGACGCTTGAGCGGCGTGTAGAGATAGACGTACGACACCAGCGTCCCCGCAGCGAGACTCGCCGTCGTGAGGTTGGTGGTCGCGTACAGATAGGCGATGCCCGTGAGCGCGAGCAACCAGGCGAACGCGGTCGCGGTGGCAACCGGCATGCGGCCCGCCGGCAACGGTCGCCGCACCGTACGCTGCATGAGTCCGTCCACGTCGCGCTCCACCACCTGATTCAGGGCACAGGTACCGGCGGCCACGAGTCCCGTACCGATGACGAGATGCAGCAGGACCGCGAGCGGCGGGGCACCGGGCGCCAGCCAGAGTCCCGCGACGGCGGTAAGAACGATGAACCCCACGATGCGGGGTTTCGTGAGGGCCACGAAATCCGCGACCCGCGGGGCCGGGATGGCAACGGTAGTCACTTCCCCAAAATCCGCGAAAAACCGCGGCAGGTCAAGGTCAAGCGTCACGAAGGCCCCGGCACGCGTTGACGCATGGACGCGTGGACGCGATCCTTCACGAAAGGAGATTCACATGCGACCCATCCTGACACTGACACTCGCCCTCGCCACGGTGCCGCTCGCGGCCCAGGACAACGACCCTGACAACCGCGTGGCCGGCACCACGCTGCCCTCCGGCTGGTCGGCGCGACCAGACCGCGGAACGCTCGAGAACGTGAACTTCCGCGCCATGGGCGACGGGTGGCACTTCACGGTGGGGCCCGCCGCGATCTACTGGCAGTCGGGGAGTACGGCGGAAGGCAATTTCACGATCGCGACCACGATGACGCAGACCACCGCGCCGCGTCACCCCGAGGCCTACGGCATCTTCGTCGGCGGACGCAATCTCGAGGGAGACAACCAGGCCTACTACTACTTCCTGGTACGGAAGGACGGTCAGTTCCTCGTGCGGCATCGCGGGGGCGCCCAGACCCACGCCGTGGCCGGCAGTGCGTGGACCGCGCACAACGCCGTGGTGGCCGCCGACTCAGCCGGCCGCCAGACCAACACGCTGAGCGTCACCCAGAACAACGGCACGCTGGAACTGCGCATCAACAACCAGCTCGTGTGGTCCGCCGCGGTGCCGGTGGCCGAAACCAACGGGATCTACGGATTCCGGGTCAATCACAACCTGGATATTCACGCCACCACGATCGAACGCCGCTAACGCGAACGCAGGGGCGACGCGTGCGTCGCCCCTGCGCACGCGTCTCATCCCATATACGGGTACCGCCACTCGCGGGGCGGCACGAAGTTCTCCTTGATGGCCCGCGCTGAGACCCAGCGCACCAGGTTGAGCATCGAGCCCGCCTTGTCGTTCGTCCCGCTGCCCCTGGCCCCACCGAACGGCTGACGGCCCACGATCGCCCCGGTGGGTTTGTCGTTCACGTAGAAATTGCCGGCGGCGAAGCGCAACGCGTCCATGGCCTCACGCACCGCGCCTCGATCATCGGCAAACACCGCGCCCGTGAGCGCATAGGGTGACGTACGGTCCACGAGCGCCAGCGTCTCATGCCACTGGTTGTCGGGATAGACGTACAAGGTCACTACCGGGCCGAAGATCTCTTCGCACATCGTGGTGTACTTCGGATCCTGCGCCTGAATGAGCGTCGGGCGAATGAACCAGCCTTCGCGGTCATCACATTCCCCGCCCACCAGAATTGCGGCGTCCTGCGAGGCACGCGCGTTGTCAATGTAGGCCTTGATCTTCTCATACCCGTGGCGCGCGATCACCGCGCCCATGAAGTTCTTGAAGTCGGCGACGTCGCCCATGGGGATGGACGCGATCTGATCAAGCAGATCCGGCTTGATCACGTTCCACAGCGACTGCGGCACGTACACGCGGGACACCGCCGAGCACTTCTGCCCCTGGTATTCGTAGCCCCCACGCACGATGGCCGTCACCAGCGCTTTCGGGTCGGCGCTCGTGTGCGCCACGATGAAGTCCTTGCCGCCCGTCTCGCCGACCAGCCGCGGATACGTCTTGTAGGTGGCGATACGTTCGCCGGCGGTCTTCCACAGGCCCTGGAACACGTCGGTGGACCCGGTGAAATGCATCCCGGCAAAGTCGGGCGAGCTGAGCGCGGCCTCAGTAACGGCCATCGCGTCGCCCGGCACGAAGTTGATGACGCCCGGCGGCAGGCCCGCGGCCTCGAGCAACTGCATGATCTCCCACGCCGAGCGGATCGCCGACGATGACGGCTTCCATAGCACCACGTTGCCCATCAGCGCGGGCGCGGTAGGCAGGTTGCCGGCGATGGACGTGAAGTTGAACGGCGTGACCGCGTAGACAAAGCCTTCGAGCGGACGGTACTCCATCCGGTTCCAGGTGGATTTCCCCGAGAGGGGCTGGTCCTGCTGGAGGCGATCGGCAAAGGCGACATTGAAGCGGAAGAAGTCTATCAGTTCACATGCGGCATCAATCTCGGCCTGATGCGCCGTCTTGCTCTGGTTCAGTATCGTGGCCGCATTCACGCGCTGGCGCCACGGGCCGGCCAGCAACTCGGCCGCGCGCAGGAACACCGCAGCGCGGTCTTCCCAGCGAGTGGCGGCCCAGGCCTTCTGTGCAGCCACGGCGGCCTTGATGGCCCGCTGGAGGTGCGCCCTGTCGGCCTGGTGGTAATGACCAAGCACGTGGGCGTGCCGATGCGGCATCACCATCGGCTTGGCCTTGCCGGCCCTCACGTGTTCCCCACCGATCACGAGCGGGACGTCCACGGTGGTCCTGGATTGGGCGGCGAGTTCTGCTTGCAGAGCCGCGCGCTCCGGCGTACCGGGCGCGTACGAACCCACCGGTTCATTCACCGGGTTGGGGATGGGGACATGGGCGCTCATGCTGGCAAGATAATGCGCGGGCCTAGAAGTGGATGTGCACCTCCAGGCTCACTTGATCGAGGTCGTTCACGGCCTGGGGAATGTCCGCGAGGAGTGTATAGAATGACGCCAGCCGGATGAACGCCACCGGAAACGCCTCCAGGCCGAATCGCATGCGGACCCGCTGGTTCTCCGCGAGGCTGCGGTTCGGATCGAGGTACCCGTAGGTCACCTTCGCGTTGAGTCCGCGCCGCACCAGCCAATCCACTTCCGCGTAGCCCACCACCTGCTCCACGGTGGTGGTGGCGCCGACATCGCGCACCAGATCCAGCTCCCCCAGCACCACCAGGGGCCCCAACCGCACGCCGCCAAAACCACCCACGACATCGCGGCGCCCGCCCACCCCCTGCAGACGCGAAGCCGAGCCGCCCAGACGGAGGTGCGACAGCACAACCGATGCCTGCGTGGTCACCTGCTTGCCATCGTCCGATTCGGCCGACCCCGCCGCCCCATTGGTCAGCGCGACGGCAAACTGGAGCCGGCCGGGCGCAAAGCCGACTTCGACGCCCTGGTCCGGCGTGAAGTAGCTGAACCCCGTGCGCTCGCGCACGAACTCCGCGTCGTCCTGCAGGCGCCAGCCGTAGGGCAGCAGGAACTTGCCGAGCTTGATGTACGCGTCACCCGGCAGCCCCTCCAACAACGCAAAGGCCTCGCGCGCAAACGACCGCTCGGGACCCAGAGTCTGGTCCACATAGAGCGCCAGACGCCGATCGAGAAACCGGGCTTCAATGTAGGCCTGGGCCAGATCGAGGTTGAACGCGGTGCGCGGCGTGGCCGCCCGGAAGCGGCCGACCGCCTCAGTGCGGAGGTCAAATCCTACGCGCAGGAACTCGGCGATCTCGCGCGGCACCACGACGCCGGTACGCGCCGGTAACTGCGTTTGCGCCCAGATATTGCCGAACATGGACCGGTTGCCCCCACCCGTACGGTTGGTGTGGCACGCCTGGCAGGCGAGGCCGGTGCGGACGGAGAGGTACGGCTCGAGCGCCGCGTTGGTCGTGAGCGCTCCGGTGACGGCGACGAGGCCGAACAACATCGTACTCATGAGCCGCCTCCTAGTTGTTCAGCGCGCCGTTGGCAATCCAGGCGCGAATGGTGTCAATCTGCCCCTGCCGCAGGACCGCGGCGTTCAGGGGCATCCGGGCCCCAACTCCACCCACCTGCAGGTGCGTCCCCTGGATCTTGTGCACCAGGTAACTCGAGTCCGGTTGGCCGGCGCGCACACGGAACCAGCCCGGCAGCTGGACACTCGGCACGCCCACGACGCTGACGTAGCTCTGCCCCGCGCCCAGGTGCTGGCCCAGCACCGGGCTCACACCGCCGTGGCACTGACTGAACGCGCAGTTAGCCGTAAGAATCGGCTGGATATCGGTGGACAGCTGGATCGCGGGCGGCAGCGGATTGCCGGTCGGATCCAGGCCGGTGCCGTCACCCGGCAGGCAGGCGGAGAGGCCGCACCACACGACGATGGACACGGTACGTTTCATAGGCTCCCTCGTTCCCAGGGTCCCCAGATCGCGAACGTGATGCCCGGCCGGTTCCGGCCACCTTGAATGTTCACGAACAGGGTGTGACCATCCGGGCTGAATGTAGCACCCGCAAACTCGGTCTCGTCAATGATGTTCTGGGCAAAATCAAAGATGCGTCCGTCGGTGGTGATCCCACGCATGAACGCGGGACCGGTTGGATCTTCGCAGACCACCAGGCCTCCGCGCGGACTCCAGCAAAGATTGTCGGGACTCTTGAGCACCTCGGCGCCTGGTGATTCGAACACCAGGTCGAGTTCGTCGCGGTCGGGCCGATAACGCCAGATCTGTCCGAGTCGGGCTTCCCCACCGTTGGTGGCATCGAAGTACACGGCGCCATCGCCCCACCAGCAACCTTCCAGTCGCGTGAACACCGCCCCGCCGGCGTTCCAGCCCTGGGCAAACACCAACGTATGGTCCGCACCGGCGCCGGCGGGATCCGGATCATGGATCGGCACCCACGTCACCGGCAGGCGCGCGCCGACGGTCTGGCCGCGGCGCGTGTCGTATCCTGGCTGACCGCCGATCGCCATCATCTCAAGCCGTCCGCCGTCGTGCAGATCCGCTCGATTGGCGGGAAGGAATCGATAGAAGCCGGAGGTCGGATTAAAGTCTTCGGTCTCGTAGATGATGCCTGTGGTGGGATCCACCGCAACGGCTTCGTGCTTGAACCGGCCCATCGCGACCAGAGGTCGCGCACGTTCACTTCGTTTGTCGCCTGCATGCACATCAAACACGTAACCGTGATCAGCGTTCCACCCTTCCGCCCGGCCGTAACAGTGTTCTTCGCAGCTCATCCACGTGCCCCACGGGGTGGGACCGCCGGCGCAGTTGGTAATTGTCCCGTTCAGCGAGACGAAGTCGTCCAGTAGCTCACGGGTTTCTGGATGCACCTCCAGCGAAGTGGTGCCTCCGCCCGCTTGTGGGTCGTACGCGGTGGATTCCGGCCCGAACAGTCTCCGGTTGGTGATCTCGTGATTGCGCACCAGCCGCACGTTGCCATTCGGCAGTGGAAACGCGGCCATGCCATCGTGCTGCGCCGGTGTGGGGACGCCATCGGCCATCATGTCACCCTGGATACCGAGCGCTCGATATTGAAAGCCCTCTGGCAACGCGAGTTCGTCACCCGCAGGCATGAGCGGACCGTATCCCGGCGCACGCAGCCGGACGGGGACATCGCGCGCGGCCAGACGTCCGTGCAGAGCGGCGAGGCCGCCGAACGCGGCGCCGGCAGCCACGGACCGGGACAGAAACGAACGGCGGGGCAGGGTCATACGAACATTCCAGGTGAAGGTCACGATGTGATAGTCAGCGGTCGGTCAGGCCGTACTCCAGCGCGAGCTTGGTGAGTTCCGCGACCGACTTGATGTCGAGCTTCTTCATCACATTCTCGCGATGCGTCTCGACCGTGCGCGGGCTGATGCCCATGACGGTCGCCGCTTCCTTGTTGGTACTGCCCTGCGCCACAAGCGTCATCACCTGAAGCTCGCGGGGTGTGAGCGCATCAATCATCGCCTGGCGCTCGGCGCGCGCTGCCTGCGTGGCCAGGCCTGCGCGCATCGCGTCCGACACCCCCGGCCCAAGATGCGGCCGGCCCGCATGCACCGTCCGAATGGCCGTGCGGAGATCGGCCGGCGGAGAATCCTTGAGCACGTACCCATGCGCGCCGGCGCGCATCGCTTCCACCACATACTCGCCATGCTCGTGCATCGTGAGCACGAGCACCTTGATGCCGGGCACCGCCTTGAGCAGCCCGGGGGTGGCTTCGAGCCCGCCCACACCGGGCATGGTCAGGTCGAGCAGCACCACGTCCGGCGTCAACGCCTTGGCCTGCACAAGGCCGGCCGCGCCATCGGCGGCTTCGCCCACCACCGTGAAGCCGTGTTCCGCGGTCAACACATGCCGCAGGCCCTCACGGACCACGGCATGATCATCCACCACGAGAATCCTGATCATCGGGGAATCACGACCTCCAGCAACGCACCACCCTCTGGTGCGGCGCCAAACGTGACCGCACCACCCAGCGCGAGCACCCGCTCGCGCATCCCAGCCAGCCCCATGTGCTCGCCCGCCGCGGTCTGCGGCCCCAACCCATCATCACGAACCTGCACCACGCACTGCCCTGCGGTCACCTCCACCCGCACGGTGGCCGATCGAGCGCTGGCGTGGCGCACCACATTACTCAGGCCCTCCTGCACCACGCGGAACATGGCGACCTCGGTCTCATCCGTCAGGTCCGGAATACTACTAGGAGCGCTGAGCGACACGCTAAGCCCGGCGGCTTGGTGGAACTCGGCCACGAGCGCCCGCAACGCCGGCAGCAGGCCCAGGTCATCCAGCAGCGAGGGCCGCAATCGCTGGGTCACGGCGCGAATGCTACGGATGCCGGTATCCACGAGGGCGAGCGCACGATCCAGATGCGCCAAATCCCCTGCCCCTTCTGCCCCATCTCCATCGCTCGCCTTCTCTCGTAGCACCCCCAACTCCAGCTTGAGCGCCGACAGGAACTGCGCGGTTTCATCGTGCAGCTCGCGGCTCAGGCGCCGACGTTCGTCCTCATGCAGATGCAGCATGCGCTGCGCCAAGCGTTCCAGCGCTCCTGAGCGGTCCTGGAGGCGACCGTCAAGCGTGGCGTTATCGAGCGCGACCGCCACCTGCCGGCCGAGCGCCGCCAGGAACGCCACGTCGAGCGCGGCGAAGGGGTCACGCGCGTCCCCGGCGAGCAGTAATGCGCCGCGCACGTCCGCCTCGGCCAGAATCGGCAGCGCCGCTACGTACCCCTGACGCCGCACCACGGTCGGCTCGGCCCCGCGCGCCGCACGACCCAGCAACTCGGCAAGGGCGGGGTCAGGCTGTTTCCCTTCCAATCCGCGCATCGTCCCGCGCGCCCGGCGCACGGTATTCGAGGACTCGTCCCAGAACGCGGCGCCCTTCACCGCCGGAAACTCGACCAACCGGTCGAGCAGGCCTTCGACCACATCGTCCTCGCCGCCGCGCGTCTGCAACGCGCCCGTCATGGCCGAAAGCGTCGCGAGCCCCTGGCGTTGATCCTCAATCACCAGCAACAGAATGCCGGCTCCCACGGCGAGCATGAACCCAATGTCGAGGTAGTATCCCCACGGATCCCACGCGCCGCGGGCGCGGAGAAACGGATAGTCCAGATGGTGCAGTGCCCATAAGAGGAGGGCGACCGCGACGGCCCGCGCCGTCGCCGAGCCCGTGTGACGCGCGTGCTGAAAGAAGGCCCAGGCCGTCCACGCGGTGGTGCCGGAGAGGAACAGGACCGCGGGGAGGGCGGCGAGCAGGAAGCGGTCCATCTGGTAGATCGCGACATACGACCACGCGAGCGGGAACAGGCCCCACAGGATCCAGCGACGGCCCAGACTGGTCCCGCGGGAGAACACCAGCGCGGCCCACAGCAACCCCAGGGCCACCCATCCGGTGAACACCTGGTGCCAGTACAGCCAGATCCGATCGGTGGTCGCGAGGAAGAGGACGATGGCCGAGATACGGATCGCGTAGAGCACCCACGCCGCCGTCCACCACGCAAACCACACTTTCTGCGTGCGCCGGTACAGCACGGCACTCGCGACCGCGAGCCCCACCGCGATGAACGCCTGGAGGAACGCGGCCGCGAGTTCCGAAACCGATTGGGGGATGACGGAGATATCCACGGCCGGAAGGTGCATGGTGCACGGTGCACGGTGCAAGGGTCGGAGCCCCCGTGCACCGCGCACCATGCACCGTCAGTTCATTTCAGGAACAAGAGCTCCCGATACGTCGGCATGGGCCACAGGTCCGCCGCGATCTCCAGCTGCAGCGCATCCCCGAGCGTGCGCAGTTCCCGCATCGCCGGAATAACCCTGGCTTCGATGTGGTGCGCATGGGCGGCCGGATCCTCGTCATGCCTGGCCGCTACCTTCTCGAGCGTGGTGATACCTTCGCTAAAGGCGTCCACCTTGGCCGCGAACCTGCCCAGCGCCGCCTGCTGCAGCTTGACCGGCACACCCGCCGCGTCGGTGGCGGCCACGGCCTGCGCCACCCGGCCCTGGTGCGCCAGCGCCGCCGGCAGGATCATGGTGCGCGCCATGGCCACCATGGTGTCGGCTTCGATCACCATCTGCTTCACGTACTTCTCCATGGCGATGTGGTAGCGCGACGTGAGTTCCACCGTGGTCAGCACCCCGTACTTGGCAAACAAGTCGAGGTTCTTCCTGGCCTTCATCCCGGGTATGGCTTCGACCGAGTTGCGGAGGTGCGGCAACCCGCGGCGCTCGGCCTCCTTGTGCCACTCGGGGGCATAGTTGTCGCCGTCGAACAGCACGCGGTTGTGCTGCTTGAGCGCCTTCCGCAGTACGCCCAGGGCCGCGTCCTCGAGCTTCTTGGCGGCGGGCTTCTTGCCGGCGGCCTTCTCGATTTCACTCGCCATCCAGTCGAGCGACTCGGCCACGATCGTGTTGAGCACGGTGTTGGGCCACGCGATGGACTGTGAAGCGCCCACCGCCCGGAACTCGAACTTGTTGCCCGTGAACGCGAACGGCGACGTGCGGTTGCGGTCGCCCGAATCGCGGGGCAGCTGTGGCAGCGTGCGGGCGCCCAGGTCGAGTGCGCGCTTCTTGATGGTGCGGCTCGGCGTGCCCGACTCGATCTGGGTCAGGATGTCGGTCAACATCTCCCCGGCGAAGATCGAGATGATGGCGGGCGGCGCTTCATTGGCGCCCAGGCGGTGGTCGTTGGCCGCCGACGCGATGGCCGACCGCAACAGGTCGGCATGCAGGTCCACGGCGCGGATCACCGCCACCAGGAACACCAGGAACTGGAGATTGGTGTGCGTCTCGTCCTGCGGATCGAGCAGGTTGGTGCCCGTATCGGTCGCCATGGACCAGTTGTTGTGCTTGCCGCTGCCGTTCACGCCTGCGAATGGTTTCTCGTGCAGCAGGGCCTGAAGCCCGTAGCGCGGGGCCACGCGCTTCAAGGTCTCCATCATCAGCATCTGGTGATCACTCGCGATGTGGCTCACCTCGAACAACGGCGCGATCTCGTACTGGCCGGGGGCCACCTCGTTGTGCCGGGTCTTGACCGGCACGCCCAGCCGATAGAGTTCGTTCTCGACCTCGGCCATGAACGCCAGCACGCGCGGCGGGATGGACCCGAAGTAGTGGTCTTCCAGCTGCTGCCCTTTGGGCGGCCGCGCGCCGAACAGCGTGCGCTCGCAGGTGAGCAGGTCGGGCCGGCGGTAGTACAGCTCGCGGTCCACCAGAAAGTATTCCTGCTCGGGGCCCACCGTGGTCGTCACGCGGCTCACCCCCACATCCGTGCCGAACAGGCGCAGAATCCGGAGCGCCTGCTGCGACAGCGCTTCCATGGAGCGCAGCAGCGGCAGCTTGGTATCGAGCGCCTCGCCCGTCCACGAGACAAATGCGGTGGGAATGCAGAGCGTGACGTTGTTCTCGCCGCGCATGAGGAACGCCGGCGAGCTCGGATCCCACGCGGTGTAGCCGCGCGCCTCGAACGTCGCCCGCAGGCCGCCTGAGGGAAACGAACTCGCGTCCGGTTCGCCCTGCACCAGGTCGGTGCCCGAGAAGTTGAAGATCACGCCGCCCTGGCCGTCCGGCGAAATGAGGGAGTCGTGCTTCTCGGCGGTGGACCCGGTGAGCGGCTGGAACCAGTGCGTGAAGTGCGTCGCCCCGTTCTCGATGGCCCAGTCCTTCATGGACGCGGCCACAACATCGGCCACCTGCGGATCAAGCGGCTCGCCATGGTCAATGGTCTGCATCAGGGAGCGGTACACCTCTTTCGGCAGGCGCTGGCGCATGATGCGGCGGGTGAACACATCGGCGGCATAGATCGCGTCCACACGCGACATCGCGTCGGATACGCTGCGGGGTGGGGCTGGCTGGCTGTGACCGCTACTGCCATTGGCGGGTTTGTTGCTCAGAACCATCGGGGCAAGTCTCCGGGTGGTGAACGGGGCGTCTGACATCGGGGCCGACTCCTCGGGGTTGGGGGGTCGGGCATGGAGTGTAGCGGAGGGCCCGAGAATGCGCTACTTTACCCCTAGACCGTCTAGGGGACATATGAATTTTCTCCCGGGAACACTGGATATTCTCATCCTGCGAGCCTTGCGCTGGGAGCCCACCCACGGCGCCGGCATCGGCGCGTGGATCCGGCTCGTCACGGGCGGTGTGTTCGATGTCGAGGAGGGGACGCTGTATCCCGCGTTGCACCGGCTGGAGCGCGCCGGCCATGTCACGTCGGAGGCGGGACGGTCAGACGCCGGGCGCCGGACCAGGCACTACAACCTCACGCCGGCCGGGCGAAAACGACTCCAGGAACTCGTCGAGCAATGGGAGACCTACGTGGGCGCCGTGGCGCGGGTGGCGGGGCACCATCGGAGTCACATCAGGCCCTGAAACAACGTCTTCACCACGGAGGCCCTTCTCCGCGTCCTCCGTGGTGAAAGTGTCTTACGAGCTAGAACCTCCAGGGGGCCGGGCCGCTGCGCGCCAAGGCCTGCCCCGAGAGCCGCGCCCGCACCATCGCAATCGGCATCCGCCCGCCCTGCAGGATCGCGTCATGGAACTCGCGCTCCGTCATGCGGCCTGTCGTCACCAGCTCCGCGTGCAGAGCACGGATCTGCAATCCGCCCAGCATGTACCCCGCCTGATAGAGCGGCGGATACGTCCCGTTGAATGACCGGCGCACTTCCGCCTCGGCGTTGGCACGTTCGTGGCCCACGCGGTCCACCAGGAAATCGATCGCCTGCTGCGGCGTCATCTCGCCCAGATGGAACTTGAGCGAGAAGATGATCCGCGCCGCCCGGTGCATGCGCCAGAAGAGCATGCCCACGCGGTCTTCCGCCGAACGCGGGAAGCCCAGGTCATAGAGCCGGAACTCCCAGTACAGCGCCCACCCCTCGCCCCAGAACGGCGTGCCGAACATGCCACGATAGGGGAAGTACCGGTTGGTCATGAAGCCCTGCAGATGGTGCCCCGGAATCAACTCGTGATGCACGACCGCGCGGCTGAAATGCGGGTTGTTGCCCCGCATGGACATGAGTTTCTCCTCGTGCGTCATCCCGTCGGTCGGAAACGCCACGAGTATGGTCTCGCCACCGAGGTAGAACGGCGCCACCCGCTGCCGTTCAGAACTCAGCATCTCCATGCGCCACACCTCGCGGGCGAGCGGCGGAATAGTCACCAGCTCCCGCGCCAGTAGCCACTCTTCGGCCTCGCGCGCGAGTTCCACGCTCAGTTCGGTCTGGCCTCCGGGCTCGCGATGCAACGTCTTCACGTGTTCCACCGCCTGGCGCCAGTTGTCGCCAAACCCGAGCTCGCGCGACGCGCGAATCATTTCCGCCTCGGCCCACGCGTACTCGCGCTCGCCGATGGCTAGCAACTCTTGCGGCGTGTACGGAATCATCTCGTGCGCGAGGTCGGCCCGCATACCCTCGGCGCCGATCGGATCCCCGATGATGGGTTCCGTCGCGCCCTGACCCACCCCCAGCAACTCACGCCGGATGGTCTGGCTCATGCGCATGAGCGCTGAGTCGGCGCGACCCCATGGCTCCCGCGTCCACCAGGTGAACACCGGGTCGTAGCCCTCGGAG
Organism: Gemmatimonadales bacterium; assembly: GCA_040877595.1. GTDB lineage: Bacteria > Gemmatimonadota > Gemmatimonadetes > Gemmatimonadales > GWC2-71-9 > JBBDNM01. Next base: position 13,685 of record JBBDNM010000084.1, on the reverse strand, counting down.
AAGCGGTACCACTCGCGCAACAGGCGCCGGAACCCGTCCACCGCCTCCGCCGTCCGGAGCGCCGTCACCCGCGACGGGCGTCGCGCGCGGTCCATCGCGGCCATCGCGGCGCGCACCGAGTCCGCCCGCCGCGCGATCGCGACCAGCGTATCGGCCGACGCCCGCCCATCCACATGCACCAGATCGCGGCGCTGTTCATGCAGGTGGAAGACGGCGGGCGCGAACGGCACCAGCGCCGCCATGTCCTGCGCGCGCCGACCCTCAAGGTCGAGCAAGGACCGCTCGTACGTGAGCCGGTGGTCCAGCAGCACGTAGTCCACCTGTCCTTCGCGGTTCAGCCGGTCAAAGTCCTGCCCCCGCAGGGCCGCCTGGGTTTCCTCATAGAACCGCACGAGCCGAGCGCGCCGAGTGGGCGAGTACTCCGCGTCCCAACGCCGGAGCAGGGCGCCGCGGTCCTGTTGGTAGGTCTCGAGGAACTGGCGGAGATCGGACTGCGCGGACAGCGACGCGGCGAGCAGGAGCAGGACGAGCAGGCGGGCCATGGGGACCTCGTAGACCAGAAGCAACGGACGTGGACCAGAAGAACCTAACGTGGACGAAAGGCAACTGCCGTGGACGCGTCCATGCGTCCCTTGACGCCACCTCGCCGGGATGAATCTTCACCCCATGCGATACCTCCTCCTGGCCAGTCTGCTGGCCCTACCCCTTGCCGCCCAGGACACGCCCCAGGCGTTTACCGGCGGCACCATCATTCCGATCAGCGGGTCGCCGATCATGAACGGCGTGCTCGTGGTGCACCAGGGCCGCATTACGGCGGTTGGCGCCGTCGGACAGGTCCCCATCCCCGCGGGCGCCCAAGTGCACGACGTCACGGGCAAGTTCGTGATGCCCGGCCTGGTGGACACGCACTCTCACATCGGCGGTGGTGACGGCGGCGACCAGTCCGGACCCATTCACCCCGCAGTCCGCATTCTCGACGCCATTGACGCGCGACACGACCGCATCCGCACGGCACGGGCCGGCGGCATCACCACGGCCAACATCATGCCCGGCTCGGGCCTTTTGATGAGCGGGCAGACCGCGTACGTGAAACTCCGGGACGGCAACACCATCTACGACCTGCTCTACTGTCGCGATGTGCAGACGGAAATCTGCGGCGGCATGAAGATGGCCAACGGCACCAACTCGATCGGCGCCTCGCCCCGCCCCGGCACGCGCGCCCGCTCGGCCATGCTGGTCCGCGCGCGGTTTGTCGCCGCCCAGGAATACCAGCGTCGCCTGGCCGAATGGCGCGCGGACACGACCAAGGCCCGCCCCGCGCGAGACCTGGAGCTGGAAGCGCTGATCGAAGTGCTCGACGGCCGCCGCACGGTCCACTTCCACACACACCGGCACGACGACATCCTCACCGCGCTCCGCCTGGCGCAGGAGTTCGGGTTCCGCATCGTGCTGCAGCACGTGAGCGAGGCGTGGAAGGTGGCCAACGAAATTCGCGCGGCCAACGCCCCCGCCTCGATCATCGTCATTGACGCCCCCGGCGGGAAGCTCGAAGCCATGGACCTGCTGCCCGACAACGGCCGTGTGCTTGAGGAAGCCGGCGTTCAGGTAGCCTTCCATACGGACGACGGCATCACCGATTCGCGGTTTTTCCTGCGGTCGGCGGCCCTGGGCGTCCGCTTCGGGATGTCGCGCGAGGGCGCCTTGCGCGCGATGACGCTGGCGCCCGCGCACATGCTCGGGCTCGGCGACCGCATCGGCTCGCTCGAGGTGGGGAAGGACGCCGATTTCATTATTCTTTCTGCCGACCCCCTCAGCATCTACGCGCGCGTCGAGCAGACCTGGATTGACGGCCTCAAGTTGTTCGACTTGAGCAACCCCACCCACCGCGCCTACGCCGAAGGCGGCTACAACGTGACCCGCGACCTGGCCACCCACGTCCACGCCGGCATGGAGGGCCACCACTAATGCGCACCCTCGCCCTGAGCGCTTTTGTCTCCCTTTTCTCCCTTGCTCCGCTCGCAGCCCAAGTCGCCATCCGCGGCGAGACGGTCTACACCATGGCCGGCGACCCGATCCGCGACGGCATCGTCCTGATCGGCCGCGACGGTCGCATTGAACGCGTGGGTCCCGCGACGTCGGTCCGCGTGCCCAGCGGCTACCGCGAACTCACCGCCCGCGTGGTGACCCCGGGCCTGGTGGACGCGCATACGGTGGTCGGCCTCGCGGGTTACCTGAACCAACCGCATGACCAGGACCAGCTCGAGACCTCCGACGTGATGCAGCCCGAGCTCCGCGCCTTTGACGCGTACAACGCACGGGAACGCCTGGTGACGTGGGTGCGCCAGTTCGGCACCACCACCATGCACACCGGCCACGGGCCGGGCGCGCTCATGAGCGGGCAGACCATGGTGGTCCGCACCACGGGCGACAACGTGGGCGAGGCCCTCATGGACTCGGTCACGATGATCGCGATGACGCTGGGCCCCGAGGTGGCGCAGAACTTCACCAACCGTCCCGGCACGCGCGCCCGCGGCGTGGCGCTCGTGCGCGCCGAGTTCATCAAGGCGCAGGACTATGCCCGCCGTATGGGCGACCGCGATGCGAGCCGACGGCCCGCACGGGACCTGGGGATGGACATCCTGGTACAGGTGCTGAACCGCGAAGTGAAGGTCCTGATCACGGCCCAACGTGTCTCCGAGATTCTCGCCGCGTTGCGGCTCCAGCAGGAGTTCGGGTTTGACCTGGTGCTGGACGGCGCGGCCGAAGCGTATCTCGTGCTGGACGAGATCAAGCGCGCCGGCGCACCGGTGATCATTCACCCGACCATGGCGCGCCACGGAGGATCGCTCGAGAACGCGACGTTTCGCACGGCGGCCGTGCTCGACTCGGCCGGCATCCGGTTCGCGTTCCAGACCGGGTACGAAGGCTATGTGCCCAAGACGCGTGTTCTGCTGTTTGAGGTGGCGCAGGCGGTGCCCTACGGTCTCTCGATGAGCTCGGCGCTTCGCGCAGCCACGATTGACGCCGCCCGGATCCTCGGCGTTGAATCCCGTGTGGGCTCGCTGGAACGCGGCAAGGACGGCGACGTTGTGCTGTTCGATGGCGATCCGTTCGAGTACACGACGCATGTCTGCGGCGTGGTGATTCGAGGCCAAGTCGTCAGCGAGCGGTGCTGGTAGCCGGAACGATATGAACTCAGCGTGGAAGGGACGGGGCGCGTTGACGTGAGGTCACCGCAGAGAGCGCAGGGTACGCAGAGGAACAGCAACGGAATGTGAACTGCAACGGAGCGCGACCAAGTCCTTGCCGTTCTCTGCGATCTCTGCGTACTCTGCGGTTGACTCACGTCAAGGCGCCCGGACCCCTCATGACCCCTCGTCTTTCCAAGTCCCGCTTCGTCGCGGGCTGGCAATGCCCCAAGCTGCTCTGGTGGCGGGCGCATGAGCCTGACGCCCCGGAACTCGTACCCGACATCGTCGTGCAGGACCGATTCGACCAGGGCGTCATGGTGGGCCGGCTGGCCCAGGCCGAGTTTCCGGGTGGGGTGTTGATTGACCTGCCGTACAACGCGTATGACGAGCGTGTCGAGGCGACACGCACGGCCATTCGTCAGGGCGCCTCGTCCATCTACGAAGCCACGTTCATGGAGAAGGGCGTGTACGTCGCGGTGGACGTGCTGGCGCGGGACGGGGACGGCTGGATCGTGATCGAGGTGAAGTCCTCCAGTGAGCAGAAAGATGAGCACATCCCGGATGCGGCCATTCAGGCGTGGGTCGTGGCGGCGGCAGGCCTCACGGTCCACCGCGTCGAGATCATGCACCTCTCCAAGGACTATCGGCACCGGCAGACCGGCTCATTGTTCGAGCGCGCCGATGTCACGCGCGAGGTAATCGGGTTCCTGCCCCAGGTCGCGGGCATGGTCACCGAGTTTCAGGAGGTGCTTGCGGGTCCGCTGCCCACCGTGGCCATCGGCGAACAGTGTGGCCGGCCGCGTGACTGCCCGTTCCTCAAGCGCTGCTGGCCCGCCGACCGGGATCACATCAAACACTTGTCCGGCGTCGGGTTCAAGAAGGCCCATAGCTATATGCAAACGGGCGTCCATCGCATAGGCGACATCCCGCCATCTCAAGAACTCAACGACACACAGCGCCGGCAGGTGCGCGCGCTCGTGGCCGACACGATGGTCGTGGAGCCCGGGCTCGCCGCAGCGCTCACGCCCGTGCTGGTGGATCGCCTGGGCTTTCTCGACTTCGAGGCCATCAACCGCGCGGTGCCCGTGTGGGACGGCCAGAAACCGTGGGAGCAGACGCCCGCGCAGTTCAGCTACCACGAACGCCAACCCGATGGCAGCTACGCGCACCATGAGTACCTGGCCGAAGGCCCCGACGATCCGCGCGAGGAGATTACCCAACTCCTGCTTGAGGCCACCGCCAACGCGGACCGTGTGGTCGTCTATTCCCCCTACGAGAAGGGCCGCATCAACGCGTTGGCCGGACTACTGCCCAGGCACGCGGCCGACCTCACCGCGCTGGCGGACAAGCTGCTCGACGTGCTCCCGATTGTGCGGAACCACGTCTATCACCCGGAGTTCCGCGGCAGCTTTTCGATCAAGGACATCTTGAATCCGCTGTGTCCCGACCTGAGCTACGACGATCTCGTGATCGTGGACGGCATGCGGGCCAGCGTCGAGATCGCGCGGTTGCTGTTCTTCGAACATCTGGTGGAAAATCGGGACGGCACGCGCCGCAATCTGCTGGAGTACTGCAAGCGGGATACGTGGGCTACCGTACGGTTGCTCCAACGCTTGGGCGAGATGGTCGGAAAAGAGAATGTCGCATGACGAATGTCGAATGTCGAATGTCGAAGTGCGGCTCCGTTTGCCCTTCGACATTCGCTATTCGTCATTCGACATGCGACATTATCAGTCTCCGAGCGCCATTTCCCCAAGAAACATGCTCCCGCCAGTGTCCCAGCCATCCCGCGTGGCGACACGAGTGAGCACCAGCCGATCCCGCGCGCGGGTCATCCCGACGTAGAGCAGACGCCGGCCTTCCTGGATCTCGGTCTCGTCGTTGTCCTTGACCGCACGGTACCCGGGCATCGTGCCATCTTCGACCCCGACGATGTACACACGCGAAAACTCGAGGCCCTTGGTCGCATGAAGCGTGAGCAGGTTCACCGCGTGCGGATCCAAGTCGATCTCGCCGGCCGAGCTCGACAAGGCGACCACTGCGAGGACCTGGCGTATCTGATCGGTGATGCTCTCGCCCGGCACGTCGAGATAGGCGCGCAGGCGTTCCACCGCTTCGGGGTAGCGGTCCTCGGGTGCGCGTTCCTTGCGCAACCGCTCCATCAACGCCCGCCCACCCAGCCGTTCGATGGCGTCGTCCATGTCCTGCGTCTCGCCGTACACCTCGAGCGTGCGGCTGTGCGGTCCCAGGGCGACCGTACGGCCGAGATCGAACAGCAAGGCGGTTTGCGCAGAACGCTCCGCAGGATCGAGCGCGATCGCGAGCGCCAGGTCATCCAGCAGGGACGCATGGGCCGCCTTGCGCGAGCGCGCGATGCGGAGGGCCTCGAGCTTCGGGAACACCTGGGCCAACGTCAGCGCATCGTCGGGCGCGCGGTGGGACGTGCCGGGGTTCACGCCAAACCGGATCGCGAGTTCTTCCAGCTTCGCGCTGCCGGCCGACACCGCGCGCGCAAGCGGCAACGTGTCGAACACGCGGAGCCCCGTGGCACCTTCCAGGCCCGCAGCCTGACGCTGCAAGACCGGGAAGTCGAACCCGTGCGCGTTGTGCGCCACCAGGAGATCGTCCCCCACAAAGGCGCGGAACGCGGGCCACGTTTCGGCAAACCGCGGTGCGGTGGCGACGTAGGCATCCGTGATGTGATGCACCGCACTCGCGCCCGGACTGATCGGGCCCTCCGGCCGCACCAAGGTCGCGAATCGCTCGATCACTTCGCCATCCACCACACGTACGGCGCCGATTTCGATGGTCTCGCACGTCGCGGTATCGTTGCTCGTGGTCTCCAGGTCAAACGTGACGTAGCGCCGGAACGCCTCGCCCAGACCCTGCGTCTCCCTGAGCTGCAACGCGCGGAGCAAGGTCACCGGCAACCCATCCGGCCCCGCATCGGCGCTCGACAGCTTGTGCCCGTCCTCCCGCACCCGCACGCGTGCTCGACTCAGCATGGAGCGGAGCGGCACCTCCATCCCGTCCATCGCCGGGACGGCTATCCGGTCCAACCGCTCGGCCAGCGCACGTGCCGCCACGTCGTCCACCGGGTCGAGCAGGCGGTCGCTCTCGCGTTCCAGCCGGTTCTCCCACGTGGCAATGCGGAGCGTGATCAGCTCATCCACCAACGTGGCGAGCGTGGTATGCCCCTCGACCGCACCAGCCAGGTTCTCCACGTGATAGATGAACCGCCAGGCACGCTTGGTATCGGCATCACGGGCCTGGGTATCGGCAAAGGCGCGGAGCCGGGTGAGCATGTCGCCGTCCGGGGTCGCCGCGCGCACGCGGTTGAGCAGTTTCTTGGGTAACTGCGACTCGGCAAACAGATCGAGCAGTTCGGGGTCCTTGGGCGCCAGCGCCAGCTTGAGCGCCCCGATCACGTAGCCGATCACTGCGTCGTCACGCAGGGCCCGCCCGCGCGCCATGCGGCACGGCACCTGGGCCGCGAGCAGCGCTCGCTCGATACGATGCGCGTGCGCGTGCTGCCGGTAGAGCACCGCATACGCACTGTACGGCAACCCACTCGCCGCGCGGTCGGCCATCAAGTCTTCCACGATCCACGCCGCTTCCTCGGCCTCATCTGCCCACGCCCGCACGATGACCGGAAAGGGCGACTCGCGCTCCGCGGTGATCTGCTTGTCGAACAGCGCCGGGTTGCCTTCCACCAGCTTGCGTGCTGCCGTGAAGATCGGCTTGGCACACCGGAGGTTTCTGTCGAGCACGACGGGTGTGGCGACGCCAAAGTCGCGCTGGAACAGTCTCAGCACCGCCGGCTCCGCCCCGCGCCATGCAAAGATGGACTGCTCGTCGTCTCCCACCGCCAACACGTTGCGATGCGCGTTGGCCAGCACCCTGATGATCGCGTACTGTTTCTTGTCCAGGTCCTGGAACTCATCCACCAGCACGGCGTCCCACTGCGCAGCCACCTCTTCCGCCGCAAGCGGCGCGCGACGAAACAGCTCGGCGGTCCTGGACACCAGTTGATCGAAGTCCAGCAATTCGCGTTCCGCCAGAATGCTCTCGTACTGCGCCAGCAGGCGTTCGTCGTTCTGTGTGAGCGCGTACCCTTTGTACCGCGCTTGCGCGAACAGCTGCAACACCTGCCCTTGCCGCTTGAGCGGCACCTTGAGCCGCCGCAGCACCGCGCGCTGATACGCGTCATCCGCAATGCCGAACCCGCGCGGCACACCGACCGAAGTCCCCCGCTCCCGCAGGATGGTGGCGCACAGCGCATGCAGCGTGCCGCCCGTGATGTGATCCGCGTCGGCGCCCAGGCGATCGGTCAATCGCGTGCGGATCTCGTTGGCGGCCTTGTTGGTGAAGGTCAAGACGAGAAGGCGGGAAGGCGGGAGGGCGGGAAGAGAGACAAGATGGTGAATGCGCTCGATCAGGCAGAACGTCTTCCCGGCCCCGGGCCCCGCCACCACCAGCACGGGCCCCATGGGTGCGGTGATCGCGGCGAGCTGGGCAGGGGTGGGGACGGGCATCGGAGAATTCTACAGGTTCCGTCTCCTTGACGTAGTGAACCGCAGAGAACGCAGAGTTCGCAGAGAACAACAAACAAGTGAGTGTCTCCGCGTGCTCCGCGTTCTCTGCGGTGCATTCACGTCCTAGGGCACCGCCCTCACCGATTCAACGCCGCAATACTCCTCGCACGTCCGGGCTCCCGTGTCAGCGTCGCCTGCCAGGCCTCGCGCGCTTCCGCCACGCGACCGGTGGCGAACAGCAGGTCGCCGTACAGTTCCCGCGCCGGCAACACTTCGCCCGGGGTGACCGGATGTTTCTCGGTGACGTCTTCCGTATCAGCGGCCGAGCGGGCCGCGGCCAAGGCGCCCGCCGTATCCCCCTGTGCGAGGAGCACCCAGGCGGTCACGACCTCCACCTTGATGCCCGCTACGCGCGCCCAGTACGGATCCGACGCGGCCAGCGCCTGCTGGATCGTGTTGAGACCCGCAATCGCCTGTTGCGCCGCCGCGACGGCGCCGCTCCGCGCGGCACCCAGGCCTCGGGCAAACAGGTTCACCATGCGGGCGGGCGCCGGTCCCTGCGCCAGAGCCGGGAGGGCCGCCGCTTCGCGCCAGCGGTCGCGTTCCAGCATCATGCGGGCGGGCATCGCCGCGCGCGAGTACTCCGCGACCAGCGAGCCCGCGGGCGTCACATGGGTCACACTCAATGCGTGGTTGGTCCAGTGGCGAGCGGCGCTGTCCTCGCCCAATTGGAGGTAGCCGTACACCATGTAATCCATGGCATGGAACTCGTGAGCGCCGAGTCCCTGCCACCCCTGCGCCCGGGCATACGTGGCCCCCGCTTCGTAGGAGCGGCGGTTGGCCTCGATGTTCTCCTGCCAGTAGCCCAGCCGAATGAAGATGTGCGACGGCATATGCTGCGCATGCGGCACCGACGGGGCGATGCCGGCGTAGGCGCGCGCGGCGCGCAGACCCTGTTGCGCCAGATACGGCGAGTCGTTGGCGTGAATCACGTAATGGGCGAGCCCCGGATGGTCGGGCTGGGCCAGGAACAGTGGCTCCAGGATCGCGTGCGCCTGCCGTTGCCGGGTGAATGTGGTGTCGGTGGGCGAAGCCGTGGCGACGAGGGAGAGCGCGTAATAGATCGCGGCTTCGGTTTCGTGCGGGAACGCCTGGTGCAGCGACGCCAGCACATCGGAATAGGCACGCAGTCGTGCGGCATTCGGCGTGGTGGCGTGGTCGCGATAGAGGGTCGCGACGGCGCGGACGTACCCGCGCTCGAGCCCGGTGACACCGCGCACCGCCGCCGCACGCTGGGCGGCCTCGGCGCCCTGGGCGAGCGACGCCCCCGCAGGACCCGGTGCGAACGGGTTGTCCCACCAGGCCAGGGCCAGCCCCCACCACGCCATGGCGCATCGGGGCTCGGCGGTCGCGATTTCGGTAAACGCCGCCCGCGATTCTTCCCACCAGAAGGAATGGAGCAGGGCCATGGCGCGTTCGAAGCGGGGCTGCACGGATTGGGCGCACGAGGTCGGGAACGTCACCCGACCCAATTGCTCAGGCCGCTGGCCGTGGTCGTGATCCTGCGCCGACAACGAGGGAACGGCCACGAGGGCCGCCAAGACAAACGGGATGTTCATAGGGTCCTCCGGAGCACCGGAGAATAGATACCTCGCGGGCCGTGGCGTCAATCTCCTCCCCCTGGCCCCCTCTCCGCATACGCGGAGTCCTCTCCCCCTGGCCTCAGCCTACGCGTGTCCTCTCCCCCTAACCCCCTCTCCGCATACGCGGAGAGGGGGAACGCTCATGCCATCACTCCGGTACGCCAAGCACACCTGCGATCGCGTCGCGCAGTTGGACTTCAGTGGCCTGCTCATTCTTCAGGCGAATGATGTGATAGTTGCCGGCGACCAGGTAGGCGTCGCGGGCTGCGTCGTAGTCGCGCTGAACCTCGGCGTCGTGCACCGGGCCGTCCAGCTCAATCACCAGACGGTGCTCGGCGCAATAGAAATCCACGACGAACGGACCGAGTGGATGCTGGCGGCGGAACGTGAGGTTCATCATCCGGCGAGCGCGGAGAATGTTCCACGCCCCTCGCTCGGCAGGGGTTGCTTCCTGACGCAGCTGACGCCCGAGGGCGGTTCGACGACGATGGCGGCCACGCATGCGAATGAATGTGCGACCTCGGGCCAACCACCTAACCAAAACAATGAAATGCAGTGCGAACCATTGCGCACGGAGCCCACCCCACGTCAGAGAACGGAGCCCACCCCACGTCCCCCCTCTCCGCGTATGCGGAGAGGGGGACAGGGGGAGAGGTCACGCGAGGCCGGACAGGGGGAGAGGTAGCGCAACCCCGTTCTCCCCCGTACTCTTTCCTCCCCCGCCCTACCAATTTTGGAGGCGATTGTGAAGATGCTGGTCCGTACGTTCACTCTGGCCCTGACCCTCAGCGGGTCCCTGCACGCGCAGGGGGGCACCCTCACGCACGACCAACTCACCCGTGAACTCCGCACCCTCGCGGGTTCGTCCAACCTCGCCACGCTCACCTCGATCGGCCGGTCACACCAGGGGCGCGACCTCTGGCTGATGACCATTGCGCGACCGGGCGGCGCGGCGGTCGAGACGCGGCCGGGGCTCCTGGTGGTGGGCAACCTCGAGGGCGACCACACGGCGGGCAGCGCGATCGCGCTCGAGACCATCCGCTACCTGTTGTCCCCGGACGGCCAGACCGCGCTCGGCGACGTGCTCGCGCGCAACGTCCTCTACATCGTGCCGCGGCTCAATCCGGATGGCGCGGAGGCTCGGCGCCGCGGGAATGGTCGCCCGACCGATGACGACCATGACGGCCGGGTGGACGAAGACGGCCCGGAAGACCTGAACGGCGACGGCCGCATCACCATGATGCGGGTGCCCGATCCCACCGGGGCGTTCCGCGTGGATTCCGCGAACCCGCAACTCATGCGCCGCGCCGACCGCGCGCGCGGGCAAGCAGGAACGCACAAGCTGTATATCGAGGGCCGCGATAACGACGGGGATGACTTCTATAATGAAGACGGCGTGGGCGGCGTGGACCTGAACCGGAACTTCCAGCACGCCTATCCTTATTATGAGCTCGGCGCCGGACCCTGGATGGTAAGCGAGCCCGAGTCGCGCGCCTTGATGGATTTCGCGATCGCGCATCGCAACATCGCCGCCATCCTGACGTTCGGCCTTTCCGACAACCTGGTGACCCCGCCCACCGATCGCGGCACGCTCGCACCCGCTTCCGTACTCAACCTGCTCGCCTATGCCGAGGCATCCAATAACGACGCGCGCTCGCGCGGCGTGTTCGGCGCGGGTGGCGGGGGCGGCGGATTCGGCGGTGGATTTGGCGGGGGCCAGCCGCAGTTCCGCGGCGCCCAGGCCGGTCGCGACAACGATTCGGCCTCAGGCCGCCGACCGTCCATGACGGTCCACGCGAGCGACCGGCCCTACTACAGCCACGTCTCGCAGCTCTATCGCGAGCTCACCGGGGTCACGCGCGTCGGCGTGAACCGCGAGGCCGAGGGCGCGTTCTTCCAGTTTGGCTACTTCCATTATGGCGTGCCGTCGTTCAGCACGCCGGGATGGGGTCATGCCCGCGCCACGCGGGACTCGACGCTCGATATCACGATGCTCGCGGTGCTCGACACCCTGGGCGTGGACGGGTTCGTGGAATGGACCCCGTTCACGCACCCGCAGTTGGGTGCCGTCGAGATCGGCGGGTTCGATCCGTTCGCGGTGATCAATCCGCCGGCGGATTCGCTTGCGGCGATCGGCCAGCGGCATGGCACGTTCGTCGCGCGGTTGGCCGGCCTGTTGCCGCAGGTGCGCGTGGTGGGCAGCGAGGTCACCGCGCATGGCGGCGGCGTGTTCACCGTGAGTGTCACGGTCGAGAACGCCGGCTACTTCCCGACCGCCTTGCAACACGGCGTGGTGGCGGGCGCGGTGGATGCCACCACCGTGCAGATCCAGGTGCCGCAGGAATCCATCATGACCGGCGCCAACAAGACGCACCGCATCAACCGGATGGAAGGTTCCGGTGTGCGGGAAATGGTCACGTGGGTGATTCGGGGCCGCCAGGGGGCGAGCGTCGAGATTCGTGTGCGCGCGCAAAAGGGCGGCACGTCCACCCACACCGTGACGTTGAGGTAGCCATGACGACGATCCGATTTGCCCTGATCGCCGCCGTGCTCGCGGTGGCGTCGCCCGCGGTCGCCCAGCAGGGCAGCGACCCGCAACACCGGTTGCCCCTCACGTGGGACCGCTGGCTCGACCATGACGAAGTGAACGAGCGCATGCGCCTGATGCAGCGCACGTGGCCCCGCCTCTTGACGCTCAACTCCATCGGGCGGAGCTACGGCGGGCGCGAGATGCTGATCATGACGATCAACAATCCCGCGACCGGTGCTGAGGCCAGCAAGTCGGCCATGTTCATCGAAGCCAATGTGCATGGCAACGAGATCCAGGGCGCCGAGGTGGTGCTGTACACCATCTGGTACCTGATGGAGAACTACGATCGCATTCCCGAAGTGAAGCGGCTGGTGGACGAACGCGTGTTCCACTTGCTGCCGAGCGTGAACCCCGACGGGCGCGACTACTTCATGGACAGCGCGGGGGCGGGCGCGCGCACGGGGCATGTGCCCGTGGATTCCGACGGCGACGGTCTGTTCGACGAGGACGGTCCCGACGACTTGAACGGTAACGGCGTGATCGAGCAGATCCGGAAGCATGTGCCGGGTCAGGGCACGCACCGCATCAGTCACCTCGATTCGCGCATCCTGGAACGCGTACCGCCCGGTGAGTTTGGCGACTGGGTGTTGCTCGGCCAGGAAGGCATTGATAACGACGGCGACGGCCTGGTGAACGAAGATCCGCCGGGCGGTTACGATCCCAACCGCAACTATGGATCCGACTGGCAGCCCAATTACATCCAGGGCGGGTCCATGGACTACCCGTTCCAGCTGCCGGAAGCGCGCGCGATCAACGACTTCATGGTGGAACGGCCCAACATTGCCGGGTTCCAGTCCTTCCATAACTCGGGTGGCATGATTCTCCGCGGGCCGGGCATGGCGTGGTACGGCGACTACCCGGCCGCTGATATTCGCGTGTACGACGAGATCGGCGAGACCGGCGAGCGCATCCTGCCGTACTACGACTATCTCGTGATCTGGCGCGGGCTGTACACGGTGCATGGCGGGTCCATTGACTGGACCAACGACGGCCTCGGCATCGTCTCCTACTCGAACGAGCTGTGGAACGGCGGGCAGTACTTCAATAGTCCGCTGCTGCAACGCCAGCAGCAGAGCCCCGCCTCCCCCATCACCGGGCAGCGCGGTCAGTTCTTCTTCGATGATTTCCTGGAATTCGGCGACCAATTCATCGAGTGGGCGCCATTCGATCATCCGCAGTTTGGCCCGGTCGAGATGGGCGGCTGGAAGAAGTTGTCCGGCCGCGTGAACCCGCGCTTCATGAGCATGGAACTGTTCCATCGGAACATGGCGTTCACGCTGTATCACGCCGACATGATGCCGCGCATGACCATGGCCGAACCCACGGTCGAACGACTCGAGGGCAATCTCTACCGCGTGCGGGTGGACATCCGGAACGAACGGTTGATCCCGACCATCACGGAACGTGCGCGCCGCAACCGCGTGGTACGGCCCGACCTGCTCACGGTCGAGGGCAGCGGAATTGAAGTGGTCGCGGTGGGTGTGGTGCCGGACGTCAATCGGCCCGGCCCGACGCAGCCCATCGAGCAGGAAGAATTGAATCGCATCATCGTGGCGAGCGGGCTGCCCGGCCGCACGACGCGCACCATCGAGTATCTGGTGCGCGGGTCGGGGTCCATGACGGTGCGGTACTCGGCGTTGAAGGGCGGGACGGTGGAGCGCGTGGTCAGGCTGAGGTAACGCTAGAAAAGCACAACCACCGCGGAGGCGCGGAGAAGGTCTTCTCC
>JBBDNM010000083.1:0-54284 GCA_040877595.1 Gemmatimonadales bacterium | reverse complement strand
CCGGAGAGGAGCAGCAACTTGCTGCTCGTAAGGGAGATGTCCGCCATGACAACCGTCTAAGATAGCCGGGAATTTGGGGTTAGGGTAGCCCGAACGGGGGGGCGGTGGGGGGCAGCTCCTCTTCACGAACAGTTCAGCCGACGTTCATGGCGAATCGCCCACTGATGAAGTGGCCTAGGAGGCCTCATGCGCCGCCCCACCGCTCTACTCGCCCTCACCGTCAGTTTTGCGTGTGCCCAAGACCCGCCTCCCTTGGGCGACGTCACCCGAAGCGACAGTTTCCTGCTGGCGGCCACCAAGATTGGATTGCCGCCGGTTGTGCGCTCCGTGGACAGCCTGCCGGAGGCGGAAAGCCTTGGGGCCCGGTCGCTTGTGGCCTTTTGTGGCCAATGCCATGCAGTGCCGGCCCCGTCCTTCCACAGTGCGGGTGATTGGCCCATCGTCCTCCGCCGGATGTGGCTGCGCATGGACCATCTGGCGCCCGATTACCGCGTGGGGGTGCCCAGCACCGGGGAGCGGCATGCCTTGCTCCAGTATCTCCAGGGCCACGCGTTGGCCGTGGCGGATAACCTGCCGGACCACCCCGGCCGCGACACGTTTGTCCGCGTGTGCAGCCAGTGCCACGCCCTACCCGACCCTCGTACCCACACGACCGCGGACTGGCCAGTCGTCTTCTTGCGTATGCGAGAGAACATGACCCGCATGCATGTGTCCGCACCGGATCAGGCGGAAACGACGGCCATTCTTGGGTTCCTGGAGCGGAGCACGATCGTCCCGGGCTCCCGTCGTTAGCGAGTGGTCGAGGAGGTGTCGGCGAGGACCCGTGCTGCGTAGTGACAGGTCGCCGTCACTTCGTAGCCCTGTTCCTTGGCCCAATCGCGGACTTGGAGGACCAGGCGGCGGGCACGACCGCCGCCGCGGGCGGCCGGCGGGACGAACGTGTAGGTGATTTCGAACGTATTGCCGGGCCGCATCGCGTAGCTCACGTACGCGGTGCCTTCCGGGGTTTCTTCTTCGAAGATGTTGCGTGCTGGGTCGTGCTGCATGATTGCCCCCCCAGGACTCGAACCTGGATTCCCGGATCCAAAGACCGGTGTCCTGCCGTTGGACGAGGGGGCAGTGGGGGGAGAATCTACAAGGTGTAAGGTGTAGGGTGTACCGTGCAGGGTTTGATCAGGGCTTGGTCGAGGTCCGAATCAGCAGGGCCGCATGCGTCCCGATTTCGCTGGCAGCTCCATCGCGGTCGCGCTCATTCTGGTAGATCGCGATCAGGGCCGATCCCGAACCGCTCATCCGGGCCAGCAGGGGCCGCGTCTCGGCCAGCCGCTCGAATAGCGCCTTGAGCTCGGGTTCCTTCCCGAAGACGGGCGACTCGAAATCGTTGCCACCCAGGCGCCCAATGCCGCCCCACGTTCCCAGTGCGTCCGGCTCGAGCACGATGCTGCCGCGGAACCACTGGTTGGCAGCGCGTCCGGCGTCCAGCGCCTGGTAGGCCTTGGCCGTGTTCACGCCGAATGGTGGTACGACGAGCAGAACGGGGGCCGCCGACGGCGCGGGCAGGGCGAACAACCGCTCGCCGCGACCCCACGCCAGCGCGAACGAGCGGCCGCTGGCAAGAAACGGCATGTCGGCGCCCAGCTTGGCCGCGAATTGCAGGATCTCGTGGCTCGGCACCGCGTTGCCGGCGAGCTGGTTCACCGCATGCAGTGCCGCGGCGCCATTGCTCGACCCGCCGCCCAGGCCGCCACCCACCGGAATGCGCTTGGTGAGATGCATGCGCACGCCGAACCGGGCGCCCGTGGCGTCGAGCACCATCCGTGCCGCGCGGACCGCGAGGTTGTCGTCCGCCGGGCCGGTATCGGCGCCTTCGACCGTGAGTTCCACGCCGCCGGCATTACGCTCGACGGTCAGCGTGTCGTGCAGCTCGAGCAGCGTGAACAGGGTCTCGAGTTGGTGGAAGCCGGACTGTTCCCGCGCGAGCACCCGCAGGAACAGGTTGGCCTTGGCGTGCGCCTGGATCGTGACCGCGTCCGTCACGTCTCCCGTCTCCCGTCCCCCGTCTCCCGTCTCCCGTCTCCCGTCTCCCGCAGATCCCGCATCCGGAGCCCCGTCTGGAACAGTGACCAGAACCCGAGCGCCGTGATGGGGAACCAGGTGCTGATGTGGTAGCCAATCGCGAGCGACACCGCGGCGGTCTCGCCGATGCCGTAGAGCAGCAAACTGGCCTTCACGACCGCCTCAAACACCCCCGCGAACCCGGGAGCCGAGGGCACCGCGACACCGAAGGCGAGGAGGCCTTGGACCATCAGCGCCGCGCTCCAGGGGACGTCGATGGCGAAGGCCTGAAACGCCAGCCAGAAGGAAAGTGCCGCCGTGCTCCACACCACGGCCGACCATGCGAGGGCGGCCGCCAGTCGGCTGGGGGCGGCCAGCGCGTCGAGGCCGGCAATCAAGCCCTCGATCAGGTTGTGCAATCGGGCAGGCAACACGCGCCCGGTCAGGCGCAGGACAGGGCCGGGCCACCGCACGACAAGGAACGCGGCGACCAGCACGGCGCCGAAGAGCATGGCGGCACCACGGGTAACGCCACCGATGGTCACGTTGCCGACCGTCGTGTCCGGATCGAGCCCGCCCGCGGCCGTGGCCACGAGCAGCATGGCGACGAGGGTCATGCCGTCCAGCACGCGTTCCACCGCGACCGACCCAAAGGCGGTCGTGAACCGGACGCCGGTGAGGCGGCGTGCCATGAACGCGCGGGCGAACTCGCCGGCGCGGGCCGGCAGCACGTTGTTGGCCATGAACCCGACGGCGGTGGCGTGCCACAGCGGTGCAAGCGGCAGCGGGGCGCCTTCCAAACGCAGGAGGTAGCGCCAGCGGATGGCGCGGAGCGGAAAGGTGAGCGTGGCGACGACAACGGACGCGAGCAGCCAGCTCCAGCGCGCCTCGCCGAGGTGCTGCGCAACGTCCCCGAGGTGCACGTCCCGTAGCGCCCACCAGAGGAGGGCGGCGGAAACGACCAGTCCGACGCTAGCGGCCCAAGCCGATCTGGACGAGATCGAGCACTTCCTCCAGCAGGGCGGAAGCCTGCTTGTGGTCGCCTTGGGCCAACAAGTTCGCGGCCTGCGTGCGGAGCTGGCGCGCGCGATCCAGTGCCGCGGGCCCGTCGTACAGGAGGGTCGCGATGGGGACCGCTTGGTCGGCGGCTGGCGTTGCTGCGACGGGTGCCGCGCGGCGCGGATCGGCGGGTGGTCCGCTCAGCAGTTCGTCGAGTGAGGCTGGACCGAGTCCCAGTGCCGCGACGTAGCGGTCGTAGGTCTGGTAGCTCCCGACGAGATCGCGGGAATCCTCTGCCCCTGCTGCCCCTGCGCCATCCAGGGTGGATGGAGGAGGGGCAGTAGGGGCAGGGGATGTGGCAGGGGCCGGTGCTCCGCCGAGTTGCGATGCCGCCTGATTCAGCCCATTCGCGACCAGCGTCAGGTTGCCGCTTGCGGCGGCGGCGAGCGACTGACCGGCGGACCGCAGGGCACGGGCCAAGTCGGCGGCCCGATCGGCTGGGAAACCGGCGGCGATCGCATTGCGCACGGCGCTCGCGAAGGCCAAGGCCGCGTCGCCGACCGGGCCGGCGGCCTGTTCCAGACCGCGGAGCGTGCCGGCCAGTCCGTGCGCCCGGAGCGTGCGCCGAGTGGCGGAATCGGTGCGGTCGAGCGTGTCGGCCACCTGGCGCAGATGCTCGCCATGCGACACCAACTCGACCTCCCCCAACTGCTGGCGCCCGGCGGGTGCGGTGCCCTGCTGGACGATGTGCGGGCCGGCATCACTGAAGAACAGGGACGCAATCGGTACGACCGGCTGGTCAAACTCAAGGAGCTTGGCAAGCGCCGAAGCGAGGGTCCGCATGTGGTCGCCATCGGCATCGGCCTTGCCCGACGTGGCGATGGCGCGGGTGGCCTCAGACAGGGCCTTGGCGGCCGCGTCCAGCACGATGGCGACCGCGTCGGCACGTTCCGGGCGCGAGCCCTCGGCCACGGCGCGTTCGACGCCGTCCAGCAACTCGGCCATGGGCGGCAGATCGGCGAGCCCCGCGACGCCGCGCAACGGTTGCAAGGCGTTCAGCACGGGCTGCAGTGTGGCGGATCCCGGTTGCTGGTGCAGCAACTTGGCCGCGCGGTCCAGCGCCGTGGCGAGCGTCGCGCCTTCGCGCGCAACGAACGCGCGCGTACCGGCATCGGGTCCGTCCACCGTGACGGCCCGCGCGATCTGTGAGGGCCTGCCGCCGCCCGCTTGCTCAAGTTCCCGGGTGAGTGCGGTGGCCTTGGCGCCGAGCTCGTCCGTCCAGGCGCGCACCCCACGCACGAGGATCTTGAGATCGTCCACCGCGCGAATGGTGAGCTGGCGGAGCCCGGCGTCGAACGCGCGACCGCCGTGCACCGCACGGGCAATCTGTTCGAGCGCCTGGGCGACCTGGGCGATGGGCTGCTGGTTGGCCATCAGCGCGGCACCGCGCAGCGACCGGGTCAGGCGCGGGAACTCGTCGCCTGGGGCATCCTGCGAGCGCGTAATGAGGCCGTCGAGTTGCTCCAAATACTCGCCGGCCTCCATCGCGAAGAATTCGATGACGCCTAGTTTTTCGCTCATGAGGGCGCAGCTAAGGTAGGAAACCGGCGGGGCCCGGTCAACGCGCGGCGTCCATCAGGGCCCGCATGGCCCGCACGGCCATGGTCATGCCGTCCATCACGGCCCGGCTCACGATGCTGTGGCCAATGTTGAGCTCTTCGATGTCCGTGAGGGCCGCGACCAGGTGCACGTTGCGATACGTGAGTCCGTGGCCCGCATGGACGGCGAGTCCCAATTCCCGGGCGTGGCGGGCGGCCGCCGTCAAGCGGGCCACCTCGACGTGGGGCGTGGGCCAGGCGTGCGCGAAGGCGCCGGTGTGCAGTTCGACGGCGGGCACGCCCAAGGCCGCCGCCCGATCGAGCGTCGCGTGATCCGGGTCCACAAACAGGCTCACACGGAGACCGCATCCCGCCAGATGCTCAATCGCTGCCCGGAGGGCCCGGTCGTCGTGGGCCAGATCCAGGCCGCCCTCGGTGGTGATTTCTTCACGCCGTTCCGGCACGAACGTGACTTGATGGGGTCGCAATTCTTCCGCCAGGGCAACGATTGCGGGTGCGGTGGCCAGTTCGAGATTCACGACCGTGGTGGCGGCGGCGGTGAGGCGGCGCACATCGTCGTCCTGAACGTGCCGCCGGTCTTCCCGGAGGTGGACCGTGATGCCATCGGCGCCCGCCGACTCGGCCGCCAGCGCCGCCGCGACGGGGTCGGGCTCATCGGTCCGACGTGCCTGCCGTACCGTGGCCACATGGTCCACATTCACGTAAAGCCGGAGCGGCTTGCCCGACCTTTGGCCTCGGCTTACGTTCAACGGGTCCTCCCTCCTGGATGTACGCGACCATGCAACGTACGACGATCTTGGCTCTCGGTACCGCGCTGGCCCTGGCCGGCTGCGGTGGTGGCACGTCGTACCCGGCGCCCGCGGATCCGCAGGCGGCGGTGCGGTCGTTCCTGGAAGCGGTCCGGGCCAACAGCATCACCGCGATGGGTGAACTGTGGGGCACGGAGCGGGGACCGGCGGTGAGCTTCATGGAACGTCGGGAAATGGAGCAACGCCTCACCGTGATGCGCACCTACCTGAACCATGACCGGTATGAACTGGTGGTGGGCAACGAGGGCGGGTTCGGCAACCAGCGGGTGGTCCGGGTGCGCCTTTACCGTCGCGGCTGCTCCCCCGTAGTGCCGTTCACGGTGGTGCGATACGGCGCCGGCTGGCTGGTGCAGCAAGTGGACCTCGAGGCCGTCGGCAACCCGCAGCGGGACTGTCCGGCAAACTGAGGTCACGCTTCGGTCAGCTCGATCAAGATGCCGGCCGTGGATTTCGGGTGGACGAACGCGATACGATGCCCGCCGACACCCCCACGTGGGGTTTCGTCGACGAGTCGGTAGCCTGACCGGCGGCACGCCTCAAGCGCGGCATCGAGGTCTGGGACGTTGTAGCACACGTGGTGGATGCCCGGGCCGCGCTTGGCCAGGAACTTTCCGATGGGGGTGTCGGGTTCCTGTGGTTGCAGCAGTTCGACGATCGTGTCGCCAAAGGGCAGGCAGACGATGGTCGCACCGTCAGCCGTGGTGGGCGGACTCGGGGTGATGCCCAGGACCTCGCGGTAGAAGCGGGCGGCCTCGTCAAGGTCGGCCACCGCGACGCCGATATGGGCTACGGTCGCTCCAGTGAGTGGCACGGGATCCTCCGGGAAGCAAGACGCTTGGCCGGGCAACGCGCCCGACCTCAATCATACATGCAAGGAGAAACCGATGGCAGGGACGTTGACTTCGCTGTCCGACGACGCGTTCGCCACCGAGATCGAGCAGCACGACGGCCTCGCGATGGTGGACTTCTGGGCCGCCTGGTGCGGCCCGTGCCAAATCGTGGCGCCCGTGGTCGAACAGCTGGCGACCGAATACCACGGCCGACTCAAGGTGGCCAAGCTCGATGTGGACGAGAATCCCAAGATCACGATGCGCTTCAACGTACGGTCCATTCCGAGCATCCTGTTCTTCAAGGGCGGGAAGCACGTGGACACCGTCGTGGGTGCCGTACCCAAGGCGCACCTGGTCGAGAAGATCGAGCAGCACCTGTAACCCCTTGCGCCAGAGCTCGACGCTTCTCAGCGACACGCCGATTCGGCTGTGGGACCTGACGTTTCCGGGGGATCGCGTTCACGTCCACCGGACACGTCTGGTCTACATCCACCTCGAGAACCTCCTCCACTTCAGCAAGATTGACCGGGACGGCCGCGTGGATGGCTACATCGCCGCGTGGCTCCCGAATGAAGTCCTGCTGCTGTTGATCCGTGGCGGCGAAGTCATCACCGCCGTCTCCATGGCCGATGAGGGTCGTACGGTCCAACCAATCGCTCAGGCGCTGGACCGTATGCGGCAGGAGGTCGAACGGTCCGACTTGGCGTTCATCGAGGCGTCCACCACCCAGTTGAGCATGATGTACGGCGCGTGTGCCGGACCACTGGCCCGCCGCCCGGTGGCAACGGCGGAGCCCGGGATGCTGTTCGCGGCCCTGCAGCACGAGCGGTTTACCGGAACGCTCGAACTCATTTCCGACGGGTCAGTGAACTATTTCCGGTTCCAGCAGGGCCAGTTTCAGGACGGGTATTTCTGCGCCAAGAGGGAGGACGAAACGGTCGGCAGGTATGTCGAACGGCTGCTGAACCCCCGGGAGGATGGATCGGCGCGTGTGATCGTCGCGACCGTCTTTACGCACCCCGCCGAACTGCCGGAGCAGGCGCCCCCAGCGCTGATCGAGACCTACCGTGACCTGTTCTGGCGCATCGCCGAAGCCGCGGAAGTGACGACCCCGAACGATGCCATGAAGCGGGCGTACCGGATTCGGGACGCCCTCCAGGGCACCCATGCCGTGCTCGGAGCCATCGGGGTCCCGCGAGACCGCACGGCCGTCGCGGTGGTGGCGTCGCCCACACAGCTGACGTGGGCGCTGGCCGACTGGACCCTGCAACTGCTGGAACAGCTCGAAGTGATCGCGCCCGGCATTGCGCCCGCGGTGTTGAAGGAGGCGACCCGTGAGCAGCGGTTCGTCTTGCAGAAGGCGGGGTTCTACCAGCGGCTCCCGTGGACCGTGGCCTGGTGAGTGGCACGCTGTATGTCGTTGCCACTCCCTTAGGCCATCTTGGCGATGTGTCGGCGCGGGCGGCCGAAGTCCTCACCAGCGTGCCCATCGTCGCCGCTGAAGACACCCGCCATTCTCGCAAGCTCCTGACACATCTCGGGGCCCATCCCGAGCTACTCTCGATCCATCAGCACACGGCACCCGAGCGGATAGACGAGGTGGTAGACCGCCTGGTGGCGGGCGCCGACGTGGCCGTGGTCACGGACGCCGGCACGCCGGTGGTGAGCGATCCCGGGGCGCGTCTGGTGGCCGCCGCGCGGGACGCCGGCATTCGCGTGATCCCGATTCCGGGGCCATCGGCAGTCGCAACGGCGCTGAGCGCCTCCGGATTTCCCGCTGACCAGTATCTGTTCCTGGGGTTCCTCGAGCGGAAAGGGTCCGTGCGGGCCTGGCAGCTGGAGACGGTGCGGTCGAGCCCATGGACCGTGGTGCTGTTCGAGGCGGCCAACCGGCTCGTGGCCACGTTGCGGGACTTGGGGGGCGAGCGGGGCGGCGATCGCTCGGCCGTCGTGTGCCGTGAGATGACCAAGGTGCATGAGGAGTTCCGGGCTGGAACGCTGGACACGCTGGCGGCGTATTACGACGAGCACCCGCCCAAGGGGGAAGTCACGCTGGTGGTGGCTGGTGCGACAGTCACGGAGGAGGGATCGGGCGGCCAGGAGCTGCGCGCACGGGAGGTGGCCGCGCGCCTGCTCCGGGACGGACTCAGCAAACGCGATGTCGTGAAGGCGCTTCAGGAGACCATGCAACTGTCCCGCAATGATGCGTACCAGCTGGTCAACGCGCTCGATGCGTAAGGGGCTGCTGTCACTGTTACCGCTGCTGTCCCTGGTGCATCTGGGCGGTGGGGCGACGGCGGAGGTGCTCACCATCGGCCGTCTGCAGTACGACGGCGGTGGCGACTGGTACGCCAACCCGTCCAGCCTGCCCAACCTGCTCCGCGCGATTCGCGAGGCCACCCTCCTGCCAGTGGCGGATCGCGAGCGCGTCGTGCGGCTCACGGGCCCTGAACTCTGGGACGTCTCGTACCTGTATGTCACCGGGCACGGGAACATCCGCTTCACGAGTGATGAAGTGATCGCGCTGCGGCGCTGGGTGGAACAGGGCGGGTTTCTGCATGTGGACGACAACTACGGGCTCGATGAGTCCTTCCGGCGCGAGATCGTCCGCGTGTTCCCGAACCGCACCTTGCAAGACGTGCCGCTGAGCCACCCGATCTATCATTTGGTCTTTCCGCTCGACGGGTTGCCCAAGGTGCATGAGCATGACGGGCTGCCGGCGCGTGGTCTCGGGATCGAGATTGATGGCCGTCTCGCCGTGTTCTACTCGTGGCAGAGCGATCTGGGGGACGGCTGGGAGGATCCTGAGGTGCATGACAATCCGGCCGAGCTGCGCGAGGCTGCCCTTCGTATGGGCGTCAACCTGTTCAGTTACGCCGTGATGGCGGCCCGATGAGCGTTCGCACCTGGGTGCTTGCGAGGCGCCGCGCCTTGGGCGGTTGGGCCGTCGCGGCGGCGTTCCTGTCGGGTCTCGGGCTCGCGGCATTTGGGTTGGCCGTGGGCCTGTGGCTCGGCCGTGCCGAGGTCTACCGCGCCGCGCCGGCGCTCGTGGTGCTGGGGTGGGCATTGGCTCTCGCGGGACTGGGCCTCGCGTATGCGTGGGGACGGCGCTTGTGGCATGCGTTGGCGCCAGAACGCCTCGCCACCGCCGTGGAGACGACCGGCGGTTTGCGCGATGGTCGGGTTGGCGCGTTTGCGACCGGCCAACTTCGTGGGAGCCCCACGCTGGCCGAATACGCCGACCGTGAGGTGAGTGGTTGGCTCGTGGCGCATGGCGCCGGTGCCCTGCGACCCACCGTGCGCCGTCTCCACCGGCAGACGTCGGTGGCGGCGATGGTGTTCGTTGCCGGTGTCGTCACGTTCGCGATGGGTGGGCCAGGGGTATCTGACGGTCGTGCCGCGTTCTGGCAACCGGTGCGAACCATCGCACGCGCTCGTGGTCCCGTCACCCTCGATGCCGATCGCCTCGTGGTGCGTCGTGGTGACACGGTGGCGATTGTGGTGACTGCCGAGGGCCGCCGTCGCGCGGCGGTGAGTCTGCGGGCACCCGGCGAACCGTGGCGCGACACGACGTTACTGCTCGATACGGCGGGCCAGGCGCTGCTCACCCTGGGCCCACTGGCTGACGACCGCTATGTGCGCGCGCTCCGCGGTTCCACCACCAGCGACTCCCTGCATGTGCGGGTGACGATCCCTGCGTTCCTCGCGGACTTCCAGGTGGTGGCACGCTTTCCTGGATATCTGGAGCGCGGCGAAGAGCCGGTCGTGCCGAGCGGCGACCCGGTGTCGTTGCCGGTGGGCACGCGGTTGACGGTGCGGGGTCAGGCCACGGTGCCGCTGCGGCAGGCCGCGCTGGTTGATGGGCAGGGCCGCCGGCACGACCTGACGGTGCGCGGGCGCGAACTCACCGGGGAATTGGTGGTGACGCGTGACGAGGTATGGACGCTGGAGCCCGCGACGCGTGACGGCGCCGCACTCGAGCCGCCGCTTCCGATGCTCGCCATAACGGCCGTCCCTGACAGCGCCCCGATCATCACGATCCCGATTCCGGGCGCCGATACGACGGCCTCGACCAGTCTCCGTCAAGCACTGGTGCTCGACGTGCGTGACGACCATCGCGTGCGTCGCGTGGAGATCCTCAGTCGGCGCGTTTCCCGCCTGGGTGTCGAGGGCCCGGTGCGCGTGGACACCGTGCCGATGCCGCCTGAAGGGCTCGAACGCGCCGTGCTGCCGTGGACGCTGGACGCGACTGCACGCGGCCTGCTGCCGGGCGACACGCTGTACTATCGCGGGCGTGCCGTAGACAACGCGCCGAAGGCAAACGTGAGTACCACGCGTGAGTACCGTCTGCGCCTGCCGGCCCTGGATGAACTGCGGGCCGAGGCGCGCGCAGAGGTGGCGCGCCTCGCGGCTGCGGCTGATGCGCTGGCGCGCGCCCAGCGGGCGTTGGGTCGTCAAACCGAAGACCTGGCCGCGCAGCGGGCGCGCACGGAGCGGGCCGACGGCCAACCCGACGAGCGCTTGGGCTACGAGCAGGCGCAGCGGGCGGGGGAAGTCTCGGCGGAGCAGGAACGGATGATGCAGCGGGCGGAAGAGCTCCGGCAGCGCGTGCGCGACCTGCAGGAGGCGGCGCGGGATGCCGGCATCACCGATCCCGAGTGGCAACGCCAGTTGCGCGAACTCGAGCGGTTGCTGCAACGCGCCGTGACGCCTGAGATGCAGGAAGCACTCGACGCCCTGCGCGAGGCGATGGAACGACTCGATGCGCCGGCCATGCAAGAGGCACTGCAGCGACTGGCCGAAGCGCAGCGCCAGATGCGCGAGGATCTCGAGCGGAGCCGGGAGCTGTTCGAGCGTGCGGCTTTGGAAGGCCAGATGAGCGCCTTGGCTGAGGACGCCGAGCAGCTGGCCGCGGAACAGCAGCGCTGGGCGGATCAGGCCGCGTCACGCGCGGATTCGGCCATGGCCACGGTCGAGCAGCGGCTGCAGGCGCAGACCCAAGGCCTGGCGGAGGCGCTGGAGGGTGTGGCGCAGGGAATGCGCGACTCCTCCACGCAGGCGATGCTGAGCCAGCAGGCGCAGCAGGCGCAGCAGGCGGCACAGCAGATGCAGCAGGCGGCGCAGGCGGCCGAGCAGGGTCAACGGCAGCAGGCCCAGCAGGCCGGCCAGCAGGCGAGCCAGACCCTGAGCCAGATGCCGGAAGCACTGCGGCGGTCACGTGATGCGCTGCGGGCGCGGTGGCGGCGTGAGGTACTGGACCAGCTCGATCGCGCCTTGATCGAGATCGCGGACCTCGCCCGACGGCAGGAACGCGTGAGCGAGCGCATCGCGCGCGGGGATGTCGGCCCCGACACGCGCGGGATGCAGGCCGCGGTGCGCGATGGCGTGGACCGCGTGGTCCAGCGCCTGCAGAACGCTGCAGGCCAGAATGCCCTCGTGTCGCCGCAGTTGACGCGGGCCCTGGGGTTTGCTCGGCTCAACATGACGCGCGGTGTCGAAGTGCTGCAGCAGGCGACGCCGAACACGCGCCAGGCCATCGGGTTTGCCGGCCAGGCCCTCGACGGCCTCAATGTCGTGGCGCATCAGTTGATTCGTTCGCGGGGAGCGGTGGAGGGGGCGCAGACGGGCTCCGGGTTGCAGGAAGCGATTGAACAGATGGCCCAGATGGCGCGGCAACAGCACGCGATGGCGGGTCAGGCCGGCGGGCTGCTGCCCATGATGCCCAGTGCGGGCGACATGATCATGCAGGAGCTCCAGCGTCTCTCGCAGGAGCAACGCCAGCTGGCGCAGGAACTTGATCGCCTGCGGGCAGCGCAGGGACGCGACGGACTCGATCCGCTGGCCCAGGAAGCCCGCGAGATCGCGGCCCAGCTCGAAGCCGGAGTGCTGGACCGGCAGACGGTGGAACGCCAGGAGCAGTTGTATCGGCGACTGCTCGATCAGGGTCGCACGCTGCAGGGAGAGGAGCCGGACGAAGAACGCGAACGCGAAAGTCGCACGGCGCGACCAGGTGAGCGGTTTGTGCCGCCCGCGGCGCGACGCGACGACGGACCGCGGTATCCGTATCCCGGTTGGGAAGCCCTCCAGCGCCTTGCGCCGGAGACGCGGCGCGCCGTGCTGGAATATTTCCGCCGTTTGAATGAGCCCCGGCCATGAGGGCGCGGGTATGTCTGGTTGCGCTCCTGTTTGCGGCACCGGCCGCCGGGCAGGTCACGTCCGAGTTCGCCTCGGCGTACCAAGCGGAGCGCGCCGGGCGGTTTGCGGATGCGGCGGCGGAGTACGAGCGCATCCTCGTGCGCGAGCCGGCCAATCTGCAGGCGCTCTTCGGCCTCGAACGCATGCTGCAGCGGCTGGAAGCGCCGTCCCGCCTGCTGCCTCGACTCGACAGCGCGTTGGCGCGGGCACCGGGGTCCCACACCATCTGGGGACTCAAGCTGCGGACGTTGGGGACGCTGGACAGTCTCACCGGCGTCCAGCAGACCGCGGAACGGTGGATTGCTCGCGAGCCCCGCGCCGCCGAACCGTATCGCGAGTGGGCGTTTGTCCTGGCGGGACGGGCGTTGCTGCGCGATGCGCGCCGCGTGCTTGAGCGCGGACAGGAATCGCTTGGGGGATCGTCGCTGCTCGCCGAGCTGGCGCAGGTGGCGGTGGTGGCGGGTGACTGGCAGGACGCGACTCGTCGGTGGCTTGAGGCCGCTCGACTCGATGGCGCTTTTCTCGCCTCGGCGGCGATTGGTCTGACCCAGGCACCCCCCGGCGCGCGTGCCGGCGTGATTGACTTGTTGATGCGACAGGAGAACGACTCGACCGCGCGCTTGCTGGCGGCGGACATTCTGATCGCGTGGGGCCGGGCTGACGAAGCGTGGGTGTTGCTGGACGGCGCGTTACCGGCCGACGATGCCCGCGCGTCGGCGGTCCTCCGCCGGTTCGCCGACCGCGCCCGACTGGTGCCGCGCCCGGAGACCGCAATGGCGCGAGGCCGCGCGCTCGAACGCGTGGCCGACCTGACGACCGGACCCGCGGCGCAGCAGGCGCGGGTGGACGCGGCGCGGGCCTACGCCGATGGCGGCGACCGTGATGCGGCCGCCCGGATGCTGGAGCGCATAGCGGACGATCCGTCAGCCGCACCGCCGCAAGCCCTGGGCGCGATGGTCACGATGATCGGTGTGGCCGCTGACGCGGGCCGCGTGGACGAAGCCGAGCGTCGCTACCTCGAATGGCACGACCGCCTCCCGGCCGAAGATCGCGATGCGCTCCGCGCGCGCCTGGTGCACGGCTGGCTGGCCCGCGGTGACGTGCCCCGCGCCCGCAGCCTTCTGCCAGCGGACTCGTCGGTCGAAACGATGGCACTTGTCGGGTGGGTCGGCCTGGCGGCTGGGCAGGTGACGGGAGCGGTCGAGGGGTTCCGGTTGGCGGGGCCCTTCACGGGCACGCGTTCCGAGGCGACGGCGCGCACCGGGATGCTGGCGCGCCTGCAACGCGTGACTGCCGATTCACTGGCGCCGTTGGGCGCCGCCGTCCTCGCACTATTGGCAGCCGACACGACCAGCGCGATCGCGCACCTCGAGACGTTGGCGCCTCAGCTTCCGCCGACCGAAGGCGGCAGTGACCTGTTGGCGTGGGCCGGCCAGTTGGCCGTGGCCGCGGACGACCCGCGCGCGCAGCCGTTGCTGGAACGCGCCCTCGCGATGGAAGAGAATGGACCGCAGACACCCGGCGCGTTGTTCGGTCTGGCCGAGCTGGCGGCACGGGGCGGTCGCACGGCCGAAGCGGTCGAACGCCTCGAAGCGTTGATTCTCGATCACCCGACCAGTGCCGTGATACCGCACGCGCGGCGGCTGCTGGACCAGGTACGCGGGCGGGTTCCGGTCCTATGAAGCGGCGCGACTTCCTCGGCGCGTCAGTGGCGTTGCTGGGCGGGATGGCCGGTAGGCGGGAGAGACTGTTTCCCGCCTTCCCGCCTTCCCGCCTGGCGCCTGCGCTCCTGATCCCGATGGACGACAACCAGGCCAACCACCTCAAGGCGTACGGTCTCGTCTTCCGGATGCTCGAGCGGGGTGGCACAGGTGAATGGCTGCTCAACTATCGGGGCGGGTCGTTTCTGGTGCCGATGGATACCGCCACCGAACGCGACGCGGCCCTTGCCGGCATCACGATGGCGCGGGTGACCGACAACGACCTGCTGGATATCCGGGGTGAGATTGCGTCCAGCAACATGGAAGCGGTGCCGCTCGAAAAGGCGCCCAAGGTCGCGGTCTATGTACCGCCGGATGCGGCGCCGTGGGATGATGCTGTGACGCTGGCGCTGCAATACGCGGGTATCCAGTACGACACGGTGTGGGATGCTGAGGTCGTTCGGGATGGCCTGCGCGACTACGACTGGCTGCATCTCCACCACGAGGACTTCACCGGCCAGTATTCGAAGTTCTATCTCACCTACGGCACGAGTCCCTGGTTGGCGCAGATGGCGCGGCAGAACCAGGAGATGGCGGCGATGCTGGGGTTCCCCAACGTCCCCGCGACCAAGCTCGCGGTGGCTCTGCAGATCCGCCGGTTCGTGGAGCGTGGCGGGTTCCTGTTTGCGATGTGTACGGCGACGGAAACCTTGGACGTCACGCTGGCCGCGGAGACGGTAGACATCGCCGCGCCGTACGGCGACGGCACGCCGATGGACCCGCAGGCGAGCGACAAGCTGGTGTGGGCGAACGCGTTCGCGTTTGAGGGGGCCCGCCTCGTGGACTCACCGGCGATCGCCGCCTTCAGCGACATTGACGGTCACCAGGTGAACAACCCCGGACGGCGCCAACCGCTTGGGGGCTTTACGCTGTTCCGCTTTTCAGCGAAGATTGATCCTGTGCCGACCATGCTCGTGCAGAACCACCGCGACGTCATTCCTGATTTCTACGGCCTCACCACCTCGTTCCGGCGTGACCGGCTGAAGCCGGGCGTGACGGTGCTGGGCGACGAGCACGGCGCGCCGTGGGTCAAGTACATCCACGGTGAGCGTGGCCAAGGGACGTGGACGTTCTTCGGCGGCCACGACCCCGAAGATGCCCAGCACCAGATCGGCGACCCGCCGACCGACCTGTCGTTGCACCCGCATTCGCCGGGGTACCGGCTTATCCTGAACAACGTGCTCTTTCCCGCGGCCCGGAAGAAAGAACTCAAGACGTGAGCCGCGTCGCGCCGGACGCGCGCGCGCGGATCGCGGCGGAGATCGCGGGGGCCGGGGGGCGGGAAGTGGCGTTTGTCGCGGAGGTGGATGCGGACGGCGTCATCATCACGGCCCGTGCCGTCGCGCGTGGCACGGCCGACATGGTACTCGCGCTGCCCGGCGTGGTCACCAAGGGCGGTCTCCTGCTCCACAATCATCCGAACGGCGTGCTGGCCCCGTCGAGCGCGGACCTCCACATCGCCGCGCGGCTCCATGATGCCGGTGTCGGGTTCGCCATCGTCAACAACGACGCGACCGACTGTTACGTCGTGGTCGAGCCGCCCACACCCAAGAGCTACGTCCGTCTCGATGCCATCGCAACGGCGGCACTGCTCGGGGCGGAGGGATTGGTCGCGCACGCGCTTGGGGCGTACGAAGATCGACCCAGCCAGCGCGACATGGCCGCATACGTCGCGGACACGTACAACGACGGCGGCATCTCGCTGCTGGAGGCGGGCACGGGCGTAGGCAAATCGTTCGCATATCTGGTACCCGCCATCCGATGGGCGCTCGACAACGACGAACGCACCGTCGTCGCCACGGCCACGATCAACCTGCAGGAACAGCTGGTGGGGAAGGATCTCCCGCTGCTGCGGCAGGCGTTTCGCGCGCAGGGCGAAGAGCCGACGTTTGCGCTGCTCAAGGGATGGCGGAACTACCTGTGTCTGCTGCGGCTCGACACGGCACGCATGGGACAGGGCTCACTGCTCGAAGCCGATCGCCAATCGGAACTGGAGGCGTTGGCCGCCTGGGCGGACCGCACCGGCGATGGCTCGTTGTCGGACCTGGCCGATCAACCGTCCGCCGAAGTCTGGGACGAGGTCGCGGCGGAGTCGGATCTGTGCGGTCGCCTCAAGTGCCCCCATTTCGAACGGTGCTTCGTGTTTCAGGCGCGACGGCGCGCGGCCGATGCGCATGTGGTGGTGGTGAACCATCACCTGCTGGCCGCGGATATCGCCGTCCGGCGCGTGCAGGAGAACTGGCAGGACGCCGCGGTGCTTCCGCCGTACAAGCGGCTCGTCCTGGACGAGGGCCACCACCTGGAGGACGTGGCGGCGTCACACTTGGGGCAACAGGTCTCGTCGTTCAGCGTGGCGCGACTTCTGGGGCGGCTGGAGCGGAACGGGAAGGGCCTGGTGCCCACGCTGGCGCAGGAACTGCTGGGGCGCGACGATCTCTTGAGCAAGGCCTCGCTGGAGCTGGTGCGTACCTCGCTCCTGCCCGCCATTCATGATGCCCGCACGTTCTCCACCAAGGTGCTGGGCCTGCTGGCCGACCATTTGATCGCGTCCGGTGTCGGTCAGGTGCGCTTGACCGACGACTTTGCCGCCCACGAGATCTGGGCCAACGGCCTGAGCGACAGTCTCGACGCCTTGGTGCGGGCGCTTGATCGGCTGCGCGATGGCGTGGAAACGGTCGCCGACCGCATGGAAGTGTCGGACGACGGCGACCGCCGCAGCCAGCTCCTGCTCGAACTGCGCGGCGTGATCCGGCGGCTGCAGTCCACCAACGACGGCCTGCTCGGCGCCCTGCGCCCGGGGCCGGGCGCCGCCACCGTCCGCTGGGTCGAACGCCGGGGGCAGCGTCCGGTGGGCGGGCTGCCGTTCCCCGTCGGGCTCTCGGCGGTACCCCTCGATCTGGCGCCCTTATTAAAGGAATCGCTCTTTGACCGAGTCGAGACGGTGATCTGCACCAGCGCCACGCTGGCATCGGCTGGGGACTTCGCGTTCTATCGCGGGCGGGTGGGATTGAGTTTGCCGCCCGATCGGGTGCTGTACGAGGCCATCTTGCCGTCGCCGTTCGACTTCGGTTCCCAGTGTCTGTTCGGGGTGCCGACCGATCTGGCCGATCCCCGGGCTGACCAACCCGGCCATGACGCCGGGATGGCCCAGGTCGTCCATGATCTGGCGCACGCGTCCGATGGCGGCATGTTCGTCCTGTTCACGAGTCATGCCGCCTTGAAGCGGGTAGCACAGGCGGCGCGTGCACGGCTGGCTGGGCGCTGGCCGGTGCTGGTGCAGGGCGAAGCGCCGCGCGACCAGTTGCTCCGTCGGTTTCGCGACGCCGGGAACGCCATCCTGTTCGGCACGGATAGCTTCTGGGAGGGGGTGGATGTGCCGGGCCGGGCCCTGCGCGCGCTCGTGCTCGCCAAACTACCCTTCAAGGTGCCGAGCGAGCCCCTGACCGCGGCCCGGCTGGAACGGCTGGCCGAAGCAGGCGAGGACGGCTTTGCCGGATACCTCGTGCCGCATGCCGCGCTCAAGCTCAAGCAGGGATTCGGGCGGTTGATCCGGACGACCACTGACGTAGGAGTTGTCGTGTTGCTCGACCATCGCATTGTGACCAAGCGCTACGGCGAACTCCTGTTTGAGTCGCTGCCGCCGGCCGACCGCGTCATCGGGCCGTGGGCCCACGTGCGCACCAAAGTCGAGGACTTCTTCGCGCGCCACGGGGTCGGCGCGCCCGCGTGAGCCGACTCAGCAAGGCCGCCTCTCGCCTGCCGGTGTACGCGGTCGGCCGCCTCGCCGGCATCAAGCAGCGCCTCAAGGCGGAAGGCCGCGACCTGATTGATCTGGGCGCGGGCGATGCCGATCTGGCGCCGCCCGCCGTCGCGGTCGAGACGCTGGCGCACGCCGCCCGCGATCCGTCCATGAGCCGGTACGCGTTCCAGGTGGGGTTGCCGCGCTTCCGCCAGTCCATTGCGAGCTACCTGCATCGCCGGTTCGGCGTGACGGTCAATCCGGACACGGAGATTCTGCCGTTGTTGGGATCGAAGGAAGGCCTGGCCCACCTGCCGATGGCGATCCTGAATCATCACGACGTGGCGATCGTTCCCGAGCCAGGCTATCCCGCGTACATCGGCGGCACGCTCATGGCGCACGCCGACCCGGAGATCTACCCGCTGCGCGCGGATGGCGGGTATCTGGTGGACCCGGAGCGGTTGCCGCCCGAGCGCCTTGCCAAGACGCGACTGGTGTTTCTCAACTATCCCAACAACCCGACGACGGCGGTCGTCGGGCTGGAGTACCTCGAACGCATGGTGGCGCTGGCCCGGCGCCACCACTTCCTGATTGCGTACGACAATCCGTACTGTGATCTCACGTTCGACGGGTACGTCGCACCGAGCATTCTCCAGGTGCCGGGGGCCGCGGAGGTCGCGGTCGAGTTTCACTCGCTGTCCAAGAGTTTTTCGATGACCGGCTGGCGGGCCGCATGGGCGGTAGGCAATGTCGAGGTGCTGGACGCGCTGAAGACGGTGAAGGGGTATATGGACACGGGGATGTTTCTCGCGGTGCAGGCGGCCTGCGCTGCGACGCTCGATCAGGCGGAGACGCTGGTGCCGGCCACCGTGGCCACGTTCCGGGAACGGCGCGATGCGGGGGTCACGGCGCTCGCATCCATCGGCATGCCGGTCGAACCGCCCAAAGGCACGATGTATCTCTGGGTCCCGTTGCCAGCCGGCCTCAACGATACCGCGTTTGCCGAGCGCTGCCTGGAGGACGAGGCGCTCGTGCTGCTGGCGGGCTCCGTGTTCGGCGCGAGTGGTGCCGGGTTTGCGCGGTTGGCCCTGACGGTTCCGCCGGATCGGCTGCGGGAGTCCGTGGGGCGCATGGGTCGCGTGCTGGAGCGTATGCGGTAATGCGGCAGTATGCAGAGGCCCGCTGGTGGCTGGTAAGCGTCGTCGCGCACGTCGTGGCGATCGCGGTCCTGGTGTGGGCCGTCGGGAACCCGGGCATGTTCCCGTGGCTCGCGCGCGAGGCCGTGCTGCGGTCGGATACGGTCACGATCGTGTGGCCGGAGGCCGGGGAGCGGGGAGCGGGGAGCGGGGAGCGGGTGGCCGTGGTACCTGATCTGGGACCGTTGCCGCCGGCCGCAGCGCCGTCCCGGCCGCTGGCACTCAGGGATACGGTGGCCTCCGGGCTCGATATCGGTTTGCCGATGGGCGACGCCATGCCGCCGGTCAGCGTGACCCCCGGGTTCGGCGATGGACGGTTGTGGGTACGGCCGAGTGCGGTGGCCCGCGGTCAAGTGGGCGGCGCGGCACCAATCGGCGGCGTCAGCGCGCCGCTGGACCCGGAACGTCACGCCGAGCGCACTGATTCGGCGTTGGCGGCACGCATTCTGGCGTATCTCGACACGCTCCCGCCAGACTCGTTTGCCGTCAACCTGCGCCCGCCGTCGTGGACCACGGAGATCAACGGCCGTACGTGGGGTGTTGACCAGCAGTGGATCTATCTCGGCGACTTCCGGTTGCCCACCATGTTGCTTGGGCTTCTGCCGCTGGGAGGGCAGGGCAACTACGAGCAAGGCCAGCGCGCCGCGGAATTGCAGCGTATGCGCGAAGACATCCTGCGGGCGGCCGCGCGCGCGAGTGATGCCGCCGATTTCCGGCGTTACGTGAACGAACTCCGTGAACGGCGTGAGGCCGAACGCCGCGACCGGGTGAATCCGTGACGACACCGCTGATCCTCAAGTTTGGCGGCACGTCCGTGGCCGACGCCGAGGCGTATGCCCGGGTCGCCAGCATCGTCGCGCGCCGGGTGCCCACGCCGCAGGTGGTGGTGGTGTCGGCTCTGGGCGGCGTGACGGATCAACTGGTCGAGATCGCGGCAGGCCGCCTGACGGACTTGGCCCCGCTGTTTGAACGGCATCGCGCCTTGGGCGCGGCGTTGCTTGACGTAGCGGCGCGGGCCGACCTCGAGGGTCATCTCGATGCCGCGCGCAGTGACTTGGACGCGGCGTTGGCTGCGATGGGCAAAGATCGGCCGCAGCATACGGATGCTATTCTGGCGTTGGGGGAACGCTTGTCGTCAGCCTTGGGTGCCCTAGTGCTCACGGCCCGCGGCGTCCCGGCGCGCATGGTGGATGCGCGGCGCGCCATCATCACGGACGACCGTCATGGTGAGGCGCGCGTCATGGAAGAAGCCACGCGCGCTGCGACCCGCGCCGCCGTGCTCCCGGTGCTGGCCGAAGGCGTGGTGCCGGTGCTCGGGGGCTTCATCGCAGCGACACCGGACGGGATCACGACCACGATTGGGCGCGGTGGTTCCGATGTGACGGCGGCGCTCGTGGGCGCGGCGCTCGATGCGCCGGAGATCGAGATCTGGACGGACGTGCCGGGGATTCTCACCGCCGACCCGCGTTTCGTGCCCGAGGCGTGGACGATTCCGGTGCTGTCATACGCTGAGGCCGCCGAGCTTGCCTACTTTGGCGCCAAGGTGCTGCACCCGCAGACGTTGCGACCGGCGATGGACCGCGGCATTCCGGTGCGTGTGTTGAGTTCGCGCGCGCCCAACCGGCCCGGCACGCTGGTTACGCGTGAGGGCCACGACTGGCCCGGCGCGGTCAAAGCGATCGCGCACCGGCGCGGGATTCGCGTCATTCAGGTGACCTCCGAGCGGATGCTGGGGGCGCACGGATTCCTGCGCGCCATCTTCGACGTGTTTGACCGGCACGAGCGGTCCGTGGACGTGGTGACGACCTCCGAGGTGAGCGTGTCCATCACGGTGGATGATCGGTCGCCCCTGGATGCCATCATTGCGGATCTGGCCCAGCTCGGCTCGGTCGAGCTGGAACCGGCGCGGGCGGTGGTCTGCGTGGTGGGTGAGGGCTTGCGCACCACGCCGGGTGTCGCGGGGCGGGTGTTTCAGGCGGTCGGAAGCGACTGCAACGTCACGATGATCTCGCAAGGCGCTTCGCGCGTCAACCTGACGTTCGTGGTCGGGGAATCCGAGGTGGGGGCGGTGGTGTCCCGCCTGCACAGCGCGTTGCTGGGCGCTGGGCGCCCGCAGGTGCCGCGCGTGGCTGCTGTCGGTGCGGCGGGTGCGGAAGCGCATGACGTGCTGCGTCTCACACGGGAACTGGTGGATATCCCGTCCGTGTCAGGCGATGAACGCGAAGTGACCGAGTTCGTGGGCGAGCGGCTGGAAGCCCTCGGGTACCATGTGGAGTTGTTCGACGCGGCGCCCGGGCGGCCGAACCTTTTTGCCACGACGGGTGAGACGCCGGCGATCGTGTTTTGCACCCATCTGGATACGGTGCCGCCGTTCGTCCAGTCGAGCGAGGACGACGACCACCTGTACGGACGCGGTGTCACCGATGCCAAGGGCAGCGTGGCCGCCGCGATGGTCGCGTGCGAGCGCTTGCGCGCCGCCGGGGAGCAGCGTGTCGGGCTGTTGCTGGTGGCCGATGAGGAGCAAGGCAGTTTGGGGGCACGCGCCGCGAACGCGCACCCGCGGGCGGCTGAGGTGCGATACATGATCGTGGGGGAGCCCACGGGCAATCGGCTCGCGGTGGGTTCACGCGGGTCGTTGCAGTTCCGGCTCAAGGCCACGAGCCCGGGCGGGCACTCGTCGGTGGCGCATGGCGCCTCCGCGGTGCATCGACTGATGGAAGCGCTCTCGCGGCTGCGAGCGGCCTCCTGGCCCGTAGATGCCTTCTTTGGGCCGACCACGCTCAATGTGGGTGTGTTTCACGGGGGCACGCGCCCGAATGTGCTGGCCGAGGAGGCGCACGCCGAGGTGCAGTTCCGGCTGGCCACGGCCTCGGCCGAGATTGAGCCGCAGATTATCGAACTGGTGGGACCGGGCATCACGATCGAATGGGGCTCGCGGACACCGCCCGCGCGGTTGCCGGGCGTACCGGGGTATCCGACCTGCGTGGTCGGGTTCACGAGCGATGTCCCGCACCTCAGCAACTGGGGGACGCGATTGTTGTGCGGCCCCGGCTCGATTGACGATGCGCACGTCGTGGGCGAGCGGATTATCAAGGCCCAGTTGCATGAGGCGGTCGAGCGGTACACCCAACTTGCCACGGCGTTGCTGGCGGGCGTCGAAGTGGACGAAGGAGTCCTCACATGAAGGTGGCGCTGTTTGGGCGCGGCCGGATGGGCGCGCTGGTGACCGAGCATCTGCGCCGGGCAGGGCACACTGCGGGTACGGTGTTCGCGAGTGATGAACGTGGACTGCGCGTGGAGCAGGTGGCCGCCCGGCTTGCTGGTCACGATGTGGCGATTGATTTCTCGGTGGGTACGGCCGTGCCGCGGAATGTGTCGGGGTGTGTGCTGGCCGGCGTACCGGTGGTGGAAGGCGCCACCGGGTGGCACGATGTGTACGACACGGTCGTCCAGGGCGTGAAGGCCGGCAGCGGCGGCCTGGTGGTGGGTGAGAACCTGTCCATCGGTGTCAACCTGTTCTATCGTGTCGTGGCACGCGCGGCCGAACTGTACGGCTCGTTGGGGGGCTACTCGGCGTTCATCGAGGAGGCGCATCACGCGGGCAAGCGCGACGCACCCTCGGGCACCGCGCTCCGGCTCAAGGTGCTGCTGGCGGATCAATTCGGTCAGGATGTGGCCATCGCCAGCACGCGCGCAGGGCAGATTCCCGGCGTGCACCGCGTGGGGTTCGACGGTCCGCACGATCAGGTGACCCTTGAACATTCGGCGCGCTCGCGCGAGGGGTTTGCCGAAGGGGCGATCCTGGCGGCGCAGTGGCTGGTCGGCAGGCGCGGCGTCTACCGGTTCAGCGATGTGCTCGATGACCTGCTCGGAGGCAAGGCATGAACACGCCGGCATGGCTCAGGGGATGCGGCACCGCACTCGTGACGCCGTTCAGCGCGGATGGTGCGATAGACGAGACCACGTTCGTGAAGCTCGTCGAGCGGCAGGTGGCGGCCGGCATTTCGTTGTTGTTGCCCTGCGGCACCACCGGCGAAGGCGCCACGCTCACGGATGAGGAACAGGCGCGGGTGATCGCGCTCACGGTCAAGGTGGCAGGCGGGAAGGCCAAGGTGATCGCCGGGATTGGCCACAATGCCACGGCCCAGGTCATCGCCCGCGCGAAGGTGGCCGGGGCCGTTGGGGCCGATGGGTTGCTCGTCGTCGCGCCGTATTACAACAAACCGACGCAAGCGGGCTTGTTCGCCCACTTCTCGGCCGTGGCGCGTGCGGTGCCCGACATGCCCATCATGCTGTACAACGTGCCGGGGCGTACGGCCTCGAACATCACGGCGGCCACGACGCTCCATCTGGCGCGGGGGTGTCCCAACATCGTGGCCACCAAGGAAGCATCGGGTGACTGGTCGCAGATCATGGCGATCCTGCGCGACCGCCCCGAGGGGTTCCGCGTCTTCGCTGGGGACGATGCCGTGGCCGTGCCGCTCATCGCGCTCGGCGCCGAGGGTGTCATCTCGGTGGCGGCCAATGAGGTCCCCGAGATGATGCATCGCGTCACCGAAGCCGCGCTGGCGGGTGACTACGCGTCCGCTCGACCGCTGCACTACCGACTGCTCCCGCTCATGGAAGCCAACTTCATCGAGTCCAACCCCGGGCCGGTCAAGGCCATCATGGCACACCAGGGACTGTTGTCCGACCACATGCGACTGCCGCTCGTGCCCGTGACCGACGCGTCGCGGGTGCGGCTCCATCAAGTGATTGACGGTCTGTGACGCTGCGCGCACGGATTGAAGCCGAGGATCGGGACGCGTTCGTCGAGTTCCGCGCGGCGTTGAACGCCGGCACGATTCGCGCCGCCGAACGGAACGCGGACGGGCAGTGGGTCGTGAACGCGTGGGTGAAACAGGGGATCCTCACCGGTTTTCGCATGGGCGTGCTGACGGCGCTGCCGGAGGCCGGGCCGATGCGGTTCTTCGACAAGGACACGTTCCCCACGCGCGCCCTGACGCTGAACGACCAGGTGCGCGTGGTGCCGGGAGGAACATCGGTCCGCGACGGCGCGTATGTCGCGCCCGGCGTGATCGTGATGCCGCCGGCGTACATCAATGTGGGCGCCTGGGTGGACGAGGGCACGCTGGTGGACAGTCACGCCCTGGTGGGTTCCTGTGCGCAGATCGGCAAGCGCGTCCACCTCTCGGCGGCGGCCCAGATTGGCGGCGTGCTCGAGCCGGCGGGGGCGCTGCCCGTCATCATCGAGGACGACGTGCTGGTGGGCGGCGGGTGCGGTGTGTACGAGGGCACCATCGTGCGTGAGCGGGCGGTGCTGGCGGCGGGGACCGTCATCACGGGCTCGACGCCGATTTATGACCTGGTCCGCGGCGTGATTCATCGCCGCGAGGTGCCCGCCGGGGCGGTGGTGGTGCCCGGGGCACGTCCGGCGTCCGGTGATCAGGCCAAGGCGTGGGGCGTGCAGCTCGCCACGCCGGTCATCGTCAAGTATCGCGATGAGCAGACCAACGCTGCGGCGGCACTCGAAGAGGCCTTGCGATGATTCGAGTCGGGATTCTTGGTGCCACCGGTATGGTGGGGCAGCAGCTCGTGCGATTGCTCGAGGGCCATCCGTGGTTTCGCGTGACCGCGCTGGCAGCGTCCGAGCGTTCCCAGGGACGGCCCTACGCAGAGGCGTGCGGTTGGCGCATGACCACCGCAATGCCCGCGTGGGCGGTGGCGATGCCGGTGGTGCCACCCGCGCCGCCGCTCGATTGCGATATCGTGCTGTCGGGACTCCCGGCCGACTCGGCCCGTGTGGCGGAACCGGCGTTTGTCGCGGCGGGTGTGCCCGTGATTACGAACTCCTCGCCGCACCGGATGGATCAGGACGTGCCGCTGGTGGTTCCCGAGGTGAATGCCGACGCCGTGAGTGCGGTCAAGGGACGTCGTGGGTTTATCGTGGCGAATCCCAACTGCACGGCGGCCGGCATCGCGGTGGCGCTGGCGCCGCTGCATGTGGCGTTCGGTGTGGAGGAAGTGCTCGCGGCCACGATGCAGGCGCTGTCGGGCGCGGGGTTCCCCGGGGTCGCATCGCTCGACGTGACCGACAACGTGCTGCCGTATATCGCCGGGGAAGAAGAGAAGATTCCGCGCGAGTTGAACAAGATCCTCGGGGCGTCCATGACGATGAGCGTGCAATGCCATCGCGTGTCCGTGCGCGATGGGCATCTCGCGGCGTTGTGGATCAAGTGTGCCCAGCAGCCGTCCGTGGGGGCAGTGAAGGACGCGTTGCGATCCTTCCGGGCGAGTGCGGAGGTGGCCGCGTTACCGTCGGCGCCCGCCGAGTCGATTGTGGTGCGTGACGAACCGGACCGGCCGCAGCCGGTGCTGGACCGCGACGCGGGCAACGGGATGGCGGTGACGGTTGGGCGGATCATGACCGACGGGGCGTGGCTCAGGCTGCTGGTCCTGAGCCACAACACCGTGCGCGGTGCCGCCGGAGCGGCCATTCTCAATGCCGAACTGCTGAAAGCGCGCGGCCTGATCGGCTAGCGCACGTTCCCCATCATCTTCCGGAACACCGGGCTCGCGACCAGGGCGACGATCCCTGCGCCGCCGATGATCATCGCGACCGTCCGGAACAAGGCCGTCGGGGCCAGCGTCTCGAGTCGTCCTGCCACCAGGCCCGCGAACAGGTTGCCCATCGCCGCACCGACAAACCAGATGCCCATCATCTGCCCGACGCGGCGCGTCGGCGACAGCTTGGTGATGGCGGAAAGCCCGATCGGCGAGATGCATAGCTCGCCCACCGTGTGAAGGAAGTAGGTCACCACCAGCCACGCGGGCGAAACCAGGTTGCCGGCCGAGGCGTTGGCCGCCCCCCACGCCAGCACAAAGAAGCCGAGGGCGAGACCGACCAGGCCCAAGGCGGCCTTGGCGGGCAGTGACGGGTTCGTCTGGCGACGCTCCAGCCACACCCAGAGAAATCCGAACGCCGGCGCCAGCAGGATGATGAACAGCGCGTTGACCGACTGGAGGAACGAGGCCGGCATGAGCCAGCCCATGATGTTCCGGTTGGTCAGGTCACGGGCGAACAGGTTGAGTGAGGAGCCCGCCTGCTCGAAGCCTGACCAGAAAATGGCGACCAGGATGAAGAGCCAGAAGATGACGCCCATCTTCTTGTTTTCTTCCGCCGTGTGCCCGCCCAACACCCAGACATAGATGAAGTAGATCGCGACCAGGACCAGCACGCTGTACCCCATCCACGTGGCGACCTGCGTAATCGTGATGGGAATCGTTCCGCTGTACACGAGGTAGGCGAAGGCGGCGACCAGCGCCAGGATACTGAACAACGCGCCATAGAACTTCTGCGCCCGGCTGGCCAGCACCTCGGCGCTTTCGCCGGTCTTGAGCAGACCGGCATCGCCCAGGTGTTTCATGCCGAGCTTGTACTGCACGAGGCCGAGCACCATGCCGACGCCGGCGGCGCCAAAGCCCCAGTGCCAATGGTGGCCTTCGCCGAGCCAGCCGGTGATCAGGGGCCCAAAGAACGCGCCCAGGTTGATGCCCATGTAGTAGATGGAGAACCCCGCATCGCGCCGAGCGCCGCCTTCCGGATAGAGCTCGCCCACGAACGTGCTGACGTTGGGCTTGAGCAGGCCGGTCCCGCAGATAATGAAGAAGAGACCGAGGAAGAACGTGATCTTGCCGGGCACGGCCAGAGTGAAGTGGCCGAGGGCGATGATCCACCCGCCGACCCAGACGGCTTTGCGCTGACCCCAGAGATTGTCGGCCAGCCAGCCGCCCGGCAGGGCGGTGATGTACACGAGACTGGTGTACAGGCCGTAGATCGCGCCCGCCGTGGCCACGTCGAACCCGAGGCCGGGATTGGCCTCGAACGTCGCGGTCGTCATGAAGAGGGTGAGCAGGGCGCGCATTCCATAATAGGAGAAGCGCTCCCACATCTCGGTGAAGAACAGCGTGGACAGGCCGATGGGATGGCCGAACCACGTGCGGGTAGGGGATCCAGCGGTCATCAGGACTCCTGTCGTGTCGGTCAGGCCTGGGTCAGCCGGGCGACGGCCTCGTCGCGTCCGATGACCGTGAGAAGGACATTCACCGGTTCTGATACCGTGGAACCCGTCAGGGCAATGCGGATGGGTTGCATCACCTTGCCCGCGCCCACACCCAGCCCCTCGGCCAGCGCCCGTAATTCAGCCTCCAGGGCAGCCGCTGTCCAGCGGTCACCTGCCAAACCGGACAAATGGGCCCCGGCGGTGGCGAGTGCGGTCTTGTACCCCTGGGGGTCCTTCTCGATGAACTTCCGCGCCTTGTCGTCCAGCACCACGCGCGAGCGATCCAGCCGCACCGCCACCTGCTCAGCCACATGGATCGTGGTCCGCGAGCGCTCTTTCACGGCCTCGATGCAGTCGCGCACACGGCCCGCCGGCGCGGTGACCCCGAGCCCCGCGAGCATGGGGCCCACAATGGGCGCCAGCGCTTCCGCCGGCATCCGCGAAAGGTGCTGGCCGTTCATCCATTCGAGTTTGGTGAGATCGAAAATCGCGGCCTTGGTCGCAACGTGATCGAGCGCGAACGCGTCAATCATTTCCTGTATGTCAAAAAACAACTCGCGATCGCCACCCGGTGACCAGCCGAGCAGGGCCAGGAAGTTCCGCATGGCCCCTGGAAGGATCCCGAGGTTCTGGTAATCGCCGACAGCCGTCGCACCGTGGCGCTTGGAGAGCTTCTTGCCATCCGGACCGTGAATCATCGGGACATGAGCAAACGTGGGGAGTGCCGCGCCGAGCGCGCGATACACCGCGATCTGCTTGGGCGTGTTGGAGATGTGGTCTTCGCCGCGCATGACGTGCGTCACGCGCATGGCGATATCATCACAGACCACCGCGAAGTTGTAGGTCGGGGTGCCATCGGACCGGAGAATGACCCAGTCCTTGATGTCCTTCCCCTGAAAACTGATCCGGCCATAGACCGCATCGTCCCAGGCGATCTCGTCCGGCGGCATGCGGAGGCGGAACGCGCCGTCTTCTTCGTACAGGTGTCCGCCCGACTTGAGCCGCTCGGCCGCGGCCTGATGTTGCGGCAGGTTGGCCCCCTGAAACACCGGATCCTCGTCCCAGTCGAGCCCCAGCCATGTGAGCCCATCGAGGATCACCTGGGTGTGCTCGTCCGAGGACCGTTCCTTGTCGGTGTCCTCGATGCGGAGCAGGAAGGTCCCGTCGGTTTTCCGGGCGAAAAGCCAGTTGAACAGGGCTGTGCGGGCCCCGCCGACATGGAGGTAGCCTGTGGGCGAGGGGGCAAAGCGAACGCGTGGGGTCATCGGTTTCAGGGTGAGGTACGGAGCGGGGGGGATTCGAACCCCCGATACAGGTATTAGCCCGTATAACGGTTTAGCAAACCGCCGCCTTCAGCCACTCGGCCACCGCTCCAGTGGGCCCGAATCTCGCCAGATGGCCGGGGATTCTCAAGCTT
Organism: Gemmatimonadales bacterium; assembly: GCA_040877595.1. Lineage (GTDB taxonomy): Bacteria > Gemmatimonadota > Gemmatimonadetes > Gemmatimonadales > GWC2-71-9 > JBBDNM01. Next base: position 25,602 of record JBBDNM010000083.1, on the reverse strand, counting down.
GCGGCGGTTCACGCGGAGGGCGGGGGACTCGACGCGGCAAGCGCGCATGGCGCGCTGTCGCGCTGTGGCCCGTGCCCGACATTTCACGCGGGCCGGCCAACCGCTGGCCCGGATGGAACGGAGGGCGGGGGACTCGAACCCCCAAGGGCTTGCGCCCAGCGGTTTTCAAGACCGCCGCCTTACCAGTTAGGTCTAGCCCTCCGCTCGCAAAATAGCGACCCACGCGACCGTTCCCAAAGCCCCGGACGTACGCATCCAGACGCATCGCCAGCGGCACCGACCGCGGCAGGGTGAGCAGCGGGTCTCCTGTGTTGATCGTGTCCGTCGGGTCCTCGCCGACCGCGAACCGGAAGCCGTTGCCGGCGAACGCCTCGCCAAAAGCCGTAAGGGTCGGGAACGGCTCGGAGGATGGCGACAACGGCGACCACTGAACACATCACGAACCGCATGAGGAACGCTCGCGGGCTGGAGATGTGCCAACGGTAGCCCGTCACCCATGATGCAGCAATGAGATTCCGGCCAACCAGAAGCTGGACAAATCCTTGACGAGCGTTAGACCGCGCCCTATTCTGCCGCGTGCCCCGAAAACCCGCGGCCGGTGATACCAGCCGCAAACGCCATCCCATTCAGGTCGTCGTGCGCCGCACCGGTCTCTCGGCCGATGTGTTGCGCGCCTGGGAAAAGCGCTACGACGTCGTGGAGCCCGCGCGCTCCGACGGCGGGCGGCGGCTGTATTCCGATGAGGACGTCGAACTGCTCCATCTCCTGCGGCGCGCCACCGAGGGCGGGCGCTCCATTGGCCAGGTCGCCGAGTTGCCGCGCGAGGCGCTGGCCGGCCTGGTGCGTGAGGACGAGCGCGCCGCCCCGCCGTCGCGGGGCGTACAGGCCGGCGACGCCACAGACGTGGTGGACGGGGCCCTCGCGGACATCCAGGACTTCGATGCCCGCCGCCTGAACGATCGGCTCGAGCGCGCAATGCTGGACCTGCCCGCCGTACGCTTCCTCGATGCCCTGGTGACCCCCCTCCTCCGGCGGATTGGCGCGCAGTGGGAAGCCGGCACCTTGCGTCCCGCTCAGGAACACCTGGCCTCGGGCGTGCTGCTCCGCACGTTGCACGCGTTCCTGGCCGCCGTGGGGACCGCGCGTGGCGGACCCATCCTGATTGCGGCCACTCCGCAGGGCGTGCGGCATGAGTTTGGGGCGCTCCTGGCCGCGGCGAGCGCGGCGATGGCCGGATGGGACGTGACCTATCTCGGGGCGGACCTGCCCGCCGCCGACATCGCGTCCGCCGCCCAAGAGCGTTCGGCGGCCGTCGTGGCGCTTTCCGTGGTGTTGCCATTCGACGTCGGGGACGTGGGCAAGGAGGTCGCGGCGGTGCGACGCGGCCTGCCCCGCGAGACGCGGCTCATCGTGGGCGGGAGTGGAACCGAAGCGTTAGGGTCGGTGTTGCAACGCGACAATATCATGGTGACCACCGACCTCCCCGGCCTGCGCGCCGCCCTGGCATGATCCCGAGTCTTCTGCTCGCCCTCGTGGCCGTGCCGGCCCAGGACACCATACGCCTGCCAGCCATCACCGCCGTGGCACGCCATCCCGACAGTGTGTCCCGTCTGCCATTGGCGGCAACGCGTCTGCTGCTGACACCCAATCGGGGAGCGGTCGGCCGCTCGCTCGCCGACATGCTGGGCGCGGTGCCCGGACTCTTCACGGCCGACCGCGGCAATCCGAGTCGCGATGACGTGATCGCCGTGCGAGGCGTTGGCGCCCGCGCCAGCTTCGGTGTACGCGGCGTGCGGGTGTTTCTCGATGGCATTCCCCAGACCCTGCCGGACGGGCAGACTCAGTTATCCGCTATTGATCCGTCCTCGCTGACGCGGGTGGATGTGCTCCGCGGGGCCGCCTCGGCATGGTATGGCAACGCGGCGGGTGGGGCGCTGCTGTTCGAGACGGCACCGCCCGCCACCACCACCGGGTACGCCGACGTGCGGGTCGGTGCGTACGGCGCACGCCGAGTCGGGCTTTCCGGTACGCTCGGCGATGGACTCTCGGGCCTCCGCGCCAGCGTGGCGCACGAGCGCGGCACCGGATGGCGGGATCATGCCTCGTGGGAAACATGGCGCGCGAGTCTCACCGGCGGCCTGCCCGCCCTGGGCGGACGCCTGACCACGCATGCGACGTTCACCCGGCAACCCCTGCTCGAGGATCCGGGCGCGCTCACCGCCGATGAAGTGGCGGCGACGCCCCGCATGGCCGCGCCGGCGTTTGTGTCCGCGAATGCGCGCAAAGCGGTCACGCATGCGCAGGGAGGGACGTCACTGACGTGGGCGCGTGGACGCGTGGGCGCGAGCGTGGCCACGTGGGGACAGGTACGCGACCTGAAGAACCCACTGCCGTTCGTGGACATCACGCTGGGCCGGCGGGCCGGTGGGGTGCGCGCGGGCGTGGATGTGACCCTGAGCCCCGCGATGTCGCTGGGCGCCGGGATCGAAGCCCAGAGCCTGCGGGACGACCGCGTGAACCGGAATGCCGCCGGTACCGCGATTGTGCGGGACCAGATCGAGTCCGTCGCCGAGGTGGCGCCCTGGCTGCAGGGTCGCTGGCGCCCGACCGGGGCGCTCAGTGTGCAGGCCAGCGCGCGTTTTGATGCGGTGCGGTTTGCGGTGACCGACCGCCGGCTCGACGATGGGGACGGCTCCGGTCAGCGCACGTTGACCGCACCATCGCTGGCATTGGGCGTGGCGGTCGCGGCGCATCCGTTGCTGCGACCGTGGGCCGGGGTCGCCACCGTATTCGAGACGCCGACGTCGAATGAGTTGTCCAACCGTCCTGACGGCCAGGGCGGGTTCAACACGGAGCTCGACCCTGAGCGCGGCGTCCAGATCGAGCTGGGGGTGCGCGGCGCGCACGCCGCGGCCTCCTGGGAGCTGGTGGCGTGGCGCACGCAGGTGCGCGACGGCCTGGTGCCCTACGAGTCGCCGCTCGAGCCCGGTCGCATCCTGTTCCGCAACGCCGGTCAGATTGGGCGCGACGGACTGGAAGCCGGCCTGACGGTCCGGCCGCTGTCGGTGGTGACGATCGAAGGTCAGCTGACCGCGAGCGATTTTCGGTACGACGAGTTCAGTACGACGGCGGGCACCTTCGATGGCAACCGCGTGCCGGGCGTGCCCGTGCGGCGTGCGACGACGCGGGCCACGCTGGGCGGCGTGCGCGCGTGGGGCTCGGTGGACCTGCGCACGACGACGGGTGTTCCGGTGGACGATGCCAACACGGCCGAAGCCGCCGGCTGGACCACGCTCGGCGCGCGCGTCGGTGGGGCCGCGCCGCTCGGGGGGGCGTGGCTCTCCGGGTGGATCGCGCTCGAGAACGTGCTGGATACGCGCTACGTTGGCGCCGTGCAGGTGAACGCGAACGGCGGCCGGTTCTACGAGCCAGGTGCCGGCCGCGCGCTCACGCTCGCGTTCAGCGTGTCTGGTCGGCAGGCCGGCCGAAGCTGGTCTGCGCGATAATCGCGTTCAGGATGGCGTCGGCGCTGTCGGCCAGTACGCGTGCCTCGGGATGGCCCGGCCAGAGCGTGCGTGCCCCCGCCGAGAATGCTTGATAGCTCACCGCGTATAACGTGAGGATGTTCTCCGACGGCGTGTCAATCCAGCCGAACGGACGCGTGCGGGTGGCGGCCGCGGGGTTGTAGGTCGCAAAGAGCAGTTGGCGTGAGCGCCCCAGGTCCATCCAGCCCAAACCCTGCACCAGCACGATCGAGTCGGTTGCCACGACCGGCGACGGCATCACCTTTCGCACGAACCCGGCCCCAAGCATGTGGGTGCCGAGCCCCAGGCGGTCGGCCGCTCCGCCCGTCGTGAGGGCGAAGTAGACCGGGCGCCGCCCCATGTTCTCCTGTACCAATCGCAGGCTCAATAATTGCGCGCGTTCGTAGCGGCCCGGCGGCAGCTGCACGGACAGCGAATCGCCGGCGCGAAACGCGGTGGGCCGGGGCACCTCGAACAACACGGGCAGGGAATCGACCTGCGCGACGGTCATCCCACCTAGGGGCCTGCCCTCAGGATAGGGTGGGTTGCGGTCGCGCCAGAGCTCGGCGGCCGTGCTCGGATCGAAGGGATCCACGTCCCGTCGCACCAGCTGGCGGACGTGCCAATCGGTGTTCATGAGTGACAGGTTGGCCAGCAACACGTCGCGCCGGATGCCTTCCACTTCCTGCGCATACCAGAGCGGGAACATGTCGTTGTCGCCCGCGGTGATCAGGATGGCGTAGGGTTCCACCGACTCCAGGATGTCGCGCGCGAAGTCGCGGGCGAGCGTTTCGCCGCGCCGCGACGCGGCCGCATCGTTGCCGACCAGCGGGATGAGGGCGATCAAAAGTACGGGACTCGTGGCCAGCCAGGCCCGGCGGTCGGGGACGCGGCTGAGCAGGCGTCGCGCGCGGTGCCACAGGTCGGCGAGGCCGAGGGCCACCCACACGCCCCACGTCTGGAAGGAGGCGATGAAGAAGTAGTCGCGTTCACGGACTTCGCGATCCAGATTCGGCTCGTTCGGATGGATCGAGAACCCATAGCGGAAGTTCAGGTAGAACACGAGCAGGATCGTCAGCGTGACATAGACACCGGTCATGGCGATCGCCGCGCGGCGGTCCCGTCGCCACTGCTGGATGCCGCCCCACACCCCGAGACCCACAAACAGCAGGGCCAGGAACCGCCGAATGGCATGCGGCCAGTCTCGCCCGAATTGCCATGTGACGTACTGCCAATAGTGCGACACCTGGCTGCCGAAGTTCGCCATCCGCTGGGTGACTGGTGGCTTCTGGTACTGTTCACGATTGAGCACGTCGAGCAGGGCCTGCCAGTTGGTGGGTTCGCCCTCGTTGATGGGTGGGAGGAGGCCCGCGCGAATGGGGAGGAAGACGTAGTTGAGGGAAATGCCCACGACGACGGTGAGGATGGCCACCCAGAAGATGGGTTGGCGCCATATGTCGCGTTCGCGCCAGAACGCATAGATCAGCGCGCCCACGATCAGGGCAATACCGGGCGTCGTCATCCAGAGCGTAAAGGCGGTCACCCCGCCGAGCACGGCGAAGACGACGACCCAGCTACGCAACAAGGCGCGCGGGTCGGTGCCGCCCATGTACAGCAACACGGCCGGGGCGGCCAGGACGCTCAGCATGTGATTGGTCGAGCCAAACACCATCAGGTAGCCCATCATCAACAGCAACCGGTCGCGTCCGGGCCCCTCGGGCGTATCGGCCCAGCGCCCGGCCAGCCAGAGTACGGCGGCGTTGAACAACAGGCTCACCGTGTACACCTTCTCGTTCACGACCGACTGGTTCCACACGGTGAAGCTGGCAGCCCCCACCAGGATCCCGGCGGCCGCAGCGGCCAGTCGCGTTCCGGCGACGGGCAAGAATGCGCGCAGGTGTCGTTCCGCAACGAGGAACAGGAAGCCTGACGCGACGGCGCTGGTGACCGCGGCGAGCAGGTTGATCCGCATCGCGTAGTGCGCCGCGAGCGGAATCAGCCCCCACACCTTCGCGATGAGCACGAAGAGCGGGTTGCCGGGTGGGTGGGGAATGCCCAGCACTTTGGCTGCCGCGATGTACTCCGACGTGTCCCACATCTGCGCGGTCGGCGCCAGCGTGAGCACATAGAGCCCAAGCACCGCCGCCGAGACGATCGCGGCGGCGAGGTACGGCGGCTTCAACTCGTCATTCGTCATTCGTCCGTTCGCCATTCGTCAGTTCGTTTTCTAGTGCCGAAACTGCCGCATCCCCGTCATCACCATCGCCATGCCATGTCGATCCGCCGACGCGACCACCTCGGCGTCCCGCACGGACCCACCCGGCTGGATGATCGCCGTGACGCCGGCCTCGGCGGCGGCGTCCACGCCATCGGCAAATGGGAAGAAGGCGTCCGACGCGAGGGCGGCGCCCTTCGGGTCGTGCCCGGCCAGGCGCGCCTTGTGGACCGCGAGGAAGCTGGCATCCACGCGGGACATCTGGCCCGCGCCAATCCCGATGGCGGCGCCGTCGCGCGCGAGCAGGATGGCGTTGGATTTGACGCCCGCCACCGCGCCCCACGCGAACCGGAGGTTGTGCCACTCGCCTTCCGTCGGTGGGCGGGCGGTCGCCACGGTCCAGCCCGATTCACTCGCACCATACCGAAACCGGTCCTGCACCAGCAGGCCGCCCCGCACCCGCTTGTAGTCGAGCGTTGGTTGATCGCCGGGGAGGGGGAGCTCCACCACGCGCAGGTTCTTCTTGCGCTGGAACACCGCCACGGCATCATCGTGGAATCGCGGCGCCAGCACCACTTCCACAAACAGGTCGTGCATGGCCTCAGCGGTCGCCGCATCCACCACCGTGTTGAACGCTACGACGGAACCGAACGCCGAAACGGGGTCGGTGGCCAGCGCACGCCGATACGCTTCCTCGGCCTTGGCGCCCAGCGCGATACCGCATGGCGTGGTGTGCTTGATGATCACGCACGCGGGGGTGGTGGGCCAGGGCTCCAGTGCCAGCATGGCGCCTTCGACGTCGAGCAGATTGTTGAACGACAGTTCCTTGCCGTGGACTTGCCGCATCTGGGCAATGCCCGGCTCGCCGGTGCCGTACAGCGCCGCCCGCTGGTTGGGGTTCTCGCCGTACCGGAGCGGTTGCAGGCGGTCCAGCGCGATGGTCAACCGACTGGGCAGGGCGTCGCCCGATCCCGCGAGGTACGTCGCAATGGCCGCATCGTAGGCGGCGGTGTGCGCGAAGACCTTCTGCGCCAGTTCGGCCCGGAGCCCCTCGTCGGCGCCGCCGGCCTCAAGGGCCGCGAGGACTCGGCGGTAGTCACGTGGGTCGGCCACCACAATCACGCTCGCGTGGTTCTTCGCGGCGGAGCGCAGCATGGACGGGCCGCCAATATCAATCTGTTCGATGGCCTGCTCGCGTGTGACGCCGGGTCGCGCCACGGTCTCGCGAAACGGATAGAGATTGACGCAGACAAGATCAATGGGCGTGTAGCCGTGCGCTGCCAGCGAAGCCATATGCGCGGCGACGTCGCGCCGGGCCAGCAGGCCGCCATGGACGGCGGGGTGCAGCGTCTTCACCCGGCCATCCATCATCTCGGGGAAGCCCGTCACCTGTTCCACCGGTAGCACCGGGAGCCCTTCCTGCGCCAGCAGCTGCGCGGTCCCGCCGGTCGAGATCAGTTCCCAGCCCAGTTTCACCAGGCCGGCGGCGAAGGCCGGCAAGTCCGTCTTGTCCGAAACGGAAATCAGCGCGCGTGGCACGATCAGGCCTCCTCGGGGGCAAACGGGAACGCGTCCACACCCGGCACGAGACGCACCGCGCGGCCCTGCGCCCGGGCGGCGGCGAGCACCACCGCAGGTAACAGCCGGTGTTCGACCGCGAGCACGCGGTCGCGCAACGTTTCCGGGGTGTCGTCGGCGCGGACTGGTACGGGCCACTGCGCCAGGATCGCCCCGCGATCGTACTCGCCCGAGACGAGGTGGACGGTAGGGCCGGACACCGTAGCGCCGCTCGCGAGCACGGCTTGATGGACCCGGATCCCGTACATGCCCCGGCCGCCAAAGGCCGGCAAGAGCGCGGGGTGGATGTTGATCATGCGATCCGCAAACGCGGAGACCACACCGGCGGGCACCAGCTTGAGATATCCCGCCAGCACCACGAACCCGATGGCATGCTTCGCGAGTTCAGCGAGTAACCATTCGCCATCGGCCGGGTTGTTGATGGCCGCGTGAGGAATGCCGGCGGCCCGCGCGCGCGCGGCGGCGCCGGCGCCGGGCGCGTGCAGAACGAGGGCCACCTGTGCCGGACCGTTCGCGGGCAACGTCTCCAGCAGCGCCTGCAGGTTGGAGCCGTTCCCCGAAGCGAAAACCGCCACCCGAAGCGGCGTCACGGCAAGTTGCACGGGCCTTGGGTGATCGGCGGGGCGGCCGCACTGACGCGGAGCGTGAACGGGCCGCGCTGGTCAGGCGTCAACGTGTTGACGATGGTCCGATACCGGCCGGACTCCGGAAAGACGAACATGATCCGGCTGTTGCACCAACCACCCGAATCATCGTCGCGTAGCATGTCCGGCAACCCTCGTCCCATGATGAGCAAGTAGGCATCGAACGCCGCCGACAGGAGATCCACCGTGACCGACTGACCAGCGCGACCCGTGACCTCAAAGGCCTGGAAGAACGTGCCATCGTAGTGCCGCGCGTCGTCCGCGCTCAGCACGCCGCGGAACTCGTCGCCCACCTGTAACTGGCGGACCACGGGTGCGCGGTCATACGCGATGCCGTCGCCGTCCCAGTCCCACGGCGCACCCCCACATTCTTCGGCCGGCGGGCCATCCGTGACGGTCAGCGTGTACGCGCCGAGGGCTTCCGTGAAGCTCGAGGCGACGATGCGCCACCGGCCGGCCGCTTCGGGGCGCAGGACGAGCTGGGAGTTCGTGCCGCCGCCGCAGTCATCGTCATCCAGCACGAGGCCTTCGGGCGTGACGGCGTAGAGGAAGGTGTCAAAGTCCCGCGACGTGAGCTGCACCGCGTAGACCGCACCAGCCCGCACCGGGAGCATGTAGGCCCGTCCCATGCTGCCACCGGCGAGCGCCGTGGCGGTGGCGTCGAGCTGTCCCTCCGCCGCGCGCCCGACGGCGAGCGTGCCGGCCAACGGAAGCGCGTTCAGCCGGCGGCGGCTCTCACGGGACACCGCGCATCCCCCCTCCGCTTCCGGTCCCGGCTCGCGGCCCACCCAGAGGGTGTACAGGCCAGAAGCGCCGGTGCGAAACGTGGTGGCGACCATGCGGTAGGTCCCTGTCTCGGGGAAGGTGACGTCAATCCGGCTGTTGCATTGGCCGGCGCCGTCATCATCCGCGAGGGCCATCGCCAGCCCGGGACCGGTCAGCCCCAGGTACGCGTCGAACTCGACGCTGCGCAGCTCGATCACGACGTGCTCCCCGGCGCGGCCTGCGAGCTCCCAGATGTCCGCGTGGTATTCGTCGAGACCCGCATCCGATGGCTCCAGCTCACCCTCGCGGGTCTGACCAACCGCGATGCGACCCGCCGTCGGCATCGCCTCGATGGCGGCGCCGTCAAACCGACCGGTCCCGCCGCAGCTGCCCTGGCGCGCGGGAGGTGGCGTGCGGAAGGCGCCAAGCTGAAACGCACCCTCGCCATTCCCGGCGAACGCCGTGACCACGACGCGGATCTCGCCGGAGGCTGGCAACGTGAGTGTGAGCCGTGCGTTGCACGAACCGCCGGAGTCATCGTCGAACAGCGGGCCATCGTGATCGGCGTGTACCACGTAGAGGTAGGTGTCAAAGGCCACCGACGCGGCATCGAGCGTGACTTCGGCGCCTGGTGTTCCGAAGACCGTATACGCCAGGGCGCGCCGGTCGGCGTCGAGCGATGGCGCGGCATCGGAGAGCATGCCGTGCACGCTGTCGCCGCGGGCCAGACGGGCCGCGCTGGGCACGGCAGTCAGCATGTCCACGGTGATATCGTCGTCCCTGGCATCGAAATCGCCGAGGTCGAAGTCCATGTCGCCCATGATGTCGCACGGGCCGTCTTCGACCGGAGGTGGCATCGTCGAGGCCCGCAGCGTGAACGCGCCGGTCTCCGGCCGTCCAAAGCCGAAGCTCGTCACGATGATGTGGTATTCGCCTCCGGAAAAGGTATGGGTCACGCGACTGTTGCACCGCCCGGCGCCATCGTCGTTTCGCAGCAACTCATCTCGACCCGGGCCGACCACCACCAGCAAGGCGTCGAAATCGTCCGACAGCAGGTCAATCGTGATGGTGGCACCTGCCGCCGGGCGGAACACCCAGGCCTGGACGTGCGGGCCCTCGTCGTCGAGGCGCTGGTCGTTTGAGGCCAGGAGTCCGGTCTGGGTCGTGCCGACCACCAGAATCCGTCCCGCCGTGGGCAAGGCCAGGTACCAGGCACGGTCCATCGCCTGGCCGGATGCGGCGGTCGTTGCGAGGACGAGCAAGGCGGCGAGGCGAACCATGTCAGGGCTCCAGGACGGTGGCAACGGCGGCGGCGACGACGGCGAACTCCCCGTCGGCCAGGGTGCGCACGTCGAACAGCACGTGCTGATCCGCCACGCGGGCGACGATCGGCACGTCGCTGTGCCGCAAGGCGGTGACCAAAGTATCGGGGGATGGGTGCGAAAGCGCCACCAACGTCGTGGGAAGCTCGGTGCCGGGGAAGCTGCCCCCACCGACCTCCGACCGACCCGGCATCAGGCGACTGCCGGGGATCCGGCGTGCGAGCCGGCGCGCACGGCGCGTGAGCTCTGCGGGGTCGGCGGTCAGCATCGCGAGGACGGGCACCGTGGTGCACACCGTCGCGGGGTCGCCATACAGGCGCAATGTGGCTTCGAGACCCGCAAACACCGTCTTGTCCGGTCGTAACGCCCGCGCCAGCGGATGGGCGCGCAGGTGCGTGAGCCAGGCGGCCGGACCCACGATGAGGCCGGCCTGCGGGCCGCCCAGGAGCTTGTCGCCCGAAAACACCGTGAGGGCGCCCGCGCGGACGCTGTCGGTCACGAGCGGTTCGCCCGTCAAGCCGAATCGGCTCAGGTCGAGCAGCAATCCGCTGCCCACGTCGTGAATGAGCGGCAGGCCACGATGTGTCGTGAGCTCGGCCAGGGCGCGCAGGTCCGGCTCGCTCGTGAAGCCGGTGATCTGGAAGTTCGACCGGTGCATCCGCAGGATGCAGCGCGTCCGGGCCGAGAGCGCGGCTTCGTAGTCCGCCAAACGGGTCCGGTTGGTGGTGCCGACCTCCATCAACACCGTCCCGCTCTGGGCGAGCACCTCCGGCAGGCGAAAGCCACCGCCAATCTCCACGAGCTCGCCTCGCGCGACGATGGTTTCGCCGCCCTGGGCGAGCGCCCCGAGGATCAACAGCAGGGCGCTGGCCGCGTTGTTGACGACCAGGGCATCCTCGGCACCTGTCAGGCGGGTAAGGAGGGCCGTGGTGTGGTCCTGCCGGTGGCCGCGCTCGCCGGACGCCAGGTCAACCTCGAGTGCGGCATAGCCTGCGGCCTCACGCATGGCGTCCATCGCCTGCGGCGCGAGCGGCGCGCGGCCCAGGTTGGTATGAAGAACCACACCCGTGGCGTTGATCACGCGGCGCAGCGTGCGGGCGCGTGCCGCGGTCAGGGCCACGGCGATGGCCGCGTTCCAGTCGGCCGGTGGCGTGCCTGCACGGGCCGACGCGATGACGCCGCGGGCGACGTCGGTGAGTGCGCTGTCCGACAGTGCGTCGCCGACACCTGCGGCGCGCGCCGAGGCGACGAGCGCGTGGACGGCGGGCAAGCGACGGCGAGGATCGGTCATCGGTCGTTGTCGACGGGCGGCGGGGCGTCCGGCAGCACCAGGACGGAGCGCGTGGTGGTCGTCGCGCCCACGGGATTGGAGGCGGTGGCCTCGATGAGGTACCGGGCGCCGGGAATCAGTGGGGCGACCAGTCGAATCCACCAGGTAGTCGAGAGGCGGGGTCGGCTGAGCAGCAGCGAATCGGGTGGTGGCGCTGTGGTGTCTGGTACGGCCGGCCGGACCGCAGGCGCCGCCGAATCCGGCTCGGCTACCACGCGGCGTGTCGCCCACAGCAGGTCGGAGAACACGGAGTCCACGGCTACTTCCACCGTATCGGGCAGCAGGAACGCGCGCACCGCGTCGAGACGGGGCGACACGGTGTCGAGTGGCGCGCCAAATGTCAGCCGGATGGTGAGCGAGTCGGTGCGCCGGAGCTCGCGCAGCGGCGGGCCAACCGTATCGCGCTGGAACGCCCAGAACGCCACGTCTATGGTATCCGTCGGTCCCAGGGTGATGAACGTGGAGTCAAACGCCTCGCGGAGTCCGCGTCGGCCGTTCCGGTCCTGATCTACGGTGCCGACCACGATCCAGTCGCCGGGCGCGAGGTACGGCATGAGGAACTGGCCGCTTGAATCGCTGGTGGCGATGTGGGTAAGGGAGTCGCTGGGCCGGATGGCTTCGATGAGGGCGCCGGCCACTCGTTGGCCGACCTCCCAGTTCACCATCGTGCCGCGCAAGGCGGTCGTGGGGAAGTCGGCGCCGGTGGTGAAGACGATCGTCGCGCCCGTCGTGAGGCGGTTGCCCCGCAGATCCCGGAGTCCGGGCGCCAATCGCACCACGTACACGGCATCGGCGCGCCACCCATCCCGCGGGCGCACGGTCACGGACGAACGGTCCCAGCGTACCGACAGGCGCTTGTGGCGCGGCGAGACGGTCACGAGATCCATGAGGCCCTGTTCGCTGATGATCTCGTTGAACGCGAAGCGCACGGGGCGATTGCGGTCGGTGAACTGGGCGCCCGAATCGGGTTCGGTCGTGAGCAGGACCGGGGGCGTGAAGTCGGGCGGGCCGCCCGGCGGATCCTCGAGTGCGGCGCAGGCCACGGCCCCCGCCGCGAGCAGCAGCAGGAGGGGGCGGGTCAGGTACCGAGCGCGGCGCGCTTCTCGGCGACGGTCGCGCGCTGGTCGCGCCATGCCTGCTCCTTCGCTCGTTCACGCGTCACGACGTGGGCCGGCGCCCGGCTGGTGAATTGGATGTTGGCGAGCTTGGCCGCCTGGGCCGCGAGCAGGCCATCGAGTCGCGCGACCTCTGCGGTGAGCCGGCGTCGCTCACGATGCAGATCAATCGCGTCGCCGAGCGGGACAAACACGGCCGAACCATCAGGCAACACCGCGCTGGCACCCACCTCCTTGGTGGGCGGCCCAAGCGTGAGGGGCGCGACCTTCGCCAGCCGTTCCACGGTCCGCTGCTCTGCCTGAAACGCTTCGGTGGCCTCGATCGTCGCGGCCTGCACCTGCACGCGGACCGCCGTACCGGGCGCCACGCCGTACTCGGCCCGGATCTGCCGAATGGCCACCACCAACGCCTGCACGCGCGCGAACCGGTCTTCCGCTTCCACGTCCACGAGGCTGGCGTCGGCGACGGTCCAGCGTCGCGTGACGAGCAGGGAGCCCTGGGCGCGGGGCAAGTGTTCCCAGAGCGCTTCCGTCACAAACGGCATGATCGGGTGCAGCAGCGTGAGTGCCGTCCTGAGCACCTCGGCCAGAATGGCCCGCGCCACGTCGCCGCCCCGGGCTTCGCCGTAGAGGCGCGGTTTCACCTGCTCGACATACCAGTCGGCCACTTGATCCCACACGAAATGATAGATCGCCGCGGCCGCATCGTTGAGGCGGAACTTCTCGAGCGCGGCGGTCACGTCGGTCGTGACGCGTTGGCAGCGCGACAGGATCCACCGGTCGGCCAGCTCGAACTGGCAGCTGTCGAGGGTGGCGGGCGCAGGGGTCGGCACATCCAGGTGTGACAGGATGAACCGGCCCACGTTCCAGAGCTTGTTCGCAAAATTGCGGGCGGGGCCGAACGACGTCTCGAGATCGTGCGGATCAAGAATGACGTCCGTGCCGATCGCCGATCCGGCCACCATCGTATAGCGCAACGCATCGGCCCCGAAGTCTCGCACGACGACCAACGGATCAATCCCATTGCCCTTGGACTTGGACATCTTCTGGTGCTTGGGGTCGCGCACGATCCCGTTCAGAAACACGGTGCGGAACGGCGGCTTGCCGAGAAAGTGGTAGCCGCCCATCACCATGCGTGCCACCCAGAAGAAGATGATGTCGGGGCCCGTGACCAACGTGTGGCCCGGGTAGTAGCGCTTGAGGTCCACCGTCTGTTCCGGCCATCCCAGAGTGGCGAACGGCCATAGCCACGACGAAAACCACGTGTCGAGCACATCGTCGTCCTGGCGCACCGCGCCACCGCAGGTGGCACAGGCCGTCGGCGTGGTCTCGGCAACCGTGATGTGGCCATCCGCACAGTACCACGCCGGGATGCGATGGCCCCACCACAGCTGGCGGGAGATGTTCCAGTCGCGGATCTCGCTCAACCACCGCTCATAGACCGCGCCCCATCGCTCGGGCACAAACGCGAGCGCGCCCCGGCGATACGCGTCCAGGGCCGGCTTCGCCAGCGGCGCCATCCGCACAAACCACTGATCGGACAGGCGCGGTTCGACCACGGTCTGGCAGCGGTAGCAATGGCGCACCGCGTGGCGGTGCGGTTCCGTCTTGACCAGGTGCCCCGCGGCTTCGAGCAACACCACCGTCTGCTTCCGGGCGGCAAAGCGATCCACGCCGCGCAGGGCCGCGGGCACGCGCGGCACGTCCGCGAGCCGCGCCTCGGCCGTCATGATGTCGGGGCGCTCCGGGGTCTTCCACAGCGCGTTGGCGATGTCGAAGTCGTTCGGATCGTGCGCTGGCGTGACCTTGAGCAGGCCGGTGCCGAAGTCGCGCTGCACCAGTGGGTGCGTCTTGATAGGGATGGCAAGGTTGATGAGCGGAATCTCGGCTTCGCGTCCCTCAAGCGCGGCGTAGCGCTCGTCGTCGGGGTGAAACACGACGGCCACGTCGGCGAAGATGGTCTCCGGCCGTGTGGTTGCCACGGTAATCCAGGTTTCCTGCTCCCCGCTCCCCGCTCCCTGCTCCCGCACGCGATAGCGCACGTGATACAACGCCCCTTCTTCGTCCTCGAACTCGGCCTCTTCGTCGGAAAGCGCCGTGCCGCAGCGCGGGCACCAGTGGATCACGCGTTGGCCCCGGTACATGAGGCCTTCCTGATGCAGTTGCACGAACACGCGGCGCACGGCGGCCGAGTAGCCATCGTCGAGCGTGAATCGGGTGCGAGACCAGTCGCAGGACGCGCCGATGGCCTCGAGCTGCGCGAGAATGGTGCCGCCGGTCTCCCGCACATACGACCACACGCGTTCCACGAATGCGTCCCGGCCGACGTCGTGGCGGGTCTGCCCGGTTTCCGTCGCGAACAGGCGCTCAACCACGTTCTGCGTGGCGATCCCGGCGTGGTCCGTGCCCGGCATCCACAGCGTTTCTCGGCCGCGCATGCGCTCGAACCGGATCAGGACGTCCTGCAACGTGTTGTTGAAGCCGTGTCCCATGTGCAGCCGGTCGGTCACATTGGGCGGGGGAATCACGATGACGTACGGGGCGCCGCCGCCGGCAGGGTCGGGCGCAAAGGCCCCGGCCTCTTTCCAGCGCTGGTAGATCTCCGCCTCGAGGGACGACGGGTCGTACTGCGGGGGGAGCGTCGCCGTCACAGCGTGGGTGTGGGGGCGCGTGGACGTGGGGGCAGGTCCGTCCCGGGGACGAGAATACGATTCACGACCACGTCCACGCCTGGGTAGGCCTGGGCCATCTCCCCGGCCGTCCGGCGCATCTCGGCGTCCGGGGCCGATCCGGTCAGTTCCAGCAGCCCGGCCCCGACGGCATGGACGCCGATCTTGGCGGCCCGGGTCTCGGGCGAGCTGCGGAGCAGGTCGCGGACCTCGCGGGCCAGTTCGTCCTGGTTGCGCGCTGCCCGATCGCCCCCACGCCACCGTTGCACGGCCCGGCGCACGCGGTCGCGATCCACGTTCCCGGCCAGGCTACTGATCAGCATGCCGGCGGCGAGACCGGCCAAGAGGCCGGTCGCGGCGGCGAGGGTCGTGCCGAGTAGATCGGAGTCACGCGTGGCCAGAACGTCCTCCCGTAGCATCCGTAAAACGGTAGTGGTACAATTCGCGTTGTGAAGGCTCTAGAACATTAATGACTGCAACCATCCGCGTCACCCTGCCCGATGGATCCCCGCGCGACGTCCCCGCCGGGACCTCGCCGCGCGCCATCGCCGAAACAATCGGCCCGCGCCTCGCCAAGGCGGCGCTCGCGGCCCGGGTGGACGGTGACGTGCGGGATCTGGACCGTCCCCTCACGGCCGACGCCCGGCTCGAACTGCTGACCGATGGGCAGCCGGATGCCCTGCCGGTGCTGCGGCATTCGGCGGCGCACGTGCTGGCGACTGCCGTGCGGCGGCTGTTCCCGCAGGCGGCCATCGGGTTCGGTCCCGCCATTGAGGACGGTTTCTACTACGACTTCGACGTCGGCCGGACGTTCACGCCGGAAGACCTCGAGCGCATCGAAGCCGAAATGGCCAAGGTCGTGGCCGAGGACTACCCGTTTGTGCGCGACGAGGTGGACCGCGCCGACGCCGAGGGACGTTTCAAGGGCGATCCGCTCAAGCTGGAACGCCTGAGCGAGCTGGGTGACGACGAGACGATCTCCGTCTATACCGATGGTCCGTTTGTGGATCTGTGTCGTGGTCCGCATGTCCCGAGCACGGGTCGCCTCAAGCATTTCAAGCTGCTGCACGCGGCCGGCGCGTATTGGCGCGGTGATGAACGCCGCCAGATGCTGCAACGCATCTACGGCACGGCGTGGTTCTCCAAACAGGACCTCGAGGCCTACCTCACGCGGCTTGAAGAGGCCCGCAAGCGAGACCATCGCGTGCTCGGCAAGCAGCTGGACCTGTTCTCCATCCAGGACGCCGTGGGCCCCGGCCTGGTGTTCTGGCACCCGAAGGGCGCCATGGTGAAGTGGCTGCTGTCGCGCGCCGTGGAGGACGACAACGTCGCCCATGGCTACGACCTCGTCTACACGCCGAACATCACGCGCGACGAGCTGTTCCACATCTCCGGCCACCTGCCGCTGTATGCGGAGAATCAGTTTCCGGAGATGGCGAGCGGGGCAGGCGAAGCGGAGGACGTGCGCTATCGGGTCAAGCCGATGAACTGCCCGATGCACGCGCTCATCTTCAAGCACGGCCAGCGGAGCTATCGCGACCTGCCGGTCCGTTTGTCCGAAGTGGCCAACGTCTATCGCAACGAGCGCTCGGGCACGTTGCATGGTCTGCTGCGGGTGCGCGGCCTCTCGATGGACGATGCGCACATCTTCTGTACGCTTGATCAGGTCGAGGACGAAATCGTGCTCTGCCTGGGTCAGGTGGACCGTCTGGTGCGCGACGCCTTCGGCTTCGCATTGTCGTTCGCGGTCGCGACACGCCCCGCCGAAAAGCTGGGCGACGATGCGACGTGGGAGCGCGCCGAGAAGATCCTCATGGCGGCGCTGGACCGGCGTGGCATTCCGTATGCCGTGGATGTGGGCGGCGGCGCGTTCTACGGGCCCAAGATTGACATCAAGTTCAAGGATGCCATCGGGCGCACCTGGCAGGGGCCGACGGTCCAGCTCGATTTCCAGCTTCCCGAGCGCTTTGAGCTCGAGTACACCGGCGCCGACAACCAGCCGCATCGGCCCGTCATGATCCATCGGGCCATCTACGGCACGCTGGAGCGGTTCATCGGCAACCTGATCGAGCACTTTGCGGGCGCTTTTCCCTTGTGGCTGGCGCCAGAGCAGGTGCGGGTCATTCCGGTGGCTGCGGTGCATGCCGCAGGTGCCGGCGACCTGGCCAATCGCCTCAAGGCGGCAGGGATCCGCGCCACAGTGGATGCGTCGAGCGAGACGCTCAACTATCGGATTCGTGAGGCCGAAACGCAGAAGATCCCGTACATGGCGGTGGTCGGCCAGCGGGAACTGGAGCAGGGGACCGTGGCGGTCCGGGCCCGTGGAGCGGGGAAGAAGCAGGAAATTGTCCCGTTCGACGACTTCCTGGCCCAGTTGGACCGTCAGGTCCGGGAGCGTTCCTTAATAATGGGAATCTCGGGTTGAGTGGGGTCCGGGCGGTCATTAGCTTCCGGGCCGCATGACAACCCCTGAAATGACCCCGGTCCTGGTCGCCGCGACGCGCACCCCGATCGGCAAGTTCCTGGGTGGGTTGAGCCCCCTCACGGCTCCCCAGCTCGGGGCCATCGCAATTCGAGAAGCCGTCCGCCGGTCCGGTGTGGATGCCGCCGCCGTTGATGAAGTCATCATGGGCCACGTGGTCCAGGGCGGCACCGGCCAGGCGCCGGGCCGTCAGGCCGCCATCGGCGCTGGGCTTCCCGGCACCATTCCTGCCCTCACCATCAACAAGGTCTGTGGATCCGGCCTCAAGGCCGTGATGCTTGCGGCCCAGGCGATTCGGGCGGGCGATGCCCAGTGCATCGTGGCCGGCGGGCAGGAATCCATGTCCAACGCCCCGTTCTACGTGCGGGGCATGCGGGACGGGGTCAAGTTGGGCAACCAGCAGATGATTGATGGCGTGGTGAACGACGGTCTGTGGTGCTCGTTCGGCGACTGCCACATGGGCGGCTACGCCGAGTACACCGCCCAGAAAGGCAATGTCAGCCGCCAGCGCCAGGACGAGTTCTCCCTCGCCAGCCATCAGAAGGCCATCACCGCCATCACGTCCGGCAAGTTCAAGGCCGAGATCGTGGCAGTGGAGATTGCCGGCCGGAAGGGTCCGATGGTCATTGATACCGACGAAGCGCCCCGGGCCGACACGACGCTCGACGCGCTCGGCAAGCTCAAGCCCGCGTTTGTGAAGGACGGCACGGTGACCGCCGGCAACGCGCCGGGCCTGAATGACGGGGCGAGCGCAGTGGTGGTGACCAGCCTGGCCTTCGCCAAGGCGCATGGCTTGAAGGTGCTGGCCAAGGTGACCGCGTACGCCGCGGGTGGTGGTGAGCCCAAGGATCTGTTCTTCGCGCCCATCGTGGCGGTGAACCACCTGATGAAAAAGGCCGGCACGAAGATCAACGACTACGACCTGATCGAAGCGAACGAGGCGTTTGCCGTGCAGGCGCTCGCCGACGGTGACGGCCTGGGATGGGATTGGGATCGCGTCAACGTCCATGGCGGCGCCGTGGCCCTCGGGCACCCGATCGGTGCGAGCGGCGCCCGCGTGCTGACCACTCTCCTGTATGCCCTTGAGGACCGGAACAAGGCCACCGGCCTCGCTACCCTCTGTCTCGGTGGCGGCAATGCCGTCGCCTTGAGCGTGGAGCGCGTATGACCCAGCATCTCGCAGCGGCGCCGGCCGCGGTCGCGGCATCGCCCCGGTGGTTGCGCCGGACCGTGGCCGTGGTGCTTGGTGCCGGCCTCGTGAGCTTGAGTGCCCAGGCGGCCATCTGGATGCCGGGCAGCCCCGTCCCCATGACGTTGCAGGTACCGGCTGTCCTCATCGTCGGAGGCCTGTTCGGTCCGGCGATTGGCGCGACCAGCCTCGCGCTGTACCTCGTCCTCGGCGCGACCGGCCTGCCGGTGTTTGCGGCGGGCGGCGTGCCCGGTGTGGCCCGACTGCTCGGGCCGACCGGCGGATACCTCCTGGCGTATCCGCTCGCCGCGGCGGCGATCGGACGGATGGCGGGGGGCGCGTGGCGGCGACTCGTGGTGGGACTCGTGCTCGGTCTGGCGGTGATCCACGCGGGCGGGGTCGCCCAACTGGCCGTGCTGACCGGCAGCGTGGATTTCGCCGCGCGGTTCGGCTCCATCCCGTTCCTGCTTGGTGACAGTCTCAAGCTGGCCCTCGCCGGACTGATCATCTGGCGGTTCCGGTCCCCGACGACGCGCGCGCTCACCTGAACGCGCGCGTCGCGCGTTGGGGCCGAACGTTCGGCTCCCTCGCGCTGTTCTTTGCTGTCTGTATCACGCTGACGGTCGTGTTCGCGTGGGTCGAGAACGTGGTGCTCGATGCGGTTTCCGGCGACGCGGTCGGATGGTGGGTGGGCGCCGGACGCGGCTTGTGGCATCAGATCGCGGGCAGCGTGGTCGCGACGGCGATCGTCTATGCGGTGATGGTCCGGCGTGGGACGTGGGATGCCGAGGAGGTGGGGCTCAAGGTGCCGAGGGCCGGGCACGCCTTGTGGCGCGGACTGGTGTGGGGCGCCGGCATGGCGGCCGGAGCGTTGGGTCTCGCCGTGGTGGGTGGTGCCCGTGTGGTGACCGGTCCGGCGTTTCGGGATGAGCGGTTTCTGCCGGTGGCACTCGCGGTACTGCTCGGGCTCGCAGCGGCGGCGTGGGTCGAGGAGCTGCTGTTTCGCGGGTATCCACTTGCGCGCCTGGCACGGGAGGGGGGGCGTCTGGGGGGCAGCGTGGCGCTCACGGTCGTATTCGTGGCCCTGCACCTGCCGAATCCGGACGTGACCGGGCTGGGCTTGTTGAATATTGGACTGGCCGGACTCGTCCTCTCGGCGGTGTTCTTCACCGGCGGTGGCTTGGTCGGCGCCTGGGCGGTCCACCTCGGCTGTAATGCGGGGTTGGCCCTGGGCGCCGATGCCCCGGTGAGCGGGTTACGATTCAGTCTGCCCGTGCTGGAGTATCTGCCGGGCCAGGCGTCGTGGTGGGACGGTGGAGCGTTTGGACCGGAAGGCGGGTTCGCCGCGACGCTGGTGTTGGCAGCGGCGGCGATCTACTGGATGCGACGACTGCGGGGGAACCCGCATGAAGGAGTGATGACGTGACCGAACGGATGGCGGTGGTCGGCGCCGGCACCATGGGCAACGGTATCGCGCACGTCTTTGCCCAGGCGGGCTGGGACGTGGCGTTGTTGGACGTGGACCGCGCGCGACTCGACCAGGCGGTCGCCACCATCACGAAGAACCTGGAGCGCCAGGTCAAGAAAGGCACGCTGGCCGCGGCCGACCAGGCTGCCACGCTTGGGCGGATCCAGCCGGCCACCGGACTCGATCCGGTGGCCACGGTGTCACTCGTCGTGGAATCGGCGAGCGAGAACCCCGACATCAAGTTCGACATCTTTCGCGAGCTCGACCGGCTGGCGCCGCCCACGGCGGTGCTGGCCACCAACACATCGTCCATTTCGATCACGTCCATCGCGGCGGTGACCAGTCGGCCCGCGCAGGTGATCGGCATGCACTTCATGAATCCCGTGCCGGTGATGACGCTGGTTGAGGTGATTCGCGGGCTCGCCACGAGCGATGCCGTGACCCAGCGCGTCATGGAGCTGTCCCGCGCGCTGGGCAAGACGCCGGTAGCGGTGAATGATTCTCCGGGGTTCGTGTCGAACCGCGTGCTGTTGCCCATGATCAATGAAGCGATCTATTGCGTCATGGAGGGCGTGGCGGAACCGGACGCGGTGGATACGGTACTCAAGCTCGGCATGAACCATCCGATGGGTCCGCTGGCATTGGCCGACTTGATCGGGCTCGATGTCTGTCTCGCCATTCTTGAGGTGTTGCACGACGGGTTGGGCGACGACAAGTATCGTCCCTGTCCGCTGCTGAGAAAGATGGTTGCCGCTGGTCGGCTGGGCCGGAAAAGCGGTCGTGGATTCTACGATTACACCAAGTGAGCTGCCTGTGACCCCGAACGCGTCATTGGATAACACCCTGTTCCGGCAGATTGCCGAGTTCAACCACGAACAGGTGAGTTTGTGGTACGACCCCGACTCGGCGTACCGCGGCATCATCGCCATCCACAACACCGCACTCGGCCGGGCGCTTGGCGGCACGCGGTTCTGGGACTACACCAATGATGCGCAGGCGTTGAACGACGTGCTGCGCCTCTCGCGCGGCATGACCTACAAGGCCGCCATCGCGGGCTTGAACCTGGGTGGCGGCAAGAGCGTCATCCTGGGTGACACCAAGACGGCCAAGCGCGAGGGGGTTTTCCGGTCGCACGGCCGGCATGTCGAATCGCTCAAGGGCCGCTACATCACGGCCGAAGACGTCAACACGTCGCCGGCCGACATGGACTGGATTCACAAGGAGACCGAGCACGTCGTCGGCCTGAAGGACAAGTCGGGCAACCCGTCGCCGGTCACCGCCTACGGCGTGTATCGTGGCATGAAGGCCTGCGCCAAGTTCCTCTGGGGCAAGGACGATCTGTCCGGCAGGACCGTCACGCTGCAGGGCTGCGGCAGTGTCGGGTACTTCCTGGCGGAACTGCTCTCGCAAGAAGGCGCCAAGCTCATCGTCACCGACATTGACGCCGACAAGGTCAAGAAGATCGTCGCGGACTTCAAGGCCACGGCCGTCGCGCCCGACGCGATCTATGGCCAGCCGGCCGATATCTTCGCGCCCTGCGCACTGGGCGCCGTGATTGACGACAAGACGATTCCCCAACTCAAGGTGAAGATCGTGGCGGGTGGCGCCAACAACCAGCTGGCCGAAGCCCGGCACGGCGATGTGCTGGCGGAGCGGGGCATCGTCTACGCGCCGGACTATGCGATTAACGGCGGCGGCCTGATCAACGTGAACGCCGAACTCGAGGGGTGGAGTCGCGAGCGCGCCCGCGACAAGGCCGGCCACATCTACGACACGATTCTCGAAGTGCTGGAACTCGCGCAACGCAAGAAGATCTCCTCGCACGTGGCGGCCGATGAAGTGGCGCTGACGCGCATCACGGCAGCCGAGCAGGCCAAGGGCCTGTCGCACCGGCCGTGACCACGCCCGGGGATCGCCTGAACCGTCCGTTGGCGGACGTGGACCCGGTCGTGGCCGAGCTGATTGCGCGGGAAGCCGCTCGGCAGGGGGAAGGGCTTGAGCTCATCGCGAGCGAGAACTTCGTGTCCATCGCGGTGCTGCAGGCCGCCGGTTCGGTGCTCACCAACAAGTACGCCGAGGGCTATCCCGGCAAGCGGTACTACGGCGGCTGCGAGATCGTCGATGAAGTGGAGACGCTGGCGATCGAGCGCGCCAAGCAGTTGTTCGGTGCGGACGCCGCCAACGTCCAGCCGCACTCGGGCGCGCAGGCCAACCTCGCGGCGTATCTCGCCGTCATCAAGCCGGGCGACACGCTGCTCGGCATGGAGTTGTCGCACGGCGGGCACCTGACGCACGGTTCGCCGGTCAACGCGAGCGGCCAGTTGTTCCGCGCGGTGCATTACGGTGTGGACCAACGCACCGGACTGATGGACATGGACCAGGTGCGCGACGTCGCGCGCCGTGAGAAGCCGCGGCTCATCGTGGCCGGCGCGTCGGCGTATCCGCGCGTCATTGATTGGGCGGCGTTCGCAGTGATCGCGCGTGAAGTCGGCGCGCTGCTGCTCGTGGACATGGCCCATTACGCGGGCCTCATTGCCGGCGGCGTCTATCCCTCGCCGGTGCCGCACGCCGACCTCGTGACCTCCACCACGCACAAGACGCTGCGGGGGCCGCGCGGTGGATTCATCCTCTCGACCGAAACACACGCCAAGGCCGTCAACAAGCAGGTGTTCCCCGGCATGCAGGGCGGGCCGCTTGAGCACATCATTGCCGCCAAGGCGGTCGCCTTTGGCCAGGCACTGACGCCCGCGTTCAAGGACTATGCTCAGCAGGTGGTCACCAATGCGAGGGCCTTGGGGCAGGCGTTGGCGACGCGGGGCTTCACCCTGGTATCAGGTGGCACGGATTGTCACTTGCTGCTGGTGGACCTGCGGTCCAGGGGACTCACCGGCAAGCTGGCCGAGTGGACGCTTGATCAGTGTGGCATTCATACGAACAAGAACACCGTGCCCGGCGAGACGGAATCGCCGTTTGTCACGAGCGGAATCCGGCTGGGGACGGCCGCGCTGACCACGCGCGGCATGGATGCCGACGATATGGAGCAGATCGCCGAGCTGATTGACCGGGCCCTGACGGCGCGCGACGATCCGGCCGGCCTGGCGCGGGTGCATGACGAGGTGCGGGAATTGGCGGGGCGGTACCCACTATACCACGAGGCCTCGGCGGTCAGGGCGTGAGCATGCCCCTTGCATCCGTCGCGACCGGTTCCCACCTTTGTAGCGTGCATGGACTGCAGCTGGCCGACGACATTGTGGAGATGATCCGCAGCCGGGACGGGCGGTATCATCCCCAGGCCTACCTGTTTGTTCTCACCGCTTTGGAATACTGCCAGCGACAGCGAACCGAACGCGGACATATTTCGGGTGCGGACCTGGCCCGGGGGTGTCGGGATTTCGCGCTCGAGCAGTTCGGTCTCACGGCGCAGGCAGTGCTGGACCACTGGGGTATTCAACAGACGGCCGACTTTGGCCGTATGGTGTTTACGCTGGTGGAGTTGGGCCTGCTCGCGGCGCAACCGCACGACCGCCTGGAAGATTTCGACGGCGTGTATGCGTTCGGGCAGGCGTTCGGGGAGTATTCGTGGTCGGGCGTTTCCCGACCGACCGTCACACAGCGGCCGGGCCGCTGAAAGGACAGACGTCGTATGGGAATGGACAACAGGGAATTTCCGTCCTGCCTGAAGTGTGGCAAAGGTGTACTCGTACCCCTTTCCGATTATGGTCGGGATGGCGCGCCGATTACGTACAAGGCGTGGGTGTGCACCAGCGCGGAATGCGGATTCAACCTCCGCATTGACAACGGCGAGATCTCTCTCGGTCGGACCATCGGCCAGAGTCTCAAGTAAATCAGGCGTCATGCCGGTCCCCGTCCTGAGTGCCGCTGAAGCCGCGGCCTGGGACGCGGCGGCCCGCATGGCAGGCGGGATTCCTTCCCGCGCCCTGATGGATGCAGCCGGGCGGGCCGCCGCGCAGGTTATTGCGACGGCGGCCCCCGTTGCATCGCTCCCGCTCGCTCGCCACACGGCACTCGTCGCGTGTGGCCCCGGCAATAACGGCGGCGACGGCTGGGTCGTGGCCCGCGCCCTGCGTGCCGTTGGCTGGCAGGTCTGGGCCAGCGACCTCGATCGCCCCCGATCCCCGGACAATGAGGCCAATCGGACCCTCGCGCTCGCCGAAGGCGTGACACGGCTCGATCCCACCGCGCCATGGCCCGATGCGGCCGTCGTGGTGGACGCGTTGCTCGGTACGGGCGCGGTCGGCCCGCCTTCGGACGAAATCGGCGCCCTCGCGACCCGCATCGCGTCGCTGCAGGCACCCATCGTCGCCCTCGACGGTCCGACCGGACTCGACCTGACCACGGGCGTGGCCCACGGTCCTGTGCGGGCCGATCTCACGGTCACGTTCGGCGGCGTGCGGCGCGGTCACCTGTTTGCCCGCGACTGGTGCGGCGACATTGTCGTGGTGGATATCGGGTTCCCCGCGCCGGACCCCACGCTCCCATGGCTGGTCACGGATCGCTGGGTGGCGGAGCACTTGCCACCGATCACCAGCGCCATGCACAAGGGCGACCGCGGACGAATCCTCGTGGTGGGCGGTGCCGTCGGCATGGCCGGCGCGGTGATCCATGCGGCACGCGCCGCGTTTGCCGCCGGAGCCGGATTGGTCAAGCTGGCGGTGGCGGAGGCATCGGTGAGCGCGGTGCAGGCCAATCTGCCTGACGCGCTGGTGAGCACGGACCTCGATGCCGACATCGCCTGGGCCGACGCCATCGTGCTCGGGCCGGGGATCGGGCGCGATGCCGCCGCCCAACGGCTTGTTGAACGCGTGGTCACCAAGGCCCGCGTGCCGATCGTGCTGGACGCCGACGCGTTGCATCAAGGCGGGATGGCGAAGGGCGGGAAGGCGGGAAGGGTGTTGACGCCGCATCCGGGGGAGTTTGCGGCGCAGTTTCCCGGCATCGCGCTGGACGATCCGTACGATGCAGTCACCCGGGCTGCTGCCACGTGTGGCGCATCCACCGCGGTGCTGCTCAAAGGGGTGCCGACCGTCATCGCCGCAACCGGCGCACCGTTGCGCGTGGTGGCGCGGGGCAACGCGGGACTGGCCACCGGCGGATCGGGCGATATCCTCGCGGGCTTGATCGCGATGGCGCTCGCGCGCGGACTCGCGCCGGATGTGGCGGCGGCGCTCGGCGCCCATGTGCTGGGTCGCGCGGTGGAGATCGCCGCTACCCATGTGCCGGTGCGGAGTATGCGGCCTGACGACGTGTTGGCCGCGCTGCCCGACGTGTGGCGCGACCTCG
>JBBDNM010000082.1:0-11632 GCA_040877595.1 Gemmatimonadales bacterium | reverse complement strand
TTTCACAAGCTATGACGTTTCCGGGCCTGGCGGACCGACTCGCCCGCGTGCGCGAGGAGGTGGGACGACCGGTGCGTATCGTGGCCGTCACCAAGGGTCACGGTCCCGACGCCGTCCGTGCGGCGCAGGCCGCGGGACTCACGGATGTCGGGGAGAATCGGGTCCAGGAGGCGACCGCCAAGCAGGACGCCACTGCGGACGTCCCGGTGTCGTGGCACCTGATTGGGCATCTGCAAACCAACAAGGCGAAAATGGTGCCCGGCCGGTTTGCCATGGTGCACTCGGTGGATTCGACCAAGGTGGTGGATGCCCTCGCGGCCGCCTGCGCCAAGGCGGGCTCCACACTCAACGTCCTGCTTCAGGTGAATGTGGCAGGCGAAGAGCAGAAATCGGGCTGCGACCCGGCGGAAGCGTCGGACCTGTTGGGACACGTGGCGGGAACGAGGCACCTTGCGGTGGTGGGCCTCATGACCATGGCACCCTTCACCGACGACGCAACCGTACAGCGCGGCACATTTGCGGCCCTGCGCACGCTGCGTGATCGCATCGCGACGGCAGCCCTGCCGCTGCCGGAACTGTCCATGGGGATGTCGGGCGATTGGCAGGCCGCCGCCGCTGAGGGTGCGACCATCCTCCGGCTCGGCACGATCCTGTTCGGAGAGCGGGTATGAACGACGAATTCCATCTCACCCCGGTTGACGTGCGCCAGCAGGAGTTCCGGCGTGCGGCGTTCGGCTATGAACGCCCGGACGTCGACGACTTCCGGGAACGTGTCGCCGCCGAAATGGAGCGGTTGCTGCGCGAACGGGCGCAAATGGAAGAGCGCGTCGCCAACCTCCGCGAGCAGCTCAAGACCTTCCGCGACCGGGAACGCGCCCTGAACGAGGCCTTGGTGGCCGCCCAGCAACTGCGGGCCGCCACGCAAGACTCCGCGCGCAAGGAAGCCGACCTGACCCTTCGCGAAGCGCGCGCCGAAGCCGACAAGATCGTCGCCCAGGCACGCGAGGCCGAGGGCTTGATCCGCCGCGATGTGGAAGCCGCCCAACGGCAATTCACGGGGTACCTCGCCGCCACACGCCACCTGCTCGAGCGACACCTCGCGGAGGTGGATGCGCTCGACGCGCAGAGCCGCGACGGTAGCCCGCCCGCCCTCTGACCATGGCCTTCCTGCCGCTCGACGAGCACACGCCCGACCAACTCGAGCGCGCGCTGCTCGACACGTGGGCCCGCGAGGGGCTGTTCCACCGCACGCTGGACGCGACCGCCGACGGCACGCCGTTCGTCTTCTACGAGGGTCCACCCACCGCCAACGGCAAGCCTGGCATTCACCACGTGTTCGCGCGCACCATCAAGGACATGGTCTGCCGCTACCACGCGATGCAGGGCCGCCAGGTCACGCGGACCGCGGGCTGGGACACGCACGGTCTGCCGGTGGAGATCGAGGTCGAGAAGCGTCTGAACCTTCAGGGCAAGCAGGCCATCGAACGGTTGGGCGTCGCCGAGTTCAATCGGCAGTGCCGCGAGAGCGTCTTCACGTACAAGAGCGAATGGGAAGCGCTGTCCAATCGCATCGGGTACTGGCTCGACTACGACCGGGCCTACGTCACGTTCACCAACAACTACATCGAGAGCGTGTGGTGGCTGCTCAAGCAGCTGCACAGCAAGGACCTGTTGTACGAAGGGCACAAGGTGCTGCCGTATTGCGCGCGGTGCGGCACGACGCTCTCCAGTCATGAACTGGCCCTGGGCTACAAGGATCACGCGAGCCCGTCCATCTACGCGCTGTTCCGCCTGAAGGATCCAGCGGACGATGGCCGGCCCCGGCACCTGTTGGCGTGGACCACCACGCCGTGGACCCTGCCGTCCAACGTGGCCCTCGCGGTCAATCCGGCGTTCACCTATGTCGAGCTCGACATTGACGGCCGCCGGGTCATCGTCGAGAAGAGCATTGCCGGCCGCAAGGCCATCCCGGGCGGCACGCACGGCAAGATGCTGGGCGAGTTCCCCGTGCTGGCCGAGATGCCGGGCACGGCGCTCGTGGGTCAACGCTACGCACAGTTGCTCGAGGTGTATCAGCCCGAGGGCGATGCCTGGCGGGTGGTGGCCGGCGACTTTGTCACCGACGAGGACGGTACCGGTGTGGTGCACATGTCGCCGGCGCACGGCGCCGACGACTACGCGACGGTGACGCGCGAGGGACTCGCGTTCTTCGCGCTGGTGAATGCCCAAGGCCGCTTTGAGGGCACGACATGGGATGCACTCAACGGCCAGCACTTTCTGGACGCGAATGCGATCATCGCGGAGCGGCTGGGTGTGGAAGGCAAGCTCTTCGGTCGGTACGAGCCACAGGGCCACACGCACAGTTACCCGTTCTGCTGGCGCTGCGACTCGCCGTTGCTCTACTATGCCCGCAGCTCGTGGTTCGTGCGGACCACCGCGTTCCGCGACCGGATGCTCGATCTCAACGGCAAGGTCGCCTGGCAACCGCCAGAAGTGGGCATCGGGCGGTTCGGTGAGTGGCTGGAGAACAACGTGGATTGGGCGCTGTCCCGCGACCGGTATTGGGGTACGCCCCTGCCGGTCTGGCGTTGCGAGACCGATCCGCGTCACGTCGCCGTGATCGGGAGCTTCGCCGAGCTGGCCGAGCGTCTGGGCCGGCCACTGGGGACGGACTTCGATCCGCACAAGCCGTTCATTGACGAGGCCACGTTCGCCTGCGCGTGCGGCAGCACGATGCGACGCGTGCCCGAGGTGATCGACGCGTGGTTCGATTCCGGGGCGATGCCGGTGGCCCAGTGGCATTACCCGTTTGAGAACGTCGAGGAGTTCGAGCGGCAGTTCCCGGCCGACTTCATCTGCGAGGGGCTCGACCAGACGCGCGGGTGGTTCTACTCGCTGTTGGCGATTGCCGCGGGAGTGTTCGACCAGCCGGCCTATCGTCATGTGATCGTGAACGGCCTGCTGCTGGACGCCGAGGGCCGCAAGATGTCGAAGCGCGTGGGCAACGTGGTCAACCCGTGGGAGGTGGTGGAGCGCTTTGGCGCCGATGCGGTGCGGTTGTATCTGCTGGCCGGCAGCCAGGTGTGGCTTGCCAAGCGCTTTGATGCGGCGCAGGTGCAGGAGGTGGTGGGTGGGTCGCTGAACCGGCTGCGTAACACGTACGGTTTCTTCGCCCTCTATGCAGGTGAGTGGACCCCGGCGGCCGCGCCCGCGGTCGCCGAGCGGCCGGTCATTGACCGCTGGATGCTGGCGCGGTGGAACGCGGTGGTGCGCGACGTGCGCGCGGCGTGGGATGCGTTCGACATGACGACGGGTATTCGCGCGTTGCTCGCGTTCTGCGACGACGACCTCTCGAACTGGTACGTGCGCGTGAACCGCGCGCGGTTCTGGGCGCCCGACACCGAGGCCGATCCCGCCGCGCTCGCCACGCTGCACGAGGTCCTGTCGGGCGTCTGCCGCCTGATGGCCCCCGCCGCGCCGTTCCTGTCCGATGCGTTGTACCGTCGCCTGCATGGGGCGAGCGTGCATCTGGCGGGTGTGCCGGAGGCCACGCCGGAGGACGCCGCGACGACGTTGACCGCGATGGACGCGGTGCGACGCCTGGCCACGCTGGCCCGGGCGGCACGGGAGGAGGCCGGCCTGCGTGTCCGGCAACCCCTGGCGACGCTGCGGGTGGCGGTGCCTTTTCAGGTGCGGGGCCCGGTGTTCGACGGCCTGCTCGAGCTTCTGGCGCGTGAGGTGAACGTGAAACGGGTGGAGCCGGTCGCTTCGGATGCTGACCTGGTCCGCCTGACCGCCAAGGCGAATTTCCGCTCCCTCGGCAAGCGCTATGGCAAGCAGACGCCCGAAGCCGCCCGGGTAGCCCAGGCGCTGGACGTGCCCGACCTGCGTCGGCTCGAAGCCGGGCACGGGATTGAGGTCAGTTCCGGCGGGCAGGTGTTTATCTTTGAGCCCGACGACGTCACGGTCGTGCGGGAAGTCACGACCGACTGGCTGGTGCAGAGCGACGGGCCGTATGTCGCGGCCTTGAACCCGATCGTGGACGAGGCGTTGCGCGCCGAAGGGTTGGGCCGGGAGCTGGTGAACCGGATTCAGCGCCTTCGGAAGGAGGCGGGGTATCAGTATGACACCCGCATTGCCGTGGGGTTGACCGGCCCGGCCGACGTGCTGGGCGCCGCCACGACGCACGGCGGCTGGATTGGCAGTGAGACGTTGGCTCGGCACTTCACCGTGGGGCAGTTGCCTGACGGGCCCGACGTGAAGGAAACGGTGGACATTGACGGCCGCGCGGTCACGATCGCGCTGGCGCGGGCTTAGGCCCAGAGACGGTGGCATGAACAAGAAGCAACTGGCACATATGGAGAAACGGCTCCTCGAGGAGCGCGCCCGGGTCATGAAGGAACTCGGCGTGTACGAGAAATCGTTCAGCGGTACCCTGCAGGGCGCCGATGGCGACCTCTCGTCGTACTCGTTCCACATGGCCGATCAGGGGACCGATGCCATGGAACGCGAAAAGGAATTCCTCTTCGCGTCCAAGGAGGGGCGGTATCTCTGGCACGTGAACGAAGCCCTGCGCCGCCTGTACGGGGATCCCGACAAATTCGGTACTTGCCACGAGTGCGGCACCCCGATCAGCTTCGAGCGACTCGACGCCCTGCCGCATGCTCGGCTCTGCATTGACTGCAAGGCCAAGGAAGAGGATGGCGGCAAGCGTCGGTGACGGCGGGCGCCGCCCGCTGTTCTGGGCGGTCGGCGCGAGCGTCGTGGTCCTGGATCAGTGCACCAAGTGGCTCGCCGTCGAGTACCTGACCCGCATGCCCGTCCCCATTTTCGGCGATTGGTTCCTCCTGCGCCTGGTGTACAACACGGGCGCCGCCTTTGGTATCAGCGCCGGTCAGCATTCCCGCATCGTGTTCACCGTACTCGCCCTGATTGCCCTGGTCGTGCTCGGGCTGATGGTGCGCGAAAGCACACGGGCGCAGACCGCGCGGCTGGTAGCCTTGGGGCTGGTGTGCGGTGGCGCGGTCGGCAACCTGATTGACCGGTTCCGGAGCCCGCGCGGCGTGGTGGACTTTCTGGACGTGTGGATCGGGTCCTACCACTGGCCCACCTTCAATGTCGCGGACATGGGCGTGAGCACCGGCGCGATCCTGCTGGCGCTCGTTCTTTGGCGCGAGGGTCGCCAGGAGGCGCATGCCCGCCAAGCCAACGCCGTCGAACCCAGTCGCTGAACCGGGAACCACCGTTACGTTCACGGTGGCGTCCGAGGTCACCGAGCGACTGGATCGTTTTCTCGCAGACCAGCTCCGGGTATCCCGTACGGTTGCCAGTCGCCTGATCGGCGAGGGTCACGTGCGCGTCAATGCGGCGGTTGGCCGCGCGGGCCGCGCCCTGCAAAAGGGCGACCGCGTGACCGTCACGTTTCCCGAGCCCGAGCCGCCGCGGTCGGTCACCCCGCATCACATCCCGCTCTCGGTTGTGCACGAAGACGACGTCCTGCTGGTGATTGACAAGCCCGCGGGGCTCGTGGTGCATCCGGCGCCGGGCCACTGGAACGACACGTTGGTCAACGCCCTCGCCGCGCGCGGCGTGCGCCTCGCGTCCGGCGCGCCCGGCCGCCCTGGCATCGTACACCGCCTGGACCGTGACACCTCCGGCCTGATGGTGATCGCCAAGACGGACGACGCGCACCGGCGGCTGGGCCGGGCATTGGCGGCCCGCCGCGTCGTGCGGGAGTACGCGGCCCTCGTGTGGGGTCATCCCGCGGCGCAAACCATCTCGGCGCCGCTCGCACGGCATGCGCGCGACCGCAAGCGCATTGCCGTGACACCGGACGGGCGGGCGGCGGTGACCCATGTCTTCGCGGTGGCGCGGTTTGGGGTGGCGGACCTCATTCGCGTACGACTGGAAACCGGTCGCACGCACCAGATCCGTGTGCACCTGTCCCATGTGGGCCATCCGGTGGTGGGCGACCCCGTGTACGGGGGTGGTGGGAGCCGGCGGGTGACCGGGCATCTGCGACCGTTGGCAGAGCGCCTCGAGAAGGCGTGTCCGCGCCAGGCCCTCCACGCGGCCGTCCTCCGTTTTGAGCACCCAACCACGGGCGAGCCTGTGGTCTTCCGTTCAGAGTGGCCCGACGACCTGCGGGCGGCGCTTGGTGAGGCGGCGCACGACGCCAATTTGCTTGCTCGCCCTGACGCCCTCGCGTATCTTGGCTTCTTCAAAGAAGATGGCTGATATGCAGGAGGTGCGACTGCTGGTGTTTCGCGTCGCGGATTTGGCCTGCGCCGTGGACGTCTCGGTCGTGCGCGAGATCGGACCGGCGCCCAAGGCCACACGCATTCCGGGGGCGATGCAGGCCGTGGACGGCCTCATCAACCTGCGGGGCGAACTGGTCCCGTTGATTGATGGTCCGCGCCTGTTGGGCCGACCGGCCGCTCCGACCGAACCGGCCATGGTCTTGCTGACCCACGAGGGTCGCACACTCGGACTGGTGGTGGATGAAGTGTTGGACCTCTTCGCCGTACCCGAGCAGGACCTGGCCGACCGCGATGCGCTGCCGGGTGTGGATCCCCGGCTGGTGCGCGCGGTCGGGCGACGGGGCGGCCTCACGTTTGTCGTGCTGGATCTCGAGGCCCTGTTGGGGCCCGTTCTTGTGACCTGAGGGAGGCGTCACGCTGTGAGTCATACGGTGCTGGTGTGCGACGACGCGATCTTCATGCGCACCATGATCTCGGACATCCTGGCGCAAGCCGGGTTCGAGGTGGTCGGTGAGGCCGAAACCGGCCTGCAGGCGGTCGAAAAGTTCAAGCAGCTCAAGCCCGACCTGGTCACCATGGACATCGTGATGCCCGACATGGGTGGCATTGATGCCGTGCGGGAGATTGTGAAGGTGGATCCGGGCGCCAAGGTCCTCATGTGCTCCGCGATGGGTCAGCAGGCGCTGGTGGTGGAAGCCATTCAGGCCGGCGCCAAGGACTTCGTCGTCAAGCCGTTCCAGCCCTCCCGGGTGCTCGAGGCGGTCCAACGGGTCCTCGGCTGAGGCGCTGGTGGACCTGTCGCAGTACGCGGACCTGTTTCGCGCCGAGACGCGCGAACACCTGGGGGCGTTCAACCAGCTTCTGTTGTCGTGGGAGCAGGATCCCGCCAACGCCGAGCCCGTTGCCGGCATCTTCCGCGCGGTCCACACCGTGAAGGGCATGGCCGCCACCATGGGGTATGCCAAGGTGGCCGACCTCGCGCACCGCGCCGAGAGCCTGCTCGACCTGTTCCGTGATGGGTCCCGCCCGGCGGAATCCCAGACGCTGGAAGTGCTCTTCGCAACAGCCGACGCCATGGAAGCGCTGGTCGAGGCCACGGTCACGGGCGGGGAAGACTCGCTCGATGTCACCGCATTGCTGGACGCGCTGGATGAGGCGGCCCGCGCGCACCAGACCCCCGAAGAGCAGGCGGCCCCACGGCGCCGGATCTCGTTTGTGGGGGCGCAGCCCGGGGTGGGTCGGCGCGTGGAAGTGGTGATTGCCCCCGACAGTCCGCTCAAGGGCGCGCGAGCGCTGCTCGCGCTGGAACGCGCCAAGGCGCTCGGGCCGGTGCACGGCGTGGAGCCGGCGCCCGCCGCGTTCGAGACGGACACGTTCGACGGGCGCTTCGCCTTCCGGGTCGAGTCGGGACTATTGGCGCACGAAATCGAGGAAGCGATTCGCAGGGCGGGCGACATTGAGCGCGTGGATGTGGACGTGGAGCAGCAGAGTGAGGATGCCCGCGCGGGCGCGTCGCGCGGGCGGCACATTCGGGTGGACCTCAAGCGTCTCGATCGGCTGATGAACCTGATCGGCGAAGCCGTCACGGCCCGTGGCCGGCTGGCCCACATCGCGGCGCGCTACGACGACGCGCCGTTGGACGATGTGGCTGTCAAGATCGCGCAGCTGACCAGCGACCTGCAGTCCGAAATCATCCAGGCGCGCATGACGCCCGTGTGGCAGGTGTTCGACCGGTTCCCGCGCCTGGTGCGTGACCTGAGCAAGCAGCTCGACAAGCCGGTCAACTTCCAGGTGGAAGGGAAGGAGATCGAGCTCGATCGGGCCATTCTCGACGAGTTGAGCGATCCGCTGGTGCACCTCCTGCGCAACGCGCTCGATCACGGCATCGAGTCGCCCGACGAACGGGTCCGCGCGGGCAAGCCGCGCGAAGGCACGCTGACGCTGGCCGCCCTGCGCGAGCGGGCGTCGGTCGCGATCGTCGTGGCCGATGACGGGCGCGGCATTGATCGCACGCGGATCCTGCGTGAAGCCAAGCGCCAGGGCGTCGTGGATCAGGACGTGGAGGCGCTGAGCGACGACATGCTGCTCCGCGTACTGTCGCGGTCCGGCTTCAGCACCGCCGAACACGTGTCGGGCATTTCGGGACGGGGCGTGGGCGTGGACATCGTCGTGACCCGCGTGCGGCATTTGGGTGGCTCGCTGGAACTCAAGTCGGAACCCGGGCACGGGACCACGTTTACCCTGCGCCTGCCGGTGACGCTGGCCATCGTGCGCGCCCTGCTCGCGCGGGTCGGTGGTGAGCAGTATGCGCTGCCGCTCACCCACGTGATGGAGACCGTGGAACTGGCACCGGGCGCGTCCACGCGGCTGGACGGCCGCGAGGCCCTGATGCTGCGGGAGGAGGTCCTGCCCCTGGTGCACCTGCGCGAGCTGCTCGGTGTGGCCGATGTGGTCCCGCGGGGCCGGCGTCCGGTCATCGTGTTGAGCATCGGCGACCGTCGGGGTGGGCTCGTGGTGGACCAGATGATGGGGCAGCAGGAGATCGTCGTGAAGAGTTTCGAGCCGCCACGGGGCACGTTGCCCGTGTTCAGCGGCGCCACAATCCTCGGCGATGGCGAGCCCGTGCTCATTCTCGATGCCGGCGGATTGGTCTAGGAGGCCGCATGGACGACATACGCGACCTGAAAGCGATGCAGCTGGACGCGCTGCGCGAGGTGGCCAATATCGGGGCCGGCCACGCGGCCACGGCGTTGTCCCAGATGACCGATCGGCGCATCATGATTGCCGTGCCCCGGATCAACATCTCGCGGCTCGAGGATGTGCCGGAGATGCTGGGAGATCCGGAGGAAGTGGTCGTCGCCGTCCTGATGCACATGCTGGGTGACCTCACGGGCCGCACCCTGCTCATGTTGCC
This sequence comes from Gemmatimonadales bacterium, assembly GCA_040877595.1. Lineage (GTDB taxonomy): Bacteria > Gemmatimonadota > Gemmatimonadetes > Gemmatimonadales > GWC2-71-9 > JBBDNM01. The sequence continues at coordinate 2,458 of JBBDNM010000082.1, read as the reverse complement.
CGAGTCCGATGCCAAGCTGCTGTGCGACTTGCTGCTGCGCCGCTCGACCGGCACGACCACGACGTTCGGCGAGCTCGAGCAGTCGTCGCTCAAGGAGGCGGGCAACATCCTGGGCGGCGCCTACATGAACGCGCTGTCAGACTTCATGGGCATGATGCTGCTGCCATCGGTCCCGAGCCTGGTGGTGGACCTGTCCGCCGCCGTGCTGACCACGACCTACCTGAACTTCGGGCAGGACCGCGATTTCCTGTTTTGCGTCGAGACCAATTTCCAGTTCGCGGAAGCCGGCCAGGACCTGCGGGGCAATTTCCTCCTGCTCCCGGACCTCGCGTCCCTCCGGGCCATTCTCGACGCCATCCGGCTCGGGTAGGTGATGGCGGGAACGGTCGTCTCGGAGCGAGACCTCCGGGTCCTCAAGTCGTTCGCGCGGCGGATTGATCCTTCTGACCCCGGGGCGCACAACAACCTGGGCGTGCTCTACTACCAGAAAGGCCTCAATGACGAGGCCGTCGAGTCCTTCACCCGGGCGCTGGAACTCGATTCCAAGATGCTCGTGGCCCAACGCAACCTCGAAATCGCCTACAAGCAGACCGGCTACTACGACCGCCGCGTTACCGAACTGCGCGAGCGCCTCCGCCAGCAGCCCGACGATCGCGACGCGCGTTGGGAACTCGGTCGGGCCTATGCGTCGCTGGGCCAGCACGACGCCGCGCTGGACGAGTTTACCGCTATCGTGCATCACAACCCGGCGGACGTCGCGGCGGTCATGCAGGCCGGGGTGGTAGAGAAGGGGCGGGGCAACCTCGAGCGCGCGGCCGAGTGGTTCCGCACCGCCCGCGAACTCGACCCGCGATCGAGCATTGTGCACTTCCATCTCGGTGAAGTGCTGTACAATCGCGGCCTGAACCAGGAAGCCCTCGACGCCCTCCACGAAGCCGTGGCGCTGAACCCCGAGAACGCCGACGCGCATTACCTGATGGCCTTCGTGCTGGGCGACATGGCGCAGCACGAAGCAGCGCGCGACGCCAGCCGACGCGCGATCCGGCTCAACCCCACGTTCGCCCGCGCCCAGACCAACCTCTCGTTGGAACGCCAGGGCGGCGACCCGAAGAGCCGACAGATGGACACGGTGACCGACGCCGTGCCGCAGGTGGCCGAGGGCAAGGCGCTGGCGCACTACAACCTTGGCCTCGCGTTCCGCCAGAAGGGCTACTACGCCGAGGCGCTGCGGGAGTATCGGCTGGGACTCGACCAGGGCGAGGAGCGCCAGCTGCTCCTGCAGGCCACCGCCGAGGTGCATCTCCTCAAGCGCGACTATGCGGCCGCCCTCACGCTGTACGACGAATTGACCCGCGATGACCCGGGGTCGCCCAAGTTGTGGAACGAACGCGGGGTCGTGCTGCACCAGTTGGGCAAGTGGGACGACGCGATCGCTTCGTTTGGTCGCGCGATTGCCGCTGACGCGGCGTACGGTCTGGCGCGCAATAATCGAGCGGTGACGCTCGCGCAGACCGGGCGACCCGACGATGCGGTCGAAGGGTTCCACGATGCGGCGCGCGCGGACACGGCGCTGGTGGTGCCGCGTCTCAACCTCGGGCTGCTGCTGTTCCAGCTGCGACGGTTCCAGCTGGCCCTGCAGTCGTATCGGCACGTGCTGGATCTGGATCCCAATCAGGCGGCGGCGTGGAACGGGATCGGCCTCGTCCTGAACGAATTGGGCCGCACCGCCGATGCCCGCAACGCGTTTGCGCGCGCTGTCGAGTCGGATCCGCGTTCTTCCGAAGCGCACTACAACCTGAGCTTTGCGCTGTCGGCGCTGGGGGACTACGACGGCGCGTTGCGGGCCGTGACGCTGGCGCAAGGTCTCGACCCGTACTACGTGCCCCAGAAGTTCCGGCTGGCGATTGACCTGCAGTATGAAGACCCCACCATCTCCATCCTGCCCGAGATTTCCGCGGACGTGACCACGGAAGTCACCGGTCAACAGCTCCAGTTCGACCCGAAGGTGCTGGACGACATCTTCCGCGAACTGGACAAGCCCGCGCGCCGGAGTCGCGCGGTCGCCGCGCCGGAAGACACGTACAGCCTGGCACGCGATTATCTGTCCAAGGGCTTGCTGGAACTCGCTGCCGCCGAAGTGAACCGCGCGCTGAGTCGCGGGGCCGACCCCGTCGCAGGCCTGCTGCTGACGGGCGACCTCTTCCGGCGACGCGGTCTGCACGGGGAAGCCCTGGAGCGATTCCGCGCGGCGCTCGCCCAGGCGCCCGATCGGTGGGAAGCCCGGCTCGGCGCGGTGCGCGCCCTGCTCGCGCTTGAGCGTGGCCCGGAAGGGCGCGCCGAGTCGGAGGCCTTGCTCGCGGAACGTCCGGATGACCTCGAGGTGCTGCTGGTAGCCGCCGACGTGCGCCGCGCGGCGCGGGATGCGGGTGGCGCGCTCGACGTGGAGGGGGCGGCGCGG
>JBBDNM010000081.1:0-11744 GCA_040877595.1 Gemmatimonadales bacterium | reverse complement strand
CCCCGCATCTCGTGGAGAGGACGCTGTTCCTGATTGGCGATGCAGGCGTGCCCGATCCGGACGGCGACCCGGTGCTCACGGCGCTGGCGGCCGCGATCGCGGCCCGGGCCGGGACGACCACGGTGGTGTTCCTGGGCGACAACATCTATCCGAGGGGTCTGCCCGACGCCGCCAGCCCCGCGTTTGCCGAAGCTGCCCGCCGCCTGGATGCCCAGTTGGTCGCGGCGCGCGGCGCCGGCGCCGTCTACCTGGTTCCCGGTAACCATGACTGGGCACGACACGGCTCCGATGGGTGGAACGCCATCCGGCGCCAGCGGCGGTACGTGGCCGAGCGAGGCTTCGGCGCCGCGCTGTGGCCCGCCGACGGGTGCCCAGGCCCGCACGTTCTGGACCTCGGGACGACCTTGCGCCTGGTCCTGCTCGACACGCAGTGGTGGCTGCACGGAGAAGCCAAGCCCGGGCCGGGCTCGGACTGCCCGGCCGACACGCCGGAGGAGGTTGAACGCGCCCTGACCGTCGCCGTGACCGGCGATACGACGCGGCACGTGGTGGTCGTCGGGCACCACCCCCTGCTGGCGTCGGGCTCCCACGGCGGGGTCTTTTCCTTGCGGGATCACGTGTTTCCGTTGACCCGCCTCGTGCCCTGGCTGTGGCTGCCCCTTCCCATCGTCGGGTCGGCGTATCCCGTGGCGCGCCAGCTCGGCATTTCGGACCAGGACATGGCTGGCCCGGGCAATGTGCGTATGCGGGTGGCGCTCGAGCGCGCGATGCGCGTGCGTCCCCCGTTGGCCTATGCGGCGGGTCACGAGCACGCGCTGGAAGTGCATCGGGGTGCGGCGGCCCGCTATGTCCTGGTCAGCGGCGCCGGCAACTATGGACATACAACGCAGGTCGGACGCCGGGCGGAAACCTTGTTCGCCCAGAGGGCGAGCGGATTCCTGCAGATGGACTTCCTGGTTGACGGGCGCACGCGACTCGGGGTGATGGTGGTGGACGCAGGAGGACGGGCCCGGGAAGCCTGGGGCTTGTGGCTCGACTGACTCGCGGGGCGGGCTGGCCGGCCGCCCTCCTGGTGGCGCTGGGCGCCATCGGCGTACAGGGTGGAGCCAGCCAGATGCCAGCGGTGGCCGGCCATCGGGTGGTGGTCCTCGGGCCGAACTATGCGGCGGGGGCCCTGCACGCCTTCTTGTTCGGACGCCACCACCGCGACTTGTGGGTGACGCCCGTGTGCGTCCCCGTGGTCGACCTGCGGAGGTTCGCGGGGGGGCTGCAACCCGTTCGGCGGGGCGGGGGGATGCAAACGCGGTCCCTGCGGTTGCGGGGGGCGGACGGCCGCGAGTACGTGTTTCGATCGCTCGACAAGGATCCGTCGCCGACGTTGCCGCCGGCCCTGCGCCGTACCGTGGTGAAGGACCTGCTCCAGGACCAGATCAGCGCGACCCACCCCAGCGCACCGCTCGTCGTCGCGAGCCTCCTGGAGGCCGTCGGGGTGCTGCACGTCGATCCGTGGCTGGTCGTCCTGCCGGACGATTCCCTGCTTGGGCCGTTCCGCGCCGAGTTCGCCGGGATGGTGGGGTGGCTTGAGCTCCGTCCCGACGAGGGGCCCGATGGTACGCCCGGGTTCGCTGATGCAGCGCGGATCATCGGGAGCGAACGCCTGCTCGAACGTCTCGAAGCGGACCCCGCGGAGCGCGTCGATGCGGCGGCGTACCTCGCGGCGCGATTGATGGACCTGTTCCTTGGTGACTGGGACCGGCACGCGGACCAGTGGCGCTGGGCGGCGCGTCCCCAAGGCACAGCGGAATGGTGGGTCCCGATCCCGCGCGACCGGGACCAGGCCTTCGTCCGCTATGACGGGGTGTTGCTGTGGCTGGCGCGGTTCCACATGCCCCAGTTCGTGAGCTTCGGGCCCGACTACCCCGACGTCGTGGGCCTGACCTGGAATGCGCGCGACCTCGATCGACGCCTGCTTGGAGGTCTGGAGGCGACCGTGTGGGACTCGGTCGCGGCGGCGCTGCGCGCGCGGCTGACGGATTCCGTCGTGACCGCCGCGGTGGCGCGTATGCCGCCGGAGCATCAGGAACGGCAGGCGGATTTCCTGGCGTCCGCCTTGCGGCGTCGGCGCGACGCCCTCCCGGCGATGGCTCGGCGGTTCTACGCTCTCCTGGCGCGGACTGTGGAACTGCACGCCACGGACGTGCCTGAAGTGCTCCGCGTCCGCGCCCTGTCCACGGATACGCTCCTGGTGACCGTCACGGCGTGCCCGGACTGCGTCCCCTACTGGACGCGCCGGTTACGGGCGGGCGAGACGCGCGAGATTCGCGTGTACCTGCGTGGCGGTGACGACGACGTCCGGATTGACGGGTCGGTGCGCGGGATCACGGTGCGCGTCGTCGGCGGTGGCGGCGACGACACGTTTCGCGACGCGACCGCGGGGCGCGGGGTCCGCCTGTACGATGATCGCGGCGACAACGACGTGGCGTCGGAGGGGGGGACGCTGGACGCGCGGCCGTTCGACGCTGCGACGGCACGGTCCTGGCCGCCGAGCGCGTTGCGGGACTGGGGCGCACGGTCCGTGCCCCTCCCGTGGTTCACCGCCGGCCCCGATGTGGGGGTGCTGGTGGGTGGAGGGATCAAGCACACGCGGTACGGCTTTCGGAACGTGCCCTACGGGCGGCAGTGGATCCTGCGCGGGGGGTACGCGTTTGGCGCCGCGCGCGCCCGCGTGGAAGCCATCGGTGACTACCGTCGCGAGAACTCGTCCACGGCGATCACGATCATGGCGCGATGGTCCGGCATTGACCTGCTGCATTTTCATGGATTCGGCAACGAGACGCCCGGCGACGGTCCGCGCGACGCGTTTCGCGTGCGCCAACAGCGTGTGGCGGTGGGTGCGGCGTGGTCGGCGGCTCCCGTACCACGCATCCGCGTGAGCGCGGGACCCGACCTGCGGTACAGCACAACGGACCCGGCCCCCGGCTCGGTCGCCGACCGGGAGCGCCCGTATGGAGTGGAGCCCTTTGGACAGGCTGGACTGCAGGCGCAGGTGGTCGGGGACTGGCGCGACCACCCGGTGGCACCGACGGCGGGGACTCGGGTGGTGCTCCGCGGACGCGTGTATCCCGCCGTGTGGGACGTGGTGGATCCGTTTGCGGTCCTGCAGGCGGTCGGGTCCATCTATCTGACGGCGCCCGTGGCCGCGCGGCCCACGCTGGCGGTCCGAGCCGGGGCGGAACGAGTCGTGGGACGGTTTCCGTTCCACGAGGCGGCGACCGTGGGTGGATCGGAGACCCTGCGCGGCGTGACGGCCCAGCGGTTTGCGGGCCGCACGAGCGCCTACGGCGGCGCGGACCTGCGCCTCCGGCTGGGCGAGGTGCTGGTCGTCCTGCCAGCCGCCGTGGGGCTCCTGGGTTTGGTCGATGTGGCGCGCGTGTGGGCCGACGGCGAGACGTCGGGGCGCTGGCACCGGTCTGTGGGTGGGGGGGTGTGGCTCGCCGTGCTGGACCCCGGGGGCACGGTGAGTGCGTTCGTGGCGCAGAGCGATGTGGGCACGGGATTGTACGCCGGTGCGGGGTTCGGCTTCTGAAGGGGCGCGGGCGCGAGACGGTCATCCGGTTCGCCGTGCGCGACGAGGACGCCGGCGAACGACTCGCCCTCGGGCCACTTCCGCTCGGGCTGCGGGGCGCCGCGGGGGCAACGCAATTTCAACGGGATGTCTACCTGGACACGGCCGACGGCGTGCTGGCGCGTCGCGGCGTCTCCTGCTGGCTGCGCGTCGAGGCGAGCGGGACCCGCACGCTGTTCGCCACCGTGCGGGACGCCCCGATGGGGTCGCCGAGCGTGACGAGAGTCATTGAGGCGGCAGTGCCCGAGGAGGAACTGACCGCTATCCTGCACGGCCCGGCGGAACCTGCCCGGTTGCTGCAGGCGATGGTGGATCCGCGCGCACTCGGACCGGTGTTTACGCTGGAAACGGCGCGTCGCCTCCGTCCCGCCCGCACGTGGTGGCGGCGCCGTCCCGCCTATACCATGATCTACGACCGGGTGACCGTTCGCGCGGGGGCGTTGAGCGGGTCCTTCGTCGAGCTGGCAATCCGTCCCGAGGCGGGCCGGTGGCCGCCGGCCGGACGGCTGGCCGCGGCGATGGCGCGTGATCCCGCGGTCACGCTGACCATGGCGGATCAGGCGACGCGGGCGCGCGACCTGCTGGCCGCGCTCGAGCGACAGGGTCTGGTGCGGGACGTGCATGCGGTGCCGCATGTGGTGGTGCTTCCCTTCGACGCCGGACGGGTGGGGTTGTTGCCACGTCGTGATCACTGGTGCGCGCTGACCGGTTCGGGTACAGGCGAGGCGGCGGTCCGATCCGTGCTCACTCGGCAGTTTGGCAGTGATGTCGGGCAGGTCCGCCTGCTGGGGGTGGCGCCGGCAAGCGCGCACCGTGGGTCGGTGGAAGTCTGGTTGGCCCGGCGGCTGGCGCCCGCAGTACGCGCCCCCGGTGTGCTGGAGTGGGTGACGATGGATCACGTGGCCGGCCTGGCGCAGGCGGGGACGTTGCGCGACCCATGGACCCTTGCGGCGCTGCATGTCGCCGCGCGGTCAGACCTGATGCTGGAGCGGCCAGTCTGGACGGCGCCCGAGGAAACCCCGGCATCCGCGCGGTCACTCGCGCCCGCCATTGGACACGCCGCTCCGTATCTCAACAGCGAGCTGAGCCTGCTGGCGTTCCATGAACGTGTCCTGTGCATGGCGGAGGATCCGACGCTGACGCTGGGGGACCGCGTGCGGTTCCTCGGGATTGTCGGGGCCAATCTCGACGAGTTCACGATGGTGCAGGTGGGGGCCCTCAAGCGCCTGCTGGCAGAGGGATCGTCCGAGCGCTCGGTGGACGACTTGGCGCCCGCGGAGCGTTTGGACGCGGTCGGCCTGCGGGTGCGCAGCCTGTACCGCCGGGCGTACCGGTGCCTGAGTGAGGTGCTCCTCCCGGCGCTCGCGGGTGCGGGTCGCGAGGTGAAGCGCTGGGCCGAGGTGGACGCGGCGGGGCAGGCGTCGTTGCGGGCGTACTTCCTGCGGGAGGTCTACCCGCTGCTCACCCCACTCGCCGTCACGCCGGGCCATCCGTTTCCCCACATCGCGAATGTGACGGTGGCCCTGGCGGTGGCCGTGCGGCATACCCGCACCGGCGTCCGGCACTTTGCCACGGTCAATGTCCCGCCGAGCGTCCCGCCGTTCGTCCCGCTTGGCGACGCGGGGGCCGTGATCCCCATTGAGGCGGTGATGTGCGCGAACGTGCAGACCATCTTTGCGGGGGTCGAGGTCGAGCGCGCACACGCGTTCCGCGTGACCCGCGGGGCCAACCTGACGCTGGACGAGGGGGCCGGGGCCGACATCCTGCAGGCGGTTGTGGTGGGGGTGGACCGGCGCGCGCACCAGCCCGTGGTGCGCATGGAAGTCGAGCACAGCATGCCGCTCGAGTTGCGAGAGTTGCTCGTGCAGGAGTTCCGGTTTGAGGTCGCGGAGCGGCCCAGCACGCTGAGCGCCGCGGACATCTTCGAGTTTGACCGCTTGCCGGCGCTGCGGAGCCTCATCGGGCTGGCGGGCCCGCCCGATCGCGACCCGCGGGCCGGGCAGGCCCCGTTTGCCGCGGAGCGTGACGTGCTCGATCAGATCGCCGAGCGGGACACGCTGGTCCACTTTCCGTACGACGGCTTTGCCGAAAGCGTGGAGCGCATGCTGGCGGAGGCGGCGGTGGACCCACGGGTGGTGGCCATCAAGCTCACCTTGTACCGCATGGAGGATGCGTCGCCCATGCGTGAGGCCCTGAGCGAGGCATGCCGCGCCGGCAAGGAGGTGACCGTGTTCATCGAGGTCCAGGCGCGCTTCGATGAGGTGCGGAACATTGCGTGGGTCAAGGCGTTGCGCGCGGGGGGCGTGCATGTCGTGTACGGACTCCCCGGCCTCAAGACGCACGCCAAGATCGCCCTCCTGATCCGGCGCGAGGGCGGCCGCCTCCGCCGCTACGGCTACATCGGGACGGGCAACTTTCACGCGGGCACGGCGGCGGCCTACACGGATTTCGGCTTGTTCACGGCCGACCCGGAGGTGGGACAGGACCTTGCTGACCTCTTCAACGACCTCACGGGCTACGCGACCCGGACCACATATCGCCGGTTGCTGGTGTCGCCGTGGCAGATGATCGAGCGGCTCCTCGCGTTGATCGCGCGCGAGGCGGACCACGCGCGTGCCGGGCGCGGCGCGCGGATTCGCGCGAAGCTCAACGGGCTCGATGAACCTGAGGTGATCGCGGCCCTGTACCAGGCGTCCCAGGCGGGCGTCGAGGTGGACCTCATTGTACGCGGCATCTGCGCGTTGCGTCCGGGCGTGCCCGGTCTGTCCGAGCGGATCCGGGTCGTGTGCGTCCTCGGTCGGTATCTCGAACACGGTCGGGCCGTTCATTTCCGGAATGGCGGCGCGGACGAGTATTACATCGGGTCGGCCGACTGGCGCCGGCGCAACCTGCGGGGTCGGGTAGAGGTCGCGGTCCCGCTACGGGATCCTGGGTGTCGCGCCCGGCTGGATGCGGTGTTCCAGATCGAACTGGCCGATCCGACCGCGTGGGAGCTGGGGCCGGATGGATCGTGGCGTCCGCGTAATGCCGGGTCCGCGGGGAGCGGCGCGCAGGAGCAATTCCTCGCGGGGGCCGCGAGGGCAAACACCCGGTGACGCGCGACGGGTCGCGCCTTGACGTGCCATGGCGTGGCTATTATTCTAAGAATCGTTAGAATATAGGATATTGTGATGACAATCAGTCGCGATACACCTAAGTCATTGCTTTTCAAGCACTTCGCCAGAGTCGCGCAGGCCATCTCCCATGCCGCCCGGATTGAAATCCTCGACTTGCTGGCACAGGGCGAGAAGTCCGTCGACGCCGTTGCGCGTGGCTCAAGGCTCACGCTCAAGAACGCGAGTGCCCACCTGCGGATCCTCCGGGAGGCGGCGCTGGTCGCCACGCGCCGCGACGGCACGCGGATCTACTATCGGCTTGCCGAACCGGAGGTCCATGCGGTGCTGCGCGCCGTGCAAGGCCTGGCGGAGCGACGGTTGGCGGAGGTGCGCGAGATCGTGCGGGACTACTTCGCCGCCGACGGGCAGTTGGAGCCGGTGACGATGGAGGAACTGCAGGCGCGGCTCGCCGCGGACGACGTCACCCTGCTCGACGTGCGCCCGCCGGACGAGTACGCGCAGGGCCACATCCCCGGTGCCATCTCCGTCCCCCTGTCCGACCTGCCGCGGCACCTCGACACCCTGCCGCGCGATCGGCAGGTCGTGGCCTATTGTCGCGGCGCCTACTGCGTACTGGCCGTCGAGGCGGCCGCCCTGCTCGCGCGCACCGGATTCACCGTCCGCCGCTTGGCCCATGGGATGCCCGATTGGGCCGCACGCGGATTCCCTGTGGAGAGGCAGTCATGAACACGCTCTTCATTCTCAACGATCCACCGTACGGGACGGAGCGCAGCTTCAACGGGCTCCGTCTTGCCACGTCGCTGGCCAAGCGCGCAGGCGAGACGGTGCGAATCTTCCTGATGGGCGACGCCGCGTCCGTGGCCAAGGCCGGGCAGCAGGTGCCGCAGGGGTACTACCACCTGGAGCGGATGCTCAAGGCCGCGACCCTGGCCGGCGCCGAGGTCGCCGTGTGTGGGAGTTGCATGGACGCCCGCGGGCTCACGGACGCCGAACTCACCGACGTGGCGCGTCGCTCGACGCTTGCGGAACTGACCGATTGGACGCAGTGGGCCGATCGGGTGGTGCCGTTCTGATGCGGCGGCGCACGGTACTCGTCCTCGGCGCCGGCAGTGGCGGTCTGGTGGCCGCCCGCCGCCTGCGCCGTCGCCTGCCGGCGACCGATCGCGTGGTGCTGGTCGACCGCGCGACGCACCACCTGTTCCAACCGTCTCTGCTCTGGTTGCTCACGGGAGACCGCACGCCTTCGCAGATCACGCGTCCGCTGAGGCGGGTGACCCGGCTCGGCATCGAGCTGGTCACGGGGACCGTCGCCGCACTGGACGTGGCGCGTCGCACGGTGCGCGTGGGCGACCAGGTGCTCGAGGGCGACGCGCTCATCGTGGCACTGGGCGCCCAGTTGGCGGCTGAAACGGTGCCGGGCCTCGCAGAGGCCGGACACAACCTCTACACGCTGGACGGCGCGACCGCAGCGCGCGACGCGCTGACGCGCGTTCGGGGTGGTCGGGTCGTCGTGCTCACCTCGGCGCCGCTGTACAAGTGCCCCGCCGCGCCTTATGAAGCGGCGATGCTCGTACGCGCGACCGTGCCTCGCGCCGTCGAGGTGCGCATGATCGCGGCCGAGCCGGGTCCGATGGGAACCGCGGGACCGGAGGTGTCGGCGGCGGTGCGCGCGATGGTGGAAGAGACGGGCGTGATGTACCAGCCGAGTCGGCAGATCAGCACCGTGGATTCCGCCGGTCGCACCCTGCAGTTCGCGGACGGATCGACGGAGTCATTCGATATCTTGTTGTACGTCCCGCCGCATCGTGCCCCCGGCGTGTTGGTCGAGGCCGGGCTCACCGGCTCGAGCGGGTGGATCGAGGCCGACCCGCACACGCTCACCACCGCCCACCCCGGGGTTTACGCCGTGGGCGACGCCACGATGCTGCCGCTCCCATCCGGCAAGGTGCTGCCGAAGGCGGGTGTCTTTGCGCACGCCCAGGCGAAGGTGGTGGCAGACAACCTGGCGGCCGAGTGGACGGGTCGTGAGTCCACGGCCCGTTTCCTGGGTACCGGGGCGTGCTTCCTCGAGACGGGGCATGGGCGCGCCGGCTTGGGCTCGGGGGATTTCTACGCGCACCCCGTGCCGCGCATGCGGTTGCATGCGCCGACACGCTGGTGGCATTGGGGGAAGGTCGTGTTCGAGAAGTGGTGGCTGGCGCGGGTGTAGGGAGTAATCTTGACTCATAGCCATAAGTCAGATAGACTCATAGCATGAGTAAACGCCTTCAGGTCCTCCTCGACGAGGCCGAACTCCGCGACATCCAGCGCACGGCCCGCGCGGAGCGCGTCACCGTGGCGGAGTGGGTGCGCCGGGTCCTGCGTACCGCCCGACAAGCCGAGCCCACGTACGCCGCCGAGCACAAGCTTCGCGCCGTGCGCGAGGCCGTTGCGCACCGGTATCCGGCCGGTCCCATCGAGGACATGTTGGCCGAGATCGAGCAAGGGTACCATGAGGACGCCTCGTGATCTTCGTGGATTCGAACATCCCCATGTACCTGGTGGGGTCGTCGGCCGTGCATCAGGCAACGGCCCGCGAACTGATCGAGCGGGCTATCGCGCAGCGCGAGCGTCTGGTCACCAGCGTTGAGGTGCTGCAGGAGATCCTGCACCGCTACACGGCGATCCGTCGTCGCGATGCCATTCAGCCCGCGTTCGACGCGATCCTGGGGATCGCGGATGAGGTCTTTCCGGTGGGCATCGATGATATGGAACGTGCCAAGACCGTGGTCATGAGTCGTGAAGGCGTCTCGGCCCGCGACGCCCTGCACGTCGCCGTGATGGAGGGGCGTGGCGTTTCCGATATCATGAGCTTTGATCGGCACTTCGACGTGGTGCCCGGCATCACCCGCATTGGTCCGTGATACCGCGACCTACGGAACGCGACGGTACCCCGCCACCTCGAAGTGCCGGTCGAACGTGAAGGCCTCGGTCACCCGCTCCCGTCGCATGACCTCGAAGCTCACGGCGTCCGTCAAGCTGAACGGCTGATCCAGAAACGGACGCAGCCAGCGGTCCACCGCCTCCCGCTCAAGCTCGCGGTCCACCGTGATCACGTTGTGCAAGGGGTCCGTGGCCAGCCCATCGAGAAACGCCACGCCGGTGGGAATCCCCAGCCGGCGGGCGAGGAGCACGTGCATCTCGGCCACCACCAGGTTGGTGGTGACCATGCGGCGCCGGGCGACCGTGATCCACTCCTGGTACGCGCGGCGGGCGACCGCATGGTCGGGGTCGCGCGGGTTGAGCGCCGCGAACCACCCGGCGGTGTCGAGAAAGATCCCGCGGCTCAATGCCGGTCGAGCGCCTCGTGGCGATCGGTAGCGCGAATTGGTAGTTGACTCCGTAGTCAGGTACGGGGTTAGACTTGTCGCATGAGTCCGATCACCATCGGCGCACTGGCCCGGCAGGCGGCCGTGAACGTCGAGACCATCCGCTACTACGAGCGCCGCGGTCTGTTGCCCGAGCCGCCGCGCTCGCGCTCGGGGTACCGCCACTACGGGCCGGATGCCGCAGTCCGTCTCGAATTCATCAGGCGAGCCCAGGCCCTGGGGTTTACGCTCGAGGAAATCGGCGCGTTGCTGGGGCTGCGCTCACACCCGCCGCATAACTGCGACGCGGTGCAGGCGGCCGCAGAGGGCGCCGTTGCCCGTATCACAGCCAAGCAGGCCGAACTCGAACGCATGCGTTGGGCACTGGCGGCGCTGATCGACGACTGCCGCGCGCGGCGTGCCTCGGACGACTGCCCGATTCTTACATCGCTGGAGGAACCGTCATGACCACGCAGGAAATCGAGCTGGTGTACTTTCGCGGCTGTCCTAACGCGGACGTGGCCCGGGCCAACGTGCGCGCAGCGCTGGAGGCGCTTGGGCGCGCCACCCCCGTCACCGAATGGGACCAGTTGGCCGACGGAGCGCCCGAGCGAATCAAGGGGTACGGGTCGCCTACAGTGCTGGTGAACGGGCGCGACATCACCGGGGTCGGCGCCGCGGCGGGCGCCACCTGCCGTGCGGAAGGCGCGCCCTCGGTCGCGCAGATCAGCGCCGCGCTGGCGTCCCGCGCGTGAGGGAACGCCCCGTCGCCGCCGCGGGCGGCGCCGTCGCTGCAGCCGTCGCGTCCGCGCTCTGCTGCACCGGTCCGCTGGTGGCCGTGGCGATCGGGGTTTCGGGCGCCGGCCTGGCCGTGTTTCAACCGTTCCGCCCCTACCTGCTGGGCGTGACCTTTGCGATGCTGGGCGTCGCCCACTTTCTCATCCGGCGCGAGGAGCGGCGGGCCTGCGAGCCGGGCACGCCGTGCGCCGATCCCGCCACGCGCGGGCGCACCCGGCGCATCGTGTGGATCGCCACGGTTCTCGCACTACTTTTTGCCGCGTCGCCCCACTGGTCGGCGTGGCTGCTCTCCTGAGGAGGAACCATGCCAATGCTCGGCCTGAAATTGGGGTTCGCGTCCGCGGTGGGCGCGCTGCTGCTCTGCCCATGTGGCGCGGCGCCGGTCACCGGCACGGCCGCGGTGCCCGCGGTGGTGGCCGCCGACACGACCACCGTGCACTTCGCGATCGTGGGGATGACCTGCGCCTCGTGCGCCACCACCGCCCAACTGGTGCTGCGTCGCGTGCCCGGCGTGTACGAGGCCCGGGTGTCGCTCGACTCGGCGCACGCCGTCGTGCGCTACGACGCCGGGCGGACCTCGCCGACCGCACTGATTGACCGGTTGCGGGAGATGACGGGCTACGAGGCCCGCGTGGTGGAGGCCCCGTGACCACCGACACCTTCGACCTCCTGGTCCTGGGCGGTGGATCGGCCGGATTCGCCGCGGCGATTCGCGCTTCGGATCTTGGGGCCCGGGTAGGACTGGTCGAAGGCGGAACGCTCGGGGGCACCTGCGTCAACGTTGGTTGCGTGCCGTCCAAGACGCTGATCCGGGCCGCCGAGTCGACCAACGCGCCCATCACGGGTTCGCCGGGATCC
>JBBDNM010000080.1:0-12118 GCA_040877595.1 Gemmatimonadales bacterium | reverse complement strand
CCTGCGGACATCCGAAAGGATGGGTCGGCGTTTGATCTGCCGATCGCGCTTGGGATTCTCGCCGCGACGAATCAACTGGACGGCGGGAAGGCAGGCGGGCGGGAAGACCGTCATGCCAGTCTGGATCAATACGTGGTGGTGGGTGAGCTCGGCCTCGAGGGCGGGCTCCGGCCGGTGCGGGGTGCGCTCTCCATCGCGCTATCCGCGCGCGCGGCCGGCGTGCGCGGAGTCATCGTGCCGAAAGCCAACTTGGCCGAGGCCAGCGTGGTGGATGGGGTCACCGTCATGGGCGCCGAGACGCTCGGCCAGGTCGCGGCGTTCTTCGCCACGGGCACGCCGCTGGCGACACCGAACGGCGCATCGGTGCCGGACACCCTTCCGCCCGCCGATGTGGACTTTGCCGAGGTGCGGGGGCAGGCCCACGTAAAACGCGCCCTCGAAGTGGCGGCGGCCGGCGCCCACAACCTGCTGATGATCGGCCCGCCGGGTTCAGGCAAGACCATGTTGGCGCGTCGGCTACCGACCGTCCTGCCGCCCATGACCCTCGAGGAATCGCTCGAGACCACCAAGATTCATAGTGTCGCGGGTTTGCTGGCGGCCGGGTCGTCGCTGATCCGGCACCGGCCGTTCCGCGCGCCCCACCACACCATCTCGGACGCCGGGCTGATCGGCGGGGGCACGTGGCCCCGTCCGGGGGAAGTCTCGCTCGCGCACGGCGGCGTGTTGTTCCTCGACGAGATGCCGGAGTTCCGGAAGAACGTGCTCGAGGTGCTGCGGCAACCACTGGAGGACGGGCATGTCACCATTGCGCGTGCCGCGATGTCGCTGACCTACCCCGCCCGATTCATGCTCGCCGCGGCCATGAACCCCTGTCCCTGTGGATGGTACGGTGATCCTGGACGTGCCTGTACCTGCGGATCGCCCGGCGTGGAACGCTACCGGGCGCGCCTGTCGGGCCCGTTGCTCGACCGCATTGACGTGCATGTCGAGGTGCCGGCCGTGCCGTTCCGTGAACTCACCACCCACCGCGACGAGGAAGCGAGCGACGCCATTCGGGAGCGGGTGCATCGGGCCCGGCAGGTCCAACTGGAGCGCTTCGCGGCACGCCGCGGCGTGTGGGCCAACGCGCATATGGGTCCCAGAGACCTCCGCGCGGCGTGTGTGCTGTCCGCCGCCGCCGAGGCGTTGCTCCACACCGCGATCACGCGACTCAACCTGTCGGCGCGGGCGTATCACCGCATCCTCAAGCTCGCGCGCACCGTGGCGGACCTGGCAGGATCGGGGGGGATCGAGGCCGCGCATGTGAGTGAGGCCGTGCAGTACCGCAGCATGGATCGGGGCAGTACATGACCACTTGATGACGCTCTGGTTGCCCGTGCGCGCCTGCTCACCGACATTCAGGAAAAGACGGCCCTCGTCCACGCCGGTCTCGAGGCCCTGATCGCGCGGGAGAGTGCGCGCCGGCTCGCGCTGTTGGGCGGCAGCGAGCCCAAACTGGGCGCCATCCCCCGTCGACGGTCCACGCGTGGGGGTCGCACGTGATCCTGGTGGACACCTCCGTCTGGGTGGATCATCTGCGCCGGGGGAACGCGCGGTTGGCGGAACTGCTGGTGCGCGACGAGGTGGCCTGTCACCCCTTCGTGATGGGCGAGCTGTCGCTGGGCGCCCTGCGACACCCGCAACGGGTGCTTGAGCATGTGCGGGCCTTGCCGCAGTTCCCGGTGGCCGAGCACGCCGAGGTGTCTCGACTCGTTGAAGAGCGCAAACTGGCAGGGTCGGTGGTGGGATGGGTGGACGCGCATCTTCTGGCGGCGACGCTGATTGGGGCCGGTCGGCTGTGGTCCCTCGACAAGCCCCTTGTCCGGCAGGCCGTGCGTCTTGGTGTCGCCGTGAAAGCCTGAGTCTCATCCTGGAGGAGTTATGCGGGGAGTATGGTTCGTCTTGCTTGGTATCGTGCTCAGCACGTCCGTCGCCGCGCAATCGGTGCCGTGGCGATTCACGGAGGTCCTGCGGTTCAGCGAGGCCCCGCCCGACATCGTGTTCGGGCGCGTGGCGGACCTCGTGGTGGATGGGGAAGGGCGCTTCTACGTGCTGGATCCGATGAACAGCGAGATCTACGTGTTCACTCCCGACGGACAGCACGTGCGCACGATGGCCCGGCGTGGCGCGGGTCCCGGTGAACTGAGCAGGCAGACAATGCATATCGCCTTGGCGAGCGAGACGCTGGCGGTAGTGGATCTCGGTAATCAACGCGTCACACGGTTTGCGCTCGACGGTCGTCATTTGAGTGATTTTCGCCTCTCCGTGATGGACGGCCCGCCGATGGGATTGGCCGGGTTGTCCGACGGTTCATTGCTCGTGCGCCGCGATCCCCTGCCGCTGCCGCCCGGCATGATGCGCGACGGGCCCATGGGGCCCGCGGCGCCGGTGCTGCTGCACCTCGCGCCCGACGGCCGCGTGCTCGATACCATCGCGACGTTTCGCCATCAACCCGTGGTGGAGTTCTCGGCGTCCGGACAGATGAGCAGGCGCATGCCCGACCTGATGCCGGTGTGGGGGCTCGATGGCGCCGGCCGGCCCGTGGTGGGGCACAGCGATCGCTATGCGCTGCAGACCTGGCGGGACGGTCAGCTGGGACCCGCGTGGGGTCGCAATGTCGCGCGACAGCCGATCACGCGCGCCATGCGCGAACGCATGCAGCAGACGCAGGATTCCGTGATGGCGCGCATGCCGAACGTCCCCAATGTCAACCGGGAGATGCAGTTTCCCGATTCCTTGCCCGTCATCTGGACGGTAGAGCCGGGCCCGTTTGCGACCACGTTGGTGGGCCGCGCGACCATGTGGGAAGACGAATCCCGTCAGGAGTCCCCGTGGGACGTGTTTGCGCCCGATGGTACGTACCTTGGCGTGGTGGCCTTGCCGGCGAGGTTCCGGTTGCTCGCCGCGCGTGACGACCGGATCTACGGTGTGGTGTTGGACGAAGACGACGTGTCGTACGTCGTGGTCTATCGCGTCACGCGCTAAGCAGGACTCGACGCGCGACGGGCTGGGCTGTGCAGCGGCAGGACGTCGGCGTTTGCCGTCTCGACCGCGAACAAGACCTCGCGCACGCGTTCCGGGCGCAACGACCGGCCGGGCAGCTCGAACGCATCCGCCACCGCGACGAAACGGTCCAATGCGTCACCGAGATCGGTCGGCAGGCCCATACGGGCCATCGTGAGGCTGTCGGCCAGCTTGCTGGGGGCGCCGGGGGAGAGGAGCGGGCGCAACTGGGCCACATGATCATCCCACGTGGTCAGGCAACCCGCCGCGATCAGGCGGTCGGCACCCGCCGGTGTGAGTCGGAGGCGCAGGCCCTGCGGCGCCCGCGCGCGCACCGCATGCAGGTCGTACCACGACCACGACCACGCCCCCCCCCCCCATCCCCAACGCTGCCGGTACACCATGCGCCGGAGCACCACGTCCCACGGCTCCACGCGGAGCACCGTGTCGAAGTGGCTGTCGAGCACCACCACCCGATCCTGGTCAGCTCCAACGGCGGTCACCCAATGGTCCCACTGGTCCAGGCACAGCAACACCGGCTGCTCGCGCAGCCAGCGCACGAGCGTGCGCTGTGTGGCGCTGGCCGTCCGCCGCCGCGTGATGATCAGGTGGGCGCCGTAGTGGGCCGCCGCCCGGGCCAACTGATGCTCGTCGGTCCCGAGTTCCACCGTGGAGCCCGCGATACGGGCGATCGAATCCTCATGCGCGCGCACCCCCTGTACGAGAAGCGCGTGCTTGAGTGCGAACGGACCGCACTGCCACGAGTTTGGTTGACCGTAAAGTGCCATTTGACAACGACTTACGAAGGTTCACGAGGATGCGGACAACGCATTATAACCAGAGGGGGAAGGGGGTCAGCAGCCTCCAGTACGGAATCTCGTGGGACACTCCTTAAAATACTGAGTGCTCACTTACTTGTAATGTTACAAGACGACTAGCGGTTGGGAACGTGAGTCGGGTCAGCAGCCGGCGCCCGTTGTCGAGATCGGTGCGAGGCCCGCGTTCCCCAACGCCGAGGTCCCACTGCCGGAAATGGTCGCGGACCCGCAGAACACATTGCGCAGTAGGACCGCGCTGCTGCCATCCAGGGTGAGATCTCCCCGGACACGCGGCTGAACGACAGCCCGAAGTTGCTGCCCGGCACCGCAAGGATGCCCGTGATGCGCGCACCGCGTATCCGGTTGCCGCTGCCCTCCACGGTCACGCTACCGTTCAGCGTCACCTGGCCGCCTTGGGCGCCTACCCCGAACAGGGTGACGTTACTGCCGGAAAATACGAGGTCGCCGGTGTAGGTCCCGGCTCCGAAAAAGACGACGGAATTGCTCGCGGCCAAGGCCTCGTTCACCGCGGCGATCGTCATGGTCGGCGTTACCTCGACCACAGCGCCGCCAAACGCATACCGGACGTTCGTCATGAGGCCGGCCCCCCCGGCGGTGAGGGCCACGGCCACTTCGCGCAGGTCACGATCCACGATGGTGACCGTGACAGTTCCCTGCAGCCCGCCGCCGTTCAATGACAGGATCCTCGTACCCGGCTCGACTGGTGCGAGGACCACGACGCCGTCGGTGTTGGTGGTCCCGGAGGGCCCGTCGGTGATGGACACGGTCACGCCCGAACGGACCGTCCCAGGCGCAGGCAGGGTGGCCTCGTTGACGTCGTTGACCTGCGGGTTGACGATCACCACAATCGTTGTTTCGCCAAACGTGACTTCGGTGGGGTCTGTGGGATCCCCGCATCCAGGGAGCAGAACGAGGGGAAGCATGACGCTGAAGGCGCGTCGAACATGTCGCGACATGAGGACCACTCCAAGGGAAATGGGCACAGCCACTCTGGTCGTAAGATAACGACCGCGCCAGTGGCCCGGCTGTGACATTCGGCCCGTCCTCGTCCGCGTGGGACTAACGTCGTCCCGGCACCGAGCCCACCGGCGCGCGAATCCAGCGCAGAATCTCGCGCGGTGTCGGCGCCTTGCCGGTCATCAGAATGCCTACACGGAACACCTTGGCCGCGACCCACAGGGCGACCGCAATGCTCACCAGCAGCAGGGCGGTGGTGCCCAAGTACTCCACATGGGGCGGCGGGCCGGCGGCCCGGTTCATCATGACGAACGGGGTGAACGGTGGAATCCACGACAGGATCTTCGCGAGCGCCCCGTTGGGATCCTGCGCGATCGGCATCATCGCCATGAGCGGCACGATCAGCAGAATCGTGACGGGACCCATCAGGTTCTGGGCTTCCTTGAGGGTGTTCACCGACGCCCCGATCGACACCAGGATGGCGGCAAACAGCAGATAACCCAGCACGAAATACACCGCGAACGAGGCCAGGTACAGCGGGTCCTGGAGGATGAACGACAAGTCGAGTGACGCCGGTGCCCCCAGCATCGCCGGGACGTACTTGGTCACCAGGAAGAATGACAGCAGCCAGGCCCCAAGCATCGCGGCCCCGGTCCACGCGACCCCCATGATCTTGCCCGCCATCAACTGCACCGGCGACACCGATGACAAGAGTACCTCGATGATCCGGTTGGATTTCTCTTCTACGGTGTTAGTCAGCAGCATCTGGGCAATGATGAACACCCCGACCCAGAGCAGGTACACAAAGCCGACGGGGGCCATCTGGCGGATCCGGTCGTTCAGGCTCACTTCCTCGGCCTCGCCCGAAGCGCCAATCTTGCGCGCCTCAAAACGTACCGGCTCCTGCACCCAACGGACCAGCACAGGATCCAGGTTGGCCTGCGCCAGCCGGCGCTCCTGGACCACCGTGTTCACCAAGCCAGAAAACCAGTCCTCGAGCGCATCGTCCGCCAGGTTGCGCGCGACGTATCGGGCGCCCGCCGGGCTGGTCTCAGGCGCCGGCGGAATCACGAAGTAGGCGAACAGCTCTTCTCGACCCACCAAACCGTTGAGCTCGGATTCATCCTCCGGCGTGGCTTCGCGCGCCAGCACGAAGCGTGCAGTGTCCTCAATCATGCCCTCGCGCACCGCGTCCAGGACCCATCCTGATTGGTCAATGACCGCGAACTGCCGGGCGCTGCGCGTCTTCTCGAGCAACTGGGGTACGATGATCATCGCCGTGAGAAGAATCGGGAAGATCAGGATCCCGATCCAGAAACCCTTGGTCTTCACGTTGTCGATGAACTCGCGGTGCGCGACAAGGATCGTCTTGTTATTCGTCAACGTGCCCTCCCACCGCGCGCACAAAGATCTCGTGCAGGGACGGCTCGCGCGTGTCAAACCGATGGATAGTGATGCGGTCGACCAGGGCCTTCAGCAGGGCCTGGCGGTCCGTGCGATCATTCAGGGTGAGCTCAGCGTGCTTGCCGGAGTCGTTCACCCGCTCCACCCCCGGCAGCCCCTCGAAGACCCGGCCATTCCCGCCGTCGTAATCAATGATGACGGTGCGCGGTCCCGACGCCTTCACCTCTCGCAACGTGCCGTCCAGGATCTTCTTCCCCTTGTGGATCAGCAGCACCTTGTCGCAGATCTGCTCGGCCTGCTCCATGCCGTGCGTGGAGAAGATGACGGTCCGCCCCTCTTTCTTGAGGGCGAGGATGACGTCCCGCACCAGTTCGACGTTGACCGGATCCAGGCCCGAGAACGGCTCGTCCAGAATGATCAGCTCGGGATCATGGACCAGCGTGGCCAGGATCTGCACCTTCTGGCCCATGCCCTTGGACAGCGTGTCGCATTTCTTGTCTACCCAGTCCCCGAGGCCGAACCGCTGCAACAGCTCAACACTCCTGCGCTTGGCGTCATGGCCATTCATGCCCTTGAGCCGGCCAAAATAGGTGATGAGCTCTCCGGTTTTCATCTTCTTGTAGAGGCCCTTCTCCTCGGGCAGATACCCCAGGCGGTCCTTCACGGCCTCGGGTACGGGATTGCCGAGCACCGTAATGGTGCCCTGGTCCGGATACAGAATGCTCATGACCATCCGGATCGTCGTGGTCTTGCCGGCACCGTTGGGCCCCAGGAAGCCGTAGATGGTGCCGGTGGGGACCGCGAGCGAGATCTCGTTGACCGCGACAAAATCGCCGAAGCGCTTGGTGACGCGGTCCACGTGGAGAGCGTGCTGCATGGAACTCCGCCAGGTAATGGACGCGGGCAATCTAGGCCGTTGGCCCGTGGTCCGCTCAGACGGGGTGTCACCGGTCGGAACGCCGCGACCGGCGGATATATTGCGCCATGCCCGG
Source organism: Gemmatimonadales bacterium (assembly GCA_040877595.1). GTDB lineage: Bacteria > Gemmatimonadota > Gemmatimonadetes > Gemmatimonadales > GWC2-71-9 > JBBDNM01. The sequence continues at coordinate 4,884 of JBBDNM010000080.1, read as the reverse complement.
CCGTTTCTTTCTGGCGATCCCCCTTCCCGCGGAGGTGCGGCGTCGTTTAAGCGCCCGCGTGGCCTCCGTGGGCGGTGTGGATGAGGCGGTCCGCTGGGTGCCTGAGGAGCAACTCCACCTCACACTCAAGTTCCTGGGGGACGTGACCGACGACCGACTCCCTGACGTGGCCCCGGCCCTCATGGACGCTTGTCAGGGGGCCAAGCCGTTCCCGCTGGACGTCATGGGGTTCGGGTCGTTCCCGCCTGCCCGCCCGCCGCGCGTGCTGTGGGCCGGCATCGAGCCGGCGCCTTCATTGGAACTGCTGCAGGACAAGGTGGAGCGCGCCATGGCGGCCGTGGAGTTCCCAGTCGAAGGCCAGCCGTTTCGTCCGCATGTCACGGTGGGGCGCGTGAAGCGTGGGCGATCCGCGGGCCGCACCGCCGAGCGACTGGCCGGCGCGGAACATCACGACACCTTTGTCGCCGAACGTGTGGAGCTGATGGAGAGCATCCTGCATGCCACCGGCGCCCGCTACGCGGTGCGCCACACCGTGACGCTGGCAACCTGACGTGAGCGGGTGCCTGCGCAACGTCTTCGCGATGGTGGGATGCGCGACCGTCCTCGTGGCGGGCGGTGTCGTGTCGTGGCAGTACCGGGCGCAGTTGACCGGCCTGTACCGATCGCTCACCGGTACGCCCGGTGGCTTGGGGTCGGCATCGTCAGGTCGGGCGACCGATTCCACGCTGGCCTCCGCCATCGCCAAGCGTGAAGCGCTCGCCCGGCGGAACGGCCCGGCGTATGTGGTCTTCAGTGCGGGCGAGATGGCGGCGCTCGTGGTGCATGGCCTGGACCCCGTGGCCCGCACGGCGGTGGATTCGGTGACCGTGACGCTGGAACGCGACCGATTCACGCTACACGCCCTGCTCCGCACGGGCCTCTTCACGGAGGATCTGCTCGGGCCGTTTGCGGGCCTGGTTGGCGCGCAGGAACCGATGGTGGTGGCGGGGCCGGCCCGCGTCGCGGGCGCTGGCCTGGTGGCGTGGCAGCCCGATGCGTTTACCATTCGGCAGTTCCCGTTCCCCGCGTCCGTGGTGCCCCGGCTGGTGAACCGCATGGCCGGTCGCTCCGATGGGGCGTTCCCGATCACCGTGCCGCCCACGGTGGGGGATCTGCGCATTCGGGTGGACGGGGTCACGTTCTACCGGCGGATTGACTAGATGCCTACCCGCGTGCTGGTAGTGGATGACGATCAGGGGGTCCGCCAGGCCCTCCGACAGCTGCTCGAATTTGAGGGCCATACGGTGAAAGCCGTGGCCTCCGGGCGGGAGGCGTTGGATCTCTATCCCACCTACCGACCGCACCTGATGTTCCTCGACGTCAAGATGGCCGGATTGGACGGCCTGGAGACGCTCACGCGCCTGCGGGCAATGGATCCGCACGCCGTCGTGATCATGATCTCCGGCCACGGCACGATTCAAACGGCCGTCGAGGCCACGCAGCGGGGGGCGTGGGATTTCCTGGAGAAGCCGCTCGATACGGATCGCTTGCTGGTGACCGTGCGGAACGCGCTTGAGCATGTTACGCTGGAAGCCGAACACTCCCGTCTCAAGGCGCGCATTGAAGACCGCTACGCGATGGTGGGGACGAGCAAGGCGATTCGTGACGTGCTCGCGATGGTCGAGAAGGTGGCGCCGATGCCCACCCGGGTCCTGATCACGGGCGAGAACGGCAGCGGCAAGGAGCTGGTGGCGCGGGCGATTCACCGGCAGTCACCGCGGGCCGCCGGACCGTTCGTCGCGGTCAACTGCGCCGCGATTCCGACGGAGCTCATCGAGAGCGAGTTGTTCGGCCACATGAAGGGGTCGTTCACCGGGGCCATCAGCGATCGGGCGGGCAAGTTCGAGCAGGCGGATGCCGGCACCTTGTTCCTCGACGAGGTGGGCGACATGAGTCTGGCCGCGCAAGCCAAGGTGTTGCGTGTGCTCCAGGAGGGTCAGGTGACCCGCATCGGGTCCACCAAGCCCGTGCCGGTGGATGTCCGCGTGATTGCCGCCAGCAACAAGAATCTCGAAGCCGAGATTGCCGCCGCGCGTTTTCGCGACGACCTCTTCTATCGGTTGAACGTGGTGCCGATCGGCGTGCCGCCGCTGCGCCATCGGCGTGAGGACATCCCACTCCTGGTTGAGCGCTTCATCACGGAGTTGGCGCAGTTCGACGGTATCGCCCCGCGCCGATTCACCCCGGACGCGCTCGATGTACTGAAGGCGCACGAGTGGCCGGGGAACGTGCGCGAACTGCGCAATACGGTCGAGCGCTTGCTGATCATGGCGAATGGTGACATCACAGGCGCCGACGTCACGGGGTTGCGTGCTGGCCATGCGGCCTCGCCGCTGGGTGACCTGATGCACGCTGAGACCTTCGAGGCCTTCAAGCACGACGCCGAGAAGGCGTTCCTTGAGGCGAAACTGGCGGAGAACGACTGGAACGTCAGCGAAACCGCGCGCAAACTGTCCATGCCGCGGTCCAACCTCTACAAGAAGCTCGAGAAATACGGCTTGAGCCGAGAAGGAAGTGATAGCTGATGGCGACGGTTCGGACATTCCAGAACTTCATTGGCGGCGCGTGGGTTGATTCCACGACGGGCGCCCACTTCGAGAATCGCAATCCGGCGCGTTGGTCAGAAGTGTTGGGTCGTTTCCCGGCGTCCGGACCGGACGACATCGAACGCGCGGTGGCCTCGGCGCGCCGCGGCTTTGCCCAATGGTCGAAGACCCCCGCGCCGCTCCGCGGCGAGGTGCTGAAGCATGTCGGCGACCTGCTCTCGACCCGCAAGGACGAGATCGCGGCGGTGATGACACGCGAGATGGGCAAGGTGCTGGCGGAAACGCGCGGCGACGTCCAGGAGGGGATTGATACGGCGTACTACGCGGCCGTCGAGGGGCGCCGTCTGTTCGGCCACACGGTTCCGTCCGAACTGCGCAACAAGTGGGCGATGACCTACCGGCGCCCAATTGGCGTCGCGGGTCTCATCACGCCGTTCAACTTCCCGCTGGCGATTCCCACGTGGAAGGCGTTCCCGGCTCTGGTGTGCGGGAATGCCATCATTTTGAAGCCGGCCGAAGACGTACCGCACACGGCAACGCTCCTGGTGGAGATTCTGCTCGAGGCGGGCCTGCCACCGGAGGTAGTGCAGCTGGTACACGGCATGGGAGATACCGTGGGCAAGGCGCTGGTGGAGCACCCGGACGTGCCGGTGATCTCGTTTACAGGCTCGACGGCCACGGGTTCCCTGGTGGGTGCCACATGTGGCCGGATGCACAAGCGTCTCTCGCTCGAGATGGGCGGGAAGAACGCGCAGCTCGTGATGGCCGATGCCGATCTGGACCTGGCGCTTGAGGGCGTGCTGTGGGGCGCGTTCGGCACCACGGGCCAGCGGTGTACGGCCACGTCCCGCCTCATTGTCCATGAAAAAGTGCACGACCGCCTGGTCACCATGGTGTGCGACGCCGCGGCCAAGTTGCGTCTGGGGGATGGTCTTGAGGCGACGACGGACGTGGGGCCCCTGATTCACGAAGAGGCCCGCGCGAAGGTGGCCGAGTACGTGGCGATTGGCCAGAAGGAAGGGGCGTCGCTGGCGGCAGGAGGCAAGACGGCAGTTGGGAAGACCCTGTCCGACGGGTGGTTCCACGAGCCGACCGTCTTCACCGGGGTCAAGCCCGGCATGCGCATCGAACAGGAGGAGATTTTTGGCCCGGTGTTGAGTGTCGTGAAGGTGAAAGACCTGGACGAGGCCATCGCCGTGAACAACGGAGTGAAGTACGGACTCTCCAGCTCCCTCTACACGCGGGACGTCGAGTCGGCGTTTCGGGCCATGACGGACCTCGACAACGGCATCACGTACGTCAACGCCCCGACGATTGGGGCCGAGGCCCACATGCCGTTCGGCGGCGTCAAACAGACGGGGAATGGGCACCGCGAGGGTGGTTGGGAGGTGTACGAGTTTTACTCGGAAACGAAGGTGGTGTACGTGGACTACAGCGGCAAGCTGCAGCGGGCGCAGATTGATACGCACAGGGAGCAGGGAGTGGGGAGCGGGGAGCGGTGATTCGGTACAGAACGCGAATAATTGGTTAACGGATGAATCGGGGCCACGCTATCGTGGGCCATGCGACGATCAGTGGCGATTGTACTCGACAGCAAGGGCACGGGTGAACTCGAGTTGGGCGCGCTGGCGGCGCTCGCGGACGTGCAGATCGTTCGTGCGGAGGTGGTACGTGGTCAGTGTGCCACGTGCGTCGCGCTGACGGTGGACCATCCTGAACCGCCGGACCAGTTACGCCGGCGGTTGGGGGATTGGGCTGGGCCCCGGGGGTGGTCGGTGACCATTGCGCCGGTTGTCGGGGCCGACTAACCTTCCGTCACGGTGCCAGTTAGCACCATTCTAGCTCGGAGGTAACGCCGTATGCGCACGAGCTCGGCCCGCCGAATCGTCTCTGACGAAGGTTCGCTGGATCAATACCTTCGCGAGATCAGTCAGTATCCCCTGATCAACCGTGAGGAAGAAGTTCGACTGGCCCAGCTGATCCACACGGGGTGCGCCGAGTCCCTCGACAAGATGGTCCGCAGTAACCTCCGCTTCGTGGTCTCCGTCGCCAAGAAATACCAGAACCAGGGCGTGTCGCTCTCGGACCTCATCAACGAGGGCAACCTCGGCCTGATCCGCGCGGCGCATAAGTTCGACGAGACCAAGGGCATCAAGTTCATATCGTACGCCGTCTGGTGGATTCGTCAGGCCATTCTCCAGGCGCTGGCCGAGCAGAGCCGCATCGTGCGCGTGCCGCTCAACCGGGCGGGGACGCTGCATCGCATCGGGAAGCGGTCGTCTGCCCTGTTGCAGGAGCT
>JBBDNM010000079.1:0-12301 GCA_040877595.1 Gemmatimonadales bacterium | reverse complement strand
ACCTCCTGGTTCACGGCGTTGTCCTCCGCCAGCAGGACCCGGCGGGAGGTCGCGGCCTGGCCCACCACCGGGGGCGGACGGTTCCGCGGATGGTCGTCTGGCATGGCCTCGGCGAACGCGAGCGTGAACGTGAACTCGGATCCCGCCCCCACCTTGCTGTCGAGCTCCAGCGCGCCCCCCATGCGTGTCACCAGGTTCCGGCTGATCACGAGCCCCAGGCCCGTACCACCATACCGGCGGCTCGTGGACGCGTCCCCCTGCTCGAATTCCTCGAAGATGCGGTGCTGCGCCTCCTCGGGTATACCCATCCCCGTGTCGCGCACGACGAACCGCACCTGCGCGCGGCCCTCGATGTTCCCGACCATCCGCGTCACCACGGTGACTCCGCCCTCCTCGGTAAACTTGATCGCGTTGCTGATCAGGTTGTTGAGCACCTGGCGTACGCGCACCGGATCACCGACCACGAGCTTCGGCACGCTGCGATCGGTATCCGCCAACAGCTGGAGCCCCCTTTCGGCGGCCCGTGGCTGAGATAACTGGACGATATCCTCTATCAATTGCGACGGATCAAAGGGAATAGCCTCAAGATCGAGCTGGCCCGCTTCGATCTTGGAGAAATCGAGGATGTCGTTGATCACCTGCATCAACGCCTCTGCCAAGCCGTGCGCCAGCTCGGCCTGCCGCCGCTGCTCCTTGGTGAGTTTGCCATCGAGCAGCAGGGCCACCATGCCCAGAACCCCGTTCAGCGGTGTGCGAATCTCGTTGCTCATGTTGGCGAGGAAGGCGCTCTTCATCTTGGTAGCGCGTTCGGCCTGATCGCGGGCCTCGAGCAGCGTGCCGCGGTAGCGCGCCTCCATCTCCTCGCGCACGGCACCCGCCTCGCGGATCGCCGTAATGTCCTGATACAGCACGAAGACGCCCCCTTGGGCAATCCCCTGCACCGGGGCTGCGGCCACCTGCACCCAGAGTCGCCGTCCATCGGCCCGCACCCGTTCGACTTCCGCCGAAACGGATTCGCCCACGGCGACACGCTCCGCCAACGCGCGCGCTTCGCCACGCCGCTCCTCAGGGACGATCATGAGGTCGAGATCCTGCCCCACCATGTCGGCATTCTTGTGGCCGAACATCCGTTCGAAGGCCGGGTTGACGCCGAGCACGCGTCCATGCCGGCTCACCGCCACGATGGCCGTGGGAGCGGAGGAAATGAGGGCGTCGAGGAATGCCCGTTCCCGCGCCACCTCCTGCTCGCTGAACTCGAATCGCTTGGCGGTCCGGAGGGCCGCCACAAACTGGGCGTGGGCGCGGTGATAGAACTGCGCCAAGGCCCCGGCGTACAACGCGGCGATGATGAGCGCCGCGATGCGCTCGGTCCCGAGATCCGAGCGCACCAGCATGATGGCCAATCCCCCCAGCAGGCCGGCCATCAGGCGCCAGAACGCCGGCGGGTCGGCGACCAGACTGAGCGGCGCAATGGCCGTGAGCCCGCAGAAGACCACCATGACCAGCAGGACGTGCGTGGCGGGGAGCGATGGCGCGGCGACGATACCCCCAACGGCCCACGCCACGGCCACCAACAGCACCGACCACCGGATGTGCTTGAGTTGCACATCCAGCGGGCCGCCCATGCGCCGCAACCGCGACCGGACGCGCAAACGCCAGAGTGACGTCGCGGTTACCGCGCCCAGCCAGGAGGTCGCCAGGGCCGAGCCCAGGTCATCCCAGACCAACACCATCAGCACCGCCGACAGGATGATATCGGCGACCTCGGCCAGCGGGCGCTCGCGGACCAGCCGTTTCACGAGCTCGCCGCGGAGCTCCCATTCCACGCGCTCGTCGAGCTGGGCCCGGCGCAGGGATTCGCCAGGCAGCCAGCTCAGCATGGAGTTGCGGTCGGCACTCATGCCTGAAGAATGGCCCTATATTCCCCGAATGAGCAAACGCGATCTTGCCGTGCTGGCGTTGCTGGCCGGCGCCTGTCAAGGCGGGGGCCCGGTGCGCGTGCCGATCTTTATCGAGGGCCGCGCGGTCGCCCCGGCGGGTGATTCGCTGTTTGGCGTCGTCGCGACCGGCGGACCGTTACTGCTCTTGCGGGCGTCCGGGGTCGCCGACTCGCTCGGGCTCGGCGCGCTACGGGAGCCCGTCACGGTGCAGCACCGGGACGGCGACTGGTGGGTGTCTGACGTCCAGGACGGCGTTTCCACGATTGTGCGACTGCGTCGTGGCGCCGCGCCCCGGGTAACCTCGCTCGGCGTGGACGCGGTACGACCGCATCAGTTTGCGGTGTTGCCGGATGGCGCCCTGGTGTACGAAGTGCGGGATCATCGGCTGGTGGTACGGCGGGGCGACAGTGTGGCGACATTCGCGGCCGTCGAGGTCGCTGACCGCCCGTCGTTCACGGTGGCGGCAGGCGGCGGCGTGCTGCACGCCGTCCCTGGCCTGCACATCACGCTGTACAACGCGTTTGGCAACCTGCGGTGGCGGCTGGCGTGGCCCTGGGTCGCGACCGCGCACGTCGGCGCACTTGCCATTGACCCGCAGTCCCGCATCCAGCTGCTGTCCGGCGTGGCGGACCTGGGCACGTTCATTGTGTATACGATCGACCCGACCAGCGGCGAGGTCACGCGGTGGTCACAACCCGATTCGAGCGCGACGTTTGTGGTGGACCGGCTGGGCGGGGTGGTGCCTGACCGTGATGGGCGGTGGCGGCGGTAGGTGTGCCTCACCCCTGGCCCCTCTCCGCTTCGTGGAGAGGGGGACCAAACATCGGATTGGCAGGCGTGCATTCCCCGTCTCCGTGTAGCGGTGAGGGGGAAGGGGGTGAGGCAAGCCCCATCCCCCTCCCCCCGGCGTCTCCACCCGCAGCACATCACCCGGCACAAGGTCGGCCATCACGCGGGCGCCCATCGCGGTCCCGTTGACCGCCGTCACGCCGAGCGCGACGTCGCCGCCGCTAGCTGAGGAGAATCGCCTGTCGCTCGTCGGGACCGCGCATCGGCGCACTCACGGAGAGAGTTGTACCAACCTACGTGTCGGAATCTTTGCTAGCGGTCTTCAACCCCGGTGGCACGGAGCGCTGCCGGGTACTCCAGATACGTGCCGAACCACGCGAGCACGCGCGGCCAGAAATCAGGAAACCGCTCGTAATCGCCGTGGCCCGCATTGTCGTACGCAAGCAGTGCCACGGGTTTATTGAGGGCGAGGAGCCCGAAATACATCTCGTACGACTGCAGGGCGTACCCGAGGTCGTGCTTGCCAGCCACCAGCAGGAGGGGGGTCGCCACGCGGTCGAGCCGATAGACGGGCGACTCGACGACCATGCGATCCGGCATTTCCCATGGCCACACTCCGGTCACGTTCGTGACGCCACGGCCGCCCAGCGCGCGGGCACTCGTGACATGCGATGGGCCAACCTCGCTCATGGCTGCCTGAAACCGCGTTGTGTGGGTCACAATGCAGTTCACGGCGTACCCTCCGTAGCTCAGGCCGCTGACGCCCGCGCGGGCCGGGTCCACGCGGCCGGTCGCGATCGCCGCATCGAGCGCCTCGACGGCGTAGCGCGCGAAGTCCGCACACACGGCCCCACTGCCGAATTGCACCGGCAGATCGGGCGTCAGCAGCGCGAACCCGCCGCGAGATCGAAGGGGATCGAGCCGCGACACGCCGCCATCGTAGCGCAACGCCCCTCCTCGCCCGGAGCGTCCGGGATAGACATCCATGATCACCGGCACCTGCTCACCGTCCGCGCTCCCCGGCGGCAGACGGAGCAGGGCGAACAGCGAATCCCCGTTGGACGAGGTCCAGCTCAGCAGGCGTATCACGCCCGGTGCACGCAGCGGTCCCGGGTTCACGGTCCCGAGCGCTCGGCCAACCGCAGCGGTGGCCGTGGGAGATGCTGGCGGCACGTGCCACAACTCCGGCGGTCGCTCGGCGTTCTCCTCAAGGCCGATCATGGCCCCAGTCGTCCTGGCGGCCACGAGTTCCCCGCCACGGATGGCCGTCCGGGTCCAGCGGCCAACCTGTACCGTGCCGGAAGCGGGATCGATACGCGCGTAGGCGGTCGAGTCCGTGCCGTATCCAGGGCGCAGCGTCCGCAGCCGGGCCAACACAGCCCCTTGTGGGCCGACAACGCAGGGTGCCAGCGGGCGTTCCTGACACGGCGCCCAATCGACAAGCGACCACGTCGTGTCCGCCACGAGACGATCGGCCGACGCGCCGGAGCGCGCCACCCGCCAGAGTTCGACGCGCTGGCGGACCGTGACACTGCGTTGCGGGACGATGCGCGCAACAAGCAACGCCTCCTCGTCCGCCGTCCAGGCCGGGGCGTCCCAGACGCCGTTGCCGAACTTGCCGCGATAGGCGGGCAAGTCAAACCGCGCGCTGAGCCTCGCTGCCTCGGGATCCATGGATTCGACCGTGCGCTCCGGGATAGAGGCCGTCACGTTGCGAGTCGCCCCCGTCGCGATCTCCACCACGACGACGTCTCCGCTTCCGCGAGGCATGTACGCGACGAACCGGCCCGAGGGTGATAGCGTGAAGTTCTGGAACTGCCCCGTAGGGATGTGGGCGGCGAGGAGCCGCAACGGCACACCGCTGGCGTCGACCGGTACCCCAGCCGCCGGCGTCGTCGAGACCACTTGGCCAGCCGTGGGTGGCGGCGGCGGCGCCCCAGGCAGTGGCAGCACGTAGAGCGACAGCGCATCCATGCTATCACGCACGCCGGCGACCGCACTCCCCTCGCGTTCACCCACCTGCAACGTCGTGAAGTCCGCTCCTCGCGCCAGCACCTGGGTGGCGCCGGTACGCACATCGAGGGCCACGACCTCGCGCGCGTCCGCCACCAGGCCCCCCGTCCGCGCCGCCGGCTCCTCGCCCACGGCAAACATCGTAGCCAGCGACGGCGCGAGCGCGCTCGAGGCAAGGACGGTGACGCCCGATGGCGCCGGCCGCTGGCCAACCAGCTCGGCCCGCAACCGAGCAAGACTCGGATCGCTCTCCTGTTCTTCCCACAGGAGTTTGGGCTGACCACTGTCCGCGATGCTCAATACGACAGCCCCCTGTGATGTCCACCACGGCGACTGGTACGCCTGGAAGGCAGCGGTACTCACGGCTATGGGGGGTACGGGCAAATGGCGCATTGCCTCGCGATCCCAAACCCTCAGGAGCAACACGCCGTTCGCCACGCCGTAATAGGCGAGCATGCGGCCATCGGGCGACCACACCGGGCGCGGTCCCAGCCAAGGCACGGCATAGTCATTCGTCGCGACCTCACGCAGCATGCCGCCTTCGAGATCCCGCACCCACAACGTGCTCGTGGTCGGACTCGCCAGGCTCGATCGGCCATAGGCAACCCACCGGCCATCGGGAGAGACGCTCAAGGAATAGGACGTTAGCTGATAAGCGCCCGAGTCGGGCGGCGGGGTCGCCGCAGCGTCCCCAGGACCCTGGATGGCGGCGACCGTTGCCAACAAGATTCCAGCAATCATCAAGTGCGCATCATCCTTTCTCGCTAACGTCCGGAATACGCTGCGAGCGAATCAGACATAGGGCGAGCGAAGGGAGCTTGTGCCGACCGCTCGACGACTTCATTGCATTGCTAGACCACCGACGGTACAAACCGGGTTGATTGGTCACACCCCAAACCGGCATGATGGGTGACACTTCCGATAAACTGCACGGCCAACCTCTGGGAGGGAAGGTGGGCCGATGCCTTGGCTGGAGACGTCACCCGTGAACGAGCGCGAACGCTTCATCGCCGACGATCGGCGCGGCCTGTACTCCCGAGCGGAGCTCTGTCGCGCAAGGTGACGAACGTCGCAGCGAGTTCGGGTTCGCCGGTACTCGAAATCGTCAACTGGGTAAAGGCGCTGCGATCCCAGATCTCTACCCCGAACGCGGTTTCGAAATGGAGTGCGTCGTCCCAAGCCCGCCCTTCAGGACCCATCACACGGCCGAGCCCGGGCTCTTAAGCCCGGGACTGCCACCTCGCCGACCGCCTCGCGCCTTCTATATAAGTGTTCGAGGGCTGACCAGCCCTCGCTCGGCGTAGGCGCGCCGTGAGACGGCGCCGCCAGGCCCATGACCCCGCGCTCAGGTCGGCGGAATGTCCAGATCGCGTGGCAAGGCGTGCCGCGTGGTGAACCGTGATGACCTCGACGTGCCAGTCGCCGCGAGCGCCCCGGGCGTCGAAGGCTCATGGTTCGGGCGCGACACCGACGTGAGTGACAGTGCCGGCACGCACGTCCGGCAACACATCGAGGAGCCGGGGAACGAGCGGTGCGATGTCCTCGATGCGATTCGTGTGCGCTCCGAGGACCACGACCGCCAACCCGGCACTTGGAATGTCCTGTTGGTACTCGAGCTTCCGATCCGGCGTGACGAACGCGTCGAACCCGGCCGCCGCCGCGCGGCGGAGCAACTCGCCGTTCTGCACGGACGACCACCCCTCTGCCTGGACCATCCGCGCAGCGTGCCCAATGAGCAGCGGCACCAGCTGTCGCGGCAGCGACTCATCAATGAGGACGCGCACGGTCGGCCAGCGCTTCGCCCGCGAGTGCGAGCGCCGCCGTGGCCTGCTCGTGGGTGACACTCGGAAACGCGTCGAGAAACTTCTCAAGGCTATCGCCTGCGGCGAGATAGTCGATGAGATTCTGCAGCGGTACTCGGGTGCCAACGAACACCGGAGCGCCACTGAGAATGTCGGGATCACTATGAATGACACTCGCGACTGCCAGCATGGTCTCCTCCTACTGCGGACTCCTTGAATCTACTCCAAGGCCGTTTTCGGGTGTCTAACGTGTAGCCGTACCCGCAAAACCATCGCTTGGCTACCACGCCCCATTCTACGCCCCACCAGATATCCCTGCAATCGCACGCCGCTGGTGCGCAGAGTTCGCACCCCCGCCCTTCAGCAGTTGTGTTGCAAGTCAAGGGCCTCGACCCGCCATGGTTGATGGTGATGGACCATGGCGTTCAGGATCGTGACCAGTTTCCGCATCACGGCGACCAGGGCGACTTTGTGCGGCTTGCCGGCGGCGCGGAGGCGTTGATAGAACACACGGAGGACCGGGTTGCAGCGCGCGGCGCTGAGGGCACCCATGTACAGGGTCGTACGGACGCTCGCGCGCCCGCCCCAGATGATGCGCCGCCCGCTGCGGGTCCCGCTGTCCCGCGCCAGGGGGGCCACCCCGACGAGCGCGGCGACCTGCCGCCGCGTGAGCGTCCCGAGTTCGGGCAGCTCGGCGAGAAGGGTCAACGCGATCACCCGCCCGACGCCCGGGACCGACCGGAGCAAGTCCTCCTGCGCCCGCCACACGGGGCTCGCTTGCACGGCCGCCCCCAGCGCCTTGTCCACGGCCTGCACCCGGCGCTCAAGCCACTGGATGTGGGCGCGCAGATCGCGGGCCACCGGCGGTGGCGCATGTTCCAACCGATTGCGCTCGGCCCCCAACATCTCCAGCAGTTGGCGGCGCCGCCCGAGCAGGGCGTCGAGCAAGACGGTCTCGGCATCCGGCAGCGGCCGTGGGGGCGGCTGGACCCGCGCCCCAAACAGGGCCAGCGTGGCCGCGTCAATGGCATCGGTCTTCGCCACTCGGCCAGTGGCCCGAGCGAAGTCCCGGATCTGACGCGGATTCGCGACCACCACCGGCAACCCCGCGTGGGCCAGCGCCGCGACCACGGCCATTTCGTACCCGCCGGTCGCCTCGAGGATGACGAGCGTCGGGGCCAGCCCATGCAACGCGGCCAACAGGGTCGCATGGCCCTCGGGCGTGTTCGGTACCCGTGCCGGGGGACGCGCCACCGGATAGGTCGCCACATCCAGCCACGCCTTAGCCACATCGATGCCAATGACTACTGGGGTCGCAGACATTCAGGCCTCCTCGGGAGGGCGCGTTGCGGCCCGACCTTGCGTCAATGCGGGGTTGGTGCCCCTGGCAGTTGTTCGGGCTGACAACACGTGGTGGGTGACGCCCCTGCTGAAGGACGGTCTCACGGACCCAGGGCAATCCGGGCTGTCACCCACCGTAGTATGCAGAGAAGAGGCACCATCTGCTACATACAAGGGCCCATCGCACGGGCGAGCCCGGGCCCCATGTGTTACCCATGTTCCCGGACACTTGTGTCAACGATGTTCCCGGCTGTTCAGTCGCTATGTAGTCTGGCGGTTTGGCGTTACGCCCCGCCTGATTTGGGCAAGACGGACTCCTGGCCCCCGCCGCCGATCGAGATGATCGCATCCACCTTCCCCGTCGAGTCCCGGCGGAAGCGCATGGTCGTGCCACTCCCGGGGATGTAGTATCGCCGACCTTCAATTGGATAGAACTCGTTGTCGCCCCGGAACAGGCTGCCATCGATCAGCGTGATCTCTGCCGGTCCGTATGAGCCCAAGAGTGATGCAGGTTCCTCAAACGGTTCCGCTACGGGTGGAGGAAGGGAGATAGCACCGGGTCGTCGCCCCAGCAGTCCACTCTGGATCTGCTCGCGTATCTGCCAGTTGGCTGCCGACTGAAGGTTGCTGAGGAACACGAAGGTTAGATTCCCCGCGGGCTGCACGTCCACGGATGCTTCGTATCCATTTGTCCTGCCCGTCCAGCTATGCCATGTAGTTGGTTCACTGCCGAACGACTCGTCCCGAAGACCGGTGCCGAAGACACCGGCCCGGATCGCATGGACGAAATGCAGCAAGTCCTCCGCCGTCGCGTAGACCGATCCCGCACCTGTGAGAAAACGAAGATCCTTGTACGGTGCAGCTTTGACGACGATTTGCCGCCCGGCGGCACCAAGTCGATAAGGCATCGCCCTCCAGGGCATCAACCCCTGGCCCGTCTCGCTGATCGCCGCAGTCATTCTGGCTGGACGGAAGACCCGCTCGGCCAAGGCCGCCTCGAAAGGCTTGTCCTCAATGACCTCAATCACACGTGCCAGGCATGTATAACCTGCGCTGCTGTAAAGCCTCTGGGTTCCGGGCTCGAACAGCAGGCCGCTTGCCCGGACGCGTTCCACGATGTCCGCCGGGGACAGCACCTGGGTCTCTTCGATCGGATTCGTCACGCGATGGGGCACTCCCGACCGATGTGTCAGCAGATGACGCATTGTGGGAGTGCCTCCGTCTGGCCCTCTCGGAAAACCGGGCAGGTATCGCTCCACCGGTGCATCAAGATCAATCCGACCGGCTTCTGCAAGGACGTGGACGAGCGTCTCAGTCAACGGTTTGGTAATTGAGCCGATGCCGAAACGCGTCGATGGTGAGTTGGGGACGCCAAGCTCCCAGTTGGCGGAGCCATATGCTCGCTGAAAGAGAACCTGGTTCCCCCTAGCGACAAGAATGATCCCGCTGAGCAACCCGGCCTCCGCCTGCGGAGCAACGAGCGCCTCGATCTGATTTGCAACGGAGGCCAGGGCCCAATCATTCTCCGCCTGCTGAGCCGTAGAGCACGAGGCAATCAAAGCGAGCGGCACCGACAATGCCAGGGTGGGAATCGTATGCTGGATCCTCATTACTCCTCCCTCGACTTGGGTTCGGCTGCTGCCTTGTATCTAGCGTTGGGCCGCTTCAGCGGCCAACGTCGAGGGGGTGACAGCCCGATCTGCCTTTGGTCGGTCGAGACCGTTCGTTAGCCAGGGCGTCAACGGGAGGATACCGGCTACGGCGGCAAGAGGTCCGCCGGACCCTGCACGCCGAGCGGGGCGCACGGATCACAGCACCACGCGCACCAGGCTACTCGAATCCCGCGGCGTTCCCGGCGTCGGGGGCGTGGTCCACCGAGTCTATCGCGGCACACGCCGAAAGACAGGAATCTCGATCTCGCCCGCGGTGGCGTCGATCACCACCCGACGCCGTTCGCCTCCACTGACGACGAGGAGCACCATCGGGGCGCGGGGATCCCAACGCCCCGTCCATGGCGCGGCATTCTCCGTTCCCGCAACCACGGCGCCCTCCCTGAGGCCGGCCCGTTCCGCGGCGCCGCCCGGCACGATTTCGGCCACGCGGTCACTCTCGATCAGGGACGCCATGCTGAGGCCTGGCTCGAAGGCGGGTGCGCGACGCCGCACAAGCTGAAAGTCAGGACCGAGCGCGCGGGCCGCTGGTGCTAGCGCCTCGCCCTGTTCCAGGTGTCGGCGAATGTCGGCTCGCGACTCCACTCCCAGCGAATGCAGGATCTCGTGGAATTGCGGTGTGGTGATCGTACCTCCGGACCGGCGCGCGCCCGCCACAACCTGCCGCATGGCATCAAGCAGGGACCGCTCCCCGCGAGACGCCGTCCGAATGCCGGTATCCCAGTTGAGGGCGAGGAGCGCGCCACGCAGATAGTGCAGCCGGTGATGATGGTTGTTGTATCGGCGCTCGCGCATGGCGGCCTCAAGTTCCTCGAGGGTGAGAGTGCGGTACGGGTGATAACCCAACCGCTCGAGGTCTTCGTTCGTGCGGTCCACCATCCAATCGAGTGATGCGAGGCCCTGGTCCACCAGCACGCGCCGCGCCAGGTACTCCGTGAACCCCTCGTGAAACCAGCGGGTCCATGCCTCGGACGCCTCCGGTCGCGCGGGATCCACCAGGCAAGCCGAGCGAGGGAACCACGTGTGGATCATCTCGTGAGCCAGCAGCCCGCGAAGCTCCGCAAAGGCGATATCCGGCTCCAGGAAAGCCGTGAAGCCGTTGAGCAGGGGGGCGCCTGCCTCGAGCCGTTCCCGCTCCGTGATGAACACGGTGAAGAAGGGACGATCGAAGTCGTCGAAGGCCTCCCGCTGACCACACACGATGCGTTCCACAAGCGAGAAGATCTCGTGGTCCGCGATCGCGAACGCCCCATGCACCATGGTCATAACCGGACGTCCACGACAACTGGCGCGCGCTGTGCGATAGCCGCCCCCGGCGATCACGCTGTAGTCCAGGTCGTAGTCCGTGGCCTCGACCACATGTGGTCCCGCGCCGATGCCGTATGAGCTTCCGACCGGGTCGGTCCAGGCTTGGAGGTCGAAGGTCACCTCCACGTGTCGTGGTCCGTCGGTCGCGCCGACGCGTGCCATCCATTGTGAACCGAAAAAGTGGAAATGGTCGGGCCCTACGTCCGGTCCGAACGCGACGAAGCCAGCCGCCCGGGGGTCGTACGCCAAGGTGTACGAGACCTGCACCTGACGTCCCGGCTCATGATGAGCCAGGTACACGCCCGGCTCGACCTGCTCGAGCCTGACGCCTGCATCGGCGTCTGGGCCGAGCACCCATTGGTACATGTCCTGGACGCCGAACCGATCCGCGGGCATGGCGACGCGCGTGCGTCCTTCGGCCCCGGCCTGGAAGGTCACGGTTATGTCGAGGCGGACCAACGTATCACCATGCACCGGTCGGACCCGGTACCGGACCAGGCCCTCGGCTTGGGTCGTTGCGCCCTGCGCAAGGGTTTCATGGTGCGTCGATTCGTGCGGGAGCCCTTGGCCGGGTGGCCCAAGAAGGAGGCACGCGAGCGCAACGACCGGTTGGAAGCGTTTGATTTTCATGGCTTGGCTCCGGCGCCACGGAGTGGCAGTCGACGGCAGCCGTCCAGGTGAACCCCACAGCAACCGTCACGCGCGCGGTCTGATCTTGTAAATGTGGTGCAAGCCATCAAACACACGCCGTCAGCATGTGGCAAACACACGCCGTCAGGGGGTAAACACCGTGCTGCGGCCGCCGGGCATCACCCCATAGAGGGCACACAACCGCGTCACCGCGTACGCCCCGCGTCGCGTCTCGAGGAACGCGAAGATGTCGGTTTTCGAGCGGAACAGAAACGGATGAATGTCCAACGCCTGCGCCACCGCCTGCACCTGAATCCCCGGCTGCTGACTCAAGCGCACCGCGGTCAGCTTGAACTCAAGAACTGTAGGCCTTCACCTTCCGCGCGGGCCACTCTCGCCGCCCAGCAGCGGGCCTTCAATCGCTTCCGCACGCTCTACAACGACGAACGGCCGCACGAGTACCTCGGCGGCCGCACCCCCAGCTCGGCATATACCGCGTCCCGCGGCCCTATCCCGAGCAGCTACCCCCGCCTCGAGTACCCGGGACACTTCATCGTGAACACGTTACCAACGTCGGCACCTTCCGGCTCAAACACAAGCTCCTTTTCATCGCCAATGCGCTCAAACAGCATCACATCGGCTTGGACGAACCTTGCAATCCTTCACAGCCTAATCCCACCGGGGCAGGAGCAGGTCAAGAGGGCTCCGTACCCGCAAAACCATCGGTTGGCTGCCTCATCCCATTCTACGCCCCACTAGGTATCCCTGCAATCGTACGCCGCCCATGCTCAAAGAGACCCAGCCGCCC
>JBBDNM010000078.1:0-12351 GCA_040877595.1 Gemmatimonadales bacterium | reverse complement strand
CTAGAGGCCGAGCGCAGGGCCATCGCTGATTACACCCAGCGTGCCAAGGATGCGGAAGAGTTCGGCGATAAGGGCTTGGTCGTCCAACTGGAAGACATGGTTCGGGACGAGAGCACGCATGCGGAGGAGACAGAACGCATTCTGCGGGACTGGCCGCTTTGAGCTCGCCGTCGCACAGTCTGAGCAGTCGGGAACATCGGTAACACAGGTGTCCGGGAACATAGGTAACACATGCGGCTCGGGCTCGGCCGAACGACCAACTTTGAAGGGCACGCGTGGTCGGCGCCGTCTCACGGGGCGCCTACGCGGAGCGAGGGCTGGTCAGCCCTCGAACGCTTATAGCAGACGGCGTGTGCTTTGGAAGCAGCTGGCGCGCTGCGCTCGCCTGCCGCAACTTTCATTCTGCGCTGCCGCCGTTCGCGATGGCGTAGCGCTAGGTCTTTTCACGCGCCCGCCGAGGACAGGATGCACCAATCGGTCTCACACGCAGCACTCGCTTCCCTGCTGCTGCTCTCATCCGCACTCACCACCTACGCGCAAAGCTCGCGCATCAACCGCGGCACCGGCCCGGCTCCAGCTCCGGGTACGCTTTTCCTGGTCCCCGAGCGCGTCGCCACGCGCGACGGAAGACTCGTCGAGGCAGAGCGCGGCCTCATGTTCGTGCCCATGCTCCGCAGCGATCCGTTGCGCGGCGTGCTCGGCGTCGAGGTGTGGCGGTTCCGCGCGCTCACACCGACGAACGCGCCCCCGGTCTTTCGCTTACCGGGAGGGCCGGGGCACGACGGACTACACGTCAATCTCGCCGATGAGGGGTACTACGAGCGGCAGATCCTGCCGACAATCGGCTTCGCCGACTTCATCGTCGTCGGTCAGCGGGGCATTTATACATCGCCGCCGAATACGCTGTGCGAGCGCGCCATGGGAGTCGAACACGCCAGGCGGTGTCGCCAGTACTGGCTGGATGCCGGACTCGATCCGAAGGGATTCACCGTCGTCGAAGCGGCGCATGATGTGGCCGATATAGCCCGCGCGCTCGGCTACGACAGCATCGTGGTTCGCGGAGGGAGCTTCGGCTCGCACTGGGCACTCGCGCTCATGCGACTCCATCCGGACCTGGTCGCACGAGTGCTCCTGAGCGGAACGGAAGGTCCCGACCACACGTATGACGATCCCGCTCATCGCTACGCCGCGCTTCGCCGCATCGCTGCTTCGGCGGAGTCTTCTCCGCAGGTCGCTGAGCTCCTTCCGAAAGGTGGCCTCCTCGCTGCTCTGGACTCGATCGCCGCGAGATTGTCCCGCGCACCCGTAACGGTCGAGGTGCGTGATTCGACTTCGGCGCCCTCGCAGACGATTATTTTCGGCGCGGACATGATACCGTCCTTCGCGTTCGGTTACACGGGTTCGGCCAACACTCGCTCGGGCGTCGGACGCTGGCCGGCGGAGATCCTGCGCGTGTTCTACGGCGACTTCACTCCCGCAGCGCGACGGCTGGCGGCGCGAGTGCAGGGCTCGACACAACCTCGCTGGCCCTTCAGCTACAACGTGGGCGCCGCGGAGATGCTCGACTGCGCATCGGGCGGAACTCCCGCCCGCATCAGACGGATCGGCACCGATTCGTTACATCGCATAGTTGGTGATGGCGGGGTGTCCTGGGAAGTCGAGATGTGCCGCGAATGGAACGTGGACCTGGGCGACGACTTCCGCCGTGACGTGGTGTCGAACATCCCCACCGTCATTGTTCACGGAACGTGGGATCTGAGTACACCATACGAAAATGCGCTGGAAATCCTCCCCAACCTGCGTCGTGGAAGGCTCGTCACCGTAGAGGGTGGTACGCACTCAGCGCTCGCCGAGGCGCAGGCCGCTGACACGGCCTTCGCTCGCGCACTCGCGGATTTCCTGCGCACTGGCTCCACTGCGCGATTGCCGGACCGCGTTGTGCTCTCGCCCGTCCGCTGGGAAATTCCATCGGACCTGCCTTCCCTGGCGCGTTCGCACAACCGACTGGCGTGGCCGCGCGGAAGTCGCCGGTGACTGCCTAGCAACAGAGAGAGTCGCTAGGGCATGAATCATCGCGTGCCGCCTAACATTCGCTTGCTGCTGGCAAAGCGGGCCGACGGGCGTACACCGGCTGAGTCCCAGCTGGCCCGCTTTGCGGCAGAAGCGTAGCGTTAGGCGGCTTCCCTGCACCTTGCACAGTCCGTTGGTCCCTACTTCGGAGGAGGTTCCAGATGCACGCTCGATTTTTAGTGTCCATCGTCGCACTCGTGTCGACGGCTTGTACCGGACCCGCAGCTACACCCGCTGTGGACGCCGCCTCTATCCGCGACTCTGTTGCGGCTGGGATGCGGCGGTATGCGACCGCGCTGCGAAATAACGATCCTGCCGGTGTAGCAGCTCTGTGGACCGACGACGCAGTCTACATGGATGCCGGCACGCCCACGGTCGTCGGGCGCGTGGCACTCGACTCTCTGGTGCAGGGCATCTTTGCGACCAACCGCTTGACGGAGGTTACAGAGAACACCGACGAAATCCTCGTCAGCCAGGATATGGCCGTGCAGCGCGGGACATATCTGGAAACTTTGCAGCCGCAAAGCGGGGCCGCCGTTACGCTTCGTGGTCGCTATCTGTTCGTGTGGCGGCGTCAAGCGGATGGTTCTTGGAAGATCGCGCGCGGCATGGGCACGCCGGCTCCGTAACCATCCGACGGATGCGAGGATACGCCGCCTAACCAGGCGATGACGTTGACGAGCGCGGCGGATGGCTGAATGATTGGCGCGTGGAGAGATCAAGGACGCTCAGCCCGCCGTCCGCTTGGCGAGAGATCGCTCGCAACGTATGGCCGGGCGTTAGCCTGACAACGAAAGCACACCGAGGAGGGTGTGAAATGTCCAGCACAGCCGACACAGCGGTGGATGTTGCCGCATCGCCGCGACACACCGTCCTCCCACAGCGCACGTGGCCCAGACGATTCTACGTCGTGCTCACGCTGATGCTGATTGCGATGGTGGTGTACGGCTTCTGGCCCTCGTATTTCGGGCCGCTGCTGGGCGGTGGCGTGACCAGGCCCTGGATCATTCACGTTCACGGAGCGGTCTTCAGCGGATGGATGCTGCTGCTGCTGGCCCAGGTGTCGCTCGTGGCCACGAAGCGGGTCCACATGCATCGCCGCCTCGGGAAGGTCGGAGTAGCGTACGGGGCCCTCGTGCTCGTGCTCGGGCTCATCGTCAGCTTCGCCGCACCGGTCCTGCACGTGCGCACCGGCGAGTGGACGATGGACCGCGCGGCGGGTTTCATGTTGCTCCCGCTGGTCGACATGGTGCTGTTTGCCGGCTTCTTTGGGGCCGCGATCGCGTACCGTCGAAGATCGGAGATCCACAAGCGCCTGATCTTGGCGGCTACCGTCGCCCTGGCATTCGCCGCAGTCGCGCGCATGTCGTTCGAGTCGCCCGTCGTGTTTCTACTCGTATGGTTGTCACCGCTGTTCGCGGCAATGGCCTTTGACGTTCTCACTCGGCGACGAGTCCATCCGGTGCACTTCATCAGCGTAGCCGTCTTGGCGGGCGCGTTCGTCCGAATCTTCTTCATGGAATCGGAGGGATGGCTAAAGGTCGGGCGCGGGCTTCTGGCCCCATTTGTGTGATGTCGCTGGCTAAGCTGGCGGTGCAGCCGGCGGCCGCGGGTGTGAGATCATCTGTGATCTGCTGCGGTATAGGGCGAGCGCGTGGACGCGGCGAGCGCGACCACCGAGGGTTGATATGAGCGCACTGAAGCATCTCGATCGCCCATGGTACCGGTGTGGCCGGCGAGCGGGCGCTCGCGCGTCACGCGCGGGACGTTAGGCCGCTATGACGCTTGCGAGAGGAATGTGATGGCAGCCCGCAACACGATCCCACAGGGTGTGCAGGCCGTATTTCCGATGTTGGTCTGCCGGAATCCCGAAGCCGAGATGGACTTCTGCGCGTCGGCTTTTGGGGCGGTCGAGCAGGTACGACGACCGGGACCGGACGGCTCGGCGATTCACATAGCAATGCGCATCAACGAGGCGCTCGTGGTGGTCCAAGCCGAATCCCTCGACATGGTCGCGAGCCGCGTACCCAATCCTGATGGGAGCTCGCCGGTCGTGATCTTTGTATACGTCGCGGATGTGGATTCCGCGGTGGAGCGTGCGGTTGCGATGGGCGCAAAGGTTCTGACGCCGGCACAGGATCAGTTCTGGGGGGACCGGACGGCGCGGATCCTTGACCCGTCGGGGCATGTGTGGACGGTGGCATCACGGATCGAAGAGACCACAGAGGCACAACGCGCGGCGCGCTGGTCGGACATGCGTGAAGGATGAAGCGCACGTTGAGCCCGGAGACAGCGATGACCCTCAGGGCAGCCACCCCGATGATCCATGTGCCCGATGTGCGGGCGGCCGCAGCGTGGTACGAGACGATCGGCTTCACCGTCCTGGAGACCTTCGCCGACGGGGGCGAGGGTGTGAGCTTTGCCATCCTCTCGGCGGTAGCACCCGATTGATGCTCAACCAGGGGGGCCGCCCGAGTACGGCGGAGCGGCGCGAGGTCGACCTGTACGTGGATGTCGAACAGGTCGACCAGCTTTACCTGTCCCTCCGGGACCGGGTACCCATCGTCGCGGAGCTGGATGACACCGACTATGGGATGCGGGAGTTCATTATTCGCGATCCCAATGGCTTCTGGATCACCTTTGGGCAGAACCGAGGCACGGGGTGAGCTCTCCTTCACGAACCTCCGAATCTGTGGCGCATTCATGCTGCGCGAACCGCGCCTTGTGCGGGCGCTACCGGATCGCCTCTGCATACGCCCGGGCCCACGCAGAATCCGAGGCGATGTCGTACATGAGCGCGTCGAATCCCGCACGGTTGAGGCCGTGCGCCGAAAGAATCGAGTCCGTCGCCGCCGGGTTGGCGTGGAGGGCGCGCGCCACGGCGACGGCGCGGTCCACGGGGGTCGAGGCTGCACGCGTGGCATCAGCCGTGTGGCGTGTGTCATCTGCCTCGGCATCAGAACGCGTACATCCGGCCGCCAGGACCAGCACGGCGCCGACGGTTAATCCCCACCGGATGCGGGCGGTCATGGTCTCCTCCCGCCCGGCCGAAGTGTGTCCTGCTCTCGGCCCGGACGACCCGGCGCATCGCCCCGGCGGCGCGTCCGGTGCTCGGCTCGGATTGCCTCAGCCAGGTCGCGGCCACGGAGCCCTGCCTCGAGCTGTCGCCGCACGAACCCGCCGAACTGGTCCGTGGGCGCTCCGGTACGCACCGATTCAACTTCCTCACCCACGATCCACGCGGCTTCATCGGCCGGCACACCGCCCCGTCGCAGCCGATCCAGCAACGCGCGCACGCCCGCCTCGGCAACGCCAGCCCTCCGGGCTTCGGCCGCCAGCGTCGGAAGGCGTAATCCCTCGAGAATCGACGGGGCGGGATCGCCGCCCTGTGCCAGCGGCGACGCGGCGAGAACGATCACGATCATTGAATACCACGGCATGATGCTTCCTCCCGTACTGGAGTGCGGATCAGCGAGAACGCCGCCTGCCGACTCCGGCGCCTATCAGCGCCACGCCGCCCAGGACAGCAACCCACCCAGCCCACGGAGGAATCGCGCGCTCCGTCTCCGCAGACATCTGAAAATCGCCAACCCGCACGACGCTGCTCTCCGGGCCGTAGGTGAGGCCCTTCGTGAGAATGAAGACGCCAAGGGCGGCGAGCACGAGTCCCGCAATTATAAGTAGTCTCATCGTCAGTTGATCCTCACCATCAGCCGCTCCCGCAGCGTGATGATCGAGGCTCCTCGTCCGTTGGGCGACCACCGGCCGCCGAGCAGGGAGCTCGACGACCGGCGTTCGCACTCTGCTTCGCTGCCCACCGGATCGCTCTCCCGGAGCGCGCGTCGGCCATGCGACGCCCGGTGCCGTGCCACGTTCGTACAGTAGCCACGACGCCAGACGGCAGGTATTGGCCGAAAGGGTGAGAAAAAGGACTAATGCTTACGGGGGCGCCGGCGCAGGGTGTCAGGAAGACGGGTTTACGATGACTCGGTTTCCCGCTTGGTGTCATGTACGTACGCGGCCACCTGCAGGCGACTGTTGAGCGCGAGCTTCTCCAGGATGTTGCGCACGTGGCACTTCACGGTGTGCGGGGAAAGGTGAATCCGCTGGGCAATTTCCTTGTTGCTCAGGCCATCCGCGAGCAGCCCGATGACCCCCTGCTCGCGCTGCGTCAGCCGGACCGCTGCCGACGCCCTGCGCGAGGCACGGCGGGCCATCTGTTGCGCGATGTGCGAAAAAAGCGTTCCCGTCAGAACGGGCGGAAGCACCTGCTCCCCCGTGGCTACCCGCCGAATCGTGGTGACGAAGACGTCGATGGTTGCGTCCTTCATGATGAATCCGGACGCCCCCGCCTGGATGAATTCGACCAGGTCTTCCGGGCCCGGCACCAGATCCATCACGATGACGCTTGCCCCGGGAACCGTTTCGATGATGCGTTCCACCAGCTTGGAGGTATCGTCACCGGCCAGGCCCGAGTCCATCAGCACCACCCGTGGCGGCGGCGTCACCTCGGTCAGGTGGCGCAACGCGGTATCGGCGCTTTCCGCCACTGCGACATCCAGGTCGGCGTAGGCGCGCAGGATACTGACGATCCCCTCACGCAGCAGTCGGTTGTCCTCCACCAGCAGAACCGGGATCCTGACCGCGACCGCGTCATCTGGCAGCATCCCACCGAGCGCTCCTGCCGACGGGGTCGGGAGAACGGCATCTGGGTAGGCCTCGGCGGCGACCTGCAAGCGCGTGTGCAGGGCGAGCTTTTCCATGACATTGCGACAGTGGTTCCTGACCGTATGGGTCGCCATCTCGAGCCGTGCGGCGATGTCCTTGTCAGTCAAACCCTCGGCCATCAAGCCGATCACCGCGCGTTCACCCTGCGTCAAGCGCACCGACTCGATCGTGTCGGGTCGACCGCTGACGACGGCCTCTTTGGCAATCTCGGAAAGCAGCGTGGCGGCCCTCTGGGCCGGCAGGATGTGGCCACCTTCCGCGGCGGACCGGATGGTCTGCACGAGGTCCTCGATGGCGGCGTCCTTCATGATGAACCCGGCTACACCCGCCTGGAGGAATTGGCTGACCTCCTCGGGCGCTGGCAGGAGATCCATGACGACGATCCTGGTCTCAGGACAGTCCTTCCTGACATTCTGCGCCAGCTGCAGGCTGTCGCCGTTCCGCAGACCGAGATCCAGGAGCACCACCTGCGCGTTCGCGTTCCGCAGCAGTGTCGTGTCGGCGCTGGATTCGGCGGCGACCACACGGACGTCGGGGATGGCCGCCAGCAGCGCAACAAGGCCCTCGCGCACCAACTGATTGTCTTCGATGAGTGCTACGGAGATCACCTTTCCCCCGGCACTGTCCGGCGGGCCGGCGACATCGGCTCCTTCGCTCTTCCGTCTCATGCGTGGCATGTGCATAACCTACTCGCCGGCGAAAGGCTTGCAAGCAACCCCCCGGGGGGTGTCGGATCCGATGCGTTGACGCCGGGAAGGGCCGTCGCGATGTAATCCCGTTTTCCCTCTTTTGGGTGATATCCACGCGCGGCGGTCCGGTATACCGTTCGATCGTTCGACCGTACCTGGGGGAAACAGAAAGGGCCAGTGAGAATGGTACAAGTGAAAGCGGGTGGGTCACCGACTCCCATGTGGGCGTACGCCTACGAGATCGTGCCGCCACAGGACAAGGACCGGCTGCACGTGATCCACACGATACTCGACCAGGAGTGCGTGGAGTCCAGGCGCAGGACGCGGACGTGGACGGGCAGGTTGGTCGTCGAGGAGCTGGTCACGCACATCCTGGTCGTGAGCGATCGCCCCGACCAGACCGAAGAGATCAATCGCAGGATCGAGGCCGCACTGCGCGCGCTGCAGGCGGGCTTCTCGGTCACGGCGCCCATGACGGTCGCGGGTGATGACGCCACGGAACCGCCCGGCGAAGCCTAGCGGTCCGCGACATCTGCCGCGCGTACTAGTCCCCACTCCGCACATGGAACTAGCTCCCCTTTCACCCGATTGAGCGATGGTCCCCCGTTGGCGAAGCCACGATCATTCCGTCTGTAGTGAAAACACGCGTTGCCCCGTCGTCGGAACGCGAGAAAACCCAAGGAGAAAGAGGAACCATCATGTTCAGGCCTTCGCTGGGACTTGCGGCGCGACTTCTTGCCATCGTCCCGTTCGCGGCCCTGGTCGGTCTGGCGTGCGAGCATTCCGATCCGGTCGGGCCCAGCGCGCTGACCACGATCACGGTCACGCCCGACCCCCAAAGCCTCCCCATCAGTGGGATCCAGCCATTCGTTGCCACGGGCACCGACGCCGACGGCAATCTCGTTTCCATTACGCCCACCTGGTCCGTGGTGGCGGGCGGCGGCACCATTGACACCAGCTCGGGCTTGTTCGCCGCGGGCACAGCGACCGGGACGTTTACCAACACGGTCCGGGCAACCAGTGGTGACATCTCGGGCTTCGCGACGGTGACGGTGACCGCACCGGGCGAGTTGGTGGCGATTGTGGTCACGCCCAACCCCGGGGGAGCCGTCGTCGGCGGCACCATCCAGTTTGCTGCGGAAGGCCAGGACGCTACCGGTGCGGTCGTGGCGCTTGCGTCCGCGCCGACCTGGTCGGTCGTGGCGGGCGGCGGAACGATTGACGCCGCCACCGGCCTGTTCACCGCGGGCGCGATGCCCGGGACGTTCATCAATACGGTCAAGGCCACGAGCGGCAACGTTTCGGGTTTTGCCACGGCGGTTGTGACCTCAGGACCGCCGCCCGGTCCACCCCTCGGAACGGCGGCGACCTACGGGATCCTGGCCGGCTCGACGGTAAGCTGCGTCATTGGCGGCTTCATCGACGCCGACATCGGTATCTACCCGGGCACCGCCCTCACGGGTTTCGGGCCGGGAGTATGCTCCTTCAGCGGCAGTAGTGAGTTGGGGACGGCGGTCGCGCAGACCGCGCAGAACAATCTCACCACGGCCTACGATGTGTTGGTGGCCCTGCCGTGCAATACCGTCGTGACCCCCGCCGATATCGGCGGACGGACCCTCCCGCCGGGTGTGTACTGCGTCGCGTCATCGCTGGAGGTGACGGGAACCGTCACGCTCGACGGCCAGGGAGACGCCAACGCACGGTTCGTGTTCCAGATGGGGTCGACGCTTACGACCGGCACCAGCGCGAACATCGCCCTGATCAACGGCGCCCAGGCGCAGAACGTGTGGTGGCAGGTCGGCAGCTCAGCGACCCTCGGCACCGGCACGACGTTCCGGGGCAACATCCTCGCCCTCCAGTCCATCACCCTGGTGGATAACGCCACCATGCTCGGGAGAGCGCTGGCACGAAACGGGGCCGTGGAGCTGGGTACCAACAACACCATCACCCTGCCGTAGACGCTGCACGGCCGAGAGCATTGACTCGAAAGACTGGGGAGAACGAACACATGCGTAACCAACTTTTCTTGACGATGGCCCTCGTGCTGGCAACGCTTTTTGCCAGCCCGGCGACGGCCCAGCAGCCGCGGCCGATTGACCGCACGGGTAGCTGGGAGTTCAGTCTGGGCGGAGGCGTGATGTTTCTGGACGCCGACCTCCGTGCCTTTCTCGGGAGTGGGGCGCCGGAATTCCGGTTCGCCAACACGGCCAGCCCGCGTCAGGTCACGCCCACCGCCGTGGCCCGCGTGGGCTACAACTTCACCCCGAACCTCGGATTCAGCGTCAGCGGCGGCGGGGCCATCGGGTCCGGCGTGACCTATATGACGCCGACGGCCGCAGTCACCTACACGTTGAACCTGAACGCGAAGACGCGCCCGTTCCTCCTCGTCGGCACGGGGTTGACCCGGATCAGCGGGAACAACGACCGGGTCACGCACTCGACCTGGGGCGCGCATGCCGGCGTGGGGATCCGACATTTTGTCGGGGACAACATTGCGCTGCGGCTTGAGGGCCGGATGCAGTTCGAGGGTTACGACCTCGACAACGACCCGACGGTCCGAAGCAGAAGCACGGTCTCCAACCCCGTGGTCACGCTCGGCGTCTCGTACTTCGTCGGGGGCCGGAGGGCACCGGCGGTGGCGCCAAGGTCGTGTCCGGCGTGTCCGCGAGCCGTGACGCGCGTGGATACGGTGCGGGTGTACGTCCCCTTCCGGACGCCGCCGCCGCAGGTCATCGTGCTGCGCGATACGCTCCTGCTCGAGGGGGTCAACTTTCCCCTTGACGATGAGGTCCTGACCCCGGAGTCCCGTGAAATCCTCGATCGCGTGGCCCGGGCACTGCGTGAGCCCGAGTGGGCAAACGTGCGCTTCGAGGTCGCAGGCCACACCAGTGCGGTGGGCACGGCCGAGTACAACATGGCGCTGTCGCAGCGGAGGGCCGAGGCCGTGCGGGCCTACCTCGTGTCGCGTGGCGTCCGCGATGATCGGATGGTGGCACGGGGCTATGGCCAGACGCAGCCCATCTTCCGGGAGGGCACGGAAGGCGATGCCTGGCAGAACCGGCGCGTCGAACTGAGGCGCATACGGTAGAAGGCGAACCACCGAGAGTCCTGAACCGGGTTTTTTTTGGCAGGCGGGTGACTCCACTTGACGGTCTCCCGCAACGTCGGCACCTTCGTGAAACGCACGGCACATAGGCCGGCATGAAGTGGCCGATTGTCAATGTAGTCTCCTGAGACTACATTGGCAGAATGAAAACCGTCGGCATCCGTTCCCTCAAGGCCCACTTGAGCCAGTACCTCCGCGACGTGCGGGGCGGTGAGGAGATTCTTGTGACCGATCGTGGAGAGGTCGTGGCGGAGATTCGGGCGCCACGGCCGGAGTCGTCGTTGTTGCCGGTGGACCGCGCGCTGCGCGCGCTGGGCCAGGTCGTGCCGATTCGCGTCGGCGAACCGCATCATGCCTCGGTGTACGGCGCATCCCCAGTCAAGGCCGCACCGGGCACCGCCCGGCAACTGCTCGACGCGGAACGCGATTCCGTGTGATCGCGTACGCCGAGAGCAGCGCCGTGCTGAGTTGGTTGCTGCACGAGCCTGGCGAGGAGGTGGTGCGGCGGCATTTCGCATCGGCGGAGCGCGTCATCGCCTCGTCGTTGACCACGCTCGAATGTGCCCGTGCCCTGCGTCGCGGCGTCCAAACTGGGCGACTCGATCAGGCGGACGCGTCCGCGGCGCAGAAGCTCCTGGATGCCGCGAGCGCTTCGTGGGCTCTCGTTGCCATGACCGACGTCGTGCTGGACCGCGCACGGCTCCCGTTTCCCGTCGAACCGGTACGCACCCTGGACGCCGTGCACCTGGCCACGGCCCGACTCACGGCCGACGCCTACGCCGACCTTGCGGTGGTGTCGCTCGACGACCGCGTGCGGAACAACGCCACCGCCCTGGGGCTTGCCGTGCTGCCCTGACCGCGCCCTTACCGCGCGAACCGATGCACGGCCCATTCCACGCGACCCTGTTCGAGGTCTGAGGTTCAACTCGTCTCAGGTCCATGTACCTTTCGATCGTGTCCGCACCCCATGCCGAACCCCGGCGCCCCCGCCTTGTCGAGCGCCTGCGTCGCCAGTTCGATGAGGCGGCCGACGCCTTGGGCCTGTCCGGACCGGATGCGGGGCTCGATCTGGCCGGCCGGTTCGGGGTGCGGCGCTTTTTCGAACGCCACGACACCAGCGACCCCGACGTGCAGCAGGGCCCCTGGCTGCAGCGCGCACGCGAAATGCGCAAGGCGGCGCATGAACTCTCGCGCGCGCTGAGCGCCGAGGGACTCCGCCATTTCTTCTTCAAGGGCATCGCGCTGGTCGGCCGATTCTACCGCATCGAGGAGCGGTTGCTGGCGGACGTGGATCTCTTCATTGCCCCGGCGGACCGCAATTCGGTGCTCGCCGCTCTCCATGCGCTTGGCTACGCGCAACTCGGCGATGGCGAGCCGGGAACCGAACGACCTGGCCTCACGATGACCCGCGGCTCGGACGTCCTGCTGGATGTCCACTGGGGCCTCGAAGCGACGGACCGCACGGTCCAGGCGCCCGCGGTCACGCTTCCCCCCTTCGTCTGGTCGGGCGTGGAGGTACAGGGTGGTCTGGCGGTGCCGCAGGACGAGCACCATGCCGCGCTCGTCCTGCACCATTGGGCGCGGCACGACCTCGACCACATTCGCGGCCTGCTGGATTTCGCGCTGCTGTGGGACGCCGTGCCCCATGCCGGCGGCGCGGACCTGTCCGAAGTGGCGCGCCACCTCGGCGTGGCGCGCGTGTTGGGCGCCGCCGGTCGTGCGGTGGGGGATGGGGGGGGTGTCTATACGCTCCGCGGC
>JBBDNM010000077.1:9403-12460 GCA_040877595.1 Gemmatimonadales bacterium | reverse complement strand
ATCCCTGTCGGACGAGGTGGTGCGTGTAGTACGTGGGCGTCGCGCGAAACGCGACCGTGGCCGAGCGGGACAGGTGGAGCACTTCGCCCACGATGCGGGCTTCACCGGAACCCGCGGGCCACGTGCGTTCGACGCCCACCATCCACGCCTGCGCGTGGTCCGGCTGGACGATGAAGTCCCGCCAATCCACGTTGTGGTCATTGCGGCCCCATTCTCCGTACGCCACGAGACCGTCGAGGTCCCACTGCCAGGTGAGGGTGATCATCTGGTCCCGCGCGTCGTTGCCCTCGGGGTTGGTCGAGTCAAAGAACGCCTGCTTGGTGAACGGCTGAATGATCGAGAAGAAGTCAGAGGACGTGAGGGAATCGGTCCACGTCTGGTAGAACACGCGCTGAAAGCCCAGGGTCAATCCGGGTATCCACTTGGGGCTCCACGACCCCAGCAGTCCCGCAAACAGGCGTCGGTCGTTGGCGGGTATGGTATCAAACCAGTCCGACTCGGTGAGGCGGCCCCACACGACGCGTCCCTCGATGGCTCCCGCCAAGGTCGGGGCAGGCCGCAGGCCGAGGTCCAGATGCGGGAACCCCTCCGCGGAGTTCCCCAGCAGGATCGGGTGCCGCCGCGCCGGACCCCACCAGAGATTCTCGGTTGAGAGGCCGACCGTGAGCCGGCGCCAGTCGAACCGAACGCCGCTCTGGCCCGGCGCGAAGCGCGCAAGGCCGCGGTCGCCCAACCGTTGGGGGAGATCAATCCGGTTCTCCCGCCAAGGGTACGCCAGCGGATGGACGCTGGTGAAACCATGCGCGACGGTGTCAAACGCGCCGTTGGTCGAGAACCAGATCACGGGCGCCACCGTGACCGTCAGGCCGCCGGAACGCCAACGTCCGCCCCCAGCCAGTGCGCCGGACAGCCCGCGTCCGGCCCATAGCGCCCCGTCGTTGAATCCCCACGGGCGGTTTGCGTTGACTACGAACCGGGTTTCCAACGGGAGGAGCGAGAGCCCCGTCGGTGCCGAGTCGTTGGAGGCCGCGCCGTAGAGCGAGACTTGGAGGAGCAACGCCGTAACTGTCATGCCCACAAGTTACGCGCTAGTTTATTGTGGTGTCCACGTCGTTTCCCGTCAGCCTGCCCATTCCAGACCAGGTCCTCGCTGTCGCCCAGCGGCTGGACGCGTCGGGCCACGCCGTCTGGTGTGTCGGCGGCGCGGTGCGCGACAACCTGCTCAACCTCGCCAACAACGATTTCGACCTGGCCACCAGCGCCACGCCCCAGCAGGTCATGACCCTGTTCAAGCGCACGGTGCCAGTCGGGGTCGAGCACGGCACGGTGGCGGTGCTGGATGACAGCAACACGCCCCACGAGGTCACCACGTTCCGGAAGGACGTCACCACCGATGGCCGCCACGCGGTCGTCGCGTTTGGCGTCACGCTGGAAGACGACCTCGCCCGACGCGACTTCACGATCAACGCGATTGCGTACCACCCGCTGACGCACGAATGGAAGGATCCGTTTGACGGCCAGGGCGACCTCGATCGCCAACTGCTGCGCGCCGTGGGCGATCCTGCCAAGCGCTTCCAGGAAGACTATCTCCGCATTCTCCGCCTCCTCCGGTTCTCCGCCCGGTTTGATTTCACGATTGATCCGGCAACATGGGCCGCCGCCAAGGCCAACGCCTCCGGCCTGGCGCATCTCTCGGCCGAGCGGGTGCGGGATGAGTGGTTCAAGGGATTGGTGACCGCCCGGTCCGCTGGGCGACTTGTCGAGTTGTGGGGAGAAGTCGGGGCGCTTGGACTGTGGGTGCAAGGGTGCAAAGGTGCAAAGGTGCAAGGGTGCAAAGGGGTGATTGACGAGTTGCAGGCTGCTGGACCTGTCGTGATTACCGCGTGGCTGAGTGACGACCCCATCGCGGCGCTCAAGAAGCTCAAGTGTTCCAATGCCGAAATCGAGCGGGCGCGCAGGATTCACGCGTTCCGCGACATCATTCCCCAGCCGAGGAATGCGACGGTGGTGCGGCGCTGGTTGGCCAAGGTGGGGGACGCCGCGCTGGATCTGGTGGCCATCGCGGAAGCGGAACAGACCTCGGCCGGCCTGCGTTCGGCGGTTAACGCGGCGCTTGCTTCCGGTGTGCCGCTGACCGTGGCCGACCTTGCGGTGTCGGGCGATGATCTCATGGCCGCCGGCGTGCCGAAGGGGCCGAAGATCGGCGAAACCCTGCGCCGCCTCCTTGACATCGTGCTTGATGATCCCTCGAAGAATGATCGCGAGACCCTACTTGCCTTACTCTGACCTTCCCCTACACCCTACACCCTACACCCGGTCCTCATGACCCCCCTCCTCTACGCGGCCATCGCGGTGGTTGGGAACATCGTCGGTGGCGTCGTGGTTATCCGGGCGGCGAAGGGCGGCCTCCGCGCCATCCAGGGCTCGCTGGCCTTCTCCGCCGGCTTCATGATCGCGGTCGCCCTGCTCGGCATGTTGCCGCACGCGTTCGAGGCAGGTGGGGACGAGGCGGCCGTGTGGGTCCTCATCGGCTATCTGCTGGTGCACTTCACCCAGCACACGCTGGTCCCGCATTTCCATTTCGGCGAAGAGACGCATCACGTGTCGAAAGGCACCGGCTACGCCGCGATGGGTGGGTTGCTGCTGCACATGTTATTTGACGGGGTCGCGATCGCGAGCGGGTTCGCGGTCTCGACCGAGCTGGGGTTCCTCCTGTTCGTCGCCATCCTGCTCCACAAGCTGCCGGAAGGTGTCACCATCGCGTCCATTCAGTTGGCCAGTGGGTTTGACGGCCGGACGGCGTTGATCAGTGCGGCCCTGCTTGGCCTGGCCACGGTGGTCGGCGTGGTGGTGCATGATGCGGTGGCGTTTCTCGCGGCGCACGGCCTCGCGCTCTCGGCCGGCGTCACGATCTACGTGGCCGCGTCGAACCTGGTGCCGGAGTTCCAGCACAAGCGGGGCAAATGGCTTCCGTTGATCTTCTTCATCGGGGCCGGGAGCTACTTCCTTGCGCGCATGGCAGTCCAGTAACGGCGTGCGTCGTGGGTGGTGGGGGGG
>JBBDNM010000077.1:0-9393 GCA_040877595.1 Gemmatimonadales bacterium | reverse complement strand
CCCCCCCCCCCCACTGCGCACTACGCACCGATGAGTCAGGATTCCCTCTTCGCCGCCTCCGCCCCCGCCGCCCCACTGGCGGAACGCCTCCGCCCCCGGACCCTGGACGCCGTCGCCGGCCAGCAGCACCTGCTTGGCCCCGGCAAGCCGCTGCGCGTCGCCATCGAGGCCGGCCGAGTGCCCTCGCTCATCTTCTGGGGCCCGCCGGGCTCGGGGAAAACCACGCTCGCCCTGCTGATTGCCAAGCACACCGACCAGGAATTCGAGTCGTTCAGCGCGGTCACGGAAGGCGTCGCGCGGGTGAGGGAGATCATCGGAGAAGCGGAGAAACGGAGAAACGGAGAAGGGCGGGGGACCATTCTGTTCTGCGACGAGATTCATCGGTTCAACAAGGGCCAGCAGGACGCGTTCCTGCCGTGGGTCGAGCGGGGCGTGATCACGCTGATTGGCGCCACCACCGAGAACCCCTCGTTCGAACTGAATGGTGCGTTGCTCTCGCGTTGTCATGTGTACGTACTGAAGCCCCTCTCGCCGGATGAGCTACGACGCATTTGTGCGTTGTGCGTGGTGCGTGGTGCGTCGAACGTGGAGGTCGAACCCGACGCGATTGACGCCGTCGTCGAGTGGGCGGACGGTGACGCCAGGCGGGCCATCAACGCGATGGAAGCGCTGCTGTCCCTTCCACGCACCACGCACAACGCACCACGCACGGTCGCCGATGTCGAGCAGGTGCTGACCACCCGAGTCCCCCGCTACGACAAATCCGGCGAAGAGCACTTCAACCTCATCTCCGCCCTCCACAAATCTGTCCGCGGCTCCGATCCCGACGCCGCGCTCTACTGGCTCGCCCGCATGCTCGAGGCCGGCGAGAGCCCGCTGTACCTGGCGCGCCGCATGGTGCGGATGGCGGTCGAAGACATCGGCTTGGCTGACCCGGCGGCCCTCACGGTCGCGCTGGCGGGGAAAGATGCGTGGGATTTCCTCGGATCACCTGAGGGCGATCTGGCCTTGGCACAGGTGGCGGTCTATCTGGCCAAGGCGCCCAAGTCCCGTGCGGTGGACTCGGCGTTCGCGGCGGCGCGTGAGGCGGCCCAGCAGTCCCCCGCCGCGCCGGTGCCGCTGCATATCCGGAACGCGCCGACAGGGCTCATGAAGGACCTTGGGTATGGAAAAGGCGAGGGCAGGAACTTGCCGGAGGGGGTCGAGGGAGGGTGGTGGAAGTAGGAGGGTGCAAGGTGCAAGGTGCAAGGGGCAGGGTGCAAGGGGTAGGACCGGCGCTCAGTAGTCGCCGGGGCGCAGGATCAGCATCGTCCCCGCCCGTTTTCCAAGCAGCGAACCGAAATGCCGCAGGTCTCCCGTGAGCAGGTGGGTGGAGTTGGCCGCCAGGGCGGCCAGCAGAATCGGTATGTCCTTCTCCGGCAGGGTGATGCCGTCAGGCAGCGAGCGGTCGCGCGCCTCCGGCACGATCTGAACGGACGTGAGCAGTTGATCGAGCCGGGCGCGTTGCGCGGCCGTGTCCAGGTTCCGGCGCGCCTCTTCAGCGGCGTAGGCCGAGGTGAGCAACGTGGCGTGCGGTCGCGCCCAGAGGCGCTGGACCCCTGTCTCCTCTCGCCAGGCCGCGGAAAAGAGGACATTGGCGTCCAGAAACACGCGATCCACCGCCGCTCACCGCGGGGGAGCGTGTTCAATCGCGTCAGGATCCAGCCCCATCGCCCGCACTTCGCGGACGGCCCGGACGTAGTCGTCGCGGTCCATCGCATTGTTGAGCAGGAACTCGGCGCGGCGCTCGGGGCTGTACGACTCCACGGGTAACGCGACCGCAGGGCGGAGCAGCACGCCCCCCGAGGCCTCCTCGGCCACCAGGATATCGCCGTCCTTCAGCCCAAGTCGCCGCCGCAGCGCCGCCGGAATGACCACGGTCCCCCGACTGCCGATTCTGGTTGTCTCTGTCGCCATCATGGGCTCCGATTATCAGAGTATCTGATTATCGCTCATTCCGCACTCGGCCGCAATACCCGCCCATTCCTTCTCCCTTTCTCCCTTTCTCCCTTGCTCCCTTGCTCCCTTGCTCCCTCTTCTTGCGTCCCGATGCAAACTGATGCATTTTGCATCATGCCTACTATCACCGTCCGTGGCGTTTCTGACGCCCTCTATTCCCGTCTCTCGGAGCAGGCCGACCAGAATCGCCGGTCTATTTCCCAGGAGGCGGCCTTGTTACTGGAGCGGGCCCTGGAGGCCGGTCCCGGTCAGGGGTGGGATCTGGCGGATCGGGTGCGGGAGCGGATGGCCCGGTACGGGATCTTTCCCGACAGTACGCTCGAGGTGGCGGGGGACCGCCGCCGGTGACCACGCCGCTCGTGCTGGACACGAGCGTGGTGATCAAGTGGTTCCTGGACGAGCCGGGCGCCGAGGCCGCCCGGCGCATCGAGGCCGGCTGCCGGGACGGGACGTGGCGGCCGGTGGTACCGGACCTGTGTTACGCCGAGTGTGGCAACGTGATCTGGAAACGCGTGGCGCGCGGGGACGTGCGTCCGGAGGACGGTGCGGCGATCCTCGATGCCGTGGCCGTCCTGCCGTTGCACGTGGTGCCGACCCGGACGGTCCTCCCGCTGGCGTACGCGCTGGCCTTGGAGCACGGCCGGGCGGTGTACGACATGGTGTTTCTTGCGGTGGCGGACGTGTTCGGGGCCGAGCTGGTCACGGCCGACCAGTGGCTTGGGCGGGTGCCGGGGGTGCGGGTCGTGGAGTGAGGGAGGGAGCACGGGCGCGAGTGCGTGGTGCGTGGTGCGTGGAACGGCGAAACAACAACGGCGTGCGCGGTGCGCAGTACGCAGACACTGCACAGGGCTCGAAATTCGTCAGTTCGTCAGTTCGTCAGTTCGTCTGTTCTCCCTTGCTCCCTTTTTCTCCCTTGCTCCCGTGTCTACCGGTACAGCGCTCCCGTCAGGGCCGCGATGATCGCGACGAAGACGGCCAGTTGGGTCCCGATGAGCCAGCGGAACTGACTGGACGTCTTGGAATCGAGCGCGGCAATGGCGCCGGCCAGTTCGATGCGGAACCCGTCAACCTTTCCGTCAAGCGCGTTGATGCGGTGGTCGACCTTGGCGTCCAAGGCGTCAATCCGTTGCTCGACACGCTCGAACCGGCGGTCCACCGCGTCGAATCGGTGATCCACCGTGTCGAACCGTCGCTCCAGGCTGTCGAACCGAGCGTCGAACCCGTCCACGCGGCCCTCCAGTTTGGCGTTTGGCGTACGGCGGTCCTCCCGTCTCACGTCTCACGTCGTACGTCTTACGATCACAGTATAGGCTCGGCGGGCCGGTAACCGAAAGACCGCACGGCGGATCAATTCGCTGCCGTTCTCCGTGCCCTCCGTGGTTCAAGTGTGTGAAGCGGGAGCAAAGGCATCCGTATCAAAACATCGCACTTGCATGATTTGGGCTCCGGACCAATGCTCGGCCACCCCCCACCAGGAGCAAATGATGACGCCCATGGTAAGCAGGGCCGAGATGGAAAGCGCGATCCGGTCGGCGGTGCGCGAGGCGGAGTACCGGATGCGTGACGAGATGCGGGCGATGGACCGCGAGGTGCGCGATCACTTGACCACGGGCGTGATCATGCTTGCGAATCTGATCGCTGAAGTTGCGCCCGATTGTCCCGTACGCCCCCGGCGGTACCACCTCGACGGATCGCCAATCACGCGGGAAGGCTGACGGTCCCGTGGGGCTCCACCTGAACTACGTGAGGGAGCAAGGGAACAAGGGAGCAAGGGAACAAGGGAGCAGGGGAGCAAGGGGTAAGACACCGGCGAGGTCGTCCGGCCCTCGCCAAGGCCGCACCGTGTATCAAAACCCTATTCCGTGCCCTCCGTGGCTCAATGTTGTCGAGCCCTGACAGGGCTCGCTCGGCGCAGGCGCGCCGTGAACGGCGGCCGTTTCCCTTGCTCCCTTACTCCCTTTTTCTCCCTTGCTCCCTTGCTCCCTCCTAGATCCCGATCACCCTCCGCACCTCCTGCTCGACCGCAGCGAGGGTTTCCGGGTCGAGGTGCCCGAGCCGTTGGCCCAGACGGTCCTTGGGGATCGCGGCGAGCGCACCGCATTTGGCGAAGCTTGCCTGCTTGAGCGTCTGGTGCGGGACGGCGGGGCGCGACGGGCCGGGCTTCGTGGTCAGCGGGACGATGATGACGTCCGGGGCGTGGAGGTTCCACGCATCCACGCTGAGGATCACCCCCGGCCGGGGTTTGGGATGATTGACCGGTCGGATGGTCCAGATCTCACCGCGACGCATCAATCGTCGCGCTCCAGGGTTTCGTTGGCCGTCGCGTGCCAGGCCGCATCTTCGGCGCTTTCGTTCGCGGGCCGTCCCGTCCGGTAGAACGTGGCCAGCTCGCGCACCCAGCGTCCGTCCGCCCGTGCGGCCAGGGCTTCGGCAATCAAGCGCTCGATCACCCGGGACCGGTTGTCGCCGAGCGTGTCCACGGCCTCGAGCAGGCCCTCGTCGAGGGTCACGCTGACCCGCTGCTTCATTGGCGTCTCCATGACGGGAAGGTACGATCTTTAGTCTTATAGAAAGTATGATATTTTCGCAAGATGTACCAAATTGGGGCGGGCTGCTTTGTCGAGGCCTGAAGACGGTGCCATGGCAGTCCTCGAGCATGATCGGCGCGCCGTGAACGGCGGCCGTTTCCCTTGCTCCCTTGTTCCCTACAGCCCAACCACCCGCAACCCCGCCACGCGCCTGAAATGGGCCTCACCCTCCGGACCGACCAGCACGCCGTAGTCGAGATGACGCGCCGTGGCCGCGACCGCGAGGTCGTTGGCGGGATTCAGTCCGCCGGCGCGGCTCAGTTCCGCAAACAGTTCCGCCCATCGCTCGGCCACCTCGGTGGTGAAGTCCACGATGCCGATCGCCTGGGCGACGGCGTCCACCCGGTCACGGCGGCGGGCGGCGCGGGTGGGAGAGTCGGCCAGGTGCGCGCCGACCAGCAGCTCGGCGTACACGATGGCTGGGAGCGCGGCGGGTTCCGTGAGGACGCGCTCGAGGGTGGCACCGTCGGCGTTGTCGCGCTCGAGGGCGATTAACGCGCTGGTGTCGAGGACGAGTCCCATGGATTGGCCGGGGGCCGGTCGGCGGCGTTCGTGCGGGAGAGGTCATCGGCGAATCCGGGGTCCGACCCAGCGACACGCCAGGCGGCGATCGCGTCGCCCAGCGTCCCGGCGCCGGGCACCGGACCGATGCGCGCCACCGGCACGCCGTTTCGGTCCACGATGAACGACTCACCGCGATACCGAATGCGTCCCAGAATGTCGCCAAGCCGGCGGGCCAGGTCCGTTGCGGAAACCCTGAGTGACATAATACGTAAAATGCGTAATTACGTAGTCGTACGCAAGTCGCGCCTGTACCAAAACATCGCGCTTGCGCGAGTTGGGTGATCCCACCCATGCTCGGCCATCTTCCACCAGGAGCGGTGCCATGGCAGTCCTCGAGCATGATCAGCCCGACCTCTCTCGCCGACTCCAGGAGTGCGAGCGCCGGCTTCAGCGTGTGGAGGGCGAGGTTTCGCGCACCGAAACGCGGATGCGGACGCTGCTGACGCAGCGCGAAGGGGATTATCTGATGGCGGTGATGAAGGCGGGGACCCTGGTGATGATGCTGGTTATGGTCATTCTCGTCGTTGTCGTGATCGTCACGGGGGCGCTGTGAGCCCGACTGCACGCGGCCCTCAACCCGGGCTCCATCCGCGCCGGCTCGACGTGGATGAGTATCAGGCTCTGGCACCGGAGAAGGTCGAACTGCTTGATGGCTGGGTGTTCGGGGTGCCGGAGTTTCCCGACGAACGGGTCAAGGCGATTCGCACCGTGCTGATCAACATGGGTCTGCTCGAAGTCGTGCGACACGCGCCGCTGGCCTTGTGGCGTGAAGCGTTGGATCGCGTCTACAAGTGAGCAAGGGAACACGGGACCGCCCATCCCCGGCTCCCTTGCTCCCTCTACTCCCTTTCCCTGACGGCCCGGCGAATCGCTCTCCCCTTACGGCTCGCCGGCTTCCTGCCGCTGGGCGCGCGCCGGTCGAGGTAGGTCCAGAGGGCGGCTTCGGAGACCACCCAGTCGCGACCGTGCTTCCGCGCACTGAGCCGGCCGTTGCGGATCTGGCGCCGCAGGCTGTCGGCGCGGAGCCCGGCTTCGCGTGCCGCTTCCGGTAGCGTGAGCCAGTGCGCCGGTGAATCCAGACGGGCCAGGGCGGCCGTGGGGTAGTGCTGGCTGGCGTCGAGCACCTGCAGGCCCGCGAGACGCCCCTCGGGCGTCAGGTCCACGTACACGCCCGGCGCGACTTCCCGCGTCACCGCGTCCGATGACGGGGCGGGGACCCAGAGTCCGAGGGCATCGGCCTCGGGATCGTAGGTCAGTTGAAATGTCGTCGTGGGCATGGCGTACCTCATTCGATCCACATGGCGGTGATGACGGTGATCTGGTTTGGCCCACCGGCTGGAGCCTTGCCGCGACCATGCGCCGGTCGCGAGCAGGTCCCGGACCTGCCGGCGAGTGATGCGTCGCTCACGCAGTCGCCTTGTGGCGTGTGCTCGGTAGACGACCGGCTTCCAGATCACAATTTACTTGTAAACAAGAAAATAGCAATTGGCCTTGGGCCCTGGGGTCCGCCTAGATCCCAGTCACCCTCCGCAGGCGGTCACCCGCGTCGAATCGGTGATCGACCGTGTCGAACCGGCGTTCCAGGCTGTCGAACCGAGCGTCGAACCCGTCCACGCGGCCCTCCAGTTTGGTAACGATGCAGCATGGGCTCGGCGGGGTGGCAACCGAAAGACCGCATCACCGGACCAATTCGCCGCGCGGGGGTGGGGTGGGGCACCCACGCCGTTCCCCGTGACCTCTGTGTCCTCCGTGGTGCAATGTTGTCGAGCTGTTCCCTTGCTCCCTTGCTCCGCAGCGGCAGGTTGGACTGCCCCTTCCGGAAGTAGCACAGATGTGCTACATTGCTCCTCACTCCCGTTACGACGAGGGCACCATGGTACGCGCATTAAAGCTACGCCAGGTGGGCGGCTCGGTGGGGGCGACGCTTCCCAAGGACATGGCCGACCGCCTGCACTTGGCTGCGGGCGACCGCGTGTGGGCCCTGGAAACCGATCGCGGCATTCTGCTCAGTCCGTATGATCCGACGGTCGAGAAGGCCCTCGGTCTCGCGGCCAAGACGGCGAAGAAGTACCGCAACGCGCTCCGGCAGCTCGCTCAGTAGCGGGTGCCGGAGCCGAAGTGGATTGCGCGGGTCGTGGTGGACGCCATCCACCTCGATCAGATCCGGGAGCACGGGGGCTTAGCGGGCCTGCGGGACGAGCATGCGCTGGAGTCTGCGCTCGCCCGGCCGCGGCAACAATGGCACTATGAGAAGACCAGCGATCTGCCAACGCTGGCAGCGGCCTACGGCTTCGGCCTGAGCCGGAATCACCCGTACCGCGACGGGAACAAGCGGGTGGCGTTCGTCGTGATGGTGGTGTTCCTGGAACTGAACCGCCTGCGCTTCGACGCGGAGGAAGCAGAGGTCGTGACGGTCATGCTCCAATTGGCGGATGGGCGCCTCTCAGAGCAGGAACTCGCGGACTGGCTTCGCGGACGCGCTACGAAACGAAAAGGCCGTGGGGCAGTCTAACAGCGTGATCCGTGGCTCAGTATAGGCACCCTCGCTCTCTTGCTCCCTTGTTCCCTTGCTCCCTACTCGATGATTTCCCTGAGGCCCTCGACCACCAGCGCGACGTCCTCGGGCGCCGCGGTGGCCAGGCGCCGTCCGATGCGCTCGGTGGAGAGCGTGCGAATCTGGCTGACCTTGACCCACGACGGCTTGGGCAATACGTCGGCCGCGAGCGGGACGGTGAGCGGGAACCCTGCGCGGGGTTTCTGGCTCGTCAGGGCGACGGCGATGACGGTGCCCGATCGTGCGTTGAAGACGTCGTGGCTCAGGATCAGGACCGGTCGGCGGCCGGCCTGCTCCGCCCCGCGGGTCGGCGCGAGGTCGGCCCACCGGATGTCGCCCCTCAGTAATCGGGCCACGGGTCCTCCCGCGCTTCCTCGGCGACCCGTTGTTCCTCGCGGGCGTCGAGCTTGGCGGATTCGGTGGCCAGGCGCGTGCGCGCAAGGCGGCTGACCCACGCGTCGAGGGCCGCCTCGACGGCTTGGCTTCGATTGGCGAACGCGCCGTGCGCCACGTGCCGGTCCAGGACCGCGAGCAACTGTTCGTCCACGGTGATGGCAACCTTGGCTTTTGGCATGGTATGATTATACATCATACCAACTCTTCCCGCTTGGTGAGGGAGCAAGGGGGCAAGGGAGCACGGGGTAAGACGACCCCCGCGTCCCCGCGTCCACGGGTCCACGGATGATGGCTTACCCGAGGCCCAGCACCGCGAGGACGCCGGTGACCATGAAGACGAACATCCACTTGATCATGTCGGCGCGGGCGGCGGAGATCAGATCGCGGACCGTGCCGAGGCCCGTTTCGATTCTGGACTCCAGCCGGTTTTCCAAGGCGCCCGTACGCTGCGCCAGTGTGGCGTCCAACTTGGCGAAATGCAGGTCAATCAGCTCCCGGAACTCGGAGCGATGGGTGGCGTCTGCGGCGTTCAGATAGTTCACGAGCTCCTCCACCGCCTTGTGGCCGAAGCGTTCGTAAAACTCGCGGGAAAAATTCGCGACGAGCGGCATACGCCCTCCTGGGCAATCAGGTACGCCGCCACCGTACAAGTTACGCTCGGCCGGGTGGTAACCGAAAGAGTGCGTGGCTGGACCAATTCGCCGCGCGGGGGCGGGGTGGGGCACCCACGCCGTTCTCCGTGTTCTCCGTGGCCTCCGTGGTTCCAAACGGCTCCCTTTCTCCCTTTCTCCCTTTCTCCCTTTCTCCCTTTCTCCGGGGCGGGGCTGTGAAGTGATAGAAAGCACCGCATTTCCGCCCGCCACCCCCTATCTTGCCATACCCAGATCGCCTTCCTGGGCGGTGGGCCTTTAACCTGTTGACGCACACCGACTTCCGCGTACCTTTAGCGGTTCTGGCGACGTGATGGCGTACCCTTTGATGGGGATTGTGCTCCGGTGACGACCAGCGTCCGGCCGAGTACACCAAAGCAGCAGGAACGCGTCACCGCGGCTCCGAGGCCGGAGCGGCGGACGCCGTCGCGCGTGCTGTTGCAGCGGCGGGCGCCGGAGGCGTTGCGTCGGCACGTCATTCGCGGGTTTGTGCGGGTCGGCATTCTGCTGGTTGGCGATGCGGTGGCGTTTGTGGCGTTACGGGCGGCGATCCGGGCCATTCGGGACGGGGTGGCCTTTGGTGCCGTTGCGGCGGAATGGGCCTCCCAGGTGGTGCCACTCGGGTTCTTGGGCGGCTGGCAGT
>JBBDNM010000076.1:0-12503 GCA_040877595.1 Gemmatimonadales bacterium | reverse complement strand
ACATGACTCCAACCTCTCAGAGATTGGAGCCTCCGGCAATCCCGGGGCGGTTCACCATCGATGGCACCACGGGCAAGTGTTGTCAGGAGTGTGGCGCCAACACCTGCCCGTAAGGACCCGGTGCGCGCTTGACCGGCTAAGGATAGCCATGCGCCGGATGGTCCGAGGTTGGGCCTTCACAGATGCGTGGCTATCCTTGTTCCCCTGAAGGAGGTCGACATGTTGGGTTCGCGCGTGAGTCGAGGCAAGTCTGTCGAAGAACCACCCCGGGTACGAGACTCGGGCGCGGGGCTTCTTGTAGCCGCCCTGGTTGCCGTGGTCGTGGGGTGCTCAAACGCGGAACCGTCGGCCCGGTTGCTGGTCGATACGGTTGCCTCCGGGACGATCCACGTTTCCAATCCCGGCGTTGGTACTTGGGGAGTGGAGCCGGCCTGGCGCCTCGTCGAGATGGCGGCCCTTGGTGGAACGAACGCCCAGGGTCCGGAAGCGTTCGGTCGGATTGTGGACCTCGCCATCGACTCCGGCGGCCGGGCGTATGTCCTGGATCAGATGGCCAGTGATATCCGCGTGTTCGACCAGCGAGGCACATGGATTCGAACCATTGGCCGGTCGGGACAAGGGCCCGGCGAGTTTGGGCTCCCATCGGGCATGCGCTTTGATTCGGCTGAACGACTCTGGGTGCTGGATGCTGGCAATCAACGGTACACGCTGTTCGCGCCGGGCGGGCGGTGGCTCACGCAGTATGCGCGACCGATGGCCGAACGGACGTTGGAGTGGCGCGAGGGCGCTTTCGATGAGGATGGTCGACTCTTCGATCTTATCACATACCGGACGCGAGGGGGATGGCAGAGCCGGTACGCACGCTACGACACGGCCGTTCAGGCCTTTGTCGATACCGTCGACGTACCGATCCTGCCGCCTGATACGCCCTTTCGGTGGGGGCACCGCCTCCCGTCGGTCGTTGGGTGGTGGTTGGCCGTAGCGAGCGAGTACAAACTGTGGGAGGTGGACCGCGGTGGTGATACGGTTCGTATCGTCACCCGCCCTGTCAATAGCGATCGGCTTGCCCGACGTGTACGGGACTCGATCGGGCGCGAGATCGAGAATATCCAGGAGCGCAGTTCCCAAGCGGATGCGCTCGTG
Source organism: Gemmatimonadales bacterium (assembly GCA_040877595.1). GTDB lineage: Bacteria > Gemmatimonadota > Gemmatimonadetes > Gemmatimonadales > GWC2-71-9 > JBBDNM01. The sequence goes on along the minus strand of JBBDNM010000076.1, from coordinate 11,360 downwards.
GCACCACATCGGGAGCGGCTCTTCCGCACCATCTTCGTTGACAACCGCCGCCATCTTTGGGTATTGCTCGAAACAGAAGCGGAGGGCTCAACCTTCGACGTCTTCGATAGCTTGGGCGTCTTCCTCGGGTCGATGACCACGCCCCATGTCGTAGAGAGTCAACCCCCACCGGTAGTACGCGACCAGTACATGGTGTTCGTCACAAGAGATGGCCTCGATGCGCAGATAGTCGTCCTGCAAACACTCATCGGGCGGGTATCGCGTTAAGGTCGCGCCACGTTGCACGAGATCCCAAACGGCTAGGGTAGCGCGCCCCCACATTGCTGCCAGAAGCGGCGCGCGCCCTGATGGTTGAGTACTTCCCTCCCGTAAGGCCGCCGGATCCGTTGCGACAGCGGTTAGACGATCTTCGTCACCTCCCTAAGTTTGTTCGGATGGTCTTTGCTTCGCGCCGGAGTCTTGCCGCCGCGATTATCGCCTGTCGGGTCGGGCGTGCCGGACAGCCCCTCGTGCTGTTGTGGGTCGCCAAACTCCTTATCGAGACGATTGAGCAGGCGCTTCTCTCATCCGCGGCACCGGACGTTGGCCGGCTGGCGATCCTGCTGCTCCTCGAGTTCGCGGTCGCGTTTGCGGGGGAGGCCCTAGGCAAGCTCGCGGGACTTCTCGACGGTCTACTGGTCGAGGCCGTCAGCACTGAGTTGTCTGTCAAGGTGATGGCCCACGCCGCTACACTCGACCTCGCTCAACTTGAGGATCACCAGACGTACAACCAACTTGAACGCGCACGCGAGGAAGTCGCGGCGCGCGTGGCGGGTGCCATGAAGCTGATCGATACCGCCCAGGCCGCGCTATCGCTCGGCCTCATGATTGCTGCCCTGGTGGCCTACCTACCTTGGCTGCTGCTGCTGCTAGCCGTCTCCGTCCTGCCGTCCTTCTTCGGCGCGCTGTCTCAGGCAGAGGCCGCGTACGCACTGGTCGTGCGGTGGACTCCTAGACGCCGGCGTTTGAACTACCTCCGTTGGCTTGCAACAAATGCGGATACCGCCAAGGAGGTGAAGCTACTCGGCTTGGCACCCCTTCTTATCGAACGTTATGAACGCGAAGCGCGCCAGTCCCTGAGCGAGCATCGGGTCCAAGCGATCGCAAAGACTGGGAGTTCGATAGGCTTCGGAGCTATAGGAGCCGCCGGCTACTATGGAGCATTAGCGATCATCGTATACCTGACGGTTAGCGGGTACGTGGCTGCCGCCGGTCCCTTCACGATCGGTGTGCTTACGTTTCTCGCAGCATCGTTTCGTGAGAGCCGGGGGCTCATTCAACGACTGCTACTCTCATTGGCGGGTATCTACGAAGAGAGCAGACTTGTAGCAGATCTATTTTCGTTCCTAGAGCTACGTCCCGTCATGCGAGTGGCCACCAATGGTCCGGTGGTCGCTAGGTCCATGCGACAGGGGCTCGTTCTCGAGCGCGTTGGGTTCTGCTACCCGGGGTCCACGTCGTGGGTCCTTCGGGGTGTTGACCTTGCGATTCAGCCTGGAGAGCGGGTCGCCATCGTCGGCGAGAATGGTGCGGGAAAGACCACGTTGGTGAAGCTCCTCACAAGACTGTACGACCCGAACGAGGGTCGTGTACTACTGGACGGTAGGGACCTGCGCGACTACGATCTGGCCGATCTCCGTTCACGGGTTGCTGTCAGCTTTCAGGACCACGCGCGACTAGCTTTCACCGTTGGAGAAAATATTGGAGTCGGGGCGGTGAAGCATCTGGAGGATGTCCGGCGGATCCGATGCGCGGCTGAGAAGGGACTGGCATGGCCGATCGTTGAACGGCTCCCACGTGGGCTTGACCAGCAATTGGGACGGCAGTTCGAAGAGGGTGTGGATCTGTCGGGCGGCGAGTGGCAAAAGGTTGCCCTGTCGCGATCCTACATGCGAGATGCGGCGGTACTCGTCCTCGATGAACCTACGGCCGCACTGGATCCGCGCGCCGAATCACATGTGTTCCAGCGAGTGGTCCGTGCCACTGGTGCACAGATTGTCGTCGTGATCTCGCACCGCTTTTCTACGGTGCGAGCGGCTGACAGGATCGTGGTGCTTGGGCGAGGGACAGTCCTAGAGAACGGGAGCCACGACAAACTCGTAGCGCAGGGTGGTACCTATGCGGAACTGTACGAGCTCCAGGCGTCTGCGTATCGGTAGCGCTGCCTCCAACGCGTACGCGTCGCGGCGTGAGCGCATCGCTGGGACGTAGGTCCGCCGTGAGCGAAGCTGCAGGCGGCGCACAGGCCGCGCGGCCGGCTCGCTCTGCGGCGCGGGACTGCACGGGGTCGCGGCGCGTCCTAGACGGATGGATCCTTGGTGTCGGATGCCGTTGGCCTGAGGGGCAGAGCCGACCATGGCGTTACCACTGGAGCACCTGATGCGTGGCACGACCGCCTCGATAAAGTCGATCGCCATCCGGCTGGCGCTGCTCGCATCGCTAACGGTGGGAGACGCTGGCTCGCAGCAGGTAGAGCGCCTGCCGCCTATGCAAGCCGTAGCCGATCACGACCTCCGCACCGTGCTCGCGATACCAGGACAGTTTTCGCATGAGGCGTCGAGGTTCGTCTACCGGGCAGCACAATTGACTGATGACACTCGCAGGATGTTCCTCCGCCTGCTCGCAGATCCGCAAACTGGTGCGGTCGTGCGATCGAACATCATCTATGTCCTGGGCATGGAGATGCACCCGAGTACTGTGGAGCCCCTACTCGAGATCGCGCGACGGCCAGGGCCTCTTCAATCGGCGGCATGGACGGCCTTACAGGCATTCCCGGACCATGACGTATGTGAGTTCTGGCGGGAGAGCCTTCGTGACCCGCGGGCGTCCGGAGGGGTGTTTTCCGAGATCGCCATGGTCGGTGTCTCGTTGCTGGTCAGCCCTCGAACACTTCATAGAAGGCGCGGGCGGGCGGCCAGATGGCAGTCGCCGCTGGTACGTATTTCCCATGCGTAGTGGTCACCGGGCCGTCTGCTGGGGTAAACTCCCGCGAGAGCCTATGTGCGTGGACTGATGTGGTCGGAATGCGAAAAGCAGTTGCGGAACCATCGCTACGTCACTTGGTACGTATAGCGATGCGAACCACCCCTCCGAGCCCGAACGCAGCAGGCATGAGGCGTTCCTTGTCTCCAGCGCCACCGCGGCAACCACTTCTCGGAATCTACGTTCACCGTTCCGGAGCTGAACGGTGCGAACAGGTTGGCTTGGGGGTACGAGCCCGTTGTACCCGCCCGGGCAGAGACTCGGCGGACGTGGGTGGACAAGGGTAGGTCCCGACGATTGGAGTGATCCATGTTGACCCGATCAAGCAGTCTTCTTGTAGCCTTGACCGTTGCCGCGTGCGCATCCTCGACCCATAGCCCCGAGGGATTTCTCCCTGGCGCAGGCGGCACGCAACTGTACTACCAGGTCGTGGGCCAAGGGCCCGATACCGTCGTGGTCGTGCATGGTGGGCCGGGAGCCGGGATGCATACGATCCTGCCGAACCTCCGCCCGCTCGCCGAGGAGTTCACGCTGGTGTTCTATGACCAGCGCGGCGGGGGGCGTTCGGAGTTGCCCGACGATACCACGCTCCTCGACATGCGGTACTTCGCCGAAGACCTGGAGCAGGTACGGGCCTTCTTCCAGATCGAGCGCCTGCGTCTGGTGGCGCACTCCTTCGGCGCTCTCGTCGTGGCCAGCTATCTGGCGACCTATCCGGAACACGTCGAGCGCGCGGCCTTCATTGGCGCCACGGGACCACGCCGGGCACCGGCCGTCCGAGCGGCGCAGGCTGCCACGTTGTCGAGTGAAGCCACCATGCAGGCGGCTCGACAGGCCGAGGTGCTGGGGAGCCTCCTGCGTGGGGTGGCGGAGGATCCGGTCGCTGCCTGCCGCGAATACGAAGCGCTCTCACGCGCGCTGACGCCCCCACGCGACCCGCCGTCGCGGTGGGACGGCACATCCTGTGACGCGCCCGCCGAGGCGGTGCGATACTACTATCGGTACACGGCGCAGCTGACCCCACGGAGCCTGGGGGCTTGGGATTTCACCACGGGCCTCGAGCGGGTACGTGCACCACTTCTCGTGATGCATGGCGATGAGGATGCCAGCCTGCTGGTGGCGCAACGGGAGTGGGCGGCGGCGGTTGGGGAAGGCCGGCTGCTTGTCGTCCCGGGCTCCGGTCGCGCACCGATCGCTGATCGGCCGGATCGCGCCTTCCCCGCGCTCGCGTCGTTTCTTCGCGGCGCCTGGCCCGAAGGGGCGATCACCGTCGGCGATCACGGCGGCCTCCCGCGGTGATGGCGCCGAGCCGGCGGTGGGTGCCGAAGGAGCGTTCGCGCGGGGTTGCTGGCTGTCCGGCTCGGTCCTGGCATCATCCCGCCTCCCAGGGTGCCAACATGCAACGTGCCGGCGGGCTCGTCAATGGATGGCCGGGTGGACGCCATTTCGTGACTCGAAACAACTCGTGGCGCGATGTGGCGCCGTCTCACGGCGCGCCTACGCCGCGCGAGGGCTGGTCAGCCCTCGAACACTTTATAGAAGGCGCGGGCGGGCGGCCAGGTGGCAGTCGCCGCTGGTACGTATTTCCCAGGCGTAGTGGTCACCGGGCCGTCTGCTGGGGTAAGAGCCCACGAGAGCCTATATGCGTGGACTGATGTGGTCGGAATGCGAAGAGCAGCTGCGGAACCATCGCTACGTCACTTGGTACGATAGCGATGCGAACCACCCCTTCGAGGCCGAATGCAGCAGGCATGAGGCGTTCGTTGTCTCCAGCGCCACCGCGGCAACCACTTCTCGGAACCCACGTTCACCGTTCCGGAGCTGAACGGTGACACTGCGCGTCCTCCTTCGGGCGGTGGCTATCGCCGTAGCGTGCACTGTCGCCAGCGCCTGTGCCGCCCTTACCAGATCAGGCTCCGGGTCATTGCAGGGTTCGTCGGCGGGGGCGGTGGAGCTGGTGAACCGCGTGACAAACGCGTACCCCGCCTATTCCCCGGACGGGCAGCAGATCGCGTACATGTCGAATGCGACGGGCGACTTCGACGTCTACGTCGTGAACCCCGCAGCAGGCACGCGGCGCCGCCTGACCGACGCACCGGGACAGGACGGCATGCCCGTCTTGTCGCCGGACGGCTCGCGGATCGCGTTCCGCTCGATGCGCGACGGTCACTCGCAGATCTACGTGATGGAAGCGGACGGCTCGCATCAGCGGAACCTCTCGAATGCGCCGTTTCACGATGAGCATCCGTTCTGGTCGCCGGACGGCGAGTGGATCCTGTTCACGTCGCGCGGCCGCGACGCGCGCGCTGCGGACAACTTCGATCTGTACGTCATGCGGGCGGATGGCACGCGTGTGCGTCGGATCACGACGACGCCGGAAGTGGAGACGTACCCGGTGTGGTCGCCGGATGGTGCACGCATCGCGTTCCGCCGCGTACTCGCCGACGGCAACTGGGAGATCGTGGTGATGGCCGCGGACGGCTCGAATGCCGGCGTCGTCGCCTCGCACCCGGCTGTGGACGGGTGGCCGGCCTGGTCGCCGGACGGCCGCCGGCTCGCGTTCACGTCGGCACGCGCCGGATCGGAAGACCTCTACATCCTCGACCTGGACACGGGCGGTGTGGAGCGGCTGACGTGCGATGACGCGCGCGCGGAGCGGCAGGCGTGGTGGTCGCCCGATGGCACGCACATCATCTTCGCACGCTACACGTGGTTCCGCGATCAGCCATTCTACGAGACCGCGGACCTGTTCGCGGTGCGCGTTCGCTGAGGTGTGAGTGAAGTCCGCGCTGCTGCTCGGGATCACCATCGCCTGCATCCTCGACGCCCGAGCCGGCGCGGCCCAGCTCTTCGAGGTGGTAGGGCGCGGGTCGCCCGTCGAGGACCGCGGCATCTCCCGAGGCGCGGCCTGGGGCGATTTCGACGGCGACGGCGATCCGGACCTGTTCGTCTCGCGGCCCACATGGGAGGGCCGTGTCCAGCAGAATATGCTCTACCGCAATGACGGCGATGGTCGCTTCAGCCGTGTGCCGGGATCGTTCGGACCGCCGGGTGCGTGGGAGGGTGTGGTGTGGGTGGACGCGGATGGCGATGGCGACCTCGACCTGCACGTGGTGGGTCGCGACGGCGCTGGCTCGCTGCTCTTCGCGAACTCCGGCGGAACCCTGACATTGCTTCGGCCGGACCCCTTGAACGACAACGTCCACGCCGCGTCCATGGCATGCTGGGCAGACGCCGACGGCGATGGCCGGCTGGACGTGTTCGTCGTCGGGTCCGGCGCGGGCCGCAACGCTCTGTTCCGCAACGAGGGCGCATGGCGCTTTACGCCGGTGCGCCTGCCCGACCAGCCCGAGGACACCGGCGCGGGTCGTGCATGCGCCTGGACGGACCTCGACGGCGATGGGCTGCCGGAACTCGCGCTCGCCAACGCCCGGCGCCCGAACGTGCTGCTGCGCAATCGCGGCGGCATGCGTCTCGAGCCGGATCTGAATGCGCCCCTCGTGCGAGACACCGCCTATGGCTATGGTCTCTCCGCGCCGGACGTGAACGAGGACGGTTTGCGCGATCTCTTCGTGGCGAACTTCGACGACGACAACCGTCTCTATCTGGGCGACGGCACTGGCATGCTGACGCCAGCCTCCCTGGGCGACCAACTGCAGAGTGCGGCGACGAAGGGCCACGTGTGGGGCGACTTCGACCTGGATGGGCGCGTGGACGCCTACCTCGGCAGCGGCACGCCCCGGCCGGGAATGGTGAACCGGCTGTACATCGCGGCGGAGCCCGGACTGTACGAGCTGGTGGCGGCAGGCGAGTTCGCAGAGCATGCCGATACGTCCGCTGCAGTCGCCGCTGCCGATTACGATCTGGATGGCGACCTCGACCTGTTCGTGGCCAACTGGGGCAGTCACGGCTCGGTGAACCGCCTGTACCGCAACAGCGCTACGCGCGGTTGGCTGAAGGTGCGGCTTCAGGGCGTCTGCTCCAACCGGATGGGCGTGGGCGCCAGAGTATCCGTGCTGACCACTGTGCACGGCGAGCGCCGCTGGCTTCACCGGTGGCTCGACGCCGCCACCGGCTATGCAGGACAGAACGAACCGGTGATGCACTTCGGGCTGGGCGATGCCCGGGAAGCCGACTCGCTCGTGGTGACATGGCCGTCGGGCAATATCGACCGCTTCGGTCGTGTCAGCGCAGGGCGCACCGTGCTGATCCGGGAGGGCGCGTTCGCCGTGGCGTCGTATCGATCCGGTAGCAGGACGCGGTTGTTCCGCAACGCGCTCGGTCCCGATCTTCATCTCTCGGTCATATCTCGCGCAGGCGACGCTCGGTGCTTGAACCGCAACCGGTAGGCTGGCGACGCCAAGCACCGAACCGATCTCGGACCATCGGATCCCGGCTGCGCTCGTGGTTCTTCTTGCAGGATCACGGGGAGCGGGTGCGGTTTCGGAATATCTGGGTGAGGGAGTTGGACTGACGGACGTGGACGGCAGGATAAGTGGACGGCAGGAGACGTGGACGGCAACACACGTTAGGGCAAATGGACAGGACGTCAGTTCTCGTCCACGTGTGCTGTCGTCAACGTCCGTTACCGTCCACGTCCGTTACCGTCAACGTCCGTCCCGACTACAACGACCAGCCAGCCCGATAGGTCGGCTGTATCCAATCAGCCGGAATCCCCTGGGTCAGGATCGCACCAGAACCTGGATTGACCTCAATGGTCCGTCCCCCCCGCACCGCAAGGCATCCCAGCAGCACCATCTCGGTGAGCGGGCCCGCGTGGCCATCCCAGTTGGATCCGGGCTGCGTGCCGTTCGTGATGGCCGCCACCATCTCGGCATGCACGCTGTCCACGCGCGGGAAGCGTTGGGCCGGTGGGCTGGCCACGAGTGCGGCCTGCTGCGTGGCGTCGAGGAGACGTGGGGACTGGCCGTACATCCCGGCCACCAATTTGCCGCGATCGCCGATCCACAGCTGGCCGCCATCCGCGTGCACCGGCCATTCGGCCGCGAGCGGTACCTCGCTCGGGCGCGGTGGATACAGGTTGCCATCGCGCCAGACGACCGTGACGGCCGGCCGCTCGCCCTTGGCCGGGAATTCGTAGGTGACGCGTGAGGTCCGCGGCGCGGTCTCCGCAAACAGGTTGGTGTACTCGGGCGTGATGCGCGTGGGATAGCCCAATTCCAGCGTCCAGAACGCGGCATCCATGGCGTGACACGCAATGTCGCCTAGCGCGCCCGTACCAAAATCCCACCAGCCGCGCCAGCGGAACGGCGCGTAGGCCGGGTGGTACGGGCGATCCGCCGCCGTGCCGAGCCACAGGTCCCAGTTGAATGTCGGACGCGGGTTGTGCGCCTCGGTCGGACGATCCAGCGCCTGCGGCCAGATGGGACGGTTGGTCCAGTAGTGCACCTCACGCACCGCGCCGATCACGCCCGCATCCACCCACTCACGAATCTGGCGTGTGCCCTCGCCTGCGTGGCCCTGGTTGCCCATGATGGTGGGCACCCGCGGTCGCCGACGCGCCTCGGCCCGTAACGCGCGCACCTCGCCCAGCGTTCGCGCCAACGGCTTCTGGCAATACACGGGTTTGTTCATCTTGAGCGCCGCCATCGCCGCCACCGCGTGTGTGTGGTCCGGCGTGCTCACGGTCACCAGGTCAATCTCGTTGCCTTCGCGGGCGAGCATTTCGCGGAAGTCGGTGTAGCGGCGGGCGTCAGGATGGGCGCGATACGCATCCTCGGCGGCGACCTGGTCCACGTCACACAGAGCGCGGATGTGCTCGGTGCTGAACCCGCGCACGTCGCTGCGGCCCATGCCCCCCACGCCAATGCAGGCGACGTTCAGCATGTCGCTGGGAGCGCGGTAGCCCTTGCCGAGCACGTGGCGCGGCACGATGGTGAACGCGGCGGCAGCGACGGAGCGCTGCATGAAGTCACGACGGGGCATGCGGCGAGCCATAATCAATTCTCCCGGGGCCGGAAGGCGAGGGCAAAGAACACAAGGACGATGGCGGCGAACCCGGCAGGCAGCCACCAGAAGCTGGCCCACTGGTCTGGCGTCAGGGCGTCGGCGCCGCCGAGGAATCGGTTGAACGTGCGGCCGGCCACCTGGGCGCCGATCAACATGCCTACGCCGTAGGTCACGAGGACCAGGAAGCCCTGGGCCTGTCCACGCACCGCCGGAGTGGACTTCTTGTCCACATAGATCTGGCCGGTGACGAAGAAAAAGTCATAGCAGATGCCGTGCAGCAGGATGCCGGTCACGATCATCCAGAACACGGCTTCAGGCGCGGCAAGCGCGAACAGGGCGTACCGCAACACCCAGGCCGCCATGCCCACCAGCAGCATCTTCTTGACGCCGAGGCGCACAAAGAACAGCGGCATCAACAGCATGAACACCACTTCGGACATTTGGCCGAGGGTCTGAGTCGCGGCGATACGTTCGACGCCCGCCGCGCCGAGGAACAGCTGCGTGAAGTTGTAGTACGCCGCGAGCGGAATGCAGAGCAGGAACGACGCGGCAATGAACACGTAGAAGGCCGGGCTGCCCAGTTGCTTCAGGGCATCGAGCCCCACGATGCTGCGGATTGACACCGGCTGCCCCCGCGCCGGTGGTGGCGTGTGGGGAAGAGAGAAGCTGTACAGCCCGAGCATGAGGCTGGCGGCCCCGGCCGTGTAGAGCGGCCACGCGGTCTGTTCCGGCACGACCCCCAGCACGCTGCCCAAGCCGAGACTGATGAACAATCCGGCGACGATCCAGCCGATGGTGCCAAACACGCGCACTAACGGGAAGTCCTTCTCCTGCGACGCGATATGATGGAATGCGAGACTGTTGCTCAAACCGAGGGTGGGCATGTAGCACAGGTTGTATAGCAGCAGCATTACGATGAACAGGGTTGGCGTGCCGGTGAACTGCGGTGTGGCGATCAGGATCATGCCGCCCAGCAGGTGCAGGATGCCCAGGACCTTCTCGGTGGCGAAGAAGCGGTCGGCGACGAGTCCAAGGAAGAACGGCGCCGCAATGGCCGCGATCGGGTTCACGGTGTACGGCCAGTGGGTGAGTGTCGCCATGCCTTCCTGCGTCATGTACACCGCGATCGTGGTGTACCACGCCCCCCAGATGAAGAACTGGAGGAACATCATCATCGAGAGACGACCGCGGATGTTCATGGCAGGATCCGAATCCGGATGTTGCGGTAGGCGACCGTATCGCCGTGATCCTGCAGCACGATGTGGCCCCGGGTGGCCCGACCGTACGTCGGCCACTCGACAAACTTGGAATTGCGCACCAGCTCCTCCCATTCCGGCGACCAGAGCTGGTAGTCCACGATCAGCGAGTCATTCAGCCAGTGCTGGACGTGCGCACTGTCCACCCGGAGTCGGGCCTGGTTCCATTCGCCGGCCGGGCGCACGACGCCGCGTGGCGCGGGATGCAGGCCGAAGTTGGCGCCCGCCGACGTGAGCGGGTTCTGGCCATCGGGGTGGCAGGCGTCATCCAGGATCTGCATCTCCGCCCCGCTGTGATAGGTGCGCGGGGCGGTCTCGTCCACCCGAAACATCACGCCCGAGTTGCCGCAGGCTTGCACCCGCCACTCGAGTTCCAGTTCGAAGTCAGCGTACTGGTCCACCGTCATGAGGTCCCCTCCGCCGCCAACCCGCATCAGCGTGCTGTCCTGTACGACCCAGCCGCTGGGCGCGGAATCGGACCGGAACCCGCGCCAGCCGGTGGTCGTCTGGCCGTCGAAGAGCGGAATCCACGCATCTTCGGCGGGTGCGGCGCAAGCAGCCAGCAGACCGAGCAGAACGAGGATTCGGCGGTGTCGCATGGGCGTATGGGGGTTGAAGAGGTCGCGAACATACGGCCCGGCCAGGCGGGACGCTAGACGTCAATCATCATCCGACTTGCGACGATCCCGTTTCCGGGCGCCGTGCGCCTTCTTCTGGGCGATGCGGCGCTCGACTGCCCCTTTCGTGGGCTTGGTGGGCCGCCGAACCTTTGGCAACACCAGGGCTGTCGCCACCAGGGACTGCAGGCGGGCGATCGCGGCAGCGCGGTTCTGGACCTGGCTGCGCTGTGCATCCGAGACCACCCGGAGATTGCCACGGCCGTCAATGCGGGTGCCCAACTTGCGCAAGATCCGTGCGCGCTGCGACTCGGCAAGCGTCGGGCTCTCGAACACGTTCCAGACCGCCTCGATGCGGCTGGACGTCTTGTTCACATGCTGGCCTCCGGGGCCCGAGGCGCGGGTGGCCTTGAGCGTGATTTCGTCGAGGGGAATCGTGAAGGCGCGCATCGCGAGAACGATAGCGTCCTTCGCCGCGCGCCGGCAGGCGCGCGGG
>JBBDNM010000075.1:0-12759 GCA_040877595.1 Gemmatimonadales bacterium | reverse complement strand
CGGAAGGACGAGATGCCCACGTCTCCCGTCTCCCCCCTCCCGTCTCCCGAATACCGGGAAGGCACGTTGCCCTTCATCGTGGTCATCGTGGACGAACTCGCCGACCTGATGATGACCGTGCAGGGCGACGTCGAGAAGCCGCTGGCCATGCTGGCGCAAAAGGCGCGCGCGACGGGGATTCACCTGATTCTCGCGACACAGCGCCCGAGCGTGAACGTCATCACCGGCTTGATCAAGGCCAACTTCCCGAGCCGGATCGCCTTCCGCGTGGCGTCCAAGGTGGACAGCCGCACCATTCTTGACCAGAATGGCGCTGAGGCGTTGCTCGGGAACGGCGACATGCTGTTCCTGCCGCCGGGGAAGAGCGAGCCCGTGCGGGTGCAGGGCGCGTTCATCGGGACGGAAGAGTCCGAGGCGATCACGGATTGGTACGCAGAGCAGAAGCGCCTGCGGGATGAGGCGCTCGAAGTCCAGGGCCTCATTCCGCCGGACGCAGCGGAGGCGGATATTCTGGAGCAGATGGCGGTCCTGGATGCGGAGGAGACGGAGAGCGGAGAGCGGGGAGCGGGGAGCGGGGAGCGCGACCCGCTATTCATCGAGGCGGCGGAGCTCTGCCTGCAACACCAGCAGGGCTCGACCTCACTGTTGCAGCGCAAGCTGCGTATCGGGTACGGTCGGGCGGCGCGCATTATTGACCAGTTACATGACGCGGGCATCCTCGGGCCGCCGGATGGCTCCAAGCCGCGCGATGTCTTGATCGGACCGAGTCAGCTGGAGGAGTATTCGCAATGACAACGAACGGCCGAGATCACCGTTGAACGTTGCACCTTGCACGTTGCACGATAACCGACACTTTCTGCGCGATTCCGGTACGGGCTTTCGCCTGGAACTCCTTAGCTTCCTCCCCATGCCAGTGCATTCCGATCCCGCCGACTGGACGGATCCGCGTCAGCGGCTGGGCCTCGATGGGGAAGAAGAAGCGAAGCGGTATCTCGAAACCCGCGGGTTTACCATCCTGGCCCACCGCTGGCGCATGGGGCGGCTGGAAATCGATCTGGTGGCCCGGCGCGGGGCCCTGGTGGCCTTCGTCGAGGTGAAGACCCGCTGGGGTGACGCGTTCGGGAGTCCATTGGAGGCGGTCACCTGGGCCAAACAGCGGGAAATCGTCCGGGTGGCGCGCGCCTGGATGGACCGGGAAGGCAAGCCGACCGACATCTATCGCTTTGATGTGATTGGACTTAGGCGCGATCTTGGGCTGGCAGAGCGGCTGGTTCATGTGGAAGACGCGTTCAAGCCTGGCTGGCGATAGGAATCACTTCGGTATATATTCGGTATCAACACCCGTGCACGGTGCACCGGCGCCAACACCTAGAGGTCTCTCCATGGCGGAAAAAACGGAAGAAAAAGTCCCCACCGCTCCGGCAGTTCCGGAAGAGAAGAAAAAGGCCCTCAATCTGGCCATTGCCCAGATCGAGAAGAACATCGGCAAGGGCTCGATCATGCGGATGGGCCAAGGTTCCTACGCCAAGGTCGAGTCCATTTCGACCGGCGCGGTCAATCTGGACGCGGCCATTGGTATTGGCGGGATCCCCCGAGGGCGCATCACGGAGATCTACGGTCCGGAATCGAGCGGCAAGACCACCCTGGCCCTGCATCTGGCGGCCAATGCGCAGCGTGCGGGTGGGGTCGCCGCCTATATCGACGCGGAGCATGCGTTGGACGTTGAATACGCCAAGAAGCTCGGCGTAGATATCGAAAACTTGCTGGTGTCCCAGCCCGATACCGGAGAAGAAGGTCTCGAGATCGCGGAAATCCTGGTGCGTTCGGGCGCAGTGGACTTGATCGTGGTGGACTCGGTGGCGGCCTTGGTGCCCAAGGCCGAAATCGAAGGCGACATGGGCGACTCCCACATGGGGCTTCAGGCGCGGCTCATGTCGCAGGCGCTCCGCAAGCTGGCGGGCAGCATTAATCGGTCGCGGACGTCCGTGGTGTTCATCAACCAGTTGCGCGAGAAGATCGGCGTCATGTTCGGGAATCCCGAAACCACCACGGGCGGTCGCGCGCTCAAGTTCTATGCCTCCGTCCGGATGGATGTACGGCGCATTGGCGCCGTGAAGGAACGCGAAGCGGTCACCGGCAGTCGCGTGCGGGTCAAGGTGGTCAAGAACAAGGTCGCCCCGCCGTTCCGGCAAGCCGAGTTCGACATCATGTTCGACGAAGGCATCAGCCGCGAGAGCCTGCTGGTGGATATCGCGTCCGAAGCCAACATCATTGACAAGAGCGGCGCCTGGTATTCGTACGGCAAGGAACGCATCGGACAGGGTCGCGAGAATGCCAAGCTGTATCTCAAGGACAATCCCGACATGGCCGCCGAGATCGAGGTGAAGGTGCGGGAGCATCTGGGGGTGAGTGGGGGCGGGGCCAGCAGCGACGAATGAGCGGTACACGGTGCACCGTGCACCTTGCACCCTCACGCAGGAAGCCGGGCTTCGTCGTGATCGTGATCGACGGGGCCCGGTTTGCTTCGTTACCGCAGGAACGGGTCGCGGAGTTGGGGCTCCGGGACGGTCTGGAAGTGGGCGAAGCCACCATGGACCGCATGCGGATTATTGCCGACCAGGAAGGTGCCTATCGGCGCGCCATGCGTCTGCTCGCGGCTCGGCCGCGTGCCACGCACGAACTGTTGCGGCGGCTGAAGCTGGCGGGGCACAACCCGAGCGCGGCGGCGCATGCGGTGGGCCGGTTGGAGGGGCAGGGCCTGCTGGACGACGCCGAGTTCGCGCGCCACTTCGCGCGCACCCGCGCCCCCCGCGGGCACGCGCCGGGACGCCTCCTGCGCGACCTGCTGGCCCGCGGCGTGGAACGCCGCACCGCGGAGCTCGCCATCGCCGAGACGCAAGAAGCCGAAGGCACCGATCCCTCGGCGCAGGCGGAGGCCTTGGCGCGGAGGCGGGCGGCACAACTCACCAAGTTGGATGACGACGCCAAGCTGCGGCGTATCGTGGGCTATCTCGGTCGCCGCGGGTTTGTGGGTGGGGATGTTGTCGCGATGGTGCGAAAGATTGTGCGTGGTGCGTAGTGCGTAGTGCGTAGACGGCTCGGCCGCGGGTTCCACGCACCACGCACCACGCACTACGCACGCCGTTATCTTCTCGCATGCTCCAATCCATCATCGCCGCCGCAATCGCCGCGGGCCGCGTCATTCAGGACGTTCGCGCAGCCGGCTTCGACGTCCTCTCCAAAGGCCACGCCGGTCCCGTCACCGAAGCCGACACCAGGGCCGACGCCCTGCTCAAGGAACGCCTGCTCGACCTGAAGCCTGCCGGTTGGCTCTCCGAAGAAACTGCCGACAACCCTGATCGTCTGAACCTCACCACCCTCTGGGTGGTGGACCCGCTGGACGGCACCAAGGAGTTCATCAAGGGCCTGCCCGAATACACCGTGGCCATTGCGCTCGTGGACCAGGGCGAGCCGGTGCTGGCCGTGGTGCACAACCCCGTGACCGGCGATGTCTTTGCGGCGGAGCGGGGGAAGGGCACCACGCGGAACGGCGAGCCCGTGCGGGTGGCGGAGGGGCGGGTGTGCCTGGCGTCGCGGTCCGAGATGCGCACCGGTGAGTTTGGTCCGTTCACGGACTGGGAACTCCGGCCCGTGGGGTCCATCGAGTACAAGCTGGCCCTGGTCGCCGCAGGAGATGCCTCCATGACCTTGTCGCGGGGCCCCAAGTGGGAGTGGGACGTGTGTGCGGGAGCCCTGCTCGTGGCGGAGGCGGGCGGGAGGGTGACGGATGTGTTTGGCGGGCCGCTCCGCTACAATCAACCGTTCCCGAAAGCCAAGGGTGTACTTGCCGGCGCCCCCGATGCCTACGCCCGCGGTCTCGCGCTCGTCCAGCAGACCGGCGCCTCCGACCGCATGAAGGAGTTTGCGTCTTGACCGACCATCTCATTGCTCCGCATGGCGGGACACTCGTCAACCTCGTCGTACCCGAAGCGCAGGCCGCCAAACTCAAGGACGCCTCCCGCGACTGGCCCTCCTGGGACCTGACGCCACGTCAGGTCTGCGACCTCGAACTCCTCATGAACGGCGCCTTTTCCCCGCTGACGGGGTTCATGACGGAGGCCGAGTACCACGGTGTCGTGAAGGACATGCGGCTCCCGGATGGGACGCTGTTTCCGATGCCGATCGTTCTGGATGTCACCACGGAGGTGGCGGAGGCCACGGAGAAGACGGGGAGGCTGGCACTACGCGACGCCGAAGGCGTCATGCTGGCGGTGCTGCATGTCGCCAGTCGCTGGACACCGGACAAGGAGAAGGAAGCCAAGCACGTCTTCGGGACCACCAACCGGGAGCATCCCGGCGTGGCGTTCCTGATGGACCGCGCCGGCCCCGTGTATCTGGGCGGCAAGATCGAGGGCCTCCAGCTGCCGCTGCACTACGATTATCGCGCCCTGCGGCACACGCCCGCTGAGTTGCGCGCCGAGTTCAAGAAGATGGGCTGGCGCAAGGTGGTGGCGTTCCAGACGCGGAACCCGATGCATCGGGCGCACCAGGAACTGACCCTGCGCGCGGCCAAGGAAGTCGAGGCCTCGCTCCTGATCCACCCTGTTGTCGGGCTCACCAAGCCCGGCGACGTGGATCACTACACGCGGGTCCGTTGCTATCAGGCGCTCATGCCGAGCTACCCGAACGGCACCGCGACGCTCTCCCTGCTCAACCTGGCGATGCGGATGGGCGGCCCGCGTGAGGCCGTGTGGCACGCCATTATTCGCAAGAACTATGGCTGTACGCACCTGATCGTGGGGCGCGACCATGCGGGCCCCGGGAAGGACAATTCGGGCAAGGATTTCTACGGTCCGTACGACGCGCAGGAACTGCTCAAGCAGCACGTGGACGCGCTGGGTATCGGGATGGTGGACTTCAAGCTCATGGTCTACGTGCCGGCGCACGACAAGTATTATCCCAATGACGAAGTGCCGAAGGGACTGGAGTCCGCGAATATTTCCGGCACGGAGCAACGTCGCCGCCTGCAGGAAGGCACGGACCTGCCCTCGTGGTTCACGTTCCCGGCCGTCGAGGCGGAACTCAGGCGCACATCGCCGCCGCGCAAGGAACAGGGCTTCACGGTGTTCTTCACGGGACTCTCGGGCTCGGGCAAGTCCACCATCGCGAACGTCCTGCTGGTCAAGCTGCTCGAGATGGGCGGCCGGCCAGTCACGCTGCTGGACGGCGACCTGGTCCGGAAGCACCTGTCGAGTGAACTCGGTTTCAGCAAAGAACATCGCGACATCAACATCCGTCGCATCGGTTGGGTGGCGAGCGAGATCACGAAGAACGGCGGCATCGCGGTCTGCGCGCCCATCGCCCCGTACGACCAGACCCGCAAGGATGTGCGTGCCCTGGTCGAGCCGTCCGGCGGGTTTATCCTGGTCCACATCGCCACGTCCATCGAGGTGTGCGAGGTGCGCGATCGCAAGGGGCTCTACGCCAAGGCCCGGGCGGGCATCCTGAAGGAATTCACCGGCATTTCGGATCCCTACGAGGAGCCGACCGATGCCGAGATCGTGATCAACACCGGCGACCTGTCGGCAGAAGAGGCGGCGCACAGCATCATTCTCTACCTCGAGAAGGAAGGCTATATCGCTTGATGGACTGGGACGCGTGGTTCACGCTCGCGGTGGTCGCGGGCACGGTCTACGCCCTTGCGCGGGACGTTCTGGCCCCGTCCGTTGCTATGGTCGGGGCCATGGTCGTTCTGCTGGTGGCTGGGGTCATTGACCCGACCCAGGCCTTGGCGGGGTTCAGTAGTCAGGCCCCGATGACGGTGGCGGCGCTCTACATCGTGGCGCGCGCGGTCGAGAAGACCGGCGGACTCCAACCGCTGCTCGCGAGCACGCTTGGCGAGGGTCGTGGAGTGCGGATGCCCCTGGTGCGGCTCCTGATCCCGGCTGCAGGGGCCTCCGCCTTTCTGAACAACACGCCGATCGTGGCCATGCTGCTCCAGCCCGTCACGCAATGGTGCGAGCGGCGTGGCCTGTCCCCATCCCGCTTCCTCATGCCGCTGTCGTTCGCCGCGATCCTCGGTGGTGTGATCACCCTGATCGGGACGTCCACCAACATCGTGGTCTCGGGGCTGCTTGAAGCCAGCGGACACGGTGGCCTCGGCATGTTCGAGATGACCCATGTCGGCCTGCCGGTAGCATTGATCGGGATTTTCTCGCTCGTCATCCTGGCCCCTGTACTCCTGCCCGCTCGCCGGGGCGCCCGGCAGGACATCGCGGAAGCGGGCCGCGAGTTTGTGGTCTCGATGCGGGTCGAGGTCGGTGGCCCTCTCGACGGCAAGGCCGTGCAGGAAGGTGGACTCCGACACCTGCAGGGCGTTTTCCTGGTCGAGGTGGAGCGCGAGGGAGACCGCGAGGCTCCGGTTGGGCCGGACTTCGTCCTCAAGGGCGGAGATATTCTGACGTTCGTGGGCCGAGCCGATCTGATTGTGGATCTCCAGACCATGCGGGGACTGGCCTCAGCGGAAGCCAAACACCTGGATGATCTCGACAGCCCAAGCCATACATTCTTCGAAGTCGTGATTGGCGAGGCGTCGCCCTTGATGGGCCGGACGGTCCGCGATGTCCGGTTCCGGGAGCAGTACCAGGCGGCCGTCCTCGCCATTCATCGCTCAGGTCGTCGCGTCGACGCCAAGATTGGTGAGGTCGAGTTGCGTGTCGGAGACACGCTCCTGCTCCTGTCCGACCCCGGGTTCCAGCGTCGGTGGCGCGACCGCGGCGATTTCCTCCTCGTCTCGCGCCTGGGGGGTACCACGCCCGCTGCTACCAGAAAGGCGTGGATCGCCGGCCTGCTCACCATAGGCGTCGTCGTCGTGGCCGGGGCCGGATTGCTGCCCATTCTGCAGGCCTCGCTGGTGGCCGCGATTCTCACCGTGGTCTTCGGCGTGTTGACGCCGGGCGAGGCGCGCAGCGCGGTGGACTTGGACGTCATCCTCCTGATCGCCGCTTCGTTCGGTGTCGGAGCCGCCATCGAGACCTCGGGTCTCGCCAACGCGGTCGCCAACGGACTTCTCGCCACGTTCGGAGGTCTGGGCCCGCGGGGCACGTTGCTCGGCATCGTGCTCACGACGGTGCTGCTGACGGAACTGATCACCAACAACGCCGCCGCGGTGCTGGTCTTTCCGGTGGGGCTCGTGGCCGGGGCCGCGGCCGGCCTCGACCCGCACACGGTCGCCATCGCCATCGCCATCGCCGCCTCGGCCTCCTTCCTCACCCCGATCGGGTACCAGACCAATACCATGGTCTATGGGCCGGGCGGGTACCGGTTTGGGGACTATGCGCGGCTAGGGGCGCCGTTGACTGTCGTGGTGATTGTGGCGGTGGTGATACTGACGTAAGGTGCAAAGGTGCAAGGGTGCAAGGGTGCAAGGGTGCAAAGGGTGATCAGGTTGGGGGCTCGGCGTCGTAGCGCTTGAGGAGACCGTTGATCATCGCCGACAGACGACGAATGTCATTGGCCAGGTCATCAACGACCGTACTGTCGGCGACGACCGGAACATCTCGCGCGATGTCGAACTGGGTGCGGAGCTCGAGGGCGGAGCCCTGCGCGATCCGCAGCCCTTTGACGAGCTGCGCCTTGGTGCCCAGGCCGTAGCCTTCCGCGATGTTGGAGGGGACGCTGATCGCTGACCGCTGGATCTGGTCAGCCAGCTTCGGGTGGTACTTGAGCGGCTTCTGACGGCTCAGCCGGTAGATCCGGACGGCGACGGCTTTCCCGAGCTTCCACGCCTCAAGGGTGTCGAGACTCATGGCCCATAGTAGTCGCTGAGGGCCCAACCGAGGGTACCAAAGTTTCGGGAATTGTACCGAATCCTTCCGCTTCGAGGATTGTCCCCTTGCACCCTTGCACCTTTGCACCTTTGCACCTTTGCACCTATTAGTTTTCCCCCATGCTGTCCTCCACCATCCGCCAATCCTTCATCGACTACTTCCGCGACCGCGGCCACACCCCCGTCCCGTCCTCCCCCCTCATCCCCGAGGGCGACTCGACGCTGCTGTTCACCAACGCCGGCATGGTGCAGTTCAAGCGGGTGTTCCAGGGACTCGAGCAGCGCGATTACCGCACGGCCGTCACCTCCCAGAAGTGCGTCCGCGCGGGCGGCAAGCACAATGATCTCGAACAGGTGGGCCACACCACGCGGCACCACACGTTCTTCGAGATGCTCGGCAACTTCTCCTTCGGCGACTACTTCAAGAAGAAAGCCATCGAGTACGCCTGGGAGTGGGTGACCTCGGACCAGTACCTCGGCATCCATCCCGACCGGCTCTCCGTCACGGTCCACCACACCGACGACGATGCGCGGAAGCTGTGGCACAGCGTCACCGGCCTCGCCGAGTCCCGCATCTACGGCCTGGGCGACGAGGACAATTTCTGGCAGATGGGCGATACGGGGCCGTGCGGGCCGTGCTCCGAGATCTATGTGGACTTGCGGCCACGGCCGCGGGTGCAGGGTGCAAGGGGCAGGGGGCAGGGGGCAGGGACCCAAGCCGAGTTTGAGGCGCTCGCCGAGTCTGGGCAGCTCATGGAGATCTGGAACCTCGTCTTCATGCAGTTCGATCAGGCGGCGGATGGGACGCGAACGCCGTTGCCGGCGCCGAGTGTGGACACAGGTGCGGGGCTCGAACGGATCGCCGCCGTGCTGCAGGAGAGTGACTCCAACTTTCATACCGATCTCTTCGTCCCGCTGCTCGACCGCGTGGCCGAGTTGGTCGGCAAGCCGTACGACCGCGGGCCGAAGGGGGCGGGGTATCGCGTGCTCGCGGACCACGCGCGTGCCGTGAGCTTTCTGCTCGCCGACGGCGTGTATCCCGCCAATGACGGCCGCGGGTACGTGTTGCGCCGCATTCTCCGGCGCGCCGTCCGCCATGCCTGGTTGCTGGGCCGCAAGGAGCCGACGCTCACCGGGGTGGCCGACGCGGTCGTCCGGCAGATGGGGGACGTGTACCCCGAGCTGGTCGCAAAGCGCGCGCACATTCTGAGTGTCACGCAGGCGGAAGAAGAACGCTTCCTCGAGACCATCGAAGGCGGCCTCAAGCGGCTCGACGAGATCACCCGCGGCGCCCCCGGCACCATCGGCGGTGCCGAAGCATTCAAGCTCTACGACACGCACGGCTTCCCGCTGGACCTGACCCAGCTCATTGCGGGCGAGCGTGGGTGGACCGTGGACACGACCGGATTCGAGCAGGCGCTCGCGCAGCAGCAGACGCGCTCGCGCACTTCTGCGCACCACGCACCACGCACCACGCACGCCGTTTCTGGGGGCCGCTGGATCAAGGTCACCCCCCGCAAGCGCCAGAAGTTTGTCGGGTACAGCGAGCTGTCAGTGGAGACCGAGGTTCTTTCGTATCGAGGAACCGGATCGGCGATCGAACTGATCCTGCAGGAGAATCCCTTCTACGCGGAGTCGGGCGGTCAGATCAGCGACACGGGAATCGTGCATAGTGCGTCGTGCGTGGTGCGGGTGAACAACGTTCGTCGCGAAGACGGCAAGCAGGTACTGGTGGGTACGATCGATGGCGCGCTGGAGACTGGGCATGTCACCGCCATCGTAGACGAGTCACGCCGGCGCGACATCGAGCGCAACCACTCGGCCACGCACCTCGTGCACGCCGCGCTCCGGTCCGCGCTGGGCACGCACGTACGGCAGGCGGGCTCCGTGGTCGCCCCCGACCGTCTCCGGTTCGATTTCTCTCACCACCAGCCCGTGTCCGATGACGCGCTGGCCGAGATCGAGGCCACGGTCAACCAGGGCATCTGGGCCAATGTGGACGTGGTGACCCGCGAGATGGCCTACGACGACGCCCTCAAGCTGGGCGCGATGGCCCTGTTCGGTGAGAAGTACGGCGACCGCGTCCGCGTCGTGGACATGGCTGGGCTCTCGGTCGAGCTGTGCGGCGGCACCCACGTCCGCACCACGGGCCAGATCGGGCTGTTTCATTTCTCTGGTGAGTCCGGTGTCGCGGCCGGTGTGCGCCGCATCGAGGCGGTCACCGGACCCGGCGCCTACGAGGTGGTCCGCGCGCTCGACCGACAGGTGGAGACCGTGTCCGAGACCCTGCGCACCACGCCCGAGCACCTCACGCGCAAGGTGGAGCAACTGCTCGAGGAACGCCGCAAGCTGGAAAGGCAGATCGAGGACTTGCTGCGATCGGGAGACGGAGGACGGGAGACGGGAGACGTCCAACATCGCTTCGGCGATGTCATTTTGTACGTCGGAGACAGCCCCGTCAGTGATCGGGAGCAGGTGGGCCTGCTGATGGACGCCTTTCGCAACGAGCAGCAGCGCGCGATCAAGGTCCTGTTCTCCGGCGGTGAACGACCCGGTGTGCATGTGGCGGTCACCGACGACCTGGTGAGCAAGGGCATCAGGGCCGGCGACCTGGTCAAACGCCTTGCGGCGGTGAGCGGCGGCAGCGGCGGTGGGCGCCCGCACTTTGCCTCCGGCGGCATCGGGGACGCGGCGATGATAGACGAGACCCGCCGTCAGGCCCCGAGCATCATCCAAGGGGCGATCGGCGCGTGACCGACGACCTTTCGGCCTGGCTTGACGAGCGACTGCAGGAGGCGCCGCCCTCCCTTGCCGCGACCATTCGCCGCTCCCTTGCACCTTTGCACCCTTGCACCATTGCACACTTGCACCTTGTGTCGGAACAACTGATGCAAGAGGCGAAGACGACGGCTGATGCGCGCTCCGGCGCCCTCACCCTCCTCGCCGCCGACGCCCTGACGACGCTCTACCACGAACGTCTCTCGTCTCCCGTCTCCCGTTCCCCCTCTCCCGTCTCCCGTCTCCCGTGATTGACATCCACAACCATCTCCTCCCCAACCTGGACGACGGGTCCCGCTCCAGCGAGCAGTCGGTCGCCGTGTTGTCCCGCTTCCGGGATGAGGGCGTGGTGGCGGTGGTCTGTACGCCGCATCTCTCGGCGAGCAGCATCGCGGTGGATGGCGAGAAGCAGATTGTGGCGCGCGACCAGGCGCTCTTTTCGCTGCGCGGTCGCGTGGCCGGGGTCGAGCTGCATCCGGGGTTCGAGATCATGCTCGACCAGCCCCTGCCGCCGATCGCCGTGGGGGATCGGCGCTACGCGCTGGCCGGTTCGCGCTACTATCTGGTGGAGTTCCCGTTGCGTATTGCGGGGGAATTCACCACGGCGGTGTTGCAGCAGATGACGAGCGCCGGTGTGGTGCCGGTGGTGGCGCACCCGGAACGCTACCGTGACTGCACGATGGACACGGTCGCGGCCTGGAAGCAGGCGGGCTGCGTGATCCAGGTGGATGCGACCACGCTCACCAGCTCGAGCGGACGCGGCCAGTGCGCACGGGCCTATGTCGAAGCCGGGCTGGCCGATGTGCTGGCGGCGGATAATCATGGAGATGGGAGGGGGTTGTGGACTGGCAGGGACTACGTGCAAAGGTGCAAGGGTGCAAGGGTGCAAAGGTGCAAAGAAGCCGAGGTACTCACGTCGGTGAATCCGGGGCGCGTGATTGCTGATCGCGTGCTCGAGCCCGTGGAGCCGATGGTATTGCGGCGGACGCTGGTCGAGCGGATCAAGGAGATCTGGTGATTGATCTTTCGGGCAAGGTGATTCTTGTGACCGGCGGGAGCCGAGGGATTGGGGCTGCGGTCGTGGCGATGGCGGCGGCGGCGGGGGCGAGTGTGGCGGTGGTGCACCGAGGTGCAAAGGTGCAAGGTGCAAAGGTGCAAGGTGCAAAGGTGTACCAAGCCGACTTGGGTGATCCGGATGCGAACGAGCGGGTGGTGGAGGAGGTGGTGCGGGATTTTGGGCGGCTGGATGGGTTGGTGGTCAATCACGGCATCTGGCCCAGCGACGATGTACCCGTCGCGGAGATGACGGATGCGCGGTGGCGCGAGACGATGCGGGTGAACCTGGATGGGGTGTTTTACGGTTGTCGCGCGGTAGCCAGGTACTGGGCGTCTACGCACTACGCACCACGCACCGCGCACCGCAGTATCGTCATCGTCACGTCCACCGCAGCGCAGCGTGGGGAAGCGCTGCATGCCGATTACGCGGCGTCCAAGGGCGCGTTGATCGCGTTCGTGAAGTCCCTGGCCATCGAACTGGCGCCGCACGCCACGGTCAACAGTGTCGCGCCCGGTTGGGTGGACACCGACATGGCGGCGCCGGCGTTCGCGGACGGCGGCAAGGACCGCATTGCGCAGTCCATCCCGCTCCAACGCATCGCGTCACCCGAGGACATCGCGGGCCCGATCGTGTTCCTGCTCTCGGATCTTGCGCGTCACATCACGGGCGAGATTCTCAACGTGAATGGCGGCTCCGTACTCTGCGGCTAACCGGATGCCCCGTGCCCCGTGCCCCGTGCCCCGTGCACCGTGTACCGTGTACCGTGCACCGTAACTACCAGCTCCATTTCGCTCCCATCCGCCAGCTCACGTTCCAGACGTTGTTCCCGATCTCGTAGTTCCGGTTGAACTCCCGGATCACGCCGAGTGACGAGGAAAGGTCCAGGGCGCCGAGTCGCCGCTGATACCGTCCGCCCAGCTCGACCGTCGTGATCAGCGCGCTGCGGAACCCGATGGTGCTGCGGTCATGCAGGCGGAATCCATCGTCGGCGAACCAGCGGATGCGTTCGGCCCACAGGCCCCATGCACCCGATGAGAATGTGCGGTCGAATGCCATGTACTGCGCATCACTGCCCGGACCCACACCCGCGCCCAGC
>JBBDNM010000074.1:0-12823 GCA_040877595.1 Gemmatimonadales bacterium | reverse complement strand
GAGCGGTGCATCAGTACGGGAGAAATGCGGGAGCTGGTATTGGCGGAAGGCAGCGGCGCCGTGCGCAACGGGATTCGCAGTACGCCGTCGTTCGTGATTGAGGGGGGATTGCTCTCGGGGTCCATCCCGATGTCGGCGTTGGCGCCGGTGTTGGACTCGATTATTGCGAGTAGGGCAAGACCGGAGTAGGTGCACGGTGCACGGTACACGGTACACGGTGCGCGGGGGTCAAGAGGTAGGGCGGGCGCCCAGCAGGCCTTATCCTTCGACTCGGCGCAAATGGCACGCTCGTGAACCTCTCCACAAGTCGCCGGCAGATCGCTCCGGCCACTGCAGTGCTCCGGCACTCCCGCTTTCTCGTCGGCACGGGTGGCACTGACGTGGCCTCCGCGACTGCCGACTGACTTGTGCGGACCACTGCACCGTGTACCGTGTACGCCGTCCCTAAGTCAGCACCATCACATCGTACAGCGCGTGGCTCCATGCGGCGATCCCGAACCCGCGCGCCACGTACAGGCCGCTCAGCAGGACTCCCGCCACCGCACGGAACGTAAAGCTCCCGAGCGCGAACGGATCGCCATAGGGGCCCACGTAGTGGAAGCCGGAGAAGATGAGGGCGCTACCCAGCACGCCTGCCGTGACCGCCCAGCGCTTCGCCCAACCCAGCCTCAATCCCACGGCAGCGATCCCCCCCACCAGCATCACCCGGAACACCAGTTCCTCATACAGACCGGCCCCGGCGGAAAGCACGAGACGTTGCGACAGGGAGAGCGACGTCACGCCGCCGGCTTGAACGGCCAGCGGATCGAGCACGAAGGCGGTGATCGCCGCCGAGAGCCCGCCGAGCAGCACCGCCCAGACGGCGCTCTCGGCCAACATGATTCCGAACCTGCCGCGGTGCAGCGGCCCTGGATGCTTTCGGCGATCCCGCCACACCAGCACGGCTCCGGCCACCGCCACAACGAGCGTGAACACGGCGAGCCCACGATGCCCGCCCAGGAGCGCAAACATCGAACGCAGCAACACGTCGGCGCCGTTGCGCACGCCGCCCGCCTGATCGGCGCCCAACAACCAGCTGGCGGCCTCATAGAGCGCAAATAGCGGGGCGACGAACAGCAGGCTGTAGCGGGGGGCCCGGGTCTCGGTCCAGTAGGCGCGTAGCGTCATCAGGCCCCAAGCTATCACATTCCCGACAGATGAAACACGTTCTGGTGCACGGAGCCTCGATCGGGGAACTGCTGGCGGCGGAGACGGTCGTTGCGGGTTTGCGCGACCGACATCCCGACCTGCGGGTCACGTACTCGTACACGTCACGCTCGGTTGCCCGGTGGCCCTCGTGGCCCGCCGACGCGGTCGAGCGGCTTCCGTTTCCCACCGCAACCCGACTTACACCGTGGCTGCGCGGACTTGATCCCGACGCGCTCCTGTTGAGCCGAGGCGACCTGTGGCCTGGCCTGCTCCGAGCGGCGGCGCGCGGTGGGATTCCGGCGATCGTCATTGGCGGCCGGATCGGCGCCGAGAGCCGGCGCCTGCGCTGGCCATGGCGTCTGGGGTACCGTCGTGCGGCGGCGGGCCTCGCGTGGGTCGGCGCTGTGACCGAGGAGGATGCCAGCCGCTGGGTGCGTCTCGGCGTGCCGCGAGAGCGGGTCACCGTGACGGGTGACCCTGCGGTTGATCGGTTGTTGGCGTACCGGCCGCGGCAGGCCATCGTGGACGCGATTCGGACCTGGGCGAAGGGCGAACCGGTACTGGTGGTGGGGAGCATGGAGCCGAGCGACCGTGCGGCGGTGGCCGCGCTGCTGGCGCAGACGCCGCGGGCGCTGATCGTACCGCACGATCCTGAGCGCTTGCGGCTTCCGTGGCCCGCGTGGAGCGGCGACGGTCCCCTGCCGGAGGCGTCGCACGTGGCGGCCCCGCGCCGCGGGATCCTGCTCGACTGTTACCATGCGGCGGCGGCGGCGTACGTGGGCGGGGGCCACACGGGCCGGCTGCACTCGGTGCTGGAACCCGTCGCGGCCGGAGTGCCGGTGGTGCAGGGCCCAGAGGACCGGGACCGGGCGTTGGCGGCGCTGGAAGCGAGCCGTGGGGCGACCGGGCGAACCCTTCCCATCATCGCCCGCGTTTCCTCCTGAAACGACGAAGGGCGCTCCGCATGGAGCGCCCTTCGCAACAACCGGTCGGTCCAGCTTACATCATGCCGAGGCCGGGCACCGACAGCATATAATGCAGGCCGACGCCGGCGCCGATGACGTTCGCGTCGCCCACGCGGGTCACGTCGAGTGCCGCGTGGCCGCCGATGCCGCCAGGCAGGCCGATATTCACGCCGGCCGCCACGCCGATGTTCGAGCTGGACTCGCCAACATCCGGGATGCTCAGCCGGATCGAGGGAAACACCCACGGCTCAACGGACAGCGCGGGGCTCGGCACATTGAGACCAATCACGCCGCCGATGGCCACGTTCATGTTATTGCTGGTGAGACCGCGGCCCGCGTTCGCCTGGAGACGAATCGAGACCGGCATGGGGATGAGCTGGAATGCCCCACCAACCATCAGCGTGTTCTCGCCGCCATTGTCCATCATGTCGGGCGCGAGGCCCAGGGTGAGCTTGATCATGGGCAGGCCCAAGGTGGCCCGGACCGCGATACCGCTGCTGCCCGACGGGTCAACACCGAATCCCAAGTCTGCGTTGAGCCCGAGGCCCACGCCCTTCGGGATGGCATACACCGGCTGGTTGGGCAACTGCGCCGCGGCGGGGGCCACGGCATAGCCGATCGCCAGCGCTGCGACTGCAAGCTTGACTGCCTTCATGGTGTCCCGCTCCTATGGCAAAAAGAAGGAAAGTGAACCTTCACAACCCGCTACACGGTATGACTTTAGCGCTCATTCGTCAATACTATCGAATCCAGACTGCCGAAATGGCCAGCCCTTCCATATCGCCGAAACCGATGCTCAAGCGCGCATCGAACACGCTGCTCAGGCGAAAATCGGCCCCAAGGCCCAAGGCAAACAGGAAATCGGTGGTCCCACTGCTCGCTGCAAGAAAGCCGGTCGGCTGGACGTATGGGATGATCGAGACGTCGGATCCTTCGATCGTCAGTCGGCGTCCCAACGAGAGACCGACGGGGAACCGCCAGGCGGTACCTCCGTTGATGTCCGCTCCGACGCCAAACACCAGCGCGCCGTCCAGCGGAAACGTTTCGGAATGTGTCAACACGCGGTTACGCCCCTCCACCCCGACCACGAACGACTCGTCTGCCGCGCCGCCGGGGAAAAAGATCCCGCCGCGCATCCCGACGTCGAACGTGCCGCGGCCAAACCGGTACTGCCCTTCAATCTGGGTTCCGCCACCACGCGGGAACGCCATCGTCGCGCCAAACTCGTGGCTGGCGAACGCCCGGTACGGCGCGTTGAACGACGGGCCGGTCGTCTGGGCGGCAAGCGCGCCCGCGAAACCCAGCGCCCCAAGGACCAACGAAGTGCGCACAGTCATACACTCTCCTCTTCGGCAGATTCAGCCACCACGCGGACGACGGCGCCCGCCACCTGAAGAATACCGCCCCGTACCCGGAGGCGTCGGTCCTCGTTCCCGACCCGGATGCTGAGACGCCCCTCGCCGAGCAGCGTCAAGAACGGCGCGTGGTGCGGCAAGATGCCGACTTCGCCATCAAAAGCCGGGGCCACCAGGCTGTCGGCCTCCCCATCGAATACGGCCGCGGCGGGGGAAATCACCGTGACGCGCATCACGCCTGCTCGAGTTGCTTGGCGCGGGCTACGACGTCCTCAATGCCCCCAACCATGTAGAACGCCTGCTCCGGCAGGTGGTCGAACTCGCCCTGCACCACACGCTCGAAGCTCTCGACCGTATCCTCCAACTTGACATACTTACCCGGCGTGCCGGTGAACTGCTCGGCCACGTGGAACGGCTGGGAGAGGAACCGCTGGACCCGTCGCGCACGCGCCACAACCTGTTTGTCCTCTTCCGACAGCTCGTCCATGCCGAGGATCGCAATGATGTCCTGCAGGTCCTTGTACTTCTGGAGAATCCGCTGGACCTCGACGGCCACCCCGTAGTGCCGCTCGCCCAGGTACTGCGCGTCGAGGATGCGGCTCGAACTGTCGAGCGGGTCTACGGCGGGATAAATGCCGATTTCGGTCAGCGCGCGGCTGAGCACCACCGTGGCGTCCAGGTGCGCGAACGCGGTGGCCGGCGCGGGGTCGGTCAGGTCGTCGGCCGGCACGTAAATGGCCTGCACGGACGTGATCGAGCCCTTGCGGGTCGAGGTGATGCGTTCCTGCAGGTCGCCCATCTCGGTGGCCAGCGTCGGCTGGTACCCCACGGCGCTCGGCATGCGGCCGAGCAGCGCGGACACTTCGGAGCCGGCCTGCGTGAATCGGAAAATGTTGTCAATGAACACGAGGACGTCCTGACCTTCCCGGTCACGGAAGTACTCGGCGACCGTGAGGCCCGTCAGGCCGACGCGCAGGCGCGCACCGGGCGGTTCGTTCATCTGCCCATAGATGAGCGCGACCGAACCGAGAATGCCGGCTTCCTTGAACTCGAGCCAGAGGTCGTTACCCTCGCGGGTCCGCTCGCCGACACCGCAGAATACCGACCGGCCGCCGTGGCCCTTCTGCACGTTGTTGATGAGCTCCTGAATGACGACGGTCTTGCCGACGCCGGCGCCGCCGAAGAGGCCGATCTTGCCGCCCTTCACGAACGGGGCAAGCAGGTCCACCACCTTGATGCCGGTCTCAAAGACCTGCGTCTTGGGCTCGAGGTCAACGAACGCGGGTGGCTTCCGGTGAATGGGCCAGCGCTCGACATCCGCGGGGATCGGCGGGCCATCGTCCACCGGCTCGCCCAGCACGTTGAGGATGCGGCCCAGGGCGTGTTCGCCCACGGGCACGGTGATTGGCGCCCCGGTGTCCGTCACCGGCATGCCGCGCACGACACCGTCGGTGGTGCTCATCGCCACGGCGCGAACCTGGTTGCGGCCGACGTGCTGCTGCACCTCGGCGGTAAGCCGGATGTGGCGGCCGCTGACCGTTTCGTTCACCGTCAGGGCCGTGTAGAGGTCGGGGAGCTTCTCGGGCGCGAACTCGACGTCCAAGACCGGCCCGATGATCTGCACGACCTTCCCGATATTGCTTGCCATCGCTGATACCTATCCCTTGAGCGCTTCCGCGCCGCCGACAATCTCGGCCAGTTCCTGGGTGATCTGGGATTGCCGCGCGCGGTTGTACGTGCGGCGAAGCGTGTCAATCATGTCGCCCGCGCTATCCGTGGCGTTCTTCATCGCGGTGCGGCGCGCCCCCTGTTCGGAGGCGGCCGTTTCGACCAGGGCGCGGAAGACCTGGTTGCGGACATACAACGGCAACACCGCGCCAAGAATGTCTTCCGGCCCGGGCTTGAGCAGGTAGAACCGTTCGCGCCGCCCGGTCGCGACGGGCGGCACAATCGGCAGCACCGCCAGGCGCGTGGGCGGCGTCGAGATTGCGGAGTTGTACCGGGCGAAGATGACTTCGACCGCGTCGAGACGACCCGCGGCAAAGCGGTCCATCAAGGGCTGGACCAGCTCCCCGGCGTGTTCGGGCGTCGGCCGGTCACCGATGTCCTGCCGGCGCGTGGCCACGTCCCGCCCGAGGAACTTGAAGAACCCGATGCCCTTGCGGCCCACCACATGCAGCTCCACTTCGCTGCCCGCGCCCTCGATCTCCTCGATACGGCGACGCGCTTCCTTGACGAGGTTGCCATTGAAGGCACCACACAGCCCGCGGTTGCTCGTGATCAGGATCAGGGCCACGCGCCCCGGCGTGCCGTCCGGCGGTCGCAACAGGGGGAACCGATCGGCCAGCGCGGGATCGTACAGCTCGCCGATCACCTCGGTGAGGGCCTGGGCGTACGGCCGGGCCGCCACCACGCGATCCTGCGCCCGCTTGAGCTTGGACGTGGCGACCATTTCCATGGTCTTGGTAATCTGCCGCGTGTTCTCGACGGACTTGATCCGTCGCCTGAGCTCCCGCGTCTGGGCCATCTAGCGCAGCGCCTTGAAGTCCCGCACGGCCTGTTCGATCTGCTGCTTGAGCTCGTCGTCCAGCGACTTCCTGGTGCGAATCGCCGTACCCACGGCCGGCTTGGTACTGCGAAGGAAGTCGAGGAACTCGGCTTCCCAGCGGCGGACTTCGCCGGTGGCGACGTCATCAAGGAATCCGTTGGTCACGGCGTAGATCATCACCACCTGTTCTTCCACCGCGAGCGGCCCGTACTGCGGCTGCTTGAGGACCTCGACAATGCGCTCACCGCGCGCCAACTGGCGCTGCGTGGCCTGGTCGAGGTCGGAAGCGAACTGGGCGAACGCCGCGAGTTCACGGAACTGGGCGTACTCAAGGCGCAGACGACCGGCCACTTGTTTCATGGCCTTGATCTGCGCGTTGCCGCCCACGCGCGACACCGAGATGCCCGGATTGATGGCCGGGCGGACGTTGGCGTAGAACAGGTCGGTCTCGAGGAAGATCTGGCCATCGGTAATCGAGATGACGTTGGTCGGGATGTACGCCGAGACGTCACCGGCCTGCGTTTCAATGACGGGCAAGGCGGTCAGGGAACCGCCGCCGCGCTCATCCGAGAGCTTGGCCGCGCGCTCGAGCAGGCGGCTGTGCAGGTAGAACACGTCGCCCGGATAGGCCTCGCGGCCGGGCGGACGCCGCAACACCAGGGAGAGCTGGCGGTAGGCGGCGGCCTGCTTGGACAAGTCGTCGTACACGACGAGCGTGGGCTTCTTCTCGTCGTACATGAAGTACTCGGCCATCGCGCACCCCGCGTACGGCGCGATGTACAGCAACGGCGCCGGGTCGGATGCGCCGGCCACGACGACAATCGTGTATTCCATGGCGCCCGCCTGCTTGAGACGATCCACAACGCCGGCGACCGTCGAGTTCTTCTGGCCGATGGCGACATAGACACAGATGACGCCCGCGCCCTTCTGGTTGAGAATCGTGTCCACGGCAATGGCGGTCTTGCCGGTGCCGCGGTCGCCGATGATCAACTCGCGCTGGCCACGCCCGATCGGGATCATCGAGTCAATCGCCTTGATGCCCGTCTGCATCGGCTCTTTCACGGGCTGCCGGTCCACGATGCCGGGGGCCGGCGATTCGATCAGGCGCGTCCGTGTGGTCTTGGTGGGACCCAGGCCGTCCAAGGGCTGGCCCAGCGGGTTGACCACCCGGCCGACCATTTCCGGGCCCACGGGGACGTCCAGCACGCGCCCCGTGCACCGGACTTCATCGCCCTCACGCAGCTTCAGGAAGTCGCCAAGAATCACCGCGCCGATGTTGTCTTCTTCGAGGTTGAGGGCGAGGCCCGCGATGGTCTCGCCGGTCTCGGAGACATGGAACTCCAGCATTTCGCCGGCCATGGCGGACGCCAAGCCGTACACCCGGGCGGTGCCATCTTTCACTTCCAGCACCGTCCCCACCTCCTGCGCGTCCAGGGGCTTCAGGTCGGCGGCGGCGATTTCCCGGAGCAGCACGTCCTTGAGCTCGCCCGGCCTCAGCATTGCATCGGTAGCCATTGATCCCACAAAGGCAAAGGAATGAAGGGTGCGTAGCTTGTGAAAATTATCACAAAGTAGGACTCAAGTCGAGCGGTCATATCCTACTCCGGGTTCGGCCCTTCAGGAAGCGCTCGAAAACGCCGCGGGGACCGAGCCCGGCCAGCTCAGCTGGCCGGACACCCGCAATACGGTCGGCTGCGAGGGTCAGGTGGCCGACGGACGAGAACCGCAGGATCGCCGCCACGTCGGCCACGGTATAGCCCGGATTGCCGAGCAGGTCGGCGGCGCACACGGTCCGCAGCAGGTCAATCACCCGTTTGAGGTTGGGGGCGCCGCCGGCGGCGAACTCGCGCGACAGATGCTCGCGGGACCGGCGGAGGGTGCGGGCGACGTCGGCCGTGACCACCGGGGCGCCGGCCCGCCAGAGTACTTCTTCGAACGCGCGGCGCTGGATGGCCTCGGTGAGACGGAGCCGGACGGGCGCATCGGCAAGCAACCGTCGGCGGGCCGCACTCGCGGTGCGCCGGGCCAGGAGCTCACCAGCGACGGCGTCATCCACCTCGGCCACGAAGACCCCGGACAGACCGGCCCGGTAACAGGCGGCTACGAGGGCCCCGGCATCAGGACGAAACCCGCCCCAGGCAAAGAACGGGATGCGCGGGTACTGGCGGGAGAGCCGAAACAGGCGTTCGGGCGCTGTCAGGTCGGCGTTGACGACCACGGCGTCCACCAGCTCGTGTGAGAGCAGGTCCTGAATGGCGTCCACCCCGCGGCACGGCACCAAGCGGCTGGCGCGGCGCGGGAAGCCTCGTCGGAGGGCCTGGCGCACCGAGCTCGGCAGGTGGGCGACGGGGATCAGCGGCACAGCGGGTCAGGGCGCACAGCGCCCGCGAACAAGCGGCATGGCGGTACGCAGCACTTCGCGCGCATTGTCGTGAGTCAAGAGCTGTTCCGCATGGTCAAGGGGACACCATCGGGTCTCGCGAATGCCTTCCCCACCCTGCGGGGCCGGTTCTCCCGTCGAGGACTCCACCAGGAAAAAGTGGCAGAACTTGTGGACCGTGGCGCCCCGCCAGCGGAACCACCAGTCAATGGTGCCGAGCGGCGGTCCGAGCACGAGGTCGGTCAGGCCGGTTTCTTCCGTGATTTCACGCAGGGCGGCTGCGGGAGCATCCTCGCCAGGGTCAAGGTGGCCCTTGGGGAAGCCCCAGTTGCCGTGACCGTCGAGAATCAGGAGGACGTGGGGGCCCTCCTGAGCGCACCGCACGACAACGCCACCCGCACTGGTTTCCCTGCGCGTAGGCGCGCGCGCCACGCTAGAAAACCGAGAATCGGAAATACCGCCGCGGGTTCGCCTGGATGTCGGCGAGCAGGTCGCGGAGCTGCGTGACGGCGCGCGTGCTTTCGACGTAGAGGGTCGAGTCCCCGATCATGAGACCTAGCGTGCCCATGCGGTTTTCGAGGCGCGTCATGAGCGTGTCGGCAGCCTGGATCATGTGGACCACGCTCGCCTGATTGTCGCGCACGGCGCCCACGATCTCGGCGAACGCGCGGGCCGCTTCCCGCATGGCCGCCGAGGCGGCCTGGGTGTTCTCGAGAATGCGCGCGAGCTCGCCCTGGTTGGTGGCGGAGTCCACCCGGGCCAGCGAGGTCTGCAGGCTGACCGCCGCGCTGGCCAGCACGGCCGAGCCTTCCTCGATGTTGGCCCCGACACCGCGGAGCAGATTGGTCTGTTGCTCGGTAAACGAGTTGATGGTCGTCGCGATGCGACCAAAATCCCGAATCGACGTTTGCAACGCGGTGACCGCGCTGGAGTCGAACGCGGCCTGCACCCGTGAGGAGACCGTGGCAATGTCGGTCGCGATGCGGCCGGCCTGCGCCGTCAACTGGCCGATATCGGGCAGGGTGGCGCCGGGCCACGCGTCGGTGCCGGCGGCGATGGCTTCCTGGAGGTCGCGACGCACATTGGGGTCGTCGGGTGCCTGATCGAGGGAAATGATACCGGCCTGCCATTCGCCAAACAGGGAGGCCGAAGCGGCAATGATGGCGGGTCGTTGAGGCAACACCACGTCGCGATAGACTTGCAGGTCGGTCTCGACCCAGCCCTCTTCTCCCAACCGGATCGCGGCCACCCGCCCCACCCGCACGCCCCGCAGCACGACGGGATCGCCGACGCCCAGGGACCCGACGGTCCGGAAGCGGGCAACGTGGGCTTCACCGCCGGTGCCCAAATCGGCTTCGGACAACCAGACGGCACCGGCCGCAATGAGGACCAGTGCCACGACAACCGTGGCCCCGACGACGACCTCGTCGCGACGCTTCACGCCCCCGCTCCCGCGGCGTCCACCTCGGCGGCCAGTTCCGGCCGGCCCTCGATGAACTGGCGCACGATGGGGTCGTGGCTCTTCTGGATTTCGTCCACCGTGCCGATCTGGCGGATACGGCCCTGATAGAGCATGGCGATGCGGTCTCCTACCGTGTAGGCGCTGCGCAGATCGTGGGTGACCACCACACTCGTGACACCGTACTTCTGGCGGGTCCGCACGATCAGTTGGTCAATCACGGCCGAGGTCACGGGATCGAGTCCCGTGGTTGGTTCGTCATACAGAATGTATCGCGGGCGGAGCGCGATTGCCCGGGCCAGCCCGACGCGCTTGCGCATGCCGCCCGACAGCTCGGAGGGAAACTGTCCGGCCGCGTCGTCCAGTTGGACCAGCGCCAGGGCCTCTTCGGCCCGCTCAGCAATGTCGCGCTCGCTCATGCCCTGGCGCCTGAGCCCAAGCGCCAGGTTGTCATACACCGACATGGAGTCAAAGAGCGCCGAAAACTGGAAGACGTAGCCGATCGTCGAACGCAGGGCAGCGAGCCCCTTCCGATCCAGCTGGTGGACCACCTGGCCATCCACTTCGACCTCGCCCGCATCGGGCGTGAGCAGGCCGACGATGTGCTTGAGCGCGACACTCTTGCCCGTGCCGGAATAGCCGAGCAACACGAGCGTTTCGCCGTTGCGCACCTCGAAACTCAGCCCACGCAGGATTTGCAGGCTGCCAAAGGCCTTGTGGACATCGCGAAAGGCGATCACAGGAGCAGGACCGCCCAGACCGCATCGAGCACGATGACGGCTTGCGAGCCGCGCACCACGGCGCGGGTGGTGGCCGCCCCCACCTCGGCCGCACCGCGCCGCACACCCAGGCCGCAGTAACAGCCAATAATCGCGATGGCCAAACCAAAGGACATGGCCTTCACCAGGCCGTACCAGATGTCCTTGAATTGATAGAACAGTCGGAGACCGCGTACGAACTCGACCGTGGAGAGATCGAGCAGGTTGACGGCGGTGACATACCCGGTAAACAGGCCTGTTGCCGTGGCCAGTGCCACGACGAACGGGAACATGACGGTGGCCGCCAGCACCCGCGGCACCACGAGATAGGCCGGCGGATCAAAGGCCAGCGTCTCCAGGGCGTCCACCTGTTCGGTAACCCGCATGGTACCGAGCTCGGCCGCAATATTGGCACCGACCCGGCCGGCCAGGGCCAAGCCCGTCAGGACGGGTCCCAGCTCCAGCATGATGGTCTTGCCGACGAGCGTGCCCACGAAGTACAGCGGGACCGCGCCGGTGAAGGTGTAGGAGGCTTGCAGGGCAAGCACGATGCCGGTGAACCCCGAAACGAACACGGCAATCGGCACCGAATCCGACCCGATACGGCGCATCTGGTGGCCGGTCTGGGCCGGCCACGTGCGCACATCGCGCAGAGCGCGGACGGCGTCCTGGATGAACGCCGCAACGTGTCCCACACCACCAAACCAGCGGTGGAGCGGACGCAGAAGCACACGGGGCATGAGGCCCCGAATGTAGGGGCGGGGCGCTGGGGTGGCTAGGCGGCGAAGCTTGCGAGCGCCTTGCCGACGTCGCCTTCACGGAGGCGCTTCAAGGCGCGGTCGCGCAGCTGGCGAACCCGTTCACGGGTCACGCCGAGCATGCCGCCGATCTCCTCGAGCGTGTGTTCCCGACCCCCGTCGAGCCCGAAATAGAGACGCAGCACCTTGGCGTCCCGCGAGGGCAAGGACCGCAACGCCGACTCGACCTCGTCCGACAGGAAGCGCTCCATGGTGCGCTCCTCGGTGTCGGGCAGGTCTTCGGCGATGAACCGCTCGATGAGGGCGCGGTCGCCGTCCGGATCGAGCGGCGCGTCGAGCCGCACTTCGCCGGTGTTGAGGGCCGCCAGGGACTGCACGACTTCCAGCGAGAGGCCGGTGGCCTCGGAGATCTCTTCAGGCGTGGGTTCGCGACGCAGTTCCTGGCGCAGGGCCTCCGCCGTTCGGACAATCTTGGAGAGGTCGGCGGTCCGGTTGAGGGGCACGCGCACGGTCCGGCCGTGCCGGGCGAGACTGGCGAGAATGGCCTGCCGAATCCACCACACGGCGTACGAGATGAACTTGACGCCCTGATCCGGGTCGAACTTCCGCGCGGCCGTCAGCAAGCCGACGTTGCCTTCGCCGATCAAGTCGGTGAGCGGCAGGCCGCGATTCTGGTACTTCTTGGCTACGGAGATCACGAAGCGCAGGTTGCGCTTGGCCAGCTCCTGCATCGCGTCCAAGTCGCCCGCGCGGACCTTCTTGGCCAAGGCGATCTCTTCGGACGGGGTCAGCAGCGGCGTCTTGGAGACCTCATAGAGGTACTGGTCGAGCAGGTCACGATCGTCTTCATTGACGGCGATGGGGGCGGCCGACCGGCGCCGACGCTTCCGAGGGGCCTTTGGCGCCGCGGTCGGAGGGGGCGTCTTGACCGGCTTCTCCGCCTTGGCCGCCTTGGCGGCGGGCACACGCTTGGCCACCCTCGGCTTGGAAGCCGTGGCCTTCTTGCGGGGCGTGGTGGACTTCGCGGACTTTTTCGGGGCTACCATAGCCATTCCTTGTATCACTTCGCGCGCGCCGCCACAAGGGGGGCACGCTGTTGCGGTCTGAGTGCTGTACCCCACGTACGGCGTACTGTTCGCGTACGCTTGACACTCTGAAAACGGCGGACTAGGTTCTCGTGTTCCCGGATACCAGGACCGGGGAGCCGCACAATATAATGGGGGCGTAGCTCAGTTGGGAGAGCGCGTGAATGGCATTCACGAGGTCAGGGGTTCGATTCCCCTCGCCTCCATCACGCTCCCACTTTAGGTTGCGGGAGCGTTCCGGTGCGCTGCAGTTGGTGGCGCCCGAGCGGCACGCGGGAATAGCTCAGTTGGTAGAGCACAACCTTGCCAAGGTTGGGGTCGCGGGTT
>JBBDNM010000073.1:44097-63301 GCA_040877595.1 Gemmatimonadales bacterium | reverse complement strand
TCGCCGACGGCGAGCGTGAGGGTGTCGCTGGTCAGGTGCTGGTCTCCGATCCGCGCGCCCAGAACCACGGTCAACGGACCATCCACCGCGTTCAGCGGCACGTCAACCGGAACAATGCGATCGAGATCGGCCGCCCACGTTCGGTCGACCAGATTGATGGTGTCGCTAAAGGCCCCGGAGATGTAGAGGCGAATACTCTGCAGGGGCTGGTCATGCTGGAAATCGATCACCGCGTGGAACCGGGCCGGCCGGCCCGGGGGTAGCAGTTCCGCATCGAGCGCCGTAACCGTCAACGTGATCGGGAGCGGAGCCGATTCTTGGCACGCAAGGCACGCGAGCACGAAGAGGGGGAACCTGCACATCCCCTATAATGGGCTCGGGCGGGCCCGGTCGCAAGACACACCTCACCCCCGGCCTCGACGTGGACCGCAAGATCGTCTAAGTTCCAGTCTCTGCGCCCGTTACCACCACCATGATCCCCACGGGGATACCGTGTTCGAGAACATTTTTGAGACGGTCAATTCCGGGTTCGCCCAGGCCCTGTACGAGGACTGGCGGCGCGATCCGTCCAGCGTGTCGGAGGAGTGGCGGAAGCTGTTCGAGAATGGGGTGAAGGGAGAAGAACCCGTGGACGAAGGGCAGACGCGTGGACGCGTGGACGAAGGGCAAAC
The DNA here is from genome assembly GCA_040877595.1 of Gemmatimonadales bacterium. Classification (GTDB taxonomy): domain Bacteria; phylum Gemmatimonadota; class Gemmatimonadetes; order Gemmatimonadales; family GWC2-71-9; genus JBBDNM01. The sequence continues at coordinate 62,630 of JBBDNM010000073.1, read as the reverse complement.
ACGTGGACGCGAGGACGCGGGCGCTCCTGTCCACGCGCCCACGCACCAACGCGTCCACGACAACGCCATCACGGGTCCCGCGCTCCGCCTCCTGCAGAACATGGAGGCCTCGCTCGACGTCCCCACCGCCACATCGTTTCGCGATGTGGACGTCACGGTCCTCTGGAACGCCCGCTCGGCACTCAACGCCGAGCTCAAGGCCAAGCAGATCAAGCTCTCGTTCACCCATCTGGTCGGGTGGGCCCTTGTGCGGGCGGCGGTCAAGTACCCGGTGATGACGCACGTGGTACACACCGAAGGCGACCAGTACCTCCGGTTTGATCCGGACGGCGTCCATCTCGGCCTCGCCGTGGATGCGGAGGGCAAGGACGGGAAGCGCCGCCTGATGGTGCCCATCATCAAGGGCGCCCAGGCCATGTCGTTCGCCGACTTCCACACGGAGTACGAGCGACTCGTCACCGGCGCCCGCGACGGCAAGCTGATGCCGGACGCCTACATGGGCGGCACGATCACGCTCACCAACCCCGGCACCTTGGGGACGGTGGCCTCCGTGCCGCGTCTCATGAAAGGCCAGGGTTCGATCGTGGCCACCGGTGCGATCCGCGACGTCGCGGGCCGTCGGTTCATGACGATCACCAGTACCTACGACCACCGCATCATTCAGGGTGCCGAGTCGGGGCTATTTTTGCAGGGGATGGACACGCTGCTGCAGGATGCGGCGTTCTACGCCGACATCGCCGACGCGTTTGGCGCCACAGCGCCAGCCGCCCTGCGGTCCCCTGCCCCCTCTGCCCCTTCTCCATCCACCCCATCCGCCACGCTGCCGGTCGGGGCCGAGACGCTGTATCACCTCGCCGCCGCGATGTCGCTGGTGCGGTCGTATCGCTCCCACGGATACTTGGCCGCCAACCTTGATCCGCTGGGATCGGCCCCCAAAGGTGACCCCGCGCTCGACCCCGCGCCGCTTGGACTCACGCAGGACGTGATGCTGCAGATCCCGGCGGATGTGACCCGCACGTACGTGGGCGGCGAGACGCTGGCCGACGTACTGCCGCGACTGCGCGATGCGTACTGCGGCACGATGGCGTACGAGATCGAGCACATCGCTAGCCATGAGGAGCGGGTATGGCTCCGCCGCGTGATTGAAACCGGTGAGCACCGCCAGACCCCGTCCGAAGACGAGCGGCGCGACCTCCTCGCCGACCTCACCAAGGTGGATACGCTCGAGCGGTTTCTGCACAAGAACTATCTGGGACACAAGCGGTTCGGCATCGAGGGACTCGACATGCTGGTCCCGATGCTGCGCAAGGCGGTGGAACTGGGCGCTGAGCAGGGTGTGACAGAGGCTGTCTTGGGCATGGCGCATCGCGGTCGGCTCAACGTGTTGTGCCACATCCTCGGCCGCACCTATGGAACGCTATTGGCCGAGTTCGAGGGCGGCCGCAAGGTGGAAGAAACGCTGGCGCCCAAGGGCGGGACCGGCGATGTGAAGTACCACCACGGCGCCAAGGGCACGCTGACCACGCGCTCGGGCGACGTCGCCGTCGAGCTGATGCCGAACCCGAGCCACCTCGAGGCCGTGAACCCTGTAGTTGAGGGCAGCGCCCGTGCGCGGCAAACCACACGCGCCGGAGCCGTGGCCACGCACGATCCCACGCCGGTTCTCGCGATCCTGATGCACGGCGATGCGGCGTTTGCAGCGCAGGGCGTGGTGGCCGAGACGTTCAACCTGTCGAAGCTTGCGGGCTACGCGACGGGCGGTACGCTCCACATCATTACCAACAATCAGGTGGGCTTCACCACCGATCCATCCGACGCACGGTCCACGGATTTTGCGAGCGACCTCGCCAAGGGCTTTGACGTCCCGATCATTCACGTGAACGCCGACGATCCCGAGGCATGCATCGGCGCGGTTCGGCTTGCGATGCTGTACCGCAAGCGGTTTACCGGCGACGTCGTGATCAACCTGGTCGGCTATCGTCGGCACGGACACAACGAAGGCGACGAGCCGCGCTACACGCAGCCGCTCATGTACCAGGTGATCGACGAGCATCCGTCAGCGCGCACCGTCTACGCGCAGAAGCTCGCGAGTCTGGGGATCGTGGCCGACGCGGACGCTCAGGCCTTGGCCGACACGGCCTACGCCCAGCTGGCGAGCGCGCAGGACCGCGTGCGCGCCACCGCGCCCAAGGCGGGTGAAGGTGCCGAGCCCGATCGGATCTCGAGTCTCTACACCGCCATCACCGAGCCCCAGACCGCCGTCCCGGCGAATCGGCTGCGTCCGCTGAACGCGCGGCTCTACGCGGCGCCCGAGGGCTTTGCGGTCAACAAGAAGCTGGTGAAGCAGTTGCAGGCCCGTACCGGCGCATTCGATAGCGCCGACGGCGCGCTGGACTGGGCGCACGCCGAGGCCTTGGCGTTCGCCTCACTCCTCACGGATGGCGTGCCGGTGCGTCTCACGGGCCAGGATGTGCGGCGCGGCACCTTCAGCCAGCGGCACCTGGTGTTGCATGACGCCGAGACGGGTACGAAGCACACGCCGATGCAGCACCTGCCGGGCGCGGTAGCGTCTTTCGAGCTGCACAACTCGCCACTCTCCGAGTACGCCTGCCTGGGATTCGAGTACGGATACGCTGTGACGGCGCAGAATGCCTTGGTGCTCTGGGAGGCGCAGTTCGGCGATTTCGTGAACGGCGCCGAGATCGTGATTGACCAGTTCCTGATCGCTGGACTCGCCAAGTGGGGCCAGACCTCGCGTCTGACCTTGTTACTGCCACACGGCTACGAAGGTCAGGGTCCCGAGCATTCCAGTGCCCGTATCGAGCGGTTCCTGGCACTGGGCGCCGAGGGGAACCTCCGGGTCGCCAACTGTTCGACGCCCGCGCAGTACTTCCATCTGCTGCGGCGGCAGGCCACGCACCAGGAGATTCGGCCGCTGGTCGTGTTCACACCCAAGAGCCTGCTGCGACACCCGCGGGCCGTGTCGCACCCGATGGACCTCAGCACAGGCGAGTTCCAGGATGCGCTGATGGACGACACGATGCCCGGATCGCCGGTGGACGTCACGCGCCTCGTGTTCTGCTCAGGCAAGGTGTACTACGATATCGTGACTGCTGATCGGCGGGCGCAGGCCAGGCACGTGGCAGTCGGGCGCATCGAGATGCTGTACCCATTCCCGACGGATACCGTGCGAAGCATCGTCAGGCGCTATCCCAACCTGAAGGAACTGGTGTGGGTGCAGGAGGAACCGAGCAACATGGGCGCGCGGAAGTGGGCCGTGCCCCGGCTGGCCGACGCCACGGACCTTCCCGTTCGCTACATCGCGCGCCCCGAACGGTCGAGCCCCGCCGAGGGGTATCCCGTAGCACACCAGGCCGAGCAGGCACGTCTGGTTGCGGAAGCACTCGCCTAGATGGTGCTCGAGGTATTGCGCTGGACCATTGCGGCGGCACTCGCGGCAAGCGTCGGCATCGCGGTGGGTTCCTGGGCCGTTACCACTCGGCGCCTCAGCCCCTTTGGGTGGCCGGCACGCACCATTCGCCGCGTCAGCGATCCCCTGCTGCTGCCCATCGAACGCGCCATCCTGAGTCGCGGCGGCAACCCGCAGCATGCGCCCTGGTGGTTGCTGGGTGGCGTGATCGTGAGCGGGATCATCCTGCTGAGCCTGCTGCAGTTCATCGCCGGAACCGTGCTATCGTTGGGGCGCGCCGCACAGCAGGGACCGCGGGGCGTTGCGCGTTTCGTCGTGTGGGCGACGGGCAACGTCATGATGCTGGCCCTGATCGTGCGCGTCATCGGCATGTGGCTCGGCGCCGGTCGGTACAATCCGTTCACGCGGTGGTCGTGGCGCCTGACCGACTGGCTGGTGCTCCCGATCCAGCGCCACTTGCCCGGCTTTGGCCTGTTCGACTTCTCGCCTCTGGTCGCCTGGCTGGCGATCTGGCTCGGCCAGGCCATCCTGCTCTCGTTCCTGTAGATCGGAGTGCCCATGATCCGCCCTGCCTTGATTGCGCTCGCGCTGGTCCTGCCCCCGACGCTTGGTGCCCAGCGCTACGCGTTCGTCAATGTCAACGTGATCCCGATGGATCGCGAAACGGTCCTGCGCGACCAGACGGTCGTCGTGGAGAACGGCATGATCACGGCGGTGGGTCCGTCGGCATCCACCACGGTACCGAGCGGTGCGACCCGCATTGAGGCGCGCGGCCGGTATTTGATGCCGGGCCTCGCCGAAATGCATGCGCACGTGCCGGGTGGCCAAGCCCAGCAGTACACCGAGAACGTGCTGTTCCTCTACGTCGCGAGCGGCATCACGACTGTGCGCGGCATGCTGGGGGCTCCGGCGCATCTGACCATGCGGGAACAACTGCTCAACAACCAGCTCATGGGCCCGCGACTCTGGACCTCTGGTCCCTCCGTCAACGGCAACTCCGTCCCCACTGCTGACTCTGCCGCGCGCACTCCGGCGTTCCAGCAGAGCCAGGGGTACGATCTCATCAAGATCCATCCGGGCCTGTCGCTCGAGGCGTTCAACGCGCTCGACGCGGCGGCCGACCAGATCAACATGCCTTTCGCCGGCCATGTCCCGGCAGCGGTAGGCGTGCGTCGCGCGATCGCCGCCGGCTACGCCTCGATTGATCACCTGGACGGCTATGTCGAGGCGGCGGCCGGCGCCACGAGTGGCGGATGGTTCGGGGTCGGGGTCGCGCCGCAGGTCAATCCGGCCACGTTGCAGGAGCTGGTGCGCCTGACCGCGGTGGCCGGAGTGTGGAATGTGCCCACGCAGACACTGATGGAGACGTACGCTTCGGACGCTACCGCCGACGAGTGGGCCGCGCGGCATCCCGAGATTCGTTACGTCCCTGCGCAGCAACGCCAGCAATGGCTCAACACGAAGACCACATGGCGGAATGCGGACATTCCGATGGCACAGCGCGCGCATTGGATGCAAGTGCGCAGACAATTGATCCGCGACCTGTACCGCGAGACGGGCCGCGTTCTCCTCGGCTCCGATGCACCGCAGATCTTCAATGTCCCCGGGTTCAGCACCCTGTGGGAGCTCGAGACGTATATCGAGGCAGGACTCACGCCGTACGAAGCCCTGACGACGGGTACCACCGCCGTGGCGCGCTACTTCGGCGTGTCGGATCGCGCGGGCACGGTGCAGGCCGGCCGCTGGGCGGACTTGATCCTGCTCGAGGCGAATCCGCTCGAGCGTATCAGCAACGTGCGCCAGCAGGCCGGCGTGATGGTGCGGGGCCGCTGGATGCCCAAGTCGGAGATTGACGCGCGCCTCGCACAGATTGCCGCCGAGTACGCCAACTGACCGACGATACCATTGCGCTCTACGTGCAGCCCAGGGCCTCCAAGAGCGAGGTCGTGGGCCTGCACGGCGACGCGATCAAGATGCGCATTGCGGCGCCACCAGTGGACGGAGCGGCCAACGTCGAGTTGATAGGGTTCCTCGCGAGGCGGTTGCGGGTGCCCAAGTCGTCCATCACGCTTGTGACCGGCGAGACCGGCCGCACCAAACGCATCAGGGTCGCCGGCCTGACGCCGGCGACCTTGCGCGCCACACTCCTCGGCTAGTTCTGGCGCTCGCAGGTCCACTTGCCGATGCCCGGACTCCGGGTCAGTATCCCCCATGCACATCCCCCTCATCGGACTCGTTGGCCTCGCGGTATTCGCGCCGGCGGCCTCCGCTCAAACACCCTACTATCCCACCCGCAGCGAGTGGGCCACCCGCACCGCGCGGGACGCGGGGATGGACTCGCTGGCGCTCGCCGCCGCGGTGGCGTTTGCCCAACAACACGAAAACCGGTTCCTGCGCGACCTGGATAGCCAGCTGGTGCTGAACACGGCGCGTGAACCGTACCCGGCCATCGAAGGGCCCGTGCGTGATCGGGGCGGTCCGGCGGGGCTCATCATTCGGCACGGCTACATCGTGGCACAATGGGGCGACGTCGAACGCGTGGATATGACCTTCTCGGTCGCCAAGAGCTACGTGTCCGCCATCGCGGGCCTGGCGTTTGACCGCGGCATGATCCGCGACATCCACGATCCGGTGTCCCCGTACGTGCGGGACGACGGCTACACGTCACCGCACAACGCGGTCATCACGTGGCACCAGATGCTGAACCAGACCAATGAGTGGGAGGGAACGCTCTGGGGGAAACCCGACGTGGCTGACCGTCGCCGCGGGCGCGATCGCACCCTGCAGGCACCCGGGACCTTCTACGAGTACAACGACGTGCGGGTCAATCGCACCGCCTACAACCTGCTGCAAGTGTGGCGGCGCCCGCTTCCTGAAGTCCTGCGTGATCTGGTCATGCGCCCCATTGGCGCGAGCGACACGTGGGAATGGCACGGCTACTCCACCTCGTGGACCGAGATGGACGGACGCCGCGTCCAGTCGGTCTCGGGCGGCGGACACTGGGGTGGCGGGGTCTGGGCCTCCACGCTCGATCATGCCCGCTTCGGCCTCCTGTTCCTACGCCGCGGCCTGTGGGGCAACGCGCGCATCCTGTCCGAAGCGTGGATCACGATGGCCACAACGCCGACCGACATCATGCCGACCTACGGTTACATGTGGTGGCTGAATCCCGAGCAACGGATGTACAGCAACGCACCGGCCACCGCGTTCTTCGCGCGGGGCGCCGGCGGCAACATCATCTGGGTGGATCCGGAGCATGATCTGGTGGTCGTGACACGCTGGTTGGACGATCGAAGCGTGAACGAGTTTGTGGGATTGGTGCTGGGAGCGGTGGTGGAAGAGTAGATAGAGTAGAAGAGTGGAAGAGTGGAAGAGTGGAAGAGTGAGGGAAAGGGTGAAAGGGTTGAAACGGTTGGGTCCAACGCTTCTCACGTCTTTCACTCTTTCCCTCTTTCACCAACTCATCCACGCTTCATCTGTTCCACTTTTTCACCATCGTAAATAGATCAGATTCGACCCGAGTAGCCGGTTCGTGGCACTCAGCACGGCGCGCACCGCCGCATGCTCGACGTCTTCCTTGATGACGCAGGAGCCGACCAGCTGCTGTTCGTGATCGTCGAGGCGGCTCGCCAGGGCGACCACGACGAGGATCGCATCGAACGCGGCGACGGTCTTCACACCCACCAGCCGCAGGCGCACACGGTCGTCCACGGCCTGCTCAAGGGCGGCTGACGTCGCGGCGGATACCGCCCGCATGACGCCAATCTCCGTGTCCTGATCGTCGTACAGTCCCTGAAGTTCTTCGCCGTTGTGCCAGCGCAGCGTGACGGTGGCGCGAATCTGGCCGGGGGCGGGACGGGTGATCGCCACGCCCTCAAAACGGATGCGATTGTCAACGGCCGGGGTCATGACGTCATGGCCTTCTGGAGGTTGTACCCGACCAGACGATTCGTCGCGTCCAGCACCGCCAGCGCCGCGCCGCGAGGGTTTTCGATGGGTTGAATGCACGACCCCACGACTCGCTCGGCATTCCCCCCCCACCGCACCATCGCGGATGCGACGACCAGCGTGTTGTCGAAGGCCTTGATCGACTTGACCCCGAGCAACTCGATGCTCAACGCGGTGGCCGTGTGCTGCCGCAGAGCGGCGAGTGTGGCCTCCGCCACCGCTCGCAGGCGACCGGCTGGCGAGGCGGCACCTTCCCATTCTGCACTGCGCGGTTCGCCGTCTCGACCCGTCAAGGAAACGCGGGCACGGCACCGCTCACCGTCAACGGTGGCGATGCGCACATCGTCCAGGCGAAGGCGCGGCAACGGACTCATGGGGTCGTCAAACTGCATCACAGAACGCAAATCCGCAATAGGACTAACTCACATCAAATGGGCCTTGGGCGCTCTGCTCATCCGGCAAAGGCTGAAGCCGTAAGTCCAATACCAGCCAGCACATACGAGGCGTCTCAGGCCGAGTCACGAGAATGACCATGCTCATCGAAGCCACCACGGCCAGCTCCGTCGGCCGCCCCGCGAACCCGCCCGAGACCACACCCGCTGCACACGCGATGCGCCAGGACGCACAGAGTATGGTCTGGAACAGCCCGTCATGCTACCTTCGTAGGACAACTGAACGTCGTGGTGATTTAGGCATATTGCGGCCACGCTAAACAATCCGCTAAAAAGCCGCGACTTCGACGCGCTTTTTGCGGTCGGAGTCTTTTCGTTTCATGACACGATTGGAAACACTCAAGTCGTTGCTGCGGGAGAACATCCTGGTCCTGGATGGCGCGATGGGGACCATGATCCAAACCCACGCGCTCACCGAAACCGACTTCCGCGGACGTCGTTTCGACTCCTCGGCGCGCGACCTCAAGGGCAACAACGACCTCCTCTGCCTGACCCGCCCTGACATCATTGCGTCCATTCACGATGCGTATCTCGCGGCCGGCGCCGACCTGATCGAGACCAACACGTTCAACGCCCAACGCATCTCGCAGGCCGACTATGGTCTCGAAGACGCGGTGGTCGACCTCAATCGTGAGGCCGCTCGGCTCGCCCGTGCTGCCGCGGACGCCTGGACGGCGAAGACCCCCGGCCAGCCGCGCTTCGTCGTGGGCTGCCTCGGTCCGACCAACCGGACGGGCTCGCTCTCGCCAGACGTCAGCGATCCCGGCTTCCGCAACGTCACGTTTGACGAACTGGTCCTGGCCTACAGCGAACAGGTGGAAGCGCTCGTCGCGGGTGGCGTGGACGTGCTGATGGTCGAGACGATCTTCGATACGCTGAATGCCAAGGCGGCGCTCTTTGCGGTCATGGGTGTACTCGATCGCACGCACGCTGACGTAGGCATCATGGTGTCGGGCACGATCACCGACAAGAGTGGCCGCACCCTGTCCGGCCAGACCGTCGAGGCATTCTGGCACTCGATTCGCCACGCGAATCTCCTCAGCGTCGGCCTGAACTGCGCCCTCGGTGCGCGCGAGTTGCGGCCATGGCTCGAAGATCTGGCCCGTATCGCCGACGTGCCCGTCTCCTGCCATCCCAACGCCGGTCTGCCGAACGCGTTTGGCGGCTACGATGAATCCCCGGAGGCGATGGCGGCCGACCTGGCCGCGTTCGCTCGGGACGGGCTGGTCAACATCGTCGGTGGCTGCTGCGGCACCACGCCCGAGCACATTCGCGCGTTTGGGAATGCGGTGGCCTCGCTCACCCCACGTGCGATTCCCGACGCACCGCGCCGGACGCGCTTGAGTGGTCTTGAACCCCTGGCCCTGTGGCCCGGCATGCTGTTCGTGAACGTCGGCGAGCGGACCAACGTCACCGGATCCAAGCGATTCGCCCAGCTCATCGCGGCGAATGACTACGACGCGGCCCTCGCCGTGGCGCGGGAACAGGTGGAGAACGGCGCGCAGGTGCTGGACGTGAACATGGACGAGGGCCTGCTCGATTCCGAGGCGGCCATGGAGCGGTTCCTTCGTCTGGTGGCCACGGAGCCGGATATCGCCAAGGTGCCGGTGATGGTGGATTCCTCCAAGTGGACCGTCATCGAGCAGGGGCTCAAGAACATTCAGGGCAAGGGTATCGTCAACTCCATCTCGATGAAGGAGGGCGAGGCCGAGTTCCTGCGCCAAGCTGGGCTGGCCCGCCGGTACGGCGCGGCGGTGGTCGTCATGGCCTTCGACGAGCGTGGCCAGGCCGATTCGGCCGACCGCAAGGTCGAGATCTGTACGCGCGCCTATCGGCTGCTCACGGACAACGGCTTCCCGCCCGAAGACATCATCTTCGACCCGAACATCTTCGCCGTCGCCACCGGGCTCGCCGAGCACGACACGTATGCCCTGGCCTACCTCGAGGCCTGCCGCACCATCAAGCACACGCTGCCGCACGCGTTGGTGAGCGGGGGGGTCAGCAATCTGTCCTTCAGTTTCCGGGGCCTGCCTGTCGTGCGCGAGGCCATGCACGCGGCATTCCTGTATCACGCGGTGCAGGCCGGCATGGACATGGGCATCGTCAACGCGGGTGCGTTGCCGGTATACGATGAAATTCCGGATGACCTGCGTACCGCCGTCGAAGACGTGCTGTTCAACCGGCGCCCGGATGCCACGGAGCAACTGCTTGCGCTGGCCGAATCGCATCGCACACGGTCGGATAGCCGGCCCGCGGCGGCGGAGTGGCGCAGCTGGCCGGTGACGCGCCGTCTCGAACATGCGTTGGTCGAGGGCATCGTCGAGCACATCGAGACAGATGTGGAGGAGGCCCGTCAACAGGCGGACTATCCGCTGGCCGTCATCGAAGGACCGCTGATGGCCGGCATGAACGTGGTGGGGGACCTGTTCGGCGCGGGCAAGATGTTCCTCCCGCAGGTGGTGAAGAGCGCCCGGGTCATGAAGAAAGCCGTCGCGTACCTGATTCCCCACATCGAGGCCGCGCAACGGGCAGGTGGGGAGATCCCCAAAACCGCGGGCACGATCGTACTCGCCACCGTGAAAGGGGATGTCCACGATATCGGCAAGAACATTGTGGGCGTGGTGTTGCGCTGTAACAACTACGAAGTGATTGACCTGGGCGTCATGGTACCCGGCGCCCGGATCCTTGAGTCGGCACGCGAACACGGCGCGGACATCATCGGGCTCTCCGGCCTCATTACGCCATCGCTCGACGAAATGGTCCATGTGGCCACCACCATGCAACGCGAGGGGCTCACGCTCCCGTTGCTCATCGGCGGCGCGACAACGTCACGCACCCACACGGCAGTCAAGATCGCTCCGGCATACCGCGGCCCCGTGGTGCACGTGCTGGATGCGTCGCGCGCTGTGGGAGTCACCAGCGCACTACTCGCACCCGCAAGCCGCGAGGCCTTGGTCATCAAGACCTCTACTGACTATGCCCAGTTGCGCGAGCGTCATGCCGCCCGGGATGCCGGACGCACGCTGATTCCGCTAGCGCAGGCGCGGGGTCGCGCGTTCCCCACCGATTGGGACGCGTACCACCCGCCCGCACCGGCGGAGCCCGGTGTGCATCAACTCGACCCGCAGCCGCTCGACGGGCTGGTCGCCTACATTGACTGGACGCCCTTCTTCCAGGCGTGGGAGCTCAAAGGCGTGTTTCCGGCCATTTTCGACGATCCCCGCGTTGGCACGGAAGCCCGCAAGCTCTACGATGATGCCCGGCGCCTGCTCGATCGCATGATCCGCGACGAGCGCCTGGTAGCGCGCGGCGTGGCAGGTCTGTTCCCGGCGCACGCCGATGGGGACGATGTGATGCTCGGCTCGGGGATGCGTCTGCCCTTCCTCCGGCAACAGGCTACCAAGGCCGATGACCGCCACAACCTCTGTCTGGCCGATTGGATTGCGCCGAAGGGCGGCCCACCCGATTGGGTTGGCGCGTTTGCGGTGACGGCCGGTACCGGCCTGGATGCGCTTGTCGCCGAGTTCGAACGTGAGCATGACGACTATCAGGCGATTCTCGCCAAGGCCCTCGCCGATCGGCTGGCGGAGGCGTTTGCCGAGCGGTTGCATGCGGTCGTGCGGCAGACGTGGTGGGGCTATGCGCCATCGGAACACTTGGGGAGCGCCGAGCTGATCGCGGAACGGTACCGCGGTATTCGGCCGGCACCCGGGTATCCCGCCTGCCCCGACCACACGACCAAGCGCGCGCTGTTCGATCTGCTCGACGTGCCCGGGCGCGCGGGCATCACGCTCACGGAATCGTACGCGATGTGGCCCGCGGCCAGTGTGGCGGGATGGCTGTTCAGCCACCCGGATGCCTTCTACTTCGGCGTGGGACGGCTTGGGAAGGATCAAGTGGAAGACTACGCGCGCCGTACCGGGCAGCCCGTGCCCGTGGTGGAACGGTGGCTCGGGCCTAACCTGGGGTACACGCCATGACTCGGGATGTCCGCGCATTGATCGCCGACGGTCGTGTGCACGTGCTGGACGGCGCGATGGGCACGATGCTCTACGATAAAGGACTGTATCTCAACGTCTGTTACGACGAGGTCTCGTTGCGCCAACCACAACTCGTGCGCGACGTGCACGAGGCGTATGTCCAGGCCGGCGCCGAACTGATCGAGACCAACACGTTCGGCGCCAATGCCGTCAAGCTCGCGGGGTTCGGACTGGCCGATGAAGTCGTGGCCATCAATCGCGCGGCGGCCACCCTCGCGCGTGAAGCGGCGGGCGACCATGTCGCGGTGCTCGGTGCGATGGGTCCGCTGGGCGTCCGGATCGAGCCGTACGGTCCTACCAGTCGCGACGAGGCGCGCGCCATCTTCCGGCAGCAGGCCGAAGCATTGGCCGCCGGGGGCGTGGATGGTTTCATCCTCGAAACGTTCGCCGACGTGGACGAACTGCACGCGGGCCTGGATGCCGTGCGCGACGTCAGCCCGCTACCCGTGTTCGCCCAGATGACCATCCTGGAGGACGGCACGACCGCGTATGGCACCGGGGCGGCCGCCCTCGCCGCGCAGCTCTCGGCATGGGGTGCGGACGTGATTGGCCTCAACTGTTCCGTGGGTCCGGCCGTGATCCTCGAGGCGATTGAGCAGATGGTCCAGGTCACTGATCGACCCCTGTCCGCCCAGCCGAACGCCGGCCTGCCGCGCGACGTGGGCGATCGCAAGATGTACCTGGCCAGCCCCCAGTACATGGCCACGTATGCGCGTCGCCTGATCGAAACGGGAGCGCGGTTTGTTGGGGGGTGCTGTGGCACGACCCCGGCACACATCAAGGCGATTCGCGATGCGTTGGCCAGCCTGCAACCGCGACAGATCCCGCGCATCGTGCCGCGGGCCTCCGTACGGGCCACGGCCACGGTGGAGCCGCCGCCATTGGCCGAGCGCTCCAAGTTTGGACGGAAACTTGCGGCGGGCGAGATGGTGACCAGCGTGGAGATCGTGCCGCCACGCGGGTGGGACGCCGCGCCCATGCTGGAGCAGTGCCGCCGCCTCAAGGCCGCCGGTGTGGACGTGGTGAACGTGCCCGACGGCCCGCGCGCGCAAAGCCGCATGGGTGTCTTGCCGTCCGCGATCGTCATTGAACGCGAAGTAGGCCTCGAGACGGTCATCCACTATTGCTGCCGCGATCGCAACCTGCTCGGCATGCTGAGTGACCTGCTGGGCGCCGCGGCGGCAGGGCTACGCAATATCCTCATCATCACGGGCGACCCGCCGAAGATGGGACCGTATCCGTCGGCGACGGCTGTCTTCGATATTGACTCGATCGGACTCACCAACCTCGTGTACCGGCTGAACCACGGGCAGGATCCGGGCGGTAACTCCATTGGCGCACCAACACGCTTCGTGCTTGGCGTGGGCGCCAATCCCAGCGCCGTGGATCTGGAACGCGAGTTGAAGCGGTTCTGGTGGAAGGTGGATGCCGGCGCCGAATACGCGGTGACACAGCCGGTCTTCGACGCCCAGCAACTTGAGACGTTTCTCGATCGCACCAGCGACTATCGCATCCCGGTTGTGGCGGGCATCTGGCCGCTCATCTCACTGAGGAACGCCGAGTTCCTCGCCAACGAAGTGCCGGGCGTGCAAGTTCCTCCTGAGGTCCTCGCGCGCATGGCGGCGGCACAGGCACGCGGCAAAGAGGCCGCACTGGCCGAGGGGGTCGCGATTGCCCGCGAGATGTTTGCGCGCGTGCGCGACCTCGTGCAAGGCGTGCAGGTGAGTGCCCCCTTCGGCAAGGTGGAGGTCGCGTTGGAGGTCTTTCAGTGATCACCCGGCTCGCGGTCTGGTCCGGCCCGCGCAACATCTCGACCGCGATGATGCGGGCGTGGAGCCAGCGGCCGGACACGATCGTGTGCGATGAGCCGCTGTACGCGCATTACCTGCAGGCCACCGGGCTCAACCACCCGGGGCGGGACGAAGTCTTGGCGGCACATGAGACCGACTGGCGGGCCGTGGCCGACTGGCTCACGAGCCCCCTGGCTGATGGCAAGACGGTGTTTTACCAGAAGCACATGGCACACCACCTGCTGGATGACATCGACCGGCGCTGGCTGGACGAACTGACGCATGTCCTGTTGATTCGTGAACCACAGGAGATGCTGATATCACTCGCCAAGGTCACCCCGCACCCGACGCTGGCCGACACCGGCCTGCCGCAGCAGGTGGAACTGCTCGGTCGCCTCGGCAACATGCCGGTGATCGATGCCAAGGACGTGCTGGACGATCCCGCCGGTATGCTCCTGGCCATGTGCAACGCGGTCGGCGTGCCATATACTGATGCCATGCTTTCCTGGCCGTCTGGACCGCGCGACACCGATGGGGTGTGGGCACCCTACTGGTATGACGCGGTGAACGCTTCGACCGGATTCCAGCCCTACAAGCCGAAGGACGCCCCCGTCCCCGCCGAGCTCCGCAGCCTGCTCCGGGAGTGCGAATCGTTGTACCAGCAGTTGCACTCGCGCCGCCTCGCCGTCTAGCCGCCTATGCTCCAACAAGCCGACCCCCGCAACGCGAACCTGATCGTCAACGTGAACGGCGTCCTGTCGCATCGCGACACGGCACGCCTGTCGCCGTTCGACTCCATCGTGCAGGGCGGCGACGCGGTCTGGGAAGGGCTCCGCCTCTATGATGGAAGGATCTTCCGGCTGATCGAGCACCTGGATCGGTTGCACCAGTCCGCCCAGGCGCTCGGGTTCGTGGTGATTCCCACGCACAACCACCTGATCAACGAGATCCGGCGCACGCTCGAAGCCAACACGATGCGTGACGGTGTGCATGTCCGGCTCACGCTCACGCGCGGCGAGAAGATCACCTCGGGAATGGATCCGCGGCTCAACCAGACCGGCCCGACGCTCATCGTGCTCGCCGAGTGGAAGCCCCCCGTCTATGCCACCACGGGGCTCACGTTGATCACCAGCGCCATCCGCCGGTTCGCGCCCGACATGCTGGACCCCAAGATCCACCACAACAACCTGCTCCAGTCCATCCTGGCCAAGATGCAGGCGAATGCCGCCGGTGCGGACGACGCCCTGATGCTGGATCCGCAGGGGTTCGTAGCGGAAACGAACGCGACGCACATCTTCGTGGTAGAGCGTGGGACGGTGCGTACGCCGACCACACGCGCCTGCCCTGAAGGCATCACGCGGCAGACCGTGCTCGACCTCTGCCGCGCGAACAGTCTTCCGCATGCGGTCGGCGACGTGTCCGTGACGGAGATCTATCGCGCGGATGAGATGTTCTGTACCGGTACGATGGGGGAGCTCGCGGCGGTCACCATGGTGGACGGTCGCACGATTGGCGCGGGGACGGTCGGCCCGATGACGCAGCGACTCACGGGCTTGTTTCGCGCGGAAGTTGCGGCGAGTGGATACCCGGTCCTGGAGGGGACCAGCACATGAAGCGTTTTCTGCGATGGTTCACGCTCTTGGCGTTTGTCTGCTTGGGGGGCGCGGCCATTTCCTATGCCGGTGCCCGCGTCAAGGTTGGCCAAATGCTTGGCGAGGCCAGTCACGCCTTCACCGGCCGCTCGATCAGCTTCGGGAAGGACTCGATTCCCGGCGTCGGCCAACGCAATGCGTGGACAGTGTCGTGGAGCACGGTGCGCATGCCGGGGACCACTCGCGCCACTATCTGGGTGTCGCCGACCGGCGGGATCATCGCCACGTTGCCGGCCAACCTCGAAGATCGGATTGACGCGTACCTGCGGTCGCGCGAGCCCTGATCCTGCGCTCGGCCCTCGTCACCGGCGCCACCAAGGGGATTGGTTGGTCCACCGCACTCCTGCTGGACCACCTCGGCTGGCGCGTTTTTGCCGGATACCGCAGCGCCGCCAATGCCGATGCGCTGCGCCGGCACGCCTCCGCCCGTCTCACACCGATCCAACTGGATGTCACGAACGACGACGACCAGGCATCCGCGGCGGAAGCGGTCGGTCCTTCCCTTGACGCGCTCATCAACAACGCGGGCGTGGTCGTGACGGGGCCGCTCGAATTCATTCCGCCCGACCAACTCGACATGCAGTTCGCCATCAACGTTCGCGGGCCAGTGACCCTCATTCAGCGTCTGCTGCCCGCCTTGCGGACGGCACAAGGCCGAATCGTCAATGTCAGTTCGGTGAACGGCCGCCTTGCCATGCCGTTCAGCCTTCCCTATGCCGCGAGCAAGTTTGCACTTGAGGCGGTGTCTGACGGTCTGCGCGTCGAGCTCAGACGATGGGGTATTCGCACGGTGCTTGTGGAGCCGGGCGCCATCGCCACCCCCCTTTGGGACACCTCCCGAGAACGCGCCGTACGTACCTTCAGCGACCTTCCCGCGGAGGCGAGTCAACTCTACGGTGGCACTTTTGCCGCCCTTGCCCGAGTGCGCACGCCCCGGCGCGCCATCCCACCCGAACGCGTCGCCCGCATCATCGTCAAGGCCCTCACCGCGCGCCACCCCCGGGCGCGCTACGTGGTCGGTTGGGATGCGCGGTTTGGGATCCTGTCCAAAGCCTTGCTGCCGACCTGGTTGCTCGACCTGCTCATGGCCCGGTGGAGGCGTACTTGACTTTGTAGTACAAAGGACTTTACAATGTACCATGCGCCCGCGCCTCCGCCTGATCCTCGGGATAGGTCTCGCTGCTGTTGGCGGCTACCTGATCCTGCTGTTCATCGTGTCCTTGCGAAGCCAGGAGCGTATCCTCGGATTCAACCAGCCCAAGCCCTTCTGCGGATTCTATCTGGATTGTCATCGGCGAGTCGAGGTCGCCGAGGTTGCGCGCGATGGGGCCCAGTGGATCGTCACACTGCGTTACCGCTCCGACGCCATGCGCGCCAAGCAATCCATGCGCGGTCTCTCGGCCAGGGTGCGCGCAGGCGACCGCTGGTTCGAGCGCAACACCCGGGCCGAGCGCGCGATGGGATCCGCCGGCCTGCCGTCGATGACGCTGGATCCAGGCGAGGCGTTCACCACGCGCCTGGTGTTCGACCTGCCGGACGATGCCGAACCCCTGCTCTATGTGTGGGACAACCATCCCGCCTCCCGCCTGAGCGAGGTCCTGTTGGTCGGCGATGAGGACAGCTTCCTCCATCGCCGCACGTTCTTTGCCTTGGATCCAGGGGCCCCCACAGCCACCATGGGTGGCTTGTCGGTTTCCGTGGTCGAAGTGGAAACCGACACCACGGCCGGCGCGCCGCACCCGGTGCCTGCGGACGGCGTGTTCTATCTGGTGACGCTCTCGGTGGAAGGGCGTGGACGGTTTGAGGCCCGCGTCGTGGGGCGCGACGGACGCGAGTGGCGCCGAGCGCATGACGTGGAACGCCTGCTGACGGGCGATCGCCGCCTGGTGTTCGACGTGGATGAACGCATTGAAGCCCCTGTCCTCCAGATCCGCCCCGCAGGACGGTGGCGCGGCACGGTATCTATTCCGCTGAGTTAGGTCCGTTGAGTCCCGGGCTCACAGCCCGGGACCATTATCTTCACCTCCATGACGACCCCCCCATCCAACATCACAACGCGCGGCCAACGCCGACGCGCCGTCCTGGGCCTCGCCGCATGGATTGGCGGGATCGGCCTGACGGCCTGGATCTATCCGCGCGATGTGTCGTGGCTGATGGGATGGGCCACCCTGCCGTTCTTCCTGCTCGGAGCGCTGGGGGTCATTCAAGCCCTCACCAAGACCTGCACGCAACTTGCCGCGCGCGGTGCGCGTGAAGTCGAGTCCGGTGGACTCATGATCATTGAGGATCCGGAAGAACGGCGGCGCCTGCGCGAGCGCGCGGCGATGGTGTGGGTCCGGTCGGGCATGCTGGGGACCATCTTGACCCTGCTCGCGACCGGCCTCCTGCTGATTCGCTAGTTACTCCCCGTACGGAATCCAGATGTTCTTCACCTGCGTGGCTTCACGCAGGTATTCCTCGCCCTCACCGTCCGGCACATCGTGGGGCGCCCACGTGCGCTTCATGTTCCCCGCCGAGAGACGCTCGACCGCTGTAAGACCATCCCGTGGACCCGCGTACCACATGCCGTCCACGTCATCATGCGCCGCAAGCACATCGGTGAGTTCCGTCCGATGGCCGGTCACGATGTTGATCACGCCCGCGGGCACATCGGACGTCTCGATCACCTGGTAGAAGTCGGCCGCTGCCAGTGGGTGGGCCTCGGACGGCACGACAATCACGGTGTTGCCCATCGCGATCGCCGGCGCCACCAGCGACACGAAACCGAGCAGTGGCGCCGCATCATCGCAGACCACACCCATCACACCGATGGGTTCGGGCATGGCCATGGTCACGTTGCGGAACGGTGTGTGGTGTACCCGTCCATCCCACTTGTCCGCCCACGCGCCGTAGCTGAACAACCGGCGGACCGCGGCCGCCACTTCTGCGTGTCCATCCCCGCCCGTCACCGCCGAGATACGGGTGGCAAACTCCTCCGCGCGCGCTTCGAGGTTCTCCGCGCAATAGAAGAGCATCTGCGCCTTGCGATGCGCCGTGGACTTGGCCCACCCGGCCTGCGCCTTGCGGGCGGCCTCGACGGCGTTGCGGATGTCCTTGCGGTTGCCGAGTCCGACCTCTCCCAGCGGGGTCGTCAGGCTGTAGCCGCTGTCTGGCCGGACCTGTTTACCGTCAATGAAGAGTTTGGCGGTACGATCGATGCCGGGAGGCGGGGGCCGCGCGGG
>JBBDNM010000073.1:0-44087 GCA_040877595.1 Gemmatimonadales bacterium | reverse complement strand
TCTCCCGTCTCCCGTCTCCCGTCTTCTTCACGTACTCATAGATCCCCTCAAGCCCACCTTCCCGCCCAAAGCCGCTCTCGCGATAGCCACCAAATCCGCTCGCCGCATCAAACACGTTAGTACAGTTCACCCAGACCGTACCCGCCTTGATCTTGGGCGCGACGTCCAGCGCCAGGTTGATGTTCTCCGTCCACACGCTCGCGGCAAGGCCGTAGCGCGTGTTGTTGGCCATCGCCACACCTTCAGCGGGTGTGCGAAACGTCATGAGCACCACCACCGGTCCGAAGATCTCCACCTGCGCGATGGTGGCGGCCGGCGAAACATCGGTGCACAACGTGGGCGGGTAGAACCACCCGTCCTTGGGCACACTCCACGATGGCTGCCAGACCTGCGCGCCCTCCCGGCGGCCTTGCTCCACGAGCTGCGTGATCTTCTCGAGCTGCACCGGTGCCACAATGGCCCCGATATCCACTGCCTTGTCGAGCGGATCCCCCATGCGGAGGGTCTCCATCCGCGCCTTGAGCTTGGCGGTGAGCTGCTCGGCCACGCCTTCCTGCACCAGGATCCGCGAGCCCGCACAGCACACCTGACCCTGGTTGAACCAGATGGCGTCCACCACGCCCTCGACCACGCTGTCCAGGTCGGCATCGTCAAACACGACAAACGGCGACTTCCCGCCCAACTCAAGCGAGAGCTTCTTGCCGGTGCCCGCCGTGGCGGTCCGAATGATCCGGCCCACGTCCGTCGAACCCGTAAACGCGATCTTGTTGACATCAGGATGGGCCACCAGCGCCGCCCCGGTCTGGCCGTCGCCCGTCACCATGTTTACGACACCCGGGGGCAGGCCCACCGCCTGACACACTTCGGCAAACAGCAATGATGTGAGCGACGTGAACTCTGCGGGCTTGAGGACCACCGTGTTTCCGCACGCCAGCGCCGGCGCGATTTTCCATGACAGCATGAGCAGCGGGAAGTTCCACGGGATGATCTGGCCGATCACGCCTACCGGCTCGTAGCCGGGGAGTACCTCGTCACGGAGCTGAGCCCAACCGGCATGATGATAGAAGTGGCGCGCGACGAGTGGGATATCAATGTCGCGCGCCTCACGGATCGGCTTGCCATTGTCCATGGTCTCCAAGACCGAGAACAATCGGCTGTGTTTCTGGAGATGTCGCGCAATCGCATACAGGTATCGCGCGCGCCCGTGTCCACCAAGCGCTTCCCACGCCGGCTGCGCCCGACGCGCTGCGGCCACCGCGACATCCACATCCGCCGCCTCACCCTGCGCGATCTGCGCAATCTCTTTTCCTGTCGCGGGGTTGTGCGTGGCGAACCACGTGCCCTTGGCGGGTTGTTTCCATCCACCGCCGATGAACAGGTCGAACTTGGCCCTGTGCTGTGTGAGCCACGCCTTGGCGAGCTCCGGGCTTTCCGGCGCGGGACCGTAGTCGAGGGTGTCGAAGATGCCGGCGACGTCAGTCATGTCAGGCCATGGGGTGGCGGTGGGTCGCCGAGTAGCGGCCGGTCACGAAGTACTCGAGCTGCCGCTCGATATCGGAGAGCAGTGTGCTGGCGCCGAAGCGGAACCGCTCCGGGGTGAGCCATGCGGTGCCCAGCTCGTCCTTCATCAGCAGCATCCAGTCGAGGGCATCCTTGGCCTTGCGGATCCCGCCGGCCGGCTTGAAGCCCACGACATGGCCGGTGCGTTCGTGATAGGCCCGCACGGCGCGCGCCATGACGAGCCCCACCGGCAGCGTCGCATTCACCGATTCCTTGCCGGTGGACGTCTTCACGAAGTCGGCGCCGGCCATCATCGCCACCATGCTCGCGCGCGCCACATTACTGAGGGTGGCGAGTTCGCCGGTGGCCAGGATCGTCTTGAAATGCGCTGAGCCGCAGGCTTCGCGAAACGCCCGCACCTCGTTGTAGAGCGCTTCCCAGTTGCCCGTGAGCACGTGCCCGCGCGTGATGACGATGTCAATCTCGCGCGCGCCCAGGGCCACGCTCGCCCGAATCTCGGCGACGCGCTGCGAAAACGGGGACAGGCCGTGCGGGAACCCGGCGGCCACCGCGGCTACGGGGATGTCGGTTCCGCGCAGCGCCTCGACGGCCGTCGCCACCAATTCGTGGTACACGCACACGGCGGCCACATGGAACGGTCGTCCGCCCAGGCCCAGCGCATCGAGCAGGTCGGCCCGCACGGGTTGTCGTGCTTTGGCGCACAGTCGGCGCACGGTGCCGGGCGTATCATCACCGGACAGGGTGGTCAGGTCCATCAGCGTGACGGCGCGGGCCAGCCAGGCGGCCTGCCACGACTTCTTGACCGTGCGGCGCTTGGGGATGGTGGCGGCCCGGCGTTCGACGGCCGACCGGTTGACCCGGATTTCGCGCACCCAGTCGAGTTCCAGGGGGATACCCGGGTTGCGGTGCGTCGCAGCCGTGGTCGCGATGGGCGCCGCGGATTGGCGGGAACGGGTAGCAGAGCTGGTGGCCATATCGGGGGCTAAAGATACCGCGAAGTTGCTAGGCGGCAATTACTTAGGATAGGTTTGGCAGGCCATGAGAGTGCACCGAACCGCCGGGTTCAGCTTCATTGAAATCCTGATCGTGATGATCATCGTCGGGATCATGACCGGCTTGGCATACACCCGGTTCGGACCTGCGTTTGAGCGGTCGCGCGTCCGGGCCGCGGCCAACATTGTCGCGGCCGACTTGCAAACCGCGCAGATCCTGGCAGCGCGTGAACGGAAGCCGATAGTGCTCAACATCAACACGACGGCCCGCACCTACGAGATCACGACCCGTGCCGCCGACACCGTGTACCTCACGCGCACGATGACGAGCGCGACTGATTACGGAGTGGATACGCTCAAGTCGAGTGTCGCGGCCATTCAGTTCTACCCCAACGGCATCACCAGCGGCACCGCCTCGATCACCGTGGCCACCAATACGTATTCACGCATCGTTACGCTTTCCCGTGCCGGGCAGATTCGGGTGTCGAGTGGTTCGTAACCGTCGGGGCGTGTCGTTGGTTGAGGTCGTGGTCGCCATTGCCATCTTGAGCACCACGCTCTTGGCATTGTCAGGCCTGATGTGGCAGATGGCGCGGCAAGGGCGGTATGCGGGCTATGCCACGGCACGTGCCGCGGCTCTCGAAACCGCGGCCTCCCAGGCGCAGGGAGCGGCCTGGGATTCCTTGAGCACGCTGGTGGGTTGCGCCAACGACAGTATCGCGTCCTTCACCTACACACAGTGTTACGAATTGACCACCGTGAGTAACTCGCTCCGCACGGTGCGGGTGATCGTGTCTCCAGCGTCGCTCTTTACGCTCAAGGCCGAGACCCTCACGGTCCAGCGGCACAAGCCCCTGCTGCCGTCACCGTTGTACCGGCCATGACACGCCGCGGATTCACCCTGGTCGAGTTACTGGTCACCATGGCGGTCATGGGCATCCTGGGTGGCGCCTTGGTGCGATTGACCATCAATCAGTCGCGCTATGTGGGCGAGCAGGAAGCGCTCATGGAAGCGCGGCAGACGTCGCGGCAGGCCATGAACCTGCTGGCGACGGAACTGCGCATGGTGTCGGACAGTGGGGTGGTTCGCGTCGCGTTCGATAGTATCACCGTGCGGGTGCCCTACGCATTCGGCATGTTGTGCGGAGTGAGTGGGGGGGCGCGCATTGCCAGCGTCCTGCCGTACGATTCCGCGGCGTGGGACAATGCCGTCAGTCCGGGTGTCGCCTGGCGCACTGGAGGCGGTTTCCGTCCTGCGGGATCGGTCACGGTGGCTGCGTCGGCGGCCACGTCCGCGTGCACCAGCGACAGTATTCGCGTCGTCACTGGCGGCGCGCTGATCGCGCTCTCACCGTCCAGCGTCCTGTCGTCGGCCAACGCGGGCGGGCTGATGTATCTCTACGAGACGGTGACGTATCGCTTTGCCACCTCGGGCGTGCTGCCCGGACGACGCGCACTGTACCGTGTGTCAGGCGGGACGGCGGAGGAACTCTTGGCGCCATTCGCCAGCACAGCAGGATTCGCCTATCTTACAGGCTCGCGGCTCACGTTGACCACCACAGTGCCATCGAACCTCAACACCGTCACAGGATTCGAATTGCGCCTTATCGCTGAGAGTTCTGTCACACCATCCGGTCGCACGGCGCCCATCACGTACGACCTCCGGCCGCGCGTGCGGCTCGGCAACAAGCCGCTCGACTGATGCGCGACGACCGCGGCTTCGCGATCCCCATGGTGGTGCTGTTGGTGGCACTCATCACCGTGATGCTCACCTCGGGCTTCGTTCGTGTGCGGGCGGATCGTCAAGTGGCCGAAGGGCAGGAGGTGAGCAGCGAAGCCCTGTCCGTGGCGCGTAGCGGGCTGCATCTATTCCTCGAGGCCCAGGCGACCCGCCCTGCCGACGGGATCGTTGACACGATGTACGTGACCGGCGGCTACGCCATCGTGACGGCCACCATTGTTCAGAATCCGGCTGACACCATGGCGAGCCAGACGTGGATCGTGCGGTCAACGGGCTACGTGATTGACGCGGGAACGGGGAGTGTGCCGCGCGCTCAGCGGACGGTAGCACAGTTTGCGGAGTGGCAAACGGGGACGATACGTGTGCGCGCTGCCTGGGTGGCTGCCGATGGTATCCAGAAGCCCGGAGGCCCCCCGGGCCCCCTGCCCGTCACCGTGGATGGCTTCAACCAGTGTGGTGGCTCCCCGACGACCGCCGGTCTCCGCGCGGCCTCCGTCACCGGACCGTCTGGAAAGACTATTGCGACGTCCGGCAGCCCGAACGAGAACCTCAGCGAGGCCGGGCTCGCCGATTCCTCGAAAATCGACTGGCAGTCCATTCTCGACGGCGGGATCAAGGAGGACAGCCCGACCCCGACGATCTATCCTCAATACAGCGATCAGTCGAGCATTACGATTGTCAGTGGTGACTACACGACTGGCACCGGGATCCTGTCCGGTATCTATGGATCTGGACTGCTGATTGTGACGGGGCGGCTACGAATCCGAAGCTGGATCATTTGGAGCGGGGTCGTCCTGGTGGGTGAGGATATCGATTTTGAGGGTGGCTTCATCGGTTCATACATTTATGGGATGCTCGTAAGCGGCCTCTACAGCCAAGTGGGGAACCTCGGCGGGGCCCGGAGCAACCTCACGACATCGCACACGGTGCAAATCCGCTACAACCAGTGCAACATTGACGCCGCCATGTCGGGCCTCACGGGCTTCGCCCCAATCGATAATGCCTTCGTGGACAACTGGGCGACGTATTGACGGGGAGCAGAAAGCGGGGAGCGGGGAGCGGGAAGCCCCGGACGGGGAGCAGGGAGCAGGAAGCGGGAAGACCTAGTTGGATAGCTTGCGAATGAGACCATGGATGGCGCCCAATGTTCGATCAAGCGCCTGCAGTACCGCAGCGGCACGACCGGCGTCTACCCACGTCAACTCAACAGCGCCTCGCAAGAGCGTCTCAGCCTCCGAACCAGATCCTCGCGCAATGACCAGGTGCCGCTTGAACTGGGCTGTCGAACCCAGAGCGTAGCCCTCCACGATATTCGCTTCGATAGACACCAGTGCTCGGCCAAGCTGGTCGATCAGCCACGAGCGGACATGTGTTCGAGCTTCTTCACAGAGCGGCAGCCCAAGCAAGAGCGCCTGATGGGCGTACTGCCAGGCGACCAACGACCGGTACTTGTCCATAACCTACCATACCGCGCCCTGTGCGAGTTGCTGTACCAGAATGACGCCGTTTGTGGCTTTCCCGCTCCCCGTTCCCCGCTCCCAGCTCCCCGTCGTAGTGGCTTTTCCCGCTCCCCGCTCCCTGCTCCCCGCTCCCGGGACTAGATTTGGCCAGCCAAAGGGATCATGACATGACCACCCCCCTGACCGTCCTCTCCGAAGACGAATCCATGTTCCGCGACGCCGTCCGCGACTTCGCCATCGCGGAGGTGGGCCCGAAGGTCCGCGACATGGACGCAACGGCGCAGTTCGACCTGTCGCTGATCCCCAAGTTTGCCGAGCTCGGGCTCATGGGCATCAACGTCCCGGAACAGTACGGCGGCGCCGGCGGCACGTTCTTCATGAGCGCGCTCGCCATCGAAGAATTGGCTGCCGTGGACGGCAGCGCCTCGGTCATGGTGGACGTGCACAACACGCTGATGTGCGACGCGCTCATGGCCTGGGCCAATGACGACGTCAAGACCCGCTTCCTGCCCCGCCTCGCCGCCGGCGCGCTCGGCGCCTACGCCCTCTCTGAAGCCAATTCCGGTTCCGACGCCTTTGCGCTCGAAACGCGCGCCGTCAAGAAGGGCGACCACTACGTCTTGACCGGCCAGAAACTCTGGATCACGAATGGCGCCGAGGCCGAGATCTACATCGTGTTCGCCAACGTCGATCCGAGTCAGGGCTATCGTGGCATCACGGCGTTCCTGGTCGAACGCCAACAGAAGGGGTTCGCGGTCGGCAAGAAAGAAGACAAACTCGGTATCCGGGCGTCCAGCACCACCGAGTTGATCCTGCAGGACGTCGAAGTGCCCGCCGAGAATGTGGTCGGCGAGGTCGGCAAAGGCTACAAGGTGGCCATTGAAACGCTGAACGGCGGGCGCGTGGGCATCGGCGCCCAGATGCTCGGCATCGCGCGAGGCGCCTACGATTGCGCGCGCGCCTACGTGAAGGAACGGAAACAGTTCGGGAAAGCCATCGGCGAGTTCCAGGGCGTGCAGTTCCAGTTGGCCGAAATGGCCACGGACCTGGAAGCCGCGCGGCTGCTCACGTGGAACGCCGCCCGACTCAAGGATGCGGGGCTGCCGCACACCACGGAAGGCGGCATGTCCAAACTGTACGCCTCACGGGCCGCCGAGCGCATCACCAGCATGGCGATCGAGCTGCTGGGCGGCAACGGGTACACCAAGGAGTACCCGGTCGAGAAGTTCTATCGCGATGCCAAGGTGGGCCAGATCTACGAAGGCACCAACAACATGCAACTCCAGACCATCGCGAAGGCCGTGCTGGCGTAGGGTCCCTATCCCTTGGCCGCCACGCGATAGGTCCACCACGTGAACACGCCGAACAGCACGAGCCCCAGGCCCATCGCGATGGTGGTGAAGCCCTCCACGGGCGCCACCCGCAGCACAGCCGTGCTCTGTGCGGCCGCGAACGGAATCGCCAGCATGATTCCGACCAGCGCCTCACCCGTGATCAGACCCGACGCGAACAACAGGCCGTTCCGACCACCCGCCTCGATGCGAGCCTGATCGGCTCCGCGCGCACGCAACGCCCGCTCGGCCAACCACGCGATGACACCGCCCACGAAGATCGGTGTCGAGAGTTCGATCGGCAGGTAGATACCGACCGCCACCGCCAGCACCGGCGTGCGGAACGACGAACGGCGCGCCTTGAGTACCTGATCCAGCGCGATGATGGCCACCGCGATCGCGATACCGATGTAGATCATGGTCCACGGCAGGTTCCGCGCGAACACGCCATTAGCGACCGACGCCATCAACGTGGCCTGCGGTGCCTGCAGCGCCTCACTCGGGTCCATGCCCTCGCGCGGGAACATGCCACCCATGCCGTACGCGTTGTACAACAGGCTGAGCACCAGCGGTATCGCCAGCGCGCCCGCCACCACACCCACGATCTGCATCGTCTGCTGCTTCCAAGGGGTGGCGCCCACAATGCGGCCGGCCTTGAGGTCCTGCAGGTTGTCGCCAGCAATCGCGGCGGCACAGCACACGACGGCGCCGACCAGAATCGCCGTGGCGGCCGCCAGGGTGCTGCGCGCGGTATCCACACCAAAGTCAATCTGACCCCGGAGCAGGAACAGCAGGATGAACGAGATGGACAGCACGGTGGCAATCGTGACACCCGAAATCGGGTTGTTCGACGAACCGACCAACCCTGCCATATATCCAGCGACGGCCGAGAACAGGAATCCCGCGATATAGGCGAACACGAGCGACACCAGGATGGTGGTCCAGTACAACCCGCCCGCAATGCCCAGCGCCGCCTGATCAATCACCTGCATCATGACAAAGAAGATCGGCAGGGCCATGACACCGGCGAGAATGAGCAACACGTTGAGCGGCGTGTCGCGCTCGGTACGCGGCACATCGGTCGCCTGGCCTGTCTTCGCGGCGCGCAACGTCTCAAGGGACGAGCGAATGCCGTCGCGAATCGGCGTCATGAGCGCGATGAGGGCCCAGAGACCACCGGTCGCCATGGCACCGACACCCATGTAGCGGATCTGGCGGCTCCAGATGGTGAGCGCCAGGTCGTAGCCCTGCGCATCGCCGGCAATGGCCTGGATCCGCTCGGGCGAATTGAGCATGGTGAACAGGGGAATGCCGAACGCCCACGAGATGAGCCCGCCGCCAAACACCAGGACCGCGATGTTGAGGCCCACGATATAGCCCACGCCGAGCAGGGCGACACCCAGTTCGCTGCCCATGCCGAACAAGCCGCGGCCGACCGTGACCGATCCAGACGCCGTGCCGGCCACCAGCTTGAACCCGGTCTGCGACAGCTTGAGCAGGCCACCGGCGATGCCCGCGATGGCAATGAGCTTGGCGCCCTTGCCGCCTTCGGTGCCCGCTTTGAGGACCTCGCCGGTGGCGACGCCCTCCGGGAACTGGAGCTTGGCCTCGATGATCAGGGCCCGCCGGAGCGGCACTGTGAACATGACGCCCAGGATGCCGCCCGCCATGGCGATCATCATGGTGTAGCCGTAATGGAACCCCGCCCAGTGCTGCAGCAGGACCAGGGCCGGAATGGTGAAGATCACGCCTGCCGCCAGCGATTCGCCGGCCGACGCGGCGGTCTGCACCACGTTGTTCTCCAGGATGTTCGAATTGCGGAACATCCGGAAGATGGCCATCGACAGCACGGCCGCCGGTATGGACGCGGAGACCGTGAGGCCCACCTTGAGCCCCAGATACGCGTTCGCCCCGCCAAGGACGGCCGACAAGATGCCACCCAGCAGGACGGCCTTGATCGTGATTTCGGGCAGGGATTGCGAGGCCGGGATATACGGCTGATGTTGGTCGCTCATGGGGCAGAGGATGCGCCCCGGGTCCGCCGGGTGTCAAGCACCCGTTTGACGGTACTTTGAGGCAAGATGATTAGAATGCACGCATGAACAATCATTCCCTCGCATTCCTCAAGCGCCTGCTCGACACCCCCGGACCGTCGGGCTTCGAGGTCGCCCCCGCCCGCGTGTGGCGGGCTGAGGCCGAAACCTTGGCCGACAAGGTCGAAACCGACGTCGCGGGTAACTCCCGTGCCATCTTGGGCCCCGACAAGACGCCCCGCGTGATGCTGGCCGGGCACATTGATGAGATCGGCCTGATGGTGGTGCATGTGGATGACGACGGATTCCTCACGTTCCAGCCCATCGGCGGGTGGGATCGGCAGGTGCTTCCGGGACAACGTGTGGTCATTCAGGGCAAGGACGGTCCGGTTCTCGGCGTCATCGGCCGCAAGGCCATCCACCTGATGGAAACCGAGGAGCGCGACAAGGTCGCCAAGATCAAGGACCTCTGGATTGATATCGGGGCCACCGACAAGGCCGACGCGCTGAAGCGTGTGCGCGTTGGTGACCCCGCCGTCATTCATGGTGGCGCACTCGACTTCCCGAATGGTCGGCTTGTGTCGCGTTCGATAGACAACCGGATCGGCGCGTTCGTCGTACTTGAGGCGTTGCGCTTGCTCGCGGCGGACAAACCCAAGGCGGGTATCTGGGCGGTAGCGACCGTCCAGGAAGAGATCGCCTGGGCGGGCGGCGGCGCGCGCGTGGGGGCGACGGACATCACGCCCACCGTGGCGCTGGTGGTGGACGTCACGCACGCCAGCGACGCGCCGGGCGTTGAGAAAAAGGAAATCGGCGAGGCCAAGCTGGGTGGCGGCCCGGTGCTGGCCCGCGGCTCGGCCGTCAACCCGGTGGTGCTCGACCTGCTGGTCGCCACCGCCGAGGCGGAGGGAATTCCGTACACGTTGCAGGCGGCGCCGCGCGATACCGGCACCGATGCAGACGCCATCTGGAACAGCCATCGCGGGGTGGCCACCGGACTCATCTCCGTGCCCAATCGCTACATGCATTCGCCGAATGAGATGGTGGCCTTGAGTGATGTGGAAGCCGCGGCCAAGTTGATGGCGGCGTTTTGTCGGCGGGTGACAGCGGAAAGTGATTTCACGCCGCGGTAGGTACTCGGGACCGCAGTCCGGCCCAATACCGTCCATGTTATTTTCGGGCTATGCCAAGTTCACGCATGTGGATTGCGTTTCTGCTGTCGCTCGTCGCGCTCCCCATAGGTGCCCAGGACGGTGCCCGCCGTATTCGCGAGTCGGTTGACTGGCTCGCGGACGACGCCCGCCAAGGTCGTGGGGTCGGGACCGCCGGTCTTGACTCCACCGCCCAATGGCTGGCCCGCCGCTTTGCCCAACTCGGCCTGGTGCAGCCCGAAGGCGTGACTCAGTTCCTCCAGTGGTTCACCATTGATGCCTCGGCGCCCGCGGCGGCGCACGCCGGCTTGGGTGGCGTGCGGGTGGCCAACGTGGTCGGCATCCTGCCCGGCCGCGGCGCTCTAGCCGGTGAAGCGGTGGTTGTCGGCGCGCACTACGATCACTTGGGCCTGGGCGGCATGGGCAGCATGGATCCCGATAGCACCGGCGTCATCCACAACGGGGCCGACGACAACGCCTCCGGTACCGCCGCCCTGCTCGAGATCGCACGGAACCTGCGCCAGCGTCCCGCAGTGGACCGCCGCACGATCATCATCGTGGCATTCACGGCGGAGGAACTCGGGCTGATCGGGTCGCAGTACTACGTGGACCATCCCGTCCTGCCCAACGCACAGACGGTCGCCATGGTCAACCTGGATATGGTCGGCCGGTTACGTGAAAACCGCCTGCTCGCGCTCGGCGCCGCAAGCGCGCCGGAGTGGCAGCCCTTGCTCGACTCGCTCAACCGCTACGATCTGGCGATCCTTGCGTCGGGCGACGGCTGGGGCCGGAGTGACCACTCGTCGTTCTACGGCAAGAACATTCCCGTCATCCATTTCTTCACGGATACGCACGAGGAATACCACCGCGTGGTAGACGACGTGCCGCTGATCAACGCACAGGGCATCGCGCGGGTGGCGGCACTCTCGGCCGACCTCGTGTGGGCGCTCGCCGTGCGGCCAACCCGTCTCACCTACGTCTCGGCACCGCCCCCAGCACCCATCAGCGGCGGAGATGGCGCATCACTGGGCACTATTCCCGACATGTCGAGCACGCCGGGCGGGGTGCGCATCACCGGCGTCCGGCAGGGCACCGCCGGCGCGGTCGCCGGGCTGCAGGCGGGCGACATCATCGTCCGCATCGGCACGCACGCCGTCACCGACCTCTACGCCATGACGGCGGCACTCGCCGCGTACAGCCCGGGTGATGTGGTGGAGGTCGAGGTGATCCGCGAAGACGTGCGCCGCGTGTTCACCGCGACGCTCGGGCGCCGTGGCAGCTAACACCACGCTGGACGGCGACGCCGTCGTCCGGGCGTTGCAGGGAGCGTACGCGCGCGACGCCGGCCGGCAGGGCCTGCTCACCCTCGCCGCGACCCGCATCCGCGAGGCGGGATCGCCGTACACCGGCGTGTACATGTACATGCTGCATGGCAAGGATCTCGTCCTCGAAGCCTTCGACGGGCGCCCCACCGACCACACGCGCATTCCCGTTGGGACGGGAATCTGCGGACGAGCCGTGGCAGAGTCGCGCGATATCAACGTCCCGGACGTGTCCAGGGCCGACGGATACCTGGCCTGCAGCATGGAAACACGCAGCGAGCTGGTGGTGTTGATCCGGCGCCACGCCGAGATCCTCGGCCAGATTGATATTGACAGCGACGCGATCAATCCGTTCACGCCGGCCGAGGAGGCGGAGGTCCGGAAGGTCGCTGACGCACTCGCGACCCTGTTGTGAAACTGTTCACGCGTACCGTCGGAGAGGGCCCCGACGTCGTGGTTTTGCATGGCGGTCCCGGCGCCCATCACGACTATCTCCTGCCACAGTTCGATCTCCTTGCTACCGGTCGCCGACTCCATTGCTACGACCAGCGGGGTGGCGGGCAGTCACCGGCACCACGCGACGAGCCGCTTGGGTGGGAAACCCATGTGGCCGACCTGCTCGGCCTGATGGACGAATGGGACCTCGATCAGGCCACATTGCTCGGCTACTCGTGGGGCGGCCTGCTCGCGATGCTGTTCGCGATCACGCATCCCGGGCGTGTGCGCCGGCTGGCGCTCGTCTCGCCCGCCCCGAGTACCACGCAAGGCCGCGCGCGCTTCAACGAGCGGTTTGCCGCACGCAGTGCTTCACCAGAGACCCTCGCCGCTCATGAGCGCCTGAGTCCGTTCGAGCGGGCGGTGGCGGGGTACTTCCACGATGTGGACCATGTGCACGACCTGACGCCGTTCCGCATCACCGGCCGCACGCAGGACGCGGTCTGGAAGAGCCTCGGCGATTACGATATCCGCGCGGACCTCGACCAGTTCGATATCCCCACGCGCGTGTTTCATGGCCGGCACGACGTGATGCCCCTCGATACCGCCGAAGACACCGCCCGGCGGCTCAAGGCGCAGTTCGTCGTATTCGAGCATTCGGGACACTGCCCGTACGTCGAGGAGACCGATCGGTTCGTCGCGGAGGTGGGGGCATGGCTGCCGAGCGCGTAACGCCGCACCAACTACTCTTTGCCGGCCTTGAAGACCGCTTCGTCGCCTTGGGTGACGCAGCAGGCGACCTGGCCACGTTCAGCCGTCTGCCGGACGTCCAGCGCTTGGTCGGCGACATCGAGTCACCCGAACTGTTGGAGCAACACCCGCTCGCGGCGGCTGAGTACCTGCATCTGCTATTCGCTGCATGGCGACACTGGCGCACCGGTCTCGCCATGCGCGCCGTGGAACGCGTTCCAGACGACCTCTTGTCCTCCGCGCCCTCCGCGCCTCCGCGCGAGCCGCTCTACGTGCAGCTCCCGCAACGCGCCTTCTGGATGCAGCCGAATCCCGACGGCCCGCACGAACCGCTGGACGGCGCCTACATCATTCCGCTCCCGCGCGATGAATTGCTCATCGTAGCGCTCAACGGCCTGCACGCCGGAAGGTCGGGCGTCACCACCGTAGCGCTCAACGTCCTGGCCATTGATCTCGAAAACGCAGGGGAGGCGCTCCCCGTCAGTGCGTTCGCCCCCCAGATGGAGGGAGGCGCGCAGGCCGGGTTCAGGTCTGTGACCACCACGGCCGAGTTACTCCACCTGCTAAAGGTCGCGCTCACGGTGAGCCGGGCGTAGCTTCCGCAGTCCATGGATCGCAATGACGTTGCCCGGTCGCTCCTGGAGATCGCGGCCTTCCTGGAACTCAAGGGCGAAAACCCGTTTCGTGTCCGCGCCTACCAACAGGCCGCGCGCGCAATTCAGGCCTATGCGGGCGACCTGCAGACCGCCATCGCCAACGGTGTTCTGGCGGAGATGAAGGGGGTAGGTCCGGCCACGGAGACTGTGGTCCGCGACCTTCTTGCCACCGGCCAGAGCCGCGTGCTCGAACAGCTCCGCGACGAGGTGGCGCCGGGCCTGGTCGAGATGCTCGGCATCTCTGGTCTGGGTGTTGCCAAGGTGCGTCAGATCCACGAAGACCTGCATGTGCACTCGCTGGACGAGCTCGAAGAGGCGGCGCGCGACGGGCGTCTCGCCCGGTTGCCCCGGTTCGGCGCCAAGACGGCTGCCAACGTGCTCAAGGGCATCGCGTCCTTGCGCCAATCGGTGGGCGCCAGACTGCTGCACCACGCCCGCACGGCCGCAGCCGATTTGGAACGCGTACTTGGCCAGCTTCCTGAAATCCGCCGCGTGATGATCGTGGGTGCCGTGCGGCGGTACCGCGAGATCGTGCGTGACCTGGACTTCGTCGTGGAACCCGCTGTGACGCCCGACGTGCTGTACGACCGATTGGGCCGAGCGCCCGGTGTCACGGAATTCGTGCGCCGTCAGGAACGCGCGGTCACGCTCCGGTTCGCGGGTGGTACGGTCGCCGACATTTTCCTCGCCACCCCCGATCAGTGGGGATTCCATGTGTTGCGCGGCACCGGGAGCGCCGAACACGTGGCGGCCCTGCATGAACGCGCGACCGGGCTGGGCCTCACGTGGACCGACGCGGGTCTCACACGGGACGGCGTGTTGGTGCCCACCAAGGACGAGGCGGCTGCATATCGTCTGCTCAACCTGCCCGTGATCCCGCCCGAACTGCGCGAAGGCCGCGGTGAAATCGAGGCAGCGGTGGCGGGCAAGCTCCCGCAGCTGGTCGAGCGGAAGGACATGCGAGGCTTCCTGCACTGCCACTCGAACTATTCGGACGGAACCAACACGGTGGCCGAGTGGGCCGAGGGTGCCGTCGCCGCCGGCTACGAATACATCGGGCTGACCGATCACTCGGAAGCCGCGCTCGAATCCGGCGGCCTCCGCGGTGCCGATATCGGGCGCCAGCACGCCGAGATAGATGCGGTCAACCGGCAATGCAGCGATGTGCACATGCTCAAGGGCGTCGAAGCCGACATCCTGGAGGACGGCACGGTGGACTACACCGACGAAGAACGCCGCAGTTTCGATTTCGTGATCGCGTCGATCCACACGCGGTTCGGCCAGGATGAACGCACGATGACCGACCGCGTGATCCGCGCGATGGACGATCCCACGGTCGCCATCCTCGGCCACCCGACCGGCCGCCTGCTGCTGGCGCGCGATCCGTTCCCCCTCAATCTCGATCGCGTGTTTCGCGCCGCCGCCGAGCGCGGCGTGGCCATTGAGATCAACGCCGACCCACAGCGCCTCGACCTGGACTGGCGCCATGTGCGGGAAGCCGCCGCCATGGGGGTGATCATTTCCATCGGCGCGGACGCGCACGGAGTAAACCAGATGAGTCATGCCGATGTCGGCGTCGCCCTGGCTCGCAAGGGCTGGCTCACGGCCAATCAGGTGCTTAACGCGCGTCCCTTGAGCGGTTTCCTCGAGCACGTCGCGGCCCGCCGCGGATGATCGAGCAGGTCCTGGCCGCGCTCCAGACGGCATATCCCGACGCGAAGTGTTCGCTGGACTATGCGAGTCCGCTCCAGCTGCTGGTCGCCACCATCCTCTCGGCCCAATGCACCGATGAACGCGTGAACAAGGTGACCCCCGCCCTGTTCGCCCGCTATCGCACCGCGCAGGATTTCGCCGACGCCAGTCCCGACGAGCTCGCCGAGTACATCAAGTCCACGGGATTCTTCAACAACAAGACCAGGAGCCTGATTGGCATGGGCAGGGCGCTCGTCGAGCGCTTCGGCGGCGAGGTGCCCTCCAGCATGAGCGAGCTGGTCACCGTGCCCGGCGCGGGCCGGAAGACCGCGAACGTCGTGCTCGGCAACGCCTTTGGGATCGAAGAAGGCGTGGTGGTGGACACGCACGTGGGCCGCATCAGCCAGCGCCTGGGATTCACCAAACACAAGGACCCGGTCAAGATCGAACGTGATCTGATGCAGCTCGTGCCCAAGGGGCAGTGGACCCTGTTTCCGCACCTGATGATTCATCACGGGCGGGCGGTGTGCACGGCGCTCAAGCCCAGGTGCGAGATCTGCCCAGTGAATCGGTGGTGTCCGCGCATAGGGATCAAGGGGACAAGGGAGCAAGGGAGCAAGGGAGCAAGGAGGAAGAAGCGATGAAGCACGGGCCGGTACGCTGGATGGATTGGGGACCCGAAGCGTTCGCGAAGGCCCGCTCGGAGGACAGACCCATTCTCCTCGACGTCGGGGCGGTGTGGTGCCACTGGTGCCATGTGATGGATCGCGAGTCGTACCAGGACCCTTCGTTGGCCGAGCTGCTGAATGCCGAGTGGGTGTGCATCAAGGTGGACCGCGACGAACGGCCTGACGTGGATGCCCGGTATCAGCGCGCGGTGCAGGCGATGACCCAGCAGGGCGGCTGGCCGCTCACCGCGTTCCTCACGCACGACGGATCCGTGTTCTTTGGCGGCACCTACTTCCCGCCGGATGGCACGCACGGCCGGCCGGGGTTCCGCACCATGCTGGTCGAGCTGCGGCGCCTGTGGCGTGAAGAACGCGACAAGCTGACCCAACAGGCCGACCTGATCCGCGCCCGCCTGGCCGACGTGGGTGAGGACACCGTTACGGCGGGCGCGGTGACACCGGACCTTCTTGCGCAGGCCGCCGAGAGCATGGTTCGCGTCTTCGACTTCCACTACGGCGGCTTCGGCACCAGTCCCAAGTTCCCGCATCCCGGCGCGCTTCGTTTCCTGCTCACCCGTCACCGCGACCTGGTGGATCGCACGCTCACCGCCATGGCCAACGGCGGCATCTACGATCATGTGGGCGGCGGCTTCCATCGGTACAGCGTGGATGCCCGGTGGCACGTCCCGCACTTCGAGAAGATGCTGTATGACAACGCCGAGCTGCTGGGCATCTATGCCGATGCCGGCTCGGCGTATCAGACCGTGACGGCCGACATCGCACGTTGGGCGATGGAGCTGATGGCTGATCCCGCGGGCGGCTACGCCGGTTCCCAGGATGCGGACGTCGGGCTCGATGACGATGGCGACTACTTCACGTGGACACGCGAAGAGGTACGTAATGTATGCGATCCGGACGCCGCGGATGCGGTCATTCGGTATTACGGCATCACGGATGAACGCTCTGTCCTGCATGTCGTGGATCCGACCGCGGACCCCGCACTCGTGGCGACGGGCCGCGCCGCCCTCCGGACCACCCGGGCGGAGCGCAAAGCACCCTATGTGGATCGCACGATCTACGTTGGCTGGTCCGCATTAATGGCCTCGGCCCTCCTCCGCACCACGCACCACGCACCACGCACCCACGAACACGCACTACACACCGCGCACCGGCTCTTCACCGAAGGCGCCGACGGCTCCGGCGGCCTCCGGCACGCGCTCGGTTCACCCGTTCGTGGTCTGCTCGAAGACCAGGTCTATGCCGCGCAACTCGCCTTGGATGCCTGGGAGCACACCGGTGATCGCGCGTGGTTGGATCGCGGTGCGGACTTGATGGATCACGTCTTGGCGCACTACCTCACGCCGGCCGGCACCCTGCGAGACCGCGCGGGCACTGACGGCGATGGCATGTTGTCCGACCCGGTCATCCCGATTCATGACGCGCCCGCGCCGTCGCCGAACGGCGTCGCTGCCGATGTCCTCGTACGCCTCGCCGAGCATACGGGGGTGGTCGAATACCGGGCCGCCGCACAACGGTTGCTTGAGGCCCTGGGCGAAACGTTGGGCGATCTGGGGGTCCACGGGGCCAGCCTCCTGCTGGCGGCGGACCGCTTGTTGCAGCCCGCAACGCATGTCGTGGTCGTGGCGGAGGATGACGAGGCCGGGCGTGCCCTGGCGTATGCTGCCCGCACCACGTGGGCACCCCGCCGAGTGCTCACCCTGCTCCGACCCGGCGCCGACCCGGCCCGTCTCCCCGAGCCGGTTCGGGCCATGCTGACGGCCGCGCATCCGCGCGCGTACGTTTGTATCGGCGCCGCGTGCCGCGCGCCGGTGGCAACCCCCGATGACCTGCGAGAGGCCCTCACGGCATGATTGTCGACTTTGCGGTGGTGTGTGACTATGCAATCGTAGACCAGCACGGCAAGCTCTCGGTGCTGGGCATCTTCCAGCATATCTGGGTGGCCCGCTTCCCCACCGTGCACCCTCGCCTGCACCTGGTGCTTCGGTTGAAGGGCAAGCGGACCGAGATCGGCGAGCACCCGGTCCTGATCCGGCTGCTGGACAACGCGGACAGCGAGATCCTGCACGGCAACGGCACGGTCACGTTCGCGGAACCCGTGGCAGGCGTCCTCGAGATTGAGGCCGGGGCCGTGCTCGCGTTTGACGTGCCCCTCGCGCAGGCGGGCCGGTATCGATTCGAGGTGACCGTGGACGGCGAGCTTGCTGCGACCGTGCCCCTCACCGTGAGCGAAGCCACCCCCGGCCGCGCGCCTAACCAACCTCCATCGGCCTCCGGATTGCACTGATGCGCCGCGCCGACCTGTGGTACGCGGCGGCAGCCGCCCTCCTGCTGAGCGCCCTGGCCTTCAACCTGGATGGCTGGGCGCTGCTGGACCCGGATGAAGGCCGCAACGCCACTGTGATGCGGGAGATGGCCGAGCAGGGCGAATGGGTGCTGCCCCAACTCAACGGGCTGCCGTATCTCGACAAACCGGTCATCTATTTCGGTGTGGGTGCCGCGGCCATGAAGGTGTTCGGTCCCACCGAAACGGCGGCACGGTTTCCTTCCCTGTTGTTTACCATTGCGGCGGCGGCGATGCTCTGGCTGCTCGCGCGCCGGATGTTCGACGAAGACGGCGCCTGGACAGCCACCCTCGCGTTCCTCGCCACGCCATTCGCGGTGGCCTACGCACGCGTTGTGATTTTCGATGCGGCCGTCGTGTTCTGGGTGCTGGTGGCGATGTACGGGTTCTGGCGCGCCATGCACACGCCCAAGGGCTGGGCATGGTCCCTGCTGGCGTGGGCCGGCATCGCGGGCGGCCTGCTCACCAAAGGACCCGTCGTGCTCGTCTTCCCGTTCATGGTGGTGTTGCCGTGGGCGGTATGGTGCGGCGAAGGACGCTGGAAAGCGGTGCTCGACCCTGTCGGCATCCTGGCAGCCGTCGCGATGATCTTGCCGTGGGTCTGGGCCATGGGCGGGCACGTACCTGGATACATGGAATACGTCCTGCTCGTGGAAACCGCCCAACGGTTCGCCACGGACGACGTCGGACGTTCAGGCCCGTTCTGGTACTTCCTGCCCATCCTGCCGGCGGCGGCACTTCCATGGTCCGCCCTGGTCCTCGGCGCACCGAAGCAGTTGCGCGATCTGGTACGCGAACGCGACGGTCGAACGATGTTCCTGCTTATCTGGATCATCGTGCCGTTGATCTTCTTCACGCTTGCCCAGTCGAAGCGCCCGCAATACATCCTGCCGCTGATTCCGGCGATCACGTTGCTGGCGGCGCGCGTATGGCACGCCGACGGCGAGACGCTGGCGGGAACCCGCGTTGCCGCCAACGTCCTCATCCTGATTGGGGCGGGCCTCGTGGGATTCCGTGATCGCCTGGTCGAATTGTTTGAAACGACACCCGAAGTCGCCACCGTCATTCCCAGCACCGCCCTGTGGTTGGGTGTCGCCCTGCTGATGGGCGGCTCGGCCGTGTACGCACTGAGCGATCAACGGGAGAAAGTCCTGCTCGCGCTCGCCGCACCGGTCGCCGTGATTCCGTTCATCGCTGGCCCGCTGATGATAGCCATCGCTGACGACCGCTCGGCCGCGGGACTGGCCACCGTCATGACGCCGGTCCTCACCGAGGAAACCGACGTCGTGGGCGTGGACGCATGGCCGCCGGGCCTGGGGTTCTACCTCGGCAGGCAGATCACCGTCAGCACCGATCGGCCCGAGGTGCTCACCAGCAACTGGGTGACGCGCAATCGCGAGGCTGCCCAGGCATGGCCTGAGTCACCTCTCCGGTCGGGCCTCTGGTGGCAGCGCGCGATTCTTTCCTGCGCACGGCCACGGATCTTTGTGGTGTCCGCCAACGATCCGCTCACGCGCACCGAACTCGCCAGCGCTCTGCCGTTCCTCGCTGAGACGGGACGGTACGCGGTGTATGGCCCGTGTGGTGGCGGTGGGCTGGCGATGGCGTATCATTAGAACCGACTATGACGGACCTGCTCAGCCGCCTCCGTGACGCCCTGGCCGACCGCTACGCCCTCGAGAAAGAACTCGGCCGCGGGGGCATGGCCACCGTGTTCCTCGCGAAGGACCTGCGCCATGGGCGGCGCGTCGCCATCAAGGTGATGGGCCATGAACTGAGCGCACAACTCGGCACGGAACGATTCCTGCGGGAGATCCGCACGGCCGCCGTCCTGAACCATCCCAACATTCTGCCGCTGTACGACTCCGGCGAGGCCGTCGGCGTCCTGTACTACGTCATGCCGTTCGTCGAGGGCGGCTCCCTCCGCGATCGCCTGAGTCGCGAAGCGCAGCTCCCCGTGGACGAGGCCATCGCCATCGCGCGCGAAGTGGCCGACGCCCTGGGACACGCGCACAGTGTGGGTGTGGTCCATCGCGACATCAAGCCCGAGAACATTCTCTTTCTGTCGGGGCGGCCCGTCGTGGCGGACTTCGGCATCGCGCGTGCCGTAGATGCTGCGGGCGACCAGTTCACCCAGATCACGCAGACCGGCATGGCCATCGGCACACCCGCCTACATGAGCCCCGAGCAAGCGGCAGGTGATGCTCATGTCGACGGACGATCCGACATCTATGCCCTGGGATGCGTCCTGTACGAGATGCTGGCAGGCCGGCCGCCCTTTGACGGCCGCAACAGCCGCGAGGTGATGGCCCGCCATGCCATGGATCCGGTGCCACCGCTGCGCCCGGCGCGGCCGACGGTCCCGGAGGGAATCGAGGCCGTGATCACGCAGTCGCTCGCCAAGGTCCCGGCGGACCGGTTCTCCACCGCCACGGCGATGAGCGAGGCGCTGGCGCTGGGGGGCTCTCGGCAAATCACGCCATCTTCCGGCGCGGTGCGCGCCCTCGACACCCGACGGAAGGCCCTGGGCACGCTGCCGCGAGTGGCGGCGGCCGTCGTCCTGTTGGGGGCGGTGGCGGTCGGCGGTTACCTCCTGCGCGGTCGTACGCTCGATGCGGCCACGATGGAGGTGACGGTCATCGACGCGGACGGCAACACGATCCAGCGTACTATTCCGCGTGCCGAGGCGCGACGCCGTGTAGGGATCTTTTTCTTCGATCACGACCGGAACGACACCGCCACGGCCTGGCTGGCGTATGCTCTGCCCTCGGCCGTCGGTGTGGACCTCCTGCAGAACATGTTTCTGGATGTGCGCGATCCGGCTCACGTACGGGATCGCGTGCGTCGCGACGGATTCCCGACGCTGACCGGTCTGCCCAATGCGCTCGCGCGTGACATCGCGCGTGAGCAGTTCCGCGAGCAGTTCCTGCGTGGCCAGGTGCGCCGCGAAGGCGGCGAGTACGTCGTGGACTACACGCTGTACGAGACCGCAAGCGGCAACGCTTTGCGCCAGGGCACCCTGCGGAGCGCCAACCCGCTCGACCTGATTGATCCCATCACCGAGGCGGTGAGCGGCACGGTGCAGGTGCCGGAGGGCTACCGGGGCGAGCTGCGCGACCTCCCGGCCAGCGAACTCCTGACGTCCTCACCCACGGCCTTCGCCCATCTCGGCCGGGGGATCCAGGCCCTGACCGTGGCCGACGACTACACCGCGGGCGCCGCGCATGCGGAGCGTGCCGTGGCCGAGGACCCGACATACACGATCGCACAGTTCCAGCTGTATGCCGTGCGGCTGTTTCAGGGACGGCCGCAGGATGGCGCGGCTGCCCTTCAGGCCGCGATGGACCACATCTACCGGTTGCCGGAGCGCATTCAGAACCAGGTCCGCTCGGCGTGGTACGAGATCCGCGGAGAGCAGGACCGCGCCTACGCCGTCATTGAGATGAACGCCGAGCTGTTCCCCACCGACCTGCTCGCCCTCGCGGCCTTGGGACAGATCCAAGTGCTCCGGGATCAACGCGACGACGCCATCCGGACCTACGAGCGGATTCTCGAACTGGACCCCGGGCAACACGACTACTTGCTGGTTATCGCCAATTTGCACCGCTCGCAGGGCAACTACGACGCCGCTCTCACCACGCTCGAACGGTACACCGACGCGAATCCGCGCGACCGCCGTGGCTTCATCGAGACCGGCGACCTGCAGCGCGAGCGCGGCAACCATGGCGCGGGCCGGGACGCCTATGAGCGCGGTCTCCTCACCAACCCGGACGACGTGACACTCCGGCTTCGCCTCGCCAACATTGACCTGGGCCTGGGCAACTTCGCGGCCGCCCTGACCACCTACCAGCGCACGCTGGCCGATGCCCGCAACGCACAGGATAGTGTCGCCGCGCTCGGGGCCATCGAGAACTATCACCGGACACGGGGCCAGATGCGCCAAGCCCTGACCGTCGGCGTGCAGGGCCTCAACCTGCAGGCTCGGTTCTCCGCGCCCGTGCAGACCCAACTGCGGACCCTCTTTACGCTCGGCCACCACATCGCCGCGGGCGACACGGCGCAGGCGTTCCGCCTACTGACGCAATACGGCGAGGCCCTGCAACCTCCACTCGACGCGTTCCTGCCCCTCGCGCATGTCTCCATAGCCGTGGAACTCGAGGATCCGGTCCGGCTCGACAGCGCCGCCGCAGGACTCGAACGCGCCATCGCCACCCTTGGCATCGCGGCGTTCCAACCAAACGTGGTCTACGCGCGCGGGCTCGCGCACTACCTGCGCGGCGAGTACCAGCAGGCTCTCGAGCGCTGGCAGGACGAGCAGTCGCTCAACCCCGGCGACTGGACGGTGAATCGCCAGCTCGGACAGGCGCACCGTGGCCTCGGCAACCACGACCGCGCGTTGGCGCTGTTCCAGGAAGCCCTGCGCGTTCGCCCGTCCGATCCACTCACGCGATACCAGCTCGGGCTGCTCTACCGCGACATGGGCCGTCGTGAGGATGCGCGGCGCGAGGTGCAGGCGGCCCTCGACGTGTGGTCGGAAGCCGACTCCGGGTTCAAGTGGGTGCGCCGCGCACGCGAGACCCTCCAGTCGCTCGGCCGTTGACGGCCACTGGGATGCCACGCAAACGCGGCAAACCCCAAATCAAGAAGATCAAGCCGGCCACTCCCAAGCCCCCCAAAGCCACCGGCAAGCCGTGGGCAACGTCGGCCAAGTCGGGTCGGCGAGGATCGTAAGTGTGCGGCATCTACGGCATGGTCGCCCTCGCGGGGGCATTGCGGTGGCCTGAACGCGCCGATCGGCTTGCGACCAGCGTCCAGCCGCGCGGCCCGGACGCCCACCATGTCCATACGTTGCCTGAGGCCATCATCGGCGTCCATCGGCTCCGTATCGTCGATCCCCGCCCTGAGGCGGATCAA
This sequence comes from Gemmatimonadales bacterium, assembly GCA_040877595.1. Lineage (GTDB taxonomy): Bacteria > Gemmatimonadota > Gemmatimonadetes > Gemmatimonadales > GWC2-71-9 > JBBDNM01. Next base: position 21,059 of record JBBDNM010000073.1, on the reverse strand, counting down.
CCGTTCACGCACCAGCGCCATGTCCTTGCCGTCAACGGCGAGATCTACAACGCGCCCGACCTGCGCCGCCGATTCGCTGGTCATCCCTTCAGGTCGCGCACGGACGGCGAGACGCTGCTACCGATCCTCGACCAGCACGGCCCCGTCGGCCTGCGCGCCGTCGAGGGGATGTTCGGACTGGCGTGGTGGGCACCCGACACGCGCACCCTCGTGCTGGCCCGGGACGTCCACGGTGAAAAGCCCCTGTTTTATACGCACGTTGGCAGCGAGGTCTGGTTTGCCTCGGCCCCCGAACCCCTGCGGCATCACCCGCAGTTGGCCATCGCGCTCGACCTCGACGCCGCGCGCGACCAGTTGGCCCTCGGCGTCGTGCGCGAACCCCGCACCCTTTTCGCCGGTGTGCGCAAGGTGCCGGCGGGATGCGCGGTGGTGTTCACGCCATCCGGCGTGCAGATCGTACGGTATGATGCCGAGGACCCGGTCGAATACGCTCCCGTCGCGCCGTCCGAACTGGCGCAGGCCTTTGACGACGCGGTCGCCGCCGAGTTGCAGTCGGATGTCCCGATCGGCGTGTTCCTGAGTGGCGGGCTCGATTCGTCCCTGGTCGCCCAGGCCGCAGCGAGGCACCAGCCCGGCATGCCGGCGTTCTGCGTGGGCTTTCCCGAGAGTTCATACGATGAGCGCCCAATGGCCCGTCGCGTGGCGCGCGACCTCGGCCTGCCACTCACCGAGGTGGAAGCCGGCACCGCCGACCTGCTTCGCGCCCTCGACATCGCCCGCACCCTCGGCGAACCCATCGCGGACCCGGCCCTGTTGCCCACGATTCTTCTCGCCGAGCGCACCCGTCAGGATGTCACGGTCGTGCTCTCCGGCGAGGGTGCCGACGAGCTCTTCGGCGGCTATCCTACGTATCTGGCGCATCGGTTGGCCGAGATTCCCTTTGTGGCATGGTGCACGGTGCACGGTGCCCGGTGGTTCCGTCCTCGGTCCGGCGATCGGCGGCTAACCACATCCTTCCTGGTACGACGATTCCTGGAAGAAGCCCGCAAGCCGGCGATCGAGCGCCACATTGCGTGGTTCAGTGGTGCAATGCCACCCCACGCCCTGACCAGCCCGTGCACCGTGCACCGTGCGCCGTGCACCGACATCCTCGACGAGATCATGGAGTTCGACCGTACGCTGTGGCTCCGCGAGCGCCTGCTGGTCAAGTTCGACCGGGCCACCATGCGGGTCGGTCTCGAAGGTCGAGTGCCGTTCCTCCATCCCGGGGTGGTGCGGCTGGCGCGGCGGGCCGGTGCGGCAACTCACGTGGGGTGGCGGGGAAAACGGCTCCTGCGCGCGCTCGCGCGAACGCGGGTACCTGCATACGTGTTGCGGCGCACGAAGCGTGGCATGACGGTGCCCGTGGGAGGCCTGCTGAATGGTGCCTTGCGGGAGGAAGCCGACCGCCTGTTCCGTCGGGAGCGCCTTGACGCGTTGGGACTCGTGCGCTCCGATGCGGTCACTTCCATGCTCGCGGAACATCGCGCCCGCACCGCCGACCACAGCCGGGCGCTGTGGACGCTCTTCACGTTTGAACGGTGGCGCGAATGCGCGGGCAGCTTGACCTGAACCGTGGCATTCAGCCCAGCCAGAGCGTGCGTCATCGCACGCCGCGTACGGTCCCCTTATCCTTACAGGAACCATTCGCGGAGAACACCGCCCCATGACGTATGACGACGCGCTGGCCCTGATGCACGAGTTCACCCCCTCGGATGCCCTCCGCAAGCACATGTACGCGGTCGAGCTCGCCATGCGTGCCTATGCGCGCAAGCTGGGCGCCGACGAAGCAGCGTGGGGACTCGTCGGCCTGTTGCACGATTTCGACTACGAGCGGTATCCCAACCCCGAGCACAAAGCCGACGACGAACACCCGGCGTGGGGGGTCCGTCTGCTCCGCGAACGGGGGTTTCCGGAAGCGTCCTGCCAGGCCATCCTCGGCCATGCGACGTACTGCGGGGTCCCCCGCGCCACGCCCATGGCCAAGATCCTGTTCGCCGTGGACGAACTGTGCGGCTTCCTCGTGGCCTGCGCCCTGGTGCGGCCGTCCAGGAGCCTTAACGATCTCGAGGTGAGGAGCGTCAAGAAGAAGCTCAAGGACAAGGCGTTCGCGCGCGGTGTGAGCCGCGAAGATATCGCGCGCGGCGTCGAGGAAATGGGGGTTCCGCTGGATGAACACATCGGCTTCCTGATCGAGGCCCTGCGTCCGCACGAGGCTCGGCTCGGTCTTGGCCAACCCTGACCGCGCGCTGGACCGCGCCACCGGATCACGCCCGGTCGCGGGCAATGCGGCATCCCTGCTGGATGCGCCGGCCGCCCTCGCGGTCATGCGTCACGCCATAGCCAACGCCCGCCACACGGTCCACTTCGAGAACTACATCGTGACCGCGGACGCCACTGGGCGAGGGTTCGCGCAGCTGTTCACTGACGCCGCGCGCCGCGGCGTGATCGTCCGTATCCTGTACGACTGGCTGGGAAGTCGCAGTACGCCCTTCTGGTTCTGGCGCGATCTCCTCGCGGCCGGCTGTCACGTACGCGCAGCCAATCGGCCCTCCCTCGCCCACCCACTCCGCCTCCTGCAACGGGATCATCGGAAGCTGTGCGTGGTGGACGGCACCGACGCCGTGCTTGGAGGCGTCTGCATTGCCGACTCGTGGGACGGCGAAGAGGCGTGGCGCGACGTGGCCTTGGGTGTGCGCGGACCGGCCGTGCGGGTGCTCGACGCAGGATTCGCCGAGGCCTGGGTCGCGATGGGTGGCGACCCGATCACGCTGGACGGATCGGCCGCCCCACCCGCGGGCACCGCCGAACTCAGGATTATCGAAGGCACACCGGGCGCGTTTCGCCTGCACCGCACCATGGAATATCTCGCCGCCATTGTCGAGCGTCAGATGTGGATCACGGATGCGTATTTTGTCGCCCCGCCAAGCCTGGTTCGCGCCTTGATCGCGGCTGTCCGCGACGGCGTGGACGTACGACTGATGGTTCCCGGACATTCTGACCTTCCAGTGGTGCGTACGTTTACGCGCGTCGGCTACCGCGAGCTCTTGATCGCTGGTGTCCGGATCTGGGAGTGGCACGGTCCCATGCTGCACAGCAAGACCGCCGTGGTGGACGGACGGTACGTCAAGGTCGGATCGAGCAACCTGAACCCCTCCAGCCTGATGGGTAACTGGGAATTGGACGCACTGGTCGACGACCCGACAATGGCCACCGAGGCTGCGCACGCATTTCGTCGCGATATCAGCCAGTCAGTCGAGGTCATCCTGCGGGCACCGCGCCTGACAACGGCGTTGCCGCCCGCCGTCGTGGCGTCGGCGCGGCGACGGAAGCGGCGCCCGGCCCGCGAACTGCCGCGTCGGGCGGTACGGACCCTCCGTCAGGTAGCCGGGGGCGCCCAGCGCGGCCTGGCGGGTGCGGTCACGTTTGTCCTGGTGGGCGTTGGCGTGTTGTCCGTCACACTTCCGACCGTGGTGGCCTACGCTATGGCCGCTGTGGCGTTCGGATTGGCTGGTCTCGCCGCCAGCCGCGGAGTGGCCCGGTGGCGCGACTGACCCCTCAACGGGCCTCTCCCGGGCCGCGTATATGAAGCACGTGGAGGACGCGGTCCTTGCCACGCGATCCCAGGCAGGACATCGGGACGCGTTTGGGGAACTGGTCAGCCGGTATGCCGGGGCTGCCCGGCGAGCCGCCAGAGCAGTGCTGCTGGATGATGATGAGGCGGATGATGCCGCACAGGACGGTTTTCTGTCGGCTTGGCGTAACATCAGCCGCTTTGATCCCGCCCGGCCGTTCGGTCCGTGGTTGCTCAGGATCGTGGCCAATGCGGCGACGGACCGGCTCCGCCGGCGGCGGGTGCGCCGGGCGGAGGTCCTGGGCCCGACGCTGTCGTCCAGCGATCCGAGTCCGGCCAAGGAGACCGAGCGCCTGGCCTTGGGTGACGCGCTGCGAGCGGCCTTGGCTGAGCTGCCGGAGCGACAGCGGACCGCCGTGGTGCTGTTTGATGTCGAAGGATACAGCGCCGCGGAAATCGGCAGGGCCCTCAAGATCCCCGAGGGCACGGTGCGGTCAGATGTTTTCCACGCCCGGCGGGCGCTCCGGCGCCTGTTGGCAGACTGGCACGACGAAGGAGGTACCGATGCTGCAGGATCGTGAACTGGGTCAGGCCCTGCGGGCCGCCCTGCAGGCCGGACCGGACGGCGCGTTCATCGCGCGCATCCGCGCCGAGATGACCGCCTCGCCCACGTGGTGGGAGGTGCTGAACATCTGGGCGCGTCCGGGGCTTGCCGCCGCGATCACGTTGATCGCGTTGGCCGGGCTCTGGCTCGGCGCCGCGGCATCATCGAGCAATGGGATGTTTGACGAAACGATTGCGGCCGCCGCCCCGGGTTCCGGTGGCGCCTTGCTGGCCGCTGACCGGCCGCCCACGGTGGATGTGATGCTTGCCGTGGCGCGTCCGCAAAACTAGAGGACACGAGACATGTTGAATCGATCGAAACTTTGGGCCTTCGGCCTGCTGTTCGCGGCCTTTGCGGCGGGCATCGCGGTGGGTGTTGGCGCCCACGCAGCCGGCGACGACAAGCGCCGCGGACCGCGGCCGAGCTATGTGGAACGGCTTGCGCGGGAACTGACGCTTTCGGAAGCGCAGCGCGACTCGATCGCGGGCATCCTGGCCAATTCCGATACGGCCATGCAGGGGGTGTGGAGCGAGGTCCGGCCGCAGCTCGACGCCATTCGGGCGGACATTCGCCGCCAGATCCGTACGGTGCTCACACTGGACCAACTGGCCGTGTACGACTCGCTGGCTCGCCGCTCCGATTCACTGCGCGCGGCGCGGGAGGGGAACAATGGCAACCGCTAGGCTGCTGGCCTTTTGCGCCCTGCCCATGGCCCTCGTGGCCCAGGATCAGGCGCCAACGGTGACGCTCGACGAGGCGATTCGCCTCGCGCTACGCAACCAGCCCGCCGTGATCCAGGCGCGGGGCGATGTGTCCGTGGCCGCGGCTGGCCGTCGGGAAGCGGTGGGCAACTGGCTGCCGTCGCTCAGCGTGAGCTCGAGCATGAGCACGAGTTCGTCGGAACGCTTTGATCCCGCGACACAGCTGACCGTGTCCGGAAGCTCCACGTCGGCCTCGGCAGGCCTGTCAGCCGGCCTTGAACTGTTCGACGGGTTCCGGCGGTTTGCCCAGACGCGCGCCGCCAACGCCGGTCAAGCCAGCGCCGACGCGGCCCTGGTCACCCAGGAATTCCAGGTGACGCTCCAGACCAAGCAGGCGTTCTTCAACGCGCTCGCCGGGGAAGAGCTCGTGCGCGTCTCGGAAACCCGCATCCGGCGCGCCGACGAGCAGTTGAAGGTGGCGCGCGACAAGCTGGCCGCCGGCAGTGCCACCCGCTCCGACACCCTGCGCAGCACGGTGGAGCTTGGCAACGCGCGGCTCCAACTGCTCAACGCGCAGACACAGCGCGCCAACGCGATCGCCTCCCTGTCCCGACTGATTGGCGTGGACGGACCGGTGACGCCTGTACCTGACGAATCGCTCTACGCCCTGGAGCCGTTCGATCGTGGCGCGCTTGAGACCGAACTGCTCGGCGCCGCACCAACCGTACTGGCGGCGGAAGCGGCCCGTGAGGCCGCGCAGGCCCAGGTGGCCGTGACGCGTGCCCAGTACATGCCGAGCTTGAGCGCATCCTATTCCCGGTCGTTCGCGGGTTCGGACTTCGGTTCGCTCAACCCAAGCTGGAACGCGCGCCTTTCGCTGTCGTGGAGTCTCTTCAACGGCTTCACGCGGGAAGCGGGCGTGGCGCGCGTTCACGCGAGCCGTGATGCCGCCGAAGCCCGCGTCGCCGACACCCGGCGGCAGGCCGCGGCACAGCTTACCCAGTTCGTGAATTTGCTCGAAGCCGCGCGTGCCCGGATTGACATCGGTGTCGCCAGCACGGCCGCGGGTCAGGAAGACCTGCGCGTCCAGAACGAGCGCTATCGGCTCGGCGCGGCAACCATCGTCGAAGTGCTGGCTTCACAGCTCGCCCTGGACGAGGCCGAGGTCGCGCTGGTTCAAGCGCGACTCGATTTCCTGGTGGCCAAAGCGCAGCTCGAAGCGCTGCTTGGGAGGGCCCTGTGAGCTGGCAGGAATTCAAGACGGGCGAAACGCCGCTTCCCGACATCATCATCCTCACGCACAAGCTGACGCGTGAGTATCAACTCGGTGCGGAAACCGTGCATGCGTTGCAGGGTGTGGATCTCCAGATCCGGCGCAACGAGTTCGTGGCCATCATGGGCCCGTCGGGCTCGGGCAAGTCCACGCTGATGAACTTGATCGGTTGCCTCGACACGCCGTCGTCCGGCGAGTACTGGCTGAACGGCCAGAAGGTGAGCGAGTTGAACGACGACGAGCTGGCCCGGATCCGCAACAAGGAAATCGGATTCGTGTTCCAGACGTTCAACCTGCTGCCGCGCGCCAATGCGCTGCATAATGTCGAACTCCCCCTGATCTATGCCGGCCAGGCGGCGAAGGTGCGTCGCGAGAATGCCGCGGCGGCCCTGGATCGCGTCGGGCTCGCTGACCGCATGGATCACCGCCCCAACGAGCTGTCCGGCGGCCAGCGCCAGCGTGTGGCCATCGCCCGCGCCCTGGTGAACAACCCGAGCATCCTGTTGGCGGACGAGCCGACCGGCAATCTGGATAGCCAGACCTCCGAGGAGATCTTGAAGGTCTTCGAGGAGTTGCACACTCAGGGCCAAACGGTGGTCCTGATCACCCATGAACACGACATCGCGGCGTACGCCCGCCGGCAGATCATGCTGAAGGACGGACGCGTCGCGAGTGACACTGTGACTGCAGGTATCGCATGAAGCATGTGACATTGCTGTTGCTCATTGTCCTGGCAGCCTGCGGCGAAAAGGAGTTGCCGCCATTGTACCAGGCGGTCCCCGTTTCGATCCGCGACATCGTGGTGTCGGCCAATGCCGCCGGCTCCATTGAGCCCATTACCACGGTCGAGGTCAAGTCCAAGGCCTCGGGCGAGATCACCGAGGTCACCGTGGAGATCGGTGATGCCGTCCGCGCGGGGCAGCGCCTGGTGCGCGTGGATCGTCGCGTACCGCAGAACGCGCTCACGCAGGCTGAAGCCGACCTGGAAGTGGCGCGCGCCCAGCTGACCAACGCGCAATCGCAACTCCGACGCGCGGAAGGGCTGCATCAGACGCAGTCCATCACCGAGCAGGAATACGAGAACGCACGGCTGCAGACGGCCAATGCCAACGCCCAGCTGGTCCGGGCGCAGCGCAGCCTCGAAGACGCGCGGATTGCGTTTGAGGACACCGAAGTGCGGGCGCCGATCAACGGTATCATCATCGGGCGGACCGTCGAGGTCGGCTCGGTGATTTCCTCGGCCACCAGCAACGTGAGCGGCGGCACCACCTTGCTCCGCATGGCCAACCTGGATACGGTCCAGATCCGGTCGTTGGTGGACGAGACCGATATCGGCAAGATCCAGCCGGGCATGCCAGTCACCATCCGCGTGGATGCGTATCCCAACCGGCCGTTCCGCGGCGAGGTACTCAAGATTGAGCCGCAGGCCGTGACCCAGCAGAACGTGACGATGTTCCCGGTGCTGGTGCGCATTCTCAACACCGAGTCCCTGCTCAAGCCGGGCATGAACGCCGAGGTCGAAGTGCATATCGGCAACCGCGCAGGCGTGCTGGCTGTGCCGAATGCCGCGCTCCGCACCCAGCGGGACGTCGGCTCGGCCGCATTGGTCGTAGGCCTCGATCCCGACGCCGTAACACGCCAACTCGCCGCCGCGCGACAGGCGGCACAGGGCGACAGCGGGCGGGCATCGCTCGGTGGTGTCACCACTACTGATACCGTCGTGCCGGCCGGCATGTGGCGCAACCCGCGCGACGGCCGCGTGGTCCGGTTGCCGAACGGCGTCACGGCGACCCAGATGAATGCCATCATGACCCGGGTCTCGAACGGCGGCTTTCAAACCCTGTCGGCGAACGAGCGGTCCATCATGCAGCGGGTAATGAGCGCCGCCGGCGGTCCCAATGCCCGTGGCGCCCGCCCCCAGGGCAACAACAATGACGCGATGTTCGGGGGCCAGTATATCGTGTTCGTACTGCGCAACGGACAACCCACGCCGGTGGAAGTGCGCACCGGCCTGACCGACCTCGACTACTCGGAGGTGCGTTCGGGTCTCCTGGCGACCGACACGGTACTCTTGCTGCCGAGTGCTTCACTCATCCAGTCACAGGCGGAGTTCGCTGAGCGGCTTCAGCGGATGACCGGGCAGGGCCTGCCCGGCGTGCAGAGGAACTGACCATGCTGATCGGCGAAACCATCGGCGTGGCCCTGTCCGCGGTCCGCGCCAACAAGTTGCGGTCCCTGCTGACCATGCTGGGCATCGTGATCGGCGTCGCCGCTGTGATCACCATGGTCGCCCTAGGCAACGGGGCCCAGCAGGCTATTCAGGCGCAGATTGACGCGCTGGGCACCAACCTGCTCTCGGTCCACCCGGGCCAGTCGTTTCAGCGCGGCGTAGCCAGTGAACAACGGGTGGCGCTCACCGTAGATGATGCGACCGCCTTGAGCCGCGACGGTGGTCCGCTCCTGGCGGAAGTGGTGCCGGAGCTCGCCGGCAACCGCCAGATCAAGTACGGCAATCGCAACATCAATGTCAGCGTGAACTCCACCACGCCCAACTTCTTCCCGGTGAACAAGTATGAATTGATCGCCGGGCGGTATTTCACGCGCGGCGACGACGAGAACCGTCGCCGGGTGGCGGTGCTCGCGGGCGCGGTACCGAAACTGCTCGATGCCAACCCCGTCGGCCTGATTGGCCAGACGATCCAGATCGGTGGCATCCCGTTCGAAGTGGTGGGGGTCCTGATCGAAAAGGGTTCCGCCAACAGCTTCAGCAACGCGGACGAGCAGATCTTCATCCCGATCCAGACCGGACGGTTTCGCGTGTTTGGCCACGACCGTGTGCGGTCCATCACCGTGCAGGTGGGGTCAACGGACTCGATGAACGTCGGCATGTTGAGCATTGAGCGCATCATGCGCCGGGAGCACGGTATCCGGCCGGGTAACGACAACGATTTCCAGATCCGCAACCGCGGTGACTTCCTCGCCACACGCGAGGAGAGCACACGGACGTTCACCTTCCTGCTCGCCGGCATTGCCGCCGTGTCCCTGCTCGTGGGCGGGATCGGCATCATGAACATCATGCTGGTGTCCGTCACCGAGCGCACGCGCGAGATCGGCGTGCGGAAGGCTTTGGGCGCCACCAAGGCGAACATCCTGACCCAGTTCCTCATCGAAGCCATGGTGCTTTGCCTGCTCGGCGGCATCGTAGGCGTGGCGGTCGGCATCGGCGGCGCGGTCGCCTTGTCAGAACTCGCCAACTGGAACACGCAGGTCCCGCCCATGGCGATCGGCATCGCCGTCGCCTTCAGCGGGGTTGTCGGCATCTTCTTCGGCATGTGGCCGGCACAGCGGGCGGCGCGGCTGGATCCGATTCAGGCGTTGCGATACGAGTAGCGGAGAAAGGGAGTAGCGGAGAAAGGGCGACGGCGGAGGCTCCCTTTCTCCCTTTCTCCCTTTCTCCCTTCTATCTTCCGCCATGCTTCTCGCCACTCTGCTCGCCCTCCAGACCTCGCCGGCCATCCACCACGGCCGCGACGGTTCCCTGTCCGTCCAGCCCCCGCGTCTCGCAGCCTCGGCGCGCGTGGACGGCATCCTGGATGAGCCCGTATGGCGACAGGCCGCCCTGCTCACCGGGTTCTCACAGTATCGGCCCGTGGACAGCCGCCCGGCGGTGGACTCCACCGCGGTGCTGGTCTGGTACGCGCCGGACGCCATCTGGTTTGGCGTGCGCGCCTGGGAGCCACATGGCACAGTGCGGGCCACCCTGGCCGATCGGGACAACATTGACGGGGACGACTACGTCCAGATCCTGCTCGACACGTTCAACGATCGCCGACGCGCGCTCGTGATCGGGGTCAATCCGCTCGGGGTGCAGGCCGACGGGATCCGCGTTGAGGCGAGCCCGGGTGCGGCGAGCGGGCCGGGCGCGGGCGGACGGTTCGAGAACGTGGACCTGAACCCCGACTTCCAGTACGAGTCGCGTGGACGGGTCACAGCGTGGGGCTACGAGGTCGAGATCCGGATCCCGTTCAAGAGCATCCGGTACCAGACCGCCGATCCCCAGACATGGGCCATCAACGTCATTCGCAAGATCCAGCACTCAGGCTACGAAGACACGTGGACGCCGGCCGTCCGCGCGAACGCCTCGTTTCTCACGCAGTCAGGCACGCTGGAAGGACTCACCGACCTCCGCCGCGGCCTGGTGCTTGACCTGAACCCGTTCGCGACGGGCCGGGCGTTGGGTGCGCGGGATGCCACCGGCACGTGGGCGTACGACGCCACGCCCGAGATCGGCCTCAACGCCACGTGGGGAGTCACGACCAATCTCACGCTCGACGCGACCATCAACCCCGATTTCTCCCAGATCGAAGCCGACGTCGGGCAGGTGACCGTGAACGAGCGATTCGCGGTGTTCTTCCCCGAGAAGCGCCCGTTCTTTCTCGAGGGCATCGAGCAGTTTGCGACGCCCAACTCCCTGATCTACACCCGCCGCATCCGGAATCCGCTGGGCGGCGCCAAGCTGACCGGGAAGGTCGGCGGAACGACCATCGCGGTGCTCTCCGTGCTCGACGACGAGACGGCGTCCGCTACAGGGGCTGATCATCCCATCGTCAGTGCGGCGCGAATCCGGCGCGACCTGGGGGGCAATTCCTCGGCCGGCTTCACCTACACCGACCGCGTGGATGGCGGGAACTGGAACCGCGTTGCCAGCCTCGATACCCGCATCGTGTTCGGCCGGATGTACTACGTCGAGGCCCAGGTCGCCGGGAGCGCCACGCATACCGACGGTGGCTCCACGACCACGGCTCCACTCTGGGCCGCGACGTTCGACCGGACGGGGCGGAATTGGGGATTTCACTACAGCGTTACCGGCATTCACCCCGAGTTCCAGGCACAGGCCGGGTTCGTCAATCGGACCGACGTGGTGAACGGCCGGGCGTTCAACCGGCTTACCGCCTATGGAGCGCCAGGAGCACTGGTCGAGAACTGGACCGGATTCTTCGGCATCGAGCCGCTCTGGGCCTGGGATGACTTCTTTGGCGGCACCACGCCGATCGAGCTCAGCATCGGGCACACGACATTCCTGACCCTGCGGGGTGGATGGGGCGCCACGGTGTCCCCGAGCTGGCAGTCCATCGCGTTCGATCCGGATTTCTTCGACGACTACGCGGTGGATCGCGGCGCGGATACGGTCGCCTTCGTCACCCCTGACCGGCTCAGCAACCTGGTGGGAGTCGACGCCGGCGTGTCCACGCCGCGGTTTGCGGGCTTCTCCGCTTCCTTCGGCGGCGGCTTCGGAGAGGTGCCCGGTTTCTTCGAGGGCGCCCGCGTGCGGTCCCGCCGCGTCAACGCCTCGGTCGAGTGGCGTCCGACGGATCAGATCCGGGTGGACGCGCGCTATATGTACTCAGCTCTCAACCGCGAGCGCGACGGCTCCCGACTCTCGACGGCCAACATCCCGCGTCTCAAACTCGAGTACCAGCTCAGCCGGCCGCTGTTTGTGCGATTCGTGGGCCAGTACAACGCCCAGGAACGGGATGCCCTGCGCGACCCGCGCACGGATCAGCCGCTGCTGATCGCGGACGGTGCCGGGGGCTACGCCTCGATGTCAGCGACCGCCACCAACGATCTGCGTGTGGACTGGCTTGTGTCGTTTCGCCCCAATCCCGGCACCGTGCTGTTTGCGGGCTACGGATCGAGCCTCACGGAGGCGGATGCGTTTGCGTTCCAGCAGGTGACGCGCGTGCAGGATGGGTTCTTCGTGAAGCTGAGCTACTTGTTCAGGCTATGAGCAGAGAAAGGGAGCAAGGGAGAAAGGGAGAGGGCGCGTTCCGCGAGCGCTTGGCGTGCCGCGCGTGCGGCCGCGAGTTTCCGGCCACCGCACGCATAGCCTGCGATTGTGACGGCATGCTGGACCCCCTGTATGACGCGGCGGTATGGCGGACCCTCGATCGTGATGCCTTGGTCCCCGATACCATCTGGACCTGGTCTCCCTTTCTCCCTCTCTCCGGCTCTCCACGGGTCTCTCTTGCCACCCGGGGTGGCCCTTTGGTCGACGCCCCGCAACTGGCGCGGCACCTTGGCCTTCGGCGCCTCCGGCTCAAGATGGATGGCTATGCGTATCCGTCGTGGTCGTTCAAGGATCGCCCGGTGGCGGTCGCCATCAACCGGGCGCTGGAACTGGGCCTGCGCACCGTAGCGTGCCCCAGCACGGGCAACCTGGCCCACAGCGTCGCGGCCCAGGCGGCGGCGGCTGGGCTCGACGCATGGATCCTCGTTCCGGAATCCATTGAATCCACCAAGACCATTGCGTCGGCCGTGTACGGCCAACATCTGGTTCGCGTATCCGGCACCTACGATGAAATCAACGCCTTGTGCCGAGAGGCGGCCTCGGCGCTCGGCTGGGGCGTCGTGAACGTGAACCTGCGCGCATACTATGCCGAGGGCTCGAAGACCCTGGCCTACGAGATCGCGGCCGAGAGCGCGTGGACGCCGCCGAGCGCCGTGGTAGCGCCGATGGCGGGCGGGGCGCTGGTGACGAAGCTCGCGCAAGGATTTGGCGAGCTCGCCTCGCTTGGCTGGGTGTCGGCGCGCCCGCGCATCTATGGGGCGCAAGCTGAGGGGTGTGCGCCCATTGTGGCGGCGTTTGGCGCGCATACCGAGACCATCACGCCCGTGACACCGAACACGATCTGCAAGTCCCTGGCAATCGGCGACCCGGTGGATGGACGGTGGGCGGTCCACGCACTCCGCACCACGCACGGGGGCGGTGTGGCGGTGAGTGATGCGGAACTGGTGGAGGGCATCACGACGCTCGCGAGCCACGAGGGGGTCTTCACGGAAACGGCGGGCGGGGTCGTCATGGCGGCGGCCGAGCGTTTGGCACGGGCTGGCACGCTTACGCGCGAGGACGATGTGGTCATGGTACTCACGGGCACCGGTCTCAAGACCACCGAAGCGCTCATCGGTGTGGTGCCCGAGGCACCGGTGATCGCCCCCACACTTGAAGCCCTGCGAAGCCGCGTATGAACACCGTGCGCGTGTCCGCGTCGACATCCAATCTGGGTGCCGGGTTTGATTGTCTTGGACTCGCGCTGGACTTGTGGCTGGAAGCCACACTCGAGCCGGGCCGCGGCGAGCCGGAATACGGCGGCACGCTGGCCGAGCTGGACCCGAATCAGGACCTCATGGTCGCCATTCTCTCGGAACTGGGGCAGATCAAGGGCCGGCGGTTGCGGGTCACATCGCAGATTCCGGTGGGCCGCGGGCTGGGAAGCTCGGCGGCGGCGACCGTCGCGGCCCTGCGACTGGCAGGTCTCACGAGCGACGACCTCTACCGCGAAGCGGTGGTGCGCGAGGGGCATCCGGACAACGTGGGGCCCGCGATCTACGGCGGACTGGTGCTTGCCGCGCACAAACCCACCCGGCTCCCGCTGCACCGGTCCATTGGGGTGGCACTGGCCGTACCGGAGTTGATCGTTGCTACCCGGACCGCGCGCGAGCGGCTCCCGCTCGAAGTACCGCGCGCTATCGTGGTCCAGCAAGCCCAGCGTGCCGCGGCGCTGGTGCATGGGCTGGTGCATGGTGATGCGGACCTCGTTGACTACGGCATGGACGACCGTCTGGCAGTGCCCGTACGTAAGGATCTCATCCCGGGATATGACGACGCGGTGGCGGCAGGGCTGGATAGCGGAGCGTGGGGCGTCACCATCTCGGGCGCCGGATCCACCGTGCTCGCAATCACGGATGTCGCGATTGCTGACGGTGTAGCAGAGGCGATGGCAGAAGCGCTGACCCGAGCGGGGACGCTGGCGATGCCGATGGCGCCGGGGGTGGTCGCGGCACACTCTTGATGTTGTGGGCGCGAAGGCTCAGCGCGAACGCCGCCTGCCGACGCCGGCGCCGATGAGTGCCACGCCACCAAGCACGGCAAGCCAACCAGCCCACCGAGGAACCGCACGTTCTGCCTCGGCGGATACCTGGAAGTCGCCGACCCTCACGACGCTGCTATCGGAGCCGTAGCTGAGGCCTTCGGTGAGGCTGTAGACGCCAAGCCCTGCGAGCACGAGTCCTGCAATCATCAACAGTTTCATGGTAGTCAATCGGCTGAGTGAGCTGCTCCGGCAGCATTCGCTTCGCTTCCCCATCGTGCAGACACGGTTGCCCTGCTACGAAGACACAGTACGTACGACGCGATTGGTGGGGTATTGATCGAATGGGTGAGATTGGACGTACATCTTCGGAGGTACCGCGACCCTCCGGCGAAGCCTCGTTTTTCCTTGGGGGGGTCGAACCGGCCCTACCGCTCGACCCGCACCCCCGCACCGACCCGCACGTCCACCACCACCTGCGCACGCCGCCGCGCGTTCTCCTGTATCCGGGTGCGCCTCTCCCGCTCCCACTGGGCGCGCGCCCGAGCATTGGCGGCCGCCACCTCCGCCCCCTCGCCGGACGTCGCTCGGCGATACAGCACAAAGCCCCCGGCGCCGAGACCAAGTGCGAGAACACCGCGCGCGGCGGCACTGGTTTCCCACCCCACAAGTGGTGGGAGCGCCAACACGACGAATCCGGCTCCGAGACCTCCCGCCAACAGTCGCCAATCGCTGCTCGCGAGTTCACTGACCGGCTGAAGCCGGGGGGCGACTGGCAGAGGCAACGTATCCTGCGCGCGGCGAGTCACCTCAAGCGGGAGGCGAACCTCACGGACCACGCGCCCCTGCACGATCGACGCGCTCACGAGGGTAAGCCGTCCCTCCGCCTGCATGGGACTCCAGGTGACCGGCGCCTCATCACGGATGGGCCCGGACCAGAGGACCTCCACCGTGTCGCCCGCACGACCGAGCACCACCACCGTCACCTGGTGCAACGACGATACGCGCACGGTTGCGCGCAGGGTGGTACCTCCCCACGCTTCCACATCGGTCGCCTTGGTATTCTCGCGCGCGCGCCGGAACACCTGCAGGGGCTCGGACGGCGTGATGAGCGTGTCGGGTTGGTACCGCGGCGCCTGCGCGATCAGGGCGCTGAAGCGTGTCAGGGCCTCCGGCTCGCGACGTTGCAGCACGGCAATCGTACCGAGCAGCATGAGCGCGTTGGCCCTGTCGGGCGCTGTGGCGGCGCGCTCCCCGTCGAGCACGCGAAGCGCCAGCGCGCGCGCGCGCTCAAGCTCGAGCTGCAGGTAGGCCTGGCGCGCCTCTTCCAACAGGGCGCGTGGCGCCTGAGCGCCCAACGGACCAGCCGCGAGCAGCAGTAGGAACAGCGGGCGAATCACTGGATGGCGCGGAGCGGAATCGCGACGCGGCGAATCGTGTCTCCTGGGCGCACCGTGACGGTATCCACCCACGGCACAAACCCACGATGGGTGACCCGCAATTCGTGCTGGCCGACGGGCAACGAGACCCCGTCAGGGAACGTGTGCGCCTCACCCGCCGGACGGCCATCAATGCTTAACGTCCCGATGGGGATGGTGGTAAGAATCAGCGTGCCTGGTCCGCTCGCCGGTACGAGGGTGCTTTCTGGAACGATCGCCTCGTCTGGCGTGTCACCATCGGGAAGTGTCAGGGCCCCGATCAGGCCCAGCACGACGATGGCCGCTGCGGCGGCGATCGCACGAGGGCGAGTGAGGCGCGGCACAGCGTGCAAGCGACGGGGCTGCAGCGTGATGGGGGTCGTGGGACGGTCCATCGGTGACGTGACCGAGTGCTCCACCGTTGTGGACGCCGCGATCGACGGCAGGGCCTGGGAGTCATTCGGCGCGCCGATTGCCGTGGCAAACTCCACGATGGAGCTGAAGCGGCCCTCGGGTTGCTTGTTCAGCGCCTTGGCCACAGCCTGCGCCACGTCGTCGGGCACGTCCGGGGCGATCTGCCGGATGTCCGGTGCCGGCACCTGGGTGTGTTTGTGGACGTACTCGCCCAGCGAGTGGGCCATGAAGGGCGGGGCGCCGGCGAGGCACTCGTAGGTGACCACCGCAAGCGCGTACTGATCGGCCCGGTGGTCCAGTTCGCGACCGTAGAACTGCTCTGGGGCCATGTAGCCTGGCGTACCGAGTGCGCCGCCGGTCTGCGTAAGCGGGACGGCACCGAACGCCTTGGCCACCCCGAAGTCGGCCACCCAGGCCCAGCCGCGCTCGTCAATCATGAAGTTGCCGGGTTTCACGTCGCGGTGGACAATGCCGCGGTCGTGCGCGCTTTGGAGGGCGCCCGCAACCGTGCCAATCAGGCGGCGCGTGATGTCGAGCGGCAGGGCGCCATCGCGATTGAGCACGGTAGCGAGGCTCGCGCCGCGGACGTACTTCATGGAGTACCACATGAGCCGGGGCGAAGAGCCCACACGGTGCACGGGCACGATGTGCGGGTGATCGAGGCCGGCAGCGATACGGGCTTCGCGCTTGAATCGTTCCGCGGCATCGGGCCCGAAGGACAGCTGGAGTGGCAACACCTTCAGGGCAACGTGACGGCCCAGTTCGCTTTCACGGGCGAGGAACACCACGGACATGCCGCCTCGACCGAGCACACGTTCGATATCGAAGTCGCCTTCGAGTTCACTGCGGGCCACGCGCTCGAGTTCCTTGAGCATGGCATCGTCGACGCTCGCGTCCGCCAGGATCACGAACGCGCAATGCGGGCAGGTCTCGCCCGGGGTGAGGTCGCCGAGTTGGCAGCGGGGGCAGATCATGGGGTTCGGTCGTCCTTCCCAACAATGGCCCGAGACCCGGGATGGCGCTAGGTGCGCCGGGTAACCGCCCCAGTCACTGGCCCGTAACTCTTTGAGCCACCGTCACATGCGGCCTGGCTATTCATTCTCGCCCCTCCGGATCTCCCAGCACGGCAGTGAGCCACTCCGGCAATCGATTGTCGTAGGCATACCACGTCACTCGCGCACCCAAGCCGGCGGCGATCAGTCCGCCGAGTACACCACGCAACTGCGGCCAACCCGCGAGCCGAGGGCTGACGTACAGCCCGAGCAAACCGCTGCAAAGCAGCAGGACACCGAGCAACGCAAACACCAAGCGATACTTGAAAGGCATCAGGGCCTCACAAACGGACGTCTGCGATGAGATCAACCATGGGGTTCCTCTCAGGGGTCAGGGCAGCTGGGACTAGTACGCCACCCCAACGCGCACCGTCCGTTCCGGCCCCGGCAGCACAAAGAAATGCGGACCATAGCGGTCGCTGCGCCAGATCCGCACCGCTTCGAGAGCAGCCACCCCACCGAACATCGCCCCCAAGGTCCACTTGGACAGACCGGAGTACTGCGCCATTTGCTGCACATCGCTCACCGACGCGCTCCGACCGATGGTAAAGTAGAACAGCACGGTGCCGATACCACCTGCCAGCACCCCGCGCTCAAGCGGGCCGGCCGGCTCGCCCGTCTCATGCGGCCACGCCAGAAGCGCCTCGTTGAGCAGCAACTGCACACTCATGCCGGAGGCCGAAAAGACGAACTGGGCGTCGGGATCCAGCGCCGGGTCGAGGCCGGAATAGACCACCGGGCGGGCACGATCGAAGCCAACAGAGGGAGAACCACCAAGGACGGCTGCGGCGGTCACGTGCCCCGCCTCATGCACGAGCACCGAACTGACCGCGCCGGCCACAAAGCGCACCCAACCTGGCGTCCCCTGGGCTATCGCAGGGGTCGCCACGCCGAGTACGAACGCAATGATCAGGAAGCGCGTCGCCCGAGCCAACGGCGCCGGACGCCGATCTGGTGCGCGTATTGCAGTCCACGCACATAGAAGAACCGCGCCCACTCCGGCAGATTGAGCTCGCCCAGCACCGGGTGCGGCACGAAGAGGCCTTCCTGCTTTGGGGCCGGCCACGACTCCGTGAGTTCCGTGAGTCGCTCGACCGCCATGCGGAACGCGGCCGTCACCATCTCCGGATCGGGACGGTCACTCGGTCGGTTGCGCTCACTGATGGCCCGCGGGCTCGGCAACTGGTTGGCGCCAAGCATCAGGTGGCGCAGCAGGTGTTGACGCGGCGTGGCATGGCGCGGACGCGGAGGCACATCGGCCTGCGCCTCAAAGGCTCCGACGATCGTGTCAATCGCACGCGCCAAGTGGTCCACGATCTGCGCCAGCGACCACTTCCCTGTCGGTGCCTCATGCCACGCCGCCCCCTTCACATCCTTCAGGTCGCCCAAGGTCATTTCTTTCAAGCGCTCCAGCTGGCGGCGGACCTTCACATCACCTCCCCGACCAGGGCGATACACTCAATCTCAACTCGGGCATTGAGCGGCAGGCCCGATGTCGCGAAGGCGCTCCGTGCCGGCGGGTCCGTCGGGAAGTAACTCGCGTACACCCGATTCATTGCGGCATAGTCCGCAATATCCAGCAGAAACACCGTACACTTCACCACGCGGGTCATGGACGACCCCGCATGCTCGAGGACGGCCTTGATGTTGTCCAGGACCTGGCGCGTTTCGGCCTCGATGCCGCCCGGCGCCAGCGTACGCGAACCGGGCACCACACCAACCTGACCCGACAAATACAACATCGGCCCCACGCGGATTGCCGACGAGTACGGCAGCCCCTCCGCCGACCCGGGCATCCGGATCGCCTGGCGCTGATGGTGCATTTGGTGCGTGTCTTGTGCCGCTACGGGCGAGAGGAGGAGGGACAACAGGGGCAAGAGAATCGTGAGCCTGAACATCATGGTGTTGCTCCACTGGGGATGACTCCGGTGACCGCGATCTTCCACCCGCCCGCGGTCTTGACGAACACCCGCTCCGACCACCCCTCCGCACTCTCCCCACCCTGTACTGCAACATACTGATACGCCCCCCACACCACACCCGGACCGAGCCACACCAGGTGTGGCCGCCCGGCCACCAGCGTATCGGGCCACATATCCGACGCCCGCCGACTGGCGTCGAGTGACGTGAATCCCTGTACCAACCCCTCAGGACTCAGCGTCACCAAGTCATCCGATCGCACGTACCCGGCGAGGTATCGCTCGACATCTCGGGCGTTAATGGCGGCGATATTCTCGAGAAACGCCGCCTGCGCGCCCTCAAGCTCGTCCGCCTTGAGGGACTCCAGGTCCGGCCCACCGCACGCGGCGAGGGCGACTACGGCCGCGAGGAGGGTACGCGCCACGGTGGTGAAGTCTCCCAGCCGTCGAGGATTTCAATCTGTGCCGTGCTCGGGGCTCGCTCACGCTGCAACCGCGCCGCCACCCGTTCCGCCTCCGCCATCACCCGCAAGGCGTTCAAGCCCACGACCTTCTTGACGTCGCCGTCACTCCACCCGCGCCGCAACAACTCCGCGACCAGCGCAGGATACGTGGACACATCCTCAAGACCGACCGGCACCGAACCGATACCGTCAAAATCTCCGCCAATGCCGACGTGATCCACACCAGCCACGTCGCGCAGGTGTTCCAGGTGATCGGCGATCACGCCGAGGTCCGGCATCGGGGTCGGGTTGGCCTGCGCCCACCCCTGCGCCGCCGCGTCACCCGACGCGCGTCGGATGCTGTCCTGCCGCTGGCCCCACTCGTACGTCGGCCCATGAATGAACCCCGGCACGAACGTCACCATGATGACCCCATCGTTCTGCGCCAGGGCCCGGGCGACATCGTCCGGGACGTTGCGCGGGTGCGGGGCAAAGTGCCGCGAGGAGGAATGCGAGAAGATGACCGGCGCCTCCGATACGCGGAGCACGTCCCACATGGTCGAGTCCGCTACGTGCGAGATATCCACCAGCATGCCCAGCCGGTTCATCTCCCGGACCACCTCGTCGCCAAACCGCGTGAGCCCCCCGTGGGCCAGCGTGTCGGTCGACGCGTCGGCCCAGTCGGTGTTCCGGGAGTGCGTGAGCGTCATGTACCGCACGCCGTCCCGATAGAACGCCCGGAGTGCGCCAAGCGAGTTCTCGATCATGTGCCCGCCCTCCAAGCCCAGCATCGAGGCGATCTTGCCGGCCCGGAAAATGCGCCACACGTCTTCGGCGGTGAGGGCGATCTCGAACACGTCCGGGTACCGCTCCACTAGCCGATAGACGACGTCGTTCTGCTCCATCGCGCCGCGGGCAGCGATATGGCCCGGCCCGAAGCTTGACGGCGTGTAGGTGGACCAGAACTGCGCCCCCACCATGCCCGAGCGCAGTCGGGCGATATCGGTGTGATTTGGCGTGGTGCGCCGGATGTCGAGAGAGTCGAACGTGAGGGCCCAGTTGCTGCGGAGTTCCCAAGGCAAGTCGTTGTGGCCGTCCACCAACGGCACTTCCCGGAGAATCGCCCGGGCGCGGGCGAGGTGTGGATCGCCCCGCTGCGCAGCCACCGGGAGCGTCAGGCTCGCCGCGACCATATAAACGAAGAATCGGGTCATGGCGTAAGGTCACCATCCGTCGGGGGCATTGGCAAGCGTTCGTAACCGGCACAGGCGTGAACCGGTAGCTGCGGATAACGCGGATACGCCGGATCCGTGTCCGACCGCCCGCAGCGCCAGAAGACGGACTCCTGAGTCGTAATCTCCCGGTGATGCCGGCAGCTGCGGCAAAGTCCCACTGCGTCATGGCCGGAAACCATGCCGAAACCTAGCTTGGGGCTTACATTTGTCGCCCATGGCCGACTTCACCTGCGCCCGTTGTGGCAAGCCCGGGCCGGCCCTCGATGCCCCACCGATGCCCGGCCCGATGGGTACCCGCGTCTTCCAGGCCATCTGCGCCACCTGCTGGCAGGACTGGATCAAGCACCAGACGTCCCTGATCAACCATTACGCCCTGAATCTCCAGAACGCCGACGCCCGCCGCTTCCTCACCCAGCAATCGGAGGCGTTTCTTTTCGGCGGTTGAGGAATCTTTGAGTGAACCGCCCCGGCTTTTCCGGAGGCTCGGTTAGTTGAGTACCCCGGCCGGGAGGTCGGCCT
>JBBDNM010000072.1:0-13725 GCA_040877595.1 Gemmatimonadales bacterium | reverse complement strand
CGGGGCCTTCGGCCCCCCCCGATCCGCCGGTCCCGATCAGGATGCCGGCGGCGGCCGTTTTGGCGAGCACCGGCCCCCCCTGCAGGATGCCGCCGCGCTTGGCGATGGTCCGCATGACGTCCGGGATGTTCTCGCCGTCCGAGTCGTGTGCCCCCCACCGCACGAGCGCCCCCGCCGCAAACATGCCCATCAGCACGACGAGCAGGATGGACAGCCGTCCGACCCCGCCCAGCGAGTCGGCTGTGCTCAGGGCGATGGCCTGGATGAAGTCGATCAGCCGATAAAAGAGAATGACCGCGATGCCGACTGCGACACCAATCGCGACGGCAAAGCCGATGAGGATGGTGGATTCGTCCAGCCGGGCGAGCCGGCGGAGGGCTCCGGTGCCCCGCCGCCGCCACCCGGTGGCGGTGGCGGCGAGGCCGTTCGGGGTCGGGCTAGAAGGAGGCGGTGATTCCACCCAGGACCCGCCGGCCGATCACGGATCCGCCGTACAGGTGGAACCGCTGTTGGTCGAGGATGTTGGTACCCGTGACATGGAGCCGGAAGTTGCTGCTCACAGCGTACCCCATGCTCGCGTTCACCGTCTGGCTGGCCGGCACATATCCCTGGAACACGCCGGCTGCCCAGCGGAACCCGGTCACAATGCGCGCGGACACGGTCATGTCGAAGCCACTGACGCCCTGGTACGACAAGGCACCCGTCATGCGGTGCTTGGGCGTGTTCGGCAGCAACTGGTCGCCAGCAGCGGTCTGCGACGCGTCCACCTCGAAGTCAAACAGCGCATAGGTCCCGCTGAGGCTCAACTCTTCGGTCAGGCCATACGAGAGGCCGACCTCCACGCCCCGCTCGGTCACGCGTCCGGCGTTGGTGTACGATACGGCGATGGCACGCGTCCCGTCCGGCATGGTGACGAGGGCGGGGCCGGCCTGCGAGGCCAGTTGGGCGTAACCCGCCAGCAGGGTCGGGATGTTCACGCGGAGTGGGTGGTTGGCGGGCAATCCCGCGTCGGCAAATCGTTGATCCAGCGCCTGCAGCGTCGCTGGAATGTCCCGGTCGCCGTCGGTCAGCGCGTAGGTCGGGAAGGCGGGGTTCACGCCGGGCAAGAGGTCAGTCACAAAGTCCGACAACCGGCTCAGGTAGACGTCGAACGTCAGGAAGGCGCGCCCAGACAACGTTCCCTTATACCCGAACTCGAGACCCGTCACCTTCTCCACGTCCAGGTTGGCATTGCCGAGTGCCAGAATGGGCGTCTGCGCGCTGAAGTTCCAGGCCACCGGGCTGATGTCCAGGCCCGTGATGATGGCGCCCGGCAGGAGTCCGCCGTCAATCGCTCCCTGCACCCCAGCGAAGTACTGCTCCAGACCCGCCTCAAGCTGGGCCGGGCCGCCCGTGGGGGCACCAGCAGGAGCCTGAAGGTAAAACTCCGAGTAGTTCGGCGTCTGGAACGCGCGATTGACCGTGAAGCGGAACGAATGGTCGTTGCTCGGGCTGAACACGATCGCGCCCTTGGGCGAGAACTGCGTGGCGAAGAGGCTCCCATCGTCCACGCGACCGGCTACCACCAGGCGCAACTGATCAGTCGGGCGGAAGTCCAGCTGGCCATACGCTGCCATCAGGTTGTCGCTGCGGTCGTCGTTGGCCAGATTCATCAAGGTGCCGTTGGTGTTCACCCGCGAGTTCCGCGCCGAGGCCCCCATCACCAAGCGCAGCTGCTCATCCATGAATCCCTGATTGAATTGGCCCTCGATATGCATGATGGACGAGCGTTCGTCGAGCGGCAGGCCAGCCCGCAGCGACACCTGCGGTTCCACGGACTTCCGACCGGAGTACCACGCCGTGAGGTTGTACCGCGGGTGCGCCCACGCCACTCGCGCCCAGGGCCGCAGGGCTTCGGGCACCTGCACCCGGCCGATGCCGGTCACGAACACATCATTCTGCACGCGCGCGGCACCGCCATCAACGGTCATGATGGCGCCGTTCGTCAGGTAGTAGTCCAGGCGCGCAGACCCGTACATGTTGCGAATGGGATCCGGTTCGCCCGTCAGCGCGCCCGTCGCCGCGTCAACGGTCTGGCCGCGTAGCGGAATGACCTCGAACTCCACGCCCACCGCAGAATCGGTCGTCCCAGCGTACTCGCCTTGGAGGCTCGTGCCGTCCACATTGGTGCGGGTGCGGCTCCAGCTGTCGCTCTGGTTGTATCCGCCGTTGATGCGGTACCCGATGCGGCCCTGATTCAGTACGCCGGCATGGTGCAGGTCGCCCCGCAGCGTGGCGAGTGCTCCGCCGGCCAGCGTAATCGTCGTGCCCACCACCTCGCGGGCGGCGGGGGTGGTGAAGTTGAGCACGCCGGAGAACGCGTTGGCGCCGTAGAGCGCTGATCCCGGCCCGCGTACCATCTCGATGCGCCCGAACTGGTCGGCCGGCAGGGTCATCGCCGACCATTCCTGTGAGCCGAGGAACGCGATGCTCAGATCGCGACCGTCCTGCAATACCAGAATGCGGCGGTTGAGTGACGAGTTGAACCCGCGCGCGTTGACGTTGAAGTCGTTCATGCCGCTCGGCACCACATCCACGCCGGGCGTGTTGTTGAGGACGAGCGGGATCTGGCCGGTCGAGGCGATGTCCCGCGCTTCCTGCCGCGAAATCACCGACACCGCGGCGGGTGCTTCCACAATGCGTTCGGGCGCCCGAGAAGCGCCTTCGACCATGATGTCCCCCAGCTGAATCGCGGCGGCGACCAGGCCCACGTCCAACGTGACTGCCGCGCCCGCCGTGACGTTGACCTCGCTGTCCAGGGGCCGGAATCCCAACTGGCGGAACTGGATCATCTGGCGGCCCGCCGGGACGCGTGCAAGCGTATAGCGACCGTCAATCCCGGTGGTCGCCGTGATCGCCGTGCCGGCTACCGTGACCTGAATACCACTGAGGGGGGAGCCCTCGCCTCCGCGCACGACCCGTCCCGTCACCGAGCCGGTGGCTTGGGCCGTCAGGGCGGCAGGTACGCCGACCACGAGTCCCAGTACGAGGGTTGAGAACGCTCGCCGAAACGTCCGCCACGTCATAGCCAGTCTCCGGGAAGGGGGAGTCACGCACGTCGTGACACAAGAAACTATGCGTCACGGGACTTCCGCGCGCGAGTCCCCGGGGTCACTTTCTCCACTATGCGTCGCACCCTTGCCCTGATGGTCACGCTGGCCTGCGGGACGGATGTCCCGGGTCCGCCCGCCGCGCTGGTCCTGGCCGATGTGGCCGCCAGCGGGGAAGTGGCGACCACGATCTCCCTTGGGATTCGGGCCCTCGATGCCCAGGACCGACCCATTCCCGGGCTGGCCCTGGATGCCGTGCCGCTGCAGGGCGTTCTGGCGGAGGGCTGGTCGTCAACGGACGACCAGGGGGTCGCCCGATTCCACTGGACGCTCGGAACGGTGGCGGGCTTCCAGGCGCTCGACGTCAGCGTGGTGGGTGGAGGGCCGAGCGAGCGGTTCTCGATTCCGGCGCGCCCGGGACCTGCGGTGACCGGTCATTTCCTGCAACCGTCCGTGATCGCAACCGGAGGCCGCGTGGTGACGCTCCCGGTGGCGGCGCATGACGCGTACGGCAATGCGCACCCAGACCCGCCGCTGACGGGAACACCTGGGCAAGCCGTGGCGGACTCTGGGCGCTGGACGGCGACCATTCTCGGACGCATCCGGTTCACGCTGGATTTGCCCGGCCAGGACTCGCTGGACGTGTATGTACAGACGCCGCCGGGCCCGTATCGCGTCCAGTTCCGGGACGCGGACACGCTCTTTGTCGAGACCGGTGTGTTTGCGCCGAGCGAGGCCGAGGCCGCCACGATCTGCACGGTGCCCGCCAACGCCCATACGGTACATGTGCTGGATGCGATGACCGTGCGTCGGATTCGACGCACGACAGGCGGATTCGAGGACACGCTGGACGTGCCGTTGCGCGTGGGAGCCCTCGTGCACGCGATGGAGCCCGACGTGTCCACGACGGAGACTCAAGTCGTGCGATTCCAGCCCGAAGGGCGGCCCGCGCCGGCGACATGTAGCGGGACGGTGTTTGTGCGCGCCTGGAAGTTCGCGCTGTTCGGCGCGCTGCAGGACAGTTTGGTGATCACGCCCAACTGATTGCCGGGTTATGCTTCCCGGCACGCCGCCCGGGTGGCGAAATGGTAGACGCAGGGGACTTAAAATCCCCTGGGGGCAACCCCATGCAGGTTCGACTCCTGCCCCGGGCATCGGTAGTCCTTGCCGCACAGTCCGGCTATATTCCGGCGTGACTGTCACCGCCGAAACACGGTCCGCGCTGTTGGACGAGATCCGCGAGCTCAAGCAGCAGCGGAATGCAGTCATTCTCGCGCATAACTATCAGATTCCGGACATCCAGGATGTGGCCGACATCGTGGCCGACTCCCTGGTCATGGCGCGGCGCGCCGCCGAGGTGGACGCGCCGGTCATCATGGTCTGTGGTGTCTACTTCATGGCCGAAACGGCGGCCATCGCGAACCCCGATCGCCTGGTTCTGATCCCGGATCCCACGGCTGGCTGCTCCCTGGCCGACACCATTCAGGTAGAGGACGTGGGCAAGTGGCGCGCCGCGCATCCCGACGGCCTGGTGGTGGCCTACGTCAATACAAGCGCCGCCGTGAAGGCCGAATCCGACTACTGCTGCACGTCGAGTAACGCGGTGCAGGTGATCAATGCCCTGCCGCCCGATCGGCCGGTCATGTTCCTGCCCGACTTCTACCTCGGCAGTTACTTGAAGCGCGTGACGGGCCGGGACCTGGATATCTGGATGGGCGAGTGCCACGTGCATGCGGGATTGACGCGTGAAGGGCTCGAGGACATGCGGGGCCGCCATCCCGACGCCGAGTTCCTCATACATCCCGAATGCGGCTGCGTCACCAGTGCCATGTACTATGCCGAGGTCGAAGGCGATCTGGCACAAGGCCGCATGAAGATCGTCTCGACCGGGCAGATGATGCGCGAGGCCAAGGCGTCGCCCAGCCGCGAGTTCGTGATCGGGACGGAAACGGGCGTCCTGCACCGGCTGCGTCGCGAGAACCCCGGCAAGCGGTTCCTGCCCATGGCCCAGGACGCCGAATGCCGCTACATGAAACAGATCACCCTCGTCAACTTGCGCGATGGCCTGCGCGACCTGCAGTACGAGGTCACCGTGCCCGCCGAAACGGCCGCGCGGGCGCGCCGCGCCATTGACCGGATGCTCGCGATTGGCTGACGCACAGGGCCAGGATGCCGTTCGCCGCGCCCTCGACGAAGATCACGCTCGCGCCGATGTCACCGTCGGGCTGCTGGGGTCGGCCGCCACCCGTGTGGTTCGCGGCGTGTTCATGGCGGAAGCGCCCTGCGCGGTGGCAGGCGTCGCCGTCGCGGCCGAAGTGTTCCGCCAGCTGGATCCGCGCGTCGTGTGGACGACGCTGATCGCGGATGGCTCCCGGGCTGAGCCAGGTGACCGCATCGCCGAGATCAAGGGGCCGGCCGGCACGCTGCTGTCTGGAGAGCGGACCGCACTCAACTTCCTGCAACACCTGAGCGGTATCGCCACTGCGACGCGGCGTGCCGTGGACGCGGTGGCCGGCACGGGTGCCACCATCACCCACACACGCAAGACGGCACCAGGGCTTCGCGATCTCCAGGTGGCCGCCGTCGTCGCCGGGGGTGGCGTACCCAACCGAACCTCGCTTGCCCACACGGTGTACTGGAAAGACAACCATTGGGCCCTGCTCGGCGAGGATGCGCGACTCGCGGCAATGCTCGCCCAGGTTCCTCGCGGTACCGACGTGTGGGTTGAGGTCGAGACCGACGAACAGTTCGCAGAGGCGCTGGCCGCCGGCGTGCGCCACATGCTTGCGGATAACCAGACACCCGAGCGCGTGGCCGAGTGGATCCAACGCTCTGGAGGCCAGGTGCGGGTGCAGGCCTCGGGCGGCATTACCGCCGAGACCGCGGGCGCCTATGCCCGGGCCGGCGCCCATCTGATTTCCATCGGTGGGTTGACGCATTCGGTGACGGCGGTGCCCATCACGTTTGCGCTCTGCACCGGTTCCTGACGTGTCCGGTTTGACCCAGGGCGGCCCGGCCGGCGAGAATTCGCAACCCGTACCCCAATCCAAACTGCAGTCAACGAGGAAATCATGAAGATGCGACCGTTCCTGTATGGTGTGCTCCTCGCGGCCGTCGCCGCGCCAGCGGCAGGCCAGGGCTTCGGCCGGGCCGTGGCGGTCCACAGCGCGGATGTGCTGGTGGGCGAGCCACAGACCGGGCTCACGCCCGGCGTGGTGTATGTCTTCCGTCGTGGGCAGGGCGGGGCGTATGCCGAAGCCACTCGCCTGCGCGCCGCGAATGCGGCGCCCAACGATGGATTCGGAGCCGCCATTGCGGTCCAGGGTGACTGGGCCCTGATCAGCGCGACCAACCAGAATGACGGTCGGGGCGCCGCGTACCTGATGCGCCGCGATAACCGGGGCCGGTGGACCGATGCCGGGATCCTGACGGCAACCGATGCGGCCGAGGGTGACGGGTTCGGTTCCGCCGTCGCGCTGGGCGACGGAATCGCCTTTGTGGCCGCCGCCCAGCAGGACAGCGGCGCGGGTGCGGTGTATGTGTTCCGGATGGAAGGCAATCGCTGGGTCCAGAGCGCGAAGTTGTATCCGTCGGACCGCCAGCCCGGCGATCGGTTCGGCACGGTGATGGTTGCAGCCAGTGACCAACTGATCGTCAGCGCGCCGTTCCGCGAATCCCGCAAGGGCATCGTGTACGTGTTTGCCCGCAACGCGGAAGGCGCGTGGCAGCAGCAGGCATCGTTGGAGCCGGCCGGCGCCGAACGCGACGCCCGCATCGGCACCAGTCTGCTGGTGCTCGGCGGGCGCGTGTTGGTGGGCGCGCCGGGCGTCGAGCGGCTCGCGGGCGCGGTGTACGTGTTTGGCCGTAGCGACCAGGGCGACTGGCGCGAGCAGATGGCGCTTCGCCCGTTCGATCTCCAGCGGAATCTCCAGTTCGGCCTGGCCCTGGCCGCGAGCGGCGATGACATCCTGATCGGCGCTCCTGGAGCGGCACGGTTTCAGGGACGGCTCTACCGGTACCGCTGGGACGCGGCGGCGGAAACATTTACGTCCGCCGTCCATGTCGTCGGCATGGAGCTGCCTGCCTCAGGCGCGTTCGGCGCCTCCGTGGCGGCGGGTGGCAACCTGGCCGTGAGTGGCACCCCGAATGACGACAATGGCGCCGGCACGGCTGTGGTCCTCGAGCGGACGAACAACGAATGGCGCACCGTGGCCAAGGTGGCCGGCGCGCTCAACGCGGTCGAGCCCATGGTGGGCCAGGTGCGCGAGTGCCAGGATGGTCAGGTCGGCATCTTCGCGTGCGACGGTGTGGACATGCTGGCCTTCCTGCCGCTCGCCAGCATCGGCGGGAGCCGCGGCATCCGCATGAATGACATCTGGGGTTGGACCGATCCCGAAACGGGCCAGGAATGGGCCATTGCGGGTCGTACCGACGGTTCGGCGTTCGTGGACGTCACCGATCCCCAGCGCCCCCGGTACGCGGGCTCCCTGCCCATGACGCAGGGCGCCCGAGCCAATGCCTGGCGTGACATGAAGGTGTATCGCAACCACGTCTATATCGTGGCCGATGGTTCGGGCCAGCATGGGATGCAGGTGTTCGACCTGACCCAGCTGCGCCGTGCCACGGGGGCGCCACAGACCTTCCACGAAACCGCGCTCTACACCAACGTGGCCAGCACGCACAACATCGTGATTGACACCACGAGCGGTTTCGCCTTTGCGGTGGGCGTGAACGGTGGCGGTGAAACGTGCGGTGGCGGGCTCCACATGATTGATATCCGTGAGCCGGCCAACCCCCGCTTCGCGGGCTGCTTTGCCGACCCGAACACCGGTCGCAGCGGCACCGGCTACAGCCACGACGCGCAGTGCGTCACCTATCAAGGGCCGGATGATCGCTACCGCGGCCACGAGATCTGCTTCGGCGCGAATGAAACCGCGTTGTCCATCGCCGACGTGTCGGACAAGCAGAACCCGGTGGCGCTGTCCCGCGCGTCGTACCCGAACGTCGGGTACACGCACCAGGGGTGGCTCACGGACGATCAGCGGTACTTCTACATGGACGACGAGCTGGACGAGCTGCAGGGCAAGACCGATGGCACCCGGACGTTGATCTGGGATGTCGAGGATCTCCAGGATCCGGTCCTGCTCGGCGCCTACGTGTCAGAAAACAAGGCAAGTGACCATAATCTGTATATCCAGGGCGACCTGATGTTCCAGTCCAACTATCAATCGGGTCTTCGCGTACTCGACATCTCTGACCGCGCCAATCCGCGTCCCGTGGGCCACTTCGACACCGTCCCGTACGGTAGTGACAGCCCCGGCTTCGGCGGCTCGTGGAGCAACTATCCGTATTTCGCAAGCGGCACGATCGTGGTGACCAGCGGGTCCGAAGGGCTCTTCATCCTGCGCAAGCAGTCGCCCGCGCTGGTGCCGTGACCCGGATCGCATCACTCGCGTTCCTTGCGACAATCGCCTGTGGGGCTCCGGCTCCGCAGGCGATTGCCCAGGGACCCACGCCGGCGGGGTCGCGTATCTACGTGACCAACCAGGAAAACGCGTCCGTGTCCATTCTCGATGGCGCAAGCGGCGCCCTGGTGCAAACCCTCGACCTGCGCACCCTCGGCTTCTCCGAGAATGCCAAGCCTCATGATGCGGCCGTCGAGCCCGATGGGTCCCATTGGTATGTGACGCTGATCGGTGAGAATCGCATCCTCAAGCTCAACCGCAACGATGCGATTGTGGGATTCGTCACCACACCGGTGCCCGGCCTGCTCGCGCTGGCCCCGGACGCCGACGTGCTCTATGCCGCGCGCTCGATGAGCGCGGTCAATCCGCCCGCCAGCTTCGTGGCGATCCGGCGCAGTGACATGACCCTGGTGGAGGAGGTGGACGTGCTGGTCCCACGGCCCCACGCGATCGAAACGACGCGCGATGGGCGGTACGTCTATGTCGCGAGCCTCGCGCAGAACCGACTGATCGCCTTGGACATGCAGACCGGGGTTGCCCAGATCGTGGATGTCGAGGGCCCGACGCATACCATCGTGGAGTTTGGCTTGTCGCCGGACGGCCGCTGGCTGGCGAGCACTGCGCAACTGACGGGCAAACTGTTCATGTGGGATCTTGGCAACCCCGCGCGTCCGGTGCTGGCCCACACGATCCCCGTCGGTCAGAGCCCCTGGCACCCGACGTTCACGCGGGATGGCTGCGAGATATACGTCCCGAATCTCGACGCCAACACCGTGAGCGTCGTGGATGTGCGCCGTGGGGCGGTAAGCGCGACCATCACCGACGAGCGGTTCGCCCAGCCGCACGGCTCGACGGTGGGTCCGAATGGCTGGATCTATGTCACCAACCGCAATCAGGCCGGCGACGCGCACGATCACGAGGGACACGAGGGCGCCGGGGTCGGGCGTGTGGTTGCGATTGATCCCGCCACGCGGCAGATCGTCGCCTCCCATTCCACCGGGCGGTATTCCGCCGGCGTGGGGTCCGCCGCGTCGTACACCGGTTCGGCGTGTCGTTGAGGGTGCTCCTCGCGGCGTTGCTGGTCGCCGCGTGTGGTGGGGCAGGGACACCCGCTGGTGAGACCGCGCCCGACGCGGGCTGGCAGCGTGATGTCTTCCTGGTTCCGGTCGTGGATTCTGCCGGCGTGCCGTACGACCATCCATGGCTCGGCGGCCTCAACGTGCCGCGCCCCCAGCTCATTGACATTGACGGTGACGGCGACCTGGACCTGTTCATCCAGGAGTTCCCGGACCGGGTCATGTTCTTCGAGCGGATGGACGACCGATGGGTCTGGCGGACCGACACCTACGAGGGCCTCCGCATCGGCGAATGGCTGCGCTTCGCCGATCTTGATGGCGATGGCGCCTACGACGTACTGGCCGAGCGTCCCAACTCGTACGTGCGGTTCTACCACAACGAGGGCGGAAAGCAGCGCGCCCGGTTCACGCTCCTGGCCGACTCGGTTCGCACCGCCTCTGGGTCAGCCCTGTTCGCTGATCGCCAGAATATTCCGCAGCTCGGCGACATGGACTGCAACGGTGTACCCGACCTCCTGATCGGCAGTGTGGCCGGGACCGTCGCGCGCTACGAACTCGCCGGGTTCAACGATGGGGTCCCGTCATTCCGCTTGCTCGATGAACGATGGGAAGGGATCGAGATCGTCGGCGACCCGTTCGGCAGCCTGCACGGCGCGAACACGATGGCCCTGGCCGATGTGGACGGCGACGGCGACCCCGACCTCGTCTGGGGTGATTTCTTCGAACCCGGGCTGCTGCTTATCGAGAATACGGGTACGTGTGCGGACCCCAGCTTCCGGACACGGCCTCAACCGTTCCCGCGCAACGATCCGATCCGCACAAGCGGCTACAACGCCCCCACCTTCGGTGACGTGGACGGGGACGGCATTCCCGACCTGGTGATGGGTGTGCTGGGAGGGGCGTTCAACCCCAATCGCACCGCCGTGGAGAACCTGCATTACGCTTGGGGAGCCGGGGGGGGGCGATTCACGTTCACTACGGCCCGGTTGCTCCGCATGATTGATGTCGGATCCGAAGCGATGCCGATGCTGGCTGATCTGGATGGGGACGGCGACCTGGACCTGCTGATTGGCCACAAGATCGAACCGCATGACCAGCAGACCTCCCGCATCCACGTTTATGAGAACGTGGGGACACGCTCGGCGCCGCAGTTCCGCGCGCGTGCGCGGCTCGCGATCCAGGGCGAGTACCACGACGCCCCGGCCGCAGCGGACTTGGATGGCGACGGCCATCTGGACCTGATCGTCGGGGCGTGGGGCAACCGCGTCCGCTGGTATCGGGGCCACGGCACACTGACCGACTGGACACTGGCTGACTCCGCCCTGATCACGATCACGCGAGGCAGCAACACGACGCCCACGCTGGGTGACGTGGACGGCGATGGCGATCTGGATCTGGTCGTGGGCGAGGCTTCGGGCGCCCTGAACTACTACCGGAACGACGGTACCCGCACCGCGCCACGCCTTACGCTGGTCAGCGACGAGTGGCTCGCCTTCCGGGGTGGGCGCCGCTCGGCGCCGCACCTGGTGGATCTGGATGGGAATGGCCTGTTGGATCTGGTGGTTGGTGTGGAAGACGGCACTGTCTGGCTCTTGCGCAACATCGGCAGCCGCACCGAGCCGGCCTTTGCCACCCCGGAGCGACTGCCCGTGGGTGCGCAGCCGCTGGCGTCCCCGGCCTTGGGGGACCTCACAGGCAATGGCCGTCTCGAAGCCCTGTTCGGCACGGCCAGCGGTGGGATGATATTCTTCCGTCGGCGGTAGAGACCACGCATGTGAAGCCTTGACGAGCTGGCCGCCGGCGCGGGCGAAATACCGGAGCAACGCCATGCTGGGCTACATCGCCCTGGGGGGACTGGTCGGCACCATGGCCCGCTATGGGCTCCAGGGCTGGATCCAGGAGCGGCTCGCGCCGTCGGTCCTGCCGATCGGCACCTTGGCCGTGAACATTCTCGGTTCCCTGTTGCTGGGGTTTCTCGTCCGGTTCGGGACCGGAACCGTGGTGATGGCGCCGGAGGTTCGGGCCGGGCTTACCATTGGTTTCTGCGGCGCGTTCACCACCATGAGCACGTTCGCGTACGAGAGTCGGGCGTTGTTCGGCGGTGGGGCCGTGGGCCAGGCGCTGGTCTATATGCTTTCGACGGTCGTGGGGTCAGTGCTCGCGATCATGGCGGGTATGGCCCTCGCCAACCGGTTGCTGTGAGAGGAGAGGACCGCATGACCACCCATCGGTTCAAGGGCGAACGTACGCTGATGCGCATCTTCATCGGCGAGAATGACCGGTACGAGGGAAAGCCCCTGTACGAGGCCGTACTGCACCGGCTGCGCGAGCGCGGCCTGGCCGGATGCACGGTGTTGCGAGGGGTCGCGGGGTTCGGTGCCAGCAGTACGGTACACACGGAGAAGGTCCTCCGCCTGTCCCTGGACCTCCCCCTGATCATCGAGGTCGTGGAGACCGAGGAGGCGATTCAGGCGGTGTTGCCCGATCTCGACCGGATGATCGGCGGCGGGTTGATCACCTTGGAACGCGCGCGGGTCATCATGTACCGGCCGGCGACCGTCCGGCCGAGCCAGCAGGAACTGCACCGCATCGAAGGTCTCGAACCCGACGGCGGATAGGTCATCGGGACGGTGGGCACTGCACGTTGGTGGGGACCACGTTCTGACACGCAATGGATTCGTTCATACTGCCTGTCATCACGGCGCACGCGGCCCGCTGGGCCGCCTGCCGGGCCTCGGCCACGTCGGTGCCCGATCCGCGGCGGCATTGCGTTCCGCGGAACGTGACGCACAATTCGCACTCGGCCTGCACCAGCGTGGTGCTGCCGTAGATCAGGTATCCCAGGACGAGCACCACGCCCAGGGTCACGAGCAGCGAAACCAGGTTCTTCTTTCGCAAGGTGCCTCCAAGTAGTATCTCAAGACCATGACGTTCCGTCGTCGTTCCGATCGCGTCAAGCGCTTGACCATCGAAGGATGGAAAACGGCCGAGGTCGCCCAGTTGCTGGTCAGTTCCGTGACGTTCGACCTGCGGGACGCCCTCCGGGCTAACGCGCTGGGCGACGCCATGGAATCCGCGTCGGCGATGCACCAGGCCCTGTGGAAGCTGTACGAAGCCATGTTATCCGTGGACCCGCCGCTGCCGGTGTCGGAGGCCCAGCGGCGTCTGGAGGACATCATCGCCCTCTGTGTCGGCCCGCTGGAGCCCTATCGCGCCCGGCTCGAACGGGCGCGGCACAAGCTCAGTTAGCGCCACGGGAGTGACGATCGGTCCATGCGCAGAACCTGTTGGCGTGAACGGTCCCAAACATACACATTCCGCACGCATGACTGACGACCTCCGCATCGGCGACCTCCTGGGTACAAGCCTCCACGCCACTCCAGCGCGCGTCGTACTCATCGGGTTCCCGAGCGACGCAGGCGTGCGCATCAACGGGGGTCGTCCCGGCGCCGCGGCCGGGCCGGACGCGATCCGGGCGTGCCTGGGGCGCCTGACGCCTGACGCCGCGCACCCGCAGGTGTTCGCCGATCTCGTGCGGGCCACCCGCGATGATGGTGACCTCGCTGTCAGCGGCGACGTCGCGGCGGATCAGGAGGCACTGGCCGCCGTCGTGCGGGCCACGCTGGAAGCCGAAGCGTTCCCGCTGGTGCTGGGCGGCGGGCATGAGACGGCGTATGGTCACTTCCTGGGCCACGCGAGCCGTGGCGCCACCGTGGACCTGCTCAATTGGGATGCCCATCCTGATGTGCGGCCACTGCGCGATGGCCAGCCGCATTCGGGGTCGCCGTTTCGGCAAGCGCTCGAGCATCCCTCCGGCCTTGCCGGTCGCTATCAGGTGGTGGGGCTGCAGCCCCACGCGGCGGCTGCGGAGCATGTACGGTGGGTGCGCGAGCGCGGGGGCCGCACCTTCTGGATGCACGACGTCACCCGACCCACGATCGTCGCTCTCTACGATCAGCTCGCGCGCGCGACGATGGTGTCGTTCGACCTCGACGCAGTAGACCAGGCGTTCGCTCCCGGGGTCAGTGCCCCGGCAACCGGGGGCCTCACGCCCGAACTGTGGCTGCTGGCCGCGCGCGCGGCCGGCCGCAACCC
>JBBDNM010000071.1:0-14421 GCA_040877595.1 Gemmatimonadales bacterium | reverse complement strand
CGACGGTAGCCCGACGAGCGTCCGGCACGTCGAACACCATGACCTGATCACCCGGCTCGATGGGGAAGGGCGGCGCCGTGCCGTCCACCACCTGCTCGATGGGCACGTCCACCGTGATCCGGTCCGGTCCCACGGCAGTACGTTGCGATGGCGGCACGATGCGGCTGATCGAGATGCGCCGCAACGCCGCCGTCGGCCGGAACCCGCCCGTCGCCACAACCAGCTCCCGCAACGTCTCGCCCGGCTTGAGCTCGTAAATGGCCGGCCGGATCACCGCCCCACGCACGGCGGCCCGCACCCCCTGCACCGGCACAAAAATCACGTCGCCCTGGTTCAGCACGATGTCGTTGCGGGTGTCGCCTTCCAGCAGGTAATCGTAGAGGTCGAACACCGAGACCGTATCGCCCAAGCGGCGCACAATCACCTGGCGGAAGTTGCCTCGGTCGGTGGGGCCGCCCGCCGCATACAGCGCGTTCAACACCGTGGCCACACTCGAGAGCTGATACGCCCCCGGCTGGACCACCTCGCCGATCACGAAGACCTGGTTGGTGCGGAGCCGAGCAATGGTGACGTCGAATTGTGTGGTGCCCGTGCGGACGCCGGAATACGATTCGCCCAGCCGCCGGCGCAGTGTGGTGCGCAACGCGTCCATGGTGAGGTTATTGAGGTACAGCTGGCCCACCTGCGGAATCAATACAAACCCGTCGCGCGTGACCTCAAGCGTATGGACAAACTCGACGTCGCCCGTGAGCACCAGCACCAGCACGTCCCCCGGCCCAATGCGGTAATTCTCGGGCACCGGGCCCGCCAGGAGGGGCTGGAACTGCGTGGTCCGGCCGCGGAACACGTCCGCGCCGAACAGGTTCAACTCGGCGTCCTCGCCGCCCCCCGGCCGCCGCTCCACGCCGGATTGCTGGTCCAGCGTCTGCACCGCCTCGGGGGTACGGTCCGCCACGCCCAGGATGCCCAGCGCCCCGATGTGGTCTTCGCCCACCTGGCCCTCGGGCAACGCCGCATCGCTCAGGTACGCGTCCAGCATGGTGGCCGGATACCCCGCTGCCGTGAGCCGCGCCCGGATCTGCTCGGCCGTCAAGCCGCTCTGCCGGATGCGCTGGCGCACCAGCTCGGGGTTGTTCCGGAGCTGGGCCAGCTCGGCCGGACTCGGGAGTTGGGCCGAGAGCGGCAGGGCCAGGGCGACCAGGAGGGCGATCAGGGCAAAACGCATCGGCCTACTTTATAGTGCAAAGTGCTTTAGGGCAAGAGGGCGCCGGGATTCCGAGCCGGGAAGATGCGGCGTAGATCGTGGCAGGGCAAGGGGTTAGAACAGTTGCACCACGGAGGCACGGAGGGCACGGAGAAGGGCAACGGACTGGGTGCCCCGCCCCCAACCCGGTCGCGTTTCCACGCACTACGCACCACGCACTACGCACGCCTTTCCTACCAGATCTCCGTCAACTCAATGACCAGCTCGGGCGCATCGGCCGGCCGCCAGGTCAGCCGTTCCGTCACGATCTCGGGGCGCTCGTCGTCCGGCTGCCAGACCTCGACCAGGCGGGCGTCGGGATCCACCACCCAGTAGGTCGGTACGCCCATCCGCTGGTAGAGACGGCGCTTGGCGAGGCGGTCGGCGCGTGAGGAGGCGGGGGATACCACCTCGACGGCCAGCAACAGAGTCGTGATGTCCCGCCAGTCGCCCGTTACCTGATTCGTAGGGACGACGAACAGATCGGGCTGGACGTACTCGGTGGCCTGCCAAAAGACGTCGGCCGGCGCGAAGAACACCTGTCCCACGGCATGGTCCCGCACGAACGGGCCCACCGCCAGATGGAGGCGGCTCAGCACGGCCTGATGCGGTTGGCGGGGCGAGGGAGTCACCAGCAGCTCCCCGTCCACCAGCTCGTACCGGTTGCCATCCTCGGGGAAGGCGAGGACCTCGTCCACCGTGTACTGCCGGGCCAGGTCGGGCATACCCATACTATGCAATCTCCTCGGCCGAGTGGGCAAGACAGCTCCATCGCCCAGGATAGAGGGCGAGGGTCAAGAGAGGGTCAAACTGACGAACTGACGAACTGACGAATGCTGAATGGGGTGGGGTGGGGTCTGCGGACTGCGCACTACGCACGCCGTTGCTGTTTCGCCGTTGCCGCGCCCCGCGCACACCGTTTTCAGGTCCTGAAGATTTCCTCCAGGGAGATCCGGACCTCCGCGGCCTCGGCGGCCACCCGCCAGACCAGGTCGCCCGTGACGATCTCCGGACGCGTATCGGGGGGATGCCAGACCTCGACCAGGCGGGCGTCGGGATCCACCACCCAGTAGGTCGCCACACGCATCTGCTGGTACAGCCGCCGCTTGGTGACGCGATCATGGCGCGCGGAACCCGGGGAGACGACCTCGACCGCGAGGAGGAGCGTCCGAACATCCTCCCAGCGGCCGGTCACCTGGTCGGACGGTATGACGAGCAGGTCGGGCTGGACATAGTCCTCATCGTCCCAAAACACGTCACCGGGCCCAGGAAACAGCGTTGCCACGGGTTGATGGCTGGAGACGTACGGAATCAAGGCACCCAGCAGCCGTGCCAAAACCCCCTGGTGACGCTGCGACGGCGCCGGCGTCACGAGCAGCTCCCCGTCCACCAGCTCGTACCGGTTCCCGTCCGTAGGGAACGCGAGCACGTCATCCACCGTGTACCGTCGGGCCAGGTCGGGCATACCCATACTATGCAATCTCCTCGGCCGAGTGGGCAAGACAGCTCCATCGCCCAGGATAGAGGGCGAGGGTCAAGAGAGGGTCAAACTGACGAACAGACGAATGCAGAACGGAGGCGGGGCGGGGTCTGCGCACTACGCACTACGCACGCCGTTGCTGTTTCGCCGTTGCCGCGCACTACGCACGCCGTTCCTCAAACGCCGACGCCATCCGATCGCACTCAGCAGCCGAGCACCCGAGGCCGCGCGCGACGGCGCGCCACCCGGCAACCGCGCGCCGCACCTCGGCGACGATCGTGGAGGCGGCATCCCGCGTCAGCGCAAAGGCCTCCAGGCTGGTGAACGCGATCTCGACGTCGGCCGTGCGGTCGCCGTCGTAGGTCAGCGGCGTGGTCAGCTCCCGCGGCCCGACATCGGCCGGCACGGGATTCAGGTCGTACGCCGGTGACAGTACCCATCCGTCCTGGCCCGCATACAGGACGCCATGGTTGCGCAGATGATCGTCGGTGTTCGCAATCAGCACGTTGAACACCATGCGTCGCCAGAGTTGCCGCACATCGTCCGTCGCCTGGGCGCCGTGCCGGCGCAGCGCGTCCGCCAGGTCGGGATACGACGGCGCCGCGGGGTCGTGATCCCGAGCGCCCAGCAGGGTCATGGCGGAAAGAAACGGCACCCGGTGCGCGCCGCGCCGGTCGAACCGGGCGACCACGAGCACCCGCCGTCCCCCCACGCTGACCAGTCGGCTCGGCGCCACCGTGACGCCCGCGCGACGCGCCAGCTCGAGGGCCACCGCCTCCCACACCACCACCGACCACAGGTCCCCCGGCCTGGGAAACTTGGCCAGCGCCAACGCACCATCCGGCTCCCGCACCGAGGCCTTGGGCCGCGCTCCGCCCAACGAGGATCCCGGGGCCAGCAACAGCGCGAGATCCTCCTCGGTGTCGTCCCCCGTCTCCACGCGGTCCGCAGCAGCAACGAGCCGGCGGAGCGCCACGAGGGGTGGGATCGCCGGTCCCTCCGCCAGCCACGGACCGCCGCCCAGCGCCGTAAACCGCAAGGCCCCCGGACGCGCCTCGTCGAGCACACCCAGCAGGAAGTCCAACTCGTGCAGTGCCCGGGCGGAGCCCCCGTCCCGCGCGGCGCGCCGCCGCTCGGCACGCAACAGCAACGTCCGCCCCCAGCGATCGGGCGCAGAATCGCCGAACGCGCCAAACAGCGCCCGGTCGGCTGGTGGATAGTAGGGGCCGGCGCCGAGCATGAGCGCCGGCTCCAGCGCATACCGCTCCGGGGCGGCCAGCCAGAGAGGGTCGTACTCGAATCCGGCCCGCTCCCCCCGCGACGAGGAGACGGCCACCAGCCGCCCCACGCGGACCGTACGGTCGCCCAGGGCCACGTACACCTCAGCCCCCCGCGCCGCGCTCATGGATCGCGCGGGCGCCGCACCCGCTGCGGCAAGCGTGCGGAATCGAGCGCCTGGCCCGTGACGTCCCGTGTCGGGGCCGCCACCTCGGCCAGGTCATCCAGCAGACCCAGGGCCCAGAGGACCGTGGCGTAGATGCCCAGGGACACTGCCGCATCCCCCCGCTCGACCCGGGTGAGCGTCGGCGCCGAGATGCGCGCGCGCTCCGCCACGACCGCCGCGCGCAACCGACGCCGAAGGCGAGCCGCCCGGATGTCGGCCCCGAGCCGCCGGAGCGCTCGGGTGACCGGGAGTGGAGCGGGTGGTGTTGTGCGTGACATTATATAGCTCTTTGTTTAACTGGTGTAACATAAGAGATATATTGTGTTATGGCAACGGAGAGCAAGGGAGAAGGGAGCAAGGGAGCAAGGACGAACAGACGAACAGACGAACAGACGAATTTTGAACGGGGGCACTGCGAGTCCCGATGTGCCGTCCGTCGGTTCGTCAGTTCGTCAGTTCGTCAGTTTCGTCCGCCGCGGACCATTGACGGTGGTATATTCGTGTAGTATACATTTTCGATGAGCCTCCTCCCGGAGTACTTCCCGGACCTCACGGGTTTTCAGTGGGACGCGGGGAATTCCGAGAAGAACTGGCTCGCCCATGATGCCAGTCAGGCCGAGACCGAGCAGGTCTTCTTCGGTCGCCCGGTGGTGATCATGCATGACGCCGCGCACTCGCAGGATGAGGTGCGGCATTACCTGTTGGGCAGAACCCATGCCGGTCGGCGACTGACGGTCGTCTTCACGATGCGCGAGTCGCTTGTCCGGCCGATCCTGGCGCGTGACATGAGCCGTCGAGAACGCCGCCTCTACGCGGAGCAGGAAGATGCCGAAGAAGCGCCTGAAGCCGATTCCCCGATTCCGTAGCGACGCGGAAGCGCGCGCGTTCTGGGCGACGCACGACACCACGGACTATGTCGACTGGTCCAAGGCGAAGCGCGCCGCCTTCCCGAATCTCCGTCCCTCAACCGAGAGTATCTCACTCCGGTTGCCGGCTCCGCTCTTGGCTGATCTCAAGGCCTTGGCGCATGAGCGGGATGTCCCCTATCAGTCGCTCCTCAAGGTGTTCCTGGCGAAGCAGGTGCGCGAAGAACAGGCCGCGGCGCAGCGGTATGGCAAGTGGAAGAAGACGTAGGGGAGCCAAGCAAGGGTGCAAAAGTGCAAAGGTGCAAGGGATGAGAGTCGCGGCTTCACGCCGCGAGCTCACGCGCCGAACTCGACTTGCAGCGCCCGGATCGCTTCCAGCGTGTCGGCTTGGCCCTTGGCCTCGGCGAGCGGGGTCAGGCGCTCGAGCACGGCGTCCCAGTCAAGCGCCTGCCCGCGGCGACGGGCAATGCTCGCGACATCCGCGCGATCCTGCAGCCGGTCCGCTCGCGGAACAGGTCGATCAACGGCGAAGCAGCTGGAAGCACCGCTGCTGCTCAACCAGGCCCGAGGTGCTCAAGGGCGGGGCCGACGCCAAGGCGTGAGCGAACGCCGCGGCGAGTTGCTGCAGCGCGAGCGGGGTGTCGAGCATCGCCAGCTCAGAGCGCTTCTGCGCGTCCAGCGCTGGCGCCGCATCGCGCCATGTGGCTACCCACCGCGCAAGGTCGGATCCGGTCGCTGGCGTTGGCATAGGGGGAAGATGGCGAAAGAGGGAGCAAGGGAGCAAGGGAGCAAGGGAGAAAGGCTCTGCGCACTACGCACGCCGTTTTCCCGCGAATGTCGAATGTCCAATGTCCAATGTCGAATACCGAACGGACGACACTTGGATATTGGGTGTTGGATGTTCGACATTGGTCATTGGACCATCGGAAAAATTCTCTCCCGCGTGCCACGCCCGCACCGCGGGCAGACCTGCCGAGCCTTGGGCTTCACGCCGCGAGCTCAATCAGGGAGCAAGGGACTTGGGGCGGGGGGGACGTCTCACGTCTCACGTCTCACGTCTCACGTCTCACGTCTTACGTCTCACGACCCACACCACATCCCTCGGCCGACCCGGATGCGCCGCCCACTCGTCGTGCGTGTAGACCAGAACGTCCGCGGGGACTGGGAGCCGAGTGGCATCCCATCGGGCGGCGCGCCGCTCGAACGGAAGCGGCGTATCGCCCACGACCACGACCAGATCCACGTCGCTTCCCACGCCCCAGTCGCCCCGGGCGTACGATCCGAAATACCCGATCGCCTCCACCTCCGGCGCGTGTGCGGCCAGCGCGTCGGCCCACGCCCGCACCGCCGCGTCCACCGCCACGCGGTCAGGCCATGTGACGACGGCAGTGTGCGATGATCGCGCCGGCATAGCGGATGGCCTCCTCACTCTGCAATGGGCCGTAGTGCTCGAAGGGCGCACCCTCCGGATGCCCGTTCGGGTACCGGGCGGGAACGTAGAAACCGTCCAGCACCATCGCCTGCTGGATCAGCGCATCCGGGGCGCCCACCGACGCGGGCAACTCGCGCAGCAACCGCGCCACCACATGCCCCCACGCCTCCTGTCCGGCGGAAAGGTGCAGGGCCTTGACGGCCTTCTCCGCCGCTTGGTGGGCCGCAAAGCACGCCCATTCGTGCCGCCCCGCCCGGCGAGAGTCTTCTGCCTGCTCCAGATCCCGCTCGGCCTGGCGGAACCAGTCGGACGCGCGATTGGTCACGCGGGGAAGATGGTTCCTAGGTGCATGGGGGGCAAGGGGTTAACGAGGGTGCAAAGGTGCAAAGGTGCAAGGGTGCAAGGGTGCAAAGGTGCAAGGGAGGGGCCCGCTGTGCGGGCAGGCCTGCCGAGCCCTTGGGCTTCACGCCGCGAGCTCAATCAGGGAGCAAGGGAGCAAGGGAGAAAGGCGGTGGGGCGGGGTCTGCGCACCACGCACTACGCACGCCGTTGCTCACGTCTCACGTCTCCCGCCGCATCTGCTCCAGCTCGGCCTTGAGCGGTGCCCAGTAGGCCCGGTCCAGCGCTCGCTCCCGCGCCTCCTCGGCGTTGAGCTCCGTTTCGACCGACTCGGCGTCCCCCGCCAGGGCGGCTCGCACGGCCGGCCGATGCGCCGCCTCGCGTTCGGCGTCCGCCGGAAACATCGTGGCGCATTCAATCAGCAGGGCCGGGGTGCGCAGTTCTCGCAGCCAGAATGCCACCCGCTCGGGGGTTGGCGCTCCAATGCCACCATCGTAGCTGACCTCGACCAGCCGCCGCACCATCGGCCAGTCCTTGTCGCGCTGCGTCTTCTTTGATGCCACCAGATCCGGCAACGAAAGCCCCTCCACCCGCACGGAATCCGGCAGGTCCCACGTGGCGCGTCGCGCCCAGAGCACGGGAAATGCGTCAACACCGCGGAGTCGCGTCATGACGTCCACGCGCAGACCCAAGGCCTCGGGATGGCGACAGCGAAAGTGGACCGCGTGACCCCGCTCCAGGTGCCGCACATCAAAGGGCGGCACCGCGACGGTCACCGCGTCCAAGGCCGCCAGCGCGGCGCCCAGGCGGTCCAGATTGTCGGTCGTGGCCAGGACGGCGAAATCCGCGTCGCGGCTAAACTCCGCTGCGCCGTACAGCACGCAGGCCTGTCCGCCCATCAGCAGGGCCTCGACGCCGTGCTCCTGCATCGTCGAAAGGACTCTGGGAATCGGGCTCTGGCTCAAGCCGGCCTCCGAACAGGCGGAACGTGTGCCACAGGCGCATGCTTTCAGCCCAGCGCTCGGCAGGGGTCATGCGATACCACTCGAGCACCTCGTCGTCCACGCAGGACGCAATGACGGTCGAGCGGAAGGGGGGTGCCATGACCGAAAGATGGGACCTAGGTGATTGGGGGGCAAGGGGTTAGGGGCGGGGTCTGCGCACCACGCACTGCGCACTACGCACTGCGCACTACGCACGCTTTTGCTGTTCCACGCACTACGCACTGCGCACTACGCACGCTTTTGCTGTTCCACGCACTACGCACTACGCACAGCGTCCCAAGGATCCTCAACCGGACTGATGAGGTCACCATAGGCCAGCACCGTCCCCCGCATGGACCCAAACGCCCTCGCGGCCGACTGCTCCACCGGCACCAGCCGCGCCACCGGCACGCCCCGCTTGGTAATCACGACCTGCTCGCCCGCCCGCACCCGTTCCAGCCACGCCAGGCAGGTGGCCTTGAACTCGGTCGCGGGGACGGTGGCCCCGGCGTAGACCGCCGACGGCTCGAAGACCTGAGGGGGCCGTTTCTTGGGAGGTTTCATATATGGTCAAGTTAATCTGACCAGATTGGAGAGCAAGGCCCCCTTGCTCCCTTGCTCCCTTGCCCCTTCTTTTCCCCCTCGATGAAAATCTTCATTTCCGGCCTCGCCGGCTTCCTCGGCTCGCACCTGGCCGATGCTCACCTGGCCCGGGGAGACCAGGTGCAGGGTTGTGACAACCTGATTACGGGTGACCGCGCCAATGTGCCGGAGGGGGCGTGTTTCAAGCCGGCGGATTGCGCGGATGTGGCAAGGATGACCGAGATGACCGTGGGCGCGGACGTGATCTACCACTGTGCCGCCGTGGCCACCGAGGGCCTGTCGGTGTTCTCGCCTGCCATGGTGGGCCAGCACACCTACCAGAGTACCGCCGGCCTGCTTGCCGCCGCCGCCACCAACACGGTCGCCCGGTTCGTGTTCTGCTCGTCCATGGCGCGGTACGGGGCGGGCCCCATTCCGTTTCGCGAAGACCAGGACCCCGATCCCGAGGACCCGTACGGCATCGCGAAAGTCGCCGCCGAGGCGCTGGTGCGGAACATGGGCGAGACGCACGGGTTCGAATGGAACATCGCCGTGCCTCACAACGTGATCGGGCCGCGCCAGCGGTACGACGACCCGTACCGCAACGTGGCCGCCATCATGATCAACCGCATGCTCCAGGGGCGGCAGCCCGTGATCTACGGAGACGGCGGGCAGAAACGCTGTTTTTCGTTCGTGCAGGACTGCGTGGACCCCTTGGTCCGGCTCGGTACCCAGCACGGGCTCACGGGCGAGGTCTTCAACATCGGCCCCGACGACGAGTTCGTCACCATCCTGGAACTGGCCACGACCGTTGCGGACCTGCTCGGCTTCGACCTGGACCCGATCTATGCCTCGGCGCGTCCGCGCGAGGTGCGCTACGCCACCTGCTCGGCCGACAAGGCCCGGTTGTTGCTGGGATATCGGCCAAAAACCGGCCTCCGCGAGGGCCTCCAGAGCATGGTGGACTGGATTCGCACCCAGGGCCCCCGGCCGTTCCGGTACGACCTCCCGATCGAGGTTCAGAGCCCCCTGGGGTTCCCAAGACCTGGAGCGATCACCTCCTGTAGCCCCCCGTGCACCGGGTACCGTGTACCGTGTACCGTGCACCGTGCACCGTGCACCGTGCACCGTTTTTTCGTGACCTCCCCCACAGCAGTTTTGAGCTAAAACGTTGACATTGAACAAGATGTGGCCCATCTTTCGACGCTTTTCCGTCGTTACACTGCGAGGATAACGGGTGCAGGTCGTCATTCGGAACCGGATTTTGCTTGTGGCCGACATCGCGGGGGCGCTCGCGTTGCCGGCCGTGGCGTTGTGGTTCCGGTTGGGCGACTACCACCTCATCGGGACCTACGGCGCCCAGCTGGCCGCGTACGCGTGGCTGGCGCTCATGGTCAAGTTCACGGCCTTCTGGCTCGCCGGTATCTACCGGCGCTACTGGCGCTACGCCTCCATTGACGAACTCCTGATGATCCATGGGGCCGCGTTTTCGGCGGCCATCGTCGCAACCCCGGCCTACTACATCGCGGTGGCCCCGTTGATCGGCGGCCCGCGCCTGCCCTTCTCGGTGCCCCTGCTCGACCTCCTGCTGACCATCGGCTATACCGGCCTGGTGCGGTTCTCGCCCCGCCTGGTCGAGCATGTGGCCCAGAAGCTCCGTGGCCGGACCGTGCGGGACCGCGTGCTGATCGTGGGGGCGGGCGACGCGGGGACGATGATTGCCCGGGAGTTGCGCGCCAATCGGTTCGCTGACATCGAGCCCGTCGGGTTCATTGACGACAACCGCGCCAAGCACGAAAACGTGATTCACGGGTTGCCGGTGC
Source organism: Gemmatimonadales bacterium (assembly GCA_040877595.1). Classification (GTDB taxonomy): domain Bacteria; phylum Gemmatimonadota; class Gemmatimonadetes; order Gemmatimonadales; family GWC2-71-9; genus JBBDNM01. The sequence continues at coordinate 4,229 of JBBDNM010000071.1, read as the reverse complement.
TAGGCGGCCGCGAGAGCATTCCCGAGGTGGCCAGGGATTACGGCGTCAACAAGGTCATCATCGCCATGCCTCGCGTGGCCGGGCACGAGATTCGCGCCATCCGCGACATCTGCGACCGCGCGCGACTTGCCACCAAGATCGTCCCCAACTTCGCCGACATCATCTCGGGCCGGGTCAGTATCTCGCAGCTCCGGGACGTTGATATCGAAGACCTGCTCCGGCGCAAGCCGGTGGAAACCGACCAGAAGGCCGTCGGCGACCTCCTGAGCGGCGTGACGGTGCTCGTGACGGGGGCGGGCGGCTCGATCGGCGGGGAGTTATGCCGCCAGATCGCGGGGCTCGGCATCCGCGAGCTGGTCCTGCTCGGCCACGGCGAGAATTCCATCTTCGATATTCACCAGGAACTCAAGACCAAGCATCCCGGCCTGCGGCTCGTCCCGGCCATCGCCAACGTGCGCGATCCCGCGCGGATCCGGCGGGTGTTCGAGACGTTCAGGCCGGTCGCCGTGTTCCACGCCGCCGCGCACAAGCATGTGCCGCTCATGGAGTGGAACCCGGACGAGGCGGTCACGAACAACCTGCTCGGCACGCGCAACGTACTGGAAGCGGCCGAGGCCACGGGCACGAAACACTTCGTGCTGATCTCGACGGACAAGGCCGTGAACCCCGCCAACGTCATGGGCGCCACCAAATTGCTGGCTGAGACGCTGGTGCACGAAGCGGCGGTCCGGTCGAGCCGCGCGTACGTGTCGGTGCGGTTCGGCAACGTGCTCGCGAGCCGCGGCAGTGTGGTGCCGGCGTTTCGCAAGCAGATCGCGGCCGGCGGGCCCGTGACGGTGACCCACCCCGACATCACGCGCTACTTCATGACCATTCCCGAGGCCGTCCAGTTGGTGCTGCAGGCCGCGGCGCTCGGGAGTTCGGGCGAGACATACGTGCTGGACATGGGCGAGCCGGTGAAGATTTCCGACCTGGCGAAAGACCTGATCCGCCTCTCCGGCCTCGAGGTGGACAAGGACATCAGCATCGTCTATTCGGGCCTGCGTCCGGGCGAGAAGCTGTACGAAGAGCTGTTCAACGAGGGGGAAGAGGTCTCGCGGACGGCGCACGACAAGATCTTCATGGTGCGGAACGGCCGGCCCTCGGTGGCCCAGCGCCAGCGGATTCCCGAACTCCTGCAGGCCGCGCAGGCGGGAGACGCGATTCGCATTCGGCACCTGCTGCAGGAGATTGTGCCGGGGTACAAGGAGGCGAGCATGTCGCCGCCGGATGCGCGCGCGTCGGACCCGGGTCTGGCGGCTCGTCAGGAGCGGGTCGCGCGCTCGTAGACGCTGAGGGTCTGTTCGGCGATCGCGTCCCAACCCAACGCCGTTTGGGCGTATCGCCGCCCAGCGGCACCCATCTGTTCGGCGCGCTCCGGATCGTCGAGCATGGTGCCCAAGGCGTGTGCCAGCGCCTGCACGTCACCAGGCGGCACCAGCAGGCCTGCGCCGCTCGCCCGCACCAGGTCACCCAGGCCCCCGACATCGCTCGCCACCACCGGCCGACCGAGCGTGTGGGCGAGAATCGCCACCCCGCTCTGGTCAATCACGCGGTAGGGGAGGGCGATGACCGACGACTGCGCGAACAGGCGGGGCAACGCCTCCTCGGCCAGATAACCGGTCTGGATGGCGAGCCACGGCCGCATCGGCACGCGCGGGCCGTCCCCACGCAACACCGCGAGTACGCGGAACCGGACGCCGCCCGCCGCGAGGCGATCGCCGGCCGCGAGCAGGACGTCGAAGCCCTTGTTCGCGCGCCACTCGCCGAAAAACAGAATCGTGAGCGGGTCCGTTGGCGCCGGCGGCATTGGGACGTGCGGGTAGGCGCCGAACGGGATCGTGGTGATGCGGTCGTCCGGGATCCCGAGCCCCGTGAGCGCGGCCCGCGTCGCCTCGGCGTGCACGATCAGCGCGGTGCTGGCGCGATACAGGGCGAGATGCGCGCGGGTCGCCGGGTGGTCGGGTGCGCGGTCGTGTGGCAGGAAGTTGTGGACCGTTGTGACCAGCGGTCTGCGGCCCGCGAGCCCGCGCAGGGCCACCACGTCCAGGCGCGGCAGGGACAGGAACTGCACGTGAACGACGTGGGCGCGCCGCGCCGCCCGGACAAAGCGCGCCAGGGCCAGCGGATATCCCGCAAGACGGGCCGCGCGCCAGAGTGGACGGAGGGGGCCGGGCGCGTACGACCGCATCTGGGTGCGATGGCCGAAGTACGGCGCAAGCCACCCCGGTGCGTCGTCGCCACCGCGAAGGCGGAAGGCCTGGGGGCCCGTGTGCAGGACGACGTTGGTTCCTCCCTCCGCCAATGCCCGGGCCAGCTCGAGTTCGTACCACCCCCCCGAAAGGGCCGGACTGAACATGGCCACTTTCATGTTGGCCCCCGCCACAGCGCGCGCAGTGCGGTGCGCGCGCTCGCCGCGCGCACCCGCCACCTTGGCGATCGCGCCAGCAACGCCACCGCCGAGTACACGAGCGCCTGCGTCACGCCATGGATCCGTTGCAGCACGCCGTACGCCCGGCCGGACCAGGGCCCTCGATGCCGCGCGACAAAGCGGCGCTTGGCGGCGTAGAGCCGTCGCAGGTAGCTCGCCTCGGACACCGCGGTGGTCTCCGCGCCCCGCAGGTGCTGGATGCGCGCGGCCGGCACAAAGAGGCAATGCCATCCCTCGGAGGCGAAGCGCCAACCCAGGTCGGCGTCTTCCGCGTAATAATCGAAGGCCGGATCGAACCCCTTCACGCGCAGGAAGTGCGCACGTCGCACCACCAGGAACGCGCCGTCGAGGTAGGGCACGGGGCGCGGCGCGGCGTCACGCCGCATCCGCCGCGCCCGTAGCGCGTTGGTGGCCGCCTCCAACAGGAAGACGCTCCCGAGGCCCTCCAGCACCGAAGGGAAGGGTCCGAAACTGCGCTGCCATCGTCCAGCCGGAAACACCTGTTGGGGTCCGGCGGCGGCGCTGGTGGTGTCGCGTTCAAGCGCGGCGATAAGCGGCTCGAGGACCGCACCAGGGGGCCACAGCAGGTCGGAGTTGGCGAGCGCCACGAAAGGGGCGGTCGAAGCGTGCACCCCCAACGTGAGGGCCGCGCCATAGGCGGTGCCGGTCTGCTGGAGGAATCGAACCGGGAAGGGCCAGCCATCGGGCGCGATACTCGTGCGGAGGTCGCCGCGCGTGGGGAAGCCGCTGTCCACCAGCAGTACCTCCGCCACGAGGTGTTGGTCGTCGTGCGCGGTGAGGCTGGCCAGCAGGTCCGCCACCAGACGCGGTGTCCCGAAGTTGACCACCACCAGGGCCACCGGTCGCGTGGTCATGCGGCTCCCAGGCGGGTGCGCTCGTCGGGCGTGAGCGCCGTGTACCACGCGAGGCCCGTACCGATGAGCCCGAGCAGCACGGCCGCCGCGAGGCGCGCGGCCAGGCCTTCGGTGACGCGAAAGGCGACCCACGTGATTCCGGTGACCACGAGGAGGGCCGGCAGCGCGCGCGCGACTCCGGCGCGAAGCGCGGGTCCGATGACGTCGGGCTGCACACGCCATGCCAGCACCCAGAGGGCCAAGGCGTCGGCGACTGCCCGGAGCGCAGTGGCGAGGGCCGCTCCCGCGAGGCCGTATCGGCTGATCAGGACCCACAAGGCGACCCCGTAGAACGGCACCTCGATGAGTTGCAAACGGGCGTGGACGTCCGGGCGCCCGTGTGCCTGGAGCAAGGCACCGGGCAACTGCGCGACGCCGCTGGCCACGGCGCTGACCAGGAGCAGTGGGACCACGACGGCGCCCGCCCCGGCAAATTCCGCTCCCAGCCACCACGCGAGCCCAGGGGTGGCGAGCAACCAGAGGGCGCACGCGAGCGGCACGAGCACAACCAGCAGGAGCCGCAGGGTCGCGCTGGCCAGGCGAGTCACGGCCCCGGGGGCCGCCGCCTGGGCCGCGCTGGACGCGGCGAACACGGGCGGCATGATGATGGCGGGAATCAGCGAGAGGCGGGAGATGATTTCCTGGGGCGCGGCGTACAATGCCACCGCGGAAAGCGACACGCCCCCGAGTGCGAGACGGTCCAGATATCGCAGCAGTGGGTTCGCCGCGTTGGCCAAGGCCACCCAAGCCCCGAAGGTGAGCAGGGGACGGTTGCCCCGCCACACGGGTCGCCACCGTCCCGCGAGCGCGGGCACCGCACGCCTCACCGCCGGGACCCAGATCAG
>JBBDNM010000070.1:0-15128 GCA_040877595.1 Gemmatimonadales bacterium | reverse complement strand
CCCCACCATGCGCGCCGAAGAGGCGTCCGGAATCCTTGACGCCCGCCTCGCGCTTGAGCAACGACTCCGCCAGGTCACCCACCTGCCCCACCACGCCGATCACGAGTCCGAGCGCGGCCAACTGCCCGGGACTCACCACCACTCCGTGCGGTACCACAACAAGCAGCCCCCAGGTGAGAGCCGCCACGACCGCCCCCACCACGCCGCCGATCGTTCCGGACCAGGTCTTGTTGGGACTCACGGTTGGGGCAACCTTGGGCCCACCGATCCAGACACCTACGAGCATGGCCAGCGAGTCGCATACCCAAACCGTTACAAACGGCAGGAACACGAGCCACGTGGCTGCCCACGCGTCGTAACCGGGAATGCCGTGACGCATGGTGAGCGCGAACGTCGGCAGGAACGCCGTGTAGAGCGGAGCGAGTATGGTGACGGCGATCGCCGCGAGCGGGCCTTCCGAGGGCGGACGACGCCACACGGCCAGCGCCATGACCACGAGGATGGCGACGGCGAGCGCTTCAGGGCCCGGCACACGGCCCGTCTGGGCCAGGAAGGGGATGAGCGCTGCGCCCAGCACGCCAACGACCGTGAACGGTCGTACCCCGCGTGCGCGGGCCATGTGGAACACCTCGGCCGCACCCAGCGCGCCGAGCAGGCTCAGGACGCCGACAAACAGCCAGCCGCCCAGGCGTACCACACCGATCGCAGCCGGAATGGCGACCGCGGCGACCGCGATGCGGCGCGGCAGGTTGGAGGCCACTAGACCTCCAGAATCTCCTGTTCCTTGGCCTTGATCAGAGCGTCAATCTGGTGGATGGCATCATCGTGCAGCTTCTGTACGTCCTTCTCCGCCCGGCGCTGGTCGTCCTCGGAGATGTGCTCCGTCTTCTTCACGTCCTTCATGGCTTCGGTCCGGGCATGTCGCACGGCGATACGCCCTTCTTCGGCCAGCTTGTGGACCACCTTGACCAGTTCCTTCCGCCGCTCTTCGGTGAGGGCCGGCAGCGGGACACGAATGATGGTCCCATCATTGGCCGGATTGAGTCCAAGATCGGCCGAGAGAATGGCCTTTTCGATGGCACCCATGAGCCCCTTGTCCCACGGCTGGACCGTGATGAGCCGCGGTTCGGGCGCGCTGACGCCCGCGACCTGGTTCAGGGGCATCTGCTGGCCGTACGCATCCACACGCACCGTATCGAGCAGGCTGGGTGACGCCTTGCCGCTGCGGATACCGGAGAACTCCCGCTTGGTGTTCTCCACGGCCTTTGCCATCAGTTCGCGGGCGGCCTTTTCGATCCGCTGGATATTCGCGCTCATCGCACGAGGGTGCCGACCCGTTCACCCTGAAGCACGCGGGCGATGGCGCCGGACTGGTTGACGTTCATGACGACGATCGGCAAGGCGTTCTCCTTGCACAGGCCAAAGGCGTTGGCATCCATCACACGGAGGCCGCGCACGATGGCCTCCTGGAACGTGAGTTCCGGCAGGAACTCGGCGTTGGGGTCGGTCTTGGGGTCGGCGGAATACACGCCGTCCACGGACGTTGCCTTGATCAAGACGTCGGCCTCAATTTCCAGCCCCCGCAGCACCGCCGCCGTATCCGTCGAAAAGTACGGGTTGCCGGTGCCGCCCGCGAACAGCACCACCCGCCCCTTCTCGAGGTGGCGGATGGCGCGCCGCCGGATGTAGGGCTCGGCCAACTCTTCCATGCGGATCGCGGACATGACCCGCGTATCCACCCCCTTGCGTTCGAGCTGGTCCTGCACCGCCAGGGCGTTGATCACTGTGGCGAGCATGCCCATGTAGTCCGCGGAGACGCGATCCATGCCTTCCTCGCTGGCCGCGGTGCCCCGCATGATGTTGCCCCCACCAATCACGAGGCCCAGACTCGCTCCAAGCGCATGCACGCTCTTGATCTCTTCTGCCAGCCGGTCCATGACCCCGAAACTGATACCGAACCCCTTGTCCCCGGCGAGGGCCTCACCAGAGAGCTTGAGCAGGACGCGCTTGAAGGCGAGTTTTGACACGGTCAGGCCTCGCCTATTTCAAAGCGCACGAAGCGCTTGACGACGATGTTCTCGCCCGTCTTGCCCGAGGCGGCCTTCACGAGGTCTCCAATCGTCATCTTGTCGTCCTTGACGAAGGCCTGATCGAGCAGCGCCCGCTCGGCAACGAACTTCTTGAGCTTGCCCTCGACCATCCTGGTCTGGACCTGGGCCGGCTTGCCGGACTCGGTCGCCTGCGCCTCGGCAATGCGGCGCTCGGAGGCCAGGATGTCCTCCGGAATGTCCTCACCGCGCACCGCCAACGGCTTGGCCGAGGCGATGTGCAGGGAAATATCCGTGACCAGCTGCTTGAAGTCCTCCGTACGCGCGACGAAATCGGTTTCGCAGTTCACTTCGACCAGCACGGCCACGCGACCGTTGAAGTGCACGTAGCTGCCGATGAGCCCTTCAGCCGCACTGCGACCGGTGCGCTTGTCGGCGCTGGCGATGCCCTTCTTGCGGAGGAGCTCCACGGCCTTGTCCATATCGCCGTTGGTCTCTTCCAGGGCCTTCTTGCAATCCATCATGCCGGCCCCGGTCTTGGCGCGGAGCGCGGCCACCTCCTTGGCACTAATGGTCATCGTCATGGCTTCCTCTATCTCTCTGTGAAAAGACCGCCGCCTCACACCGCCAGGTTGGCGGCCGGTGGGGCGGCGGTCCGGACCAACGGGGAATTCCCCGGGGTCAGCCCTGCGCGTCCCCGCCGCTTGGAGCGTCACCGCCAGCGACTGGCGCTTCACCCTCGCGCAGGCGGGCCGCAATGGCCTCAGGCTTGGCCCGCCGCTTGCGGCGCGGGCGCCGACGCCGGCTGCGATCGTCGGACTCGCCTTCCGACTCTTCGCCCGCGCTGTACGTCGCCATATCTTCGTCGGACGTGGCTTCCTTGAGCGGCACATGTTTGCGGGCCTCGGAAATCACGTCCACCAGGGCCCCTGTAATCACCCCAACGGAACGGATGGCGTCATCGTTCCCGGGAATCGGCACGGTGATCAGGTCCGGGTCCGCGTTGGTGTCCACGATCGCGATGACCGGGATCCCCAGCTTGTTGGCCTCGGCGATGGCAATCCGCTCCTTCTTGGCGTCCACAATGAACACCGCGCCGGGCAAACGAGCCATATTCTTGATGCCTTCGAGGTTGCGATTGAGTTTTTCCCGCTCGCGCTCGAATAGCAGTTGTTCCTTCTTCGTAAAGAATTCGTAGGCGCCTTCTTCCTGACTCTGCTCGATTTCCTTCAGGCGCCGGACCTGCTTCTTGATGGTCTGGAAGTTGGTCAGCATGCCGCCGAGCCAGCGTTCCGTGACAAAGTACGCGCCGCACCGATCAGCATCCTGCCGCACGACCGCCTTGAGCTGCTTCTTGGTGCACACAAAGAGCACGCCTTCGCCCCGGAGGACGACCTGGCGCAACAGCTCTTCGGCCTTGTGCAGCTGAGCGAGCGTCTTCTGGAGGTCGATCAGGTAGATCCCCGACCGCTCGGCGAAGATGTACCGCCGCATCTTGGGATTCCAGCGGCGGGTCTGGTGACCGAAATGGACCCCGGCTTCGAGGAGGTCCTGCATCTGCGGACTGCTCATGCGAATCGTATCCCTCGGGTTGTGTCGTCCATCGCCATCATTCCGGCGCCGATCCGCTCTCGGCGGACACCCCGGCCACCGGTCCGGCGATGTGAGTAGTTGACTGCCTGTCCTACCGCTTCGAGAACTGGAACCGTTTCCGGGCGCCCGGCTGGCCGGGCTTCTTGCGCTCGACGGCCCGCGGGTCGCGGGTCAGCAAACCCTGCGTCCGGAGCTTCTTGCGATGCGTTTCGTCCGAAGCCACGAGGGCCCGGGCGATCCCCAAGCGAATGGCACCGGCCTGACCGGTGAGTCCGCCACCATCCACATTGGCCTTCACGTCAAAGGCACCGAGCGTGTCGGTGACCTGGAACGCCTGCTGAATGTGCGAGACCAGCGACTGGCGCGGGAAGTAGTCCCCCAGCGTCCGGCCGTTGATGCTCCACTTCCCCGAACCGGGGACGAGGTAGACGCGGGCGACACTGGTCTTGCGGCGGCCCACGGCGTGCCAACGAAGGTCGGTTGCGACGGTCATGAAATGCTCAAGTGTCCTTGCCAAGCGCCAACGGCGCCGGCTGCTGGGCCTGATGCGGATGCTCGGGACCCGCGTACACCCTGAGTTTCCGGCGGATTTCCTGCCGGCCGAGCGTGGTCTTGGGCAACATGCCGTAGACCGCGTGTTCAATCACCCGTTCGGGATGGGTCTTGAGCAATTTCCCCACGGGAATGTGCTTCTCGTGACCCATGTACCCCGAGTACCGGAAGTGGGTCTTCTGTTCGGCCTTGCGTCCGGTGAGCCGCACCTTGCCGGCGTTCACCACGACGACAAAATCCCCACAGTCCATGTGGGGCGTGAACGAAGGCTTGTGCTTGCCGCGCAGCAGCTGTGCCACGCGGCTGGCGAGGCGGCCGAGGACGATGCCGTCCGCGTCCACCACATGCCACTTGGGGTCCAGCTCACTGGCCTTGAGCGTGTAGGTCTTCATGGTCCGCGCCGAGTACGTAAATCAAAAACGGGAACAGACTTGCAAGCTAGCCGCGGATTTTGGGCGGGTCAAGCCCGTGAGGGCGAGAACCGCCCTCTGGGCAGCATAACGTCCGCGCGCAGCCCCTGATGGAAATAGCAGGGCCGGTTCCTGGGCCGCCATCGCCACGGGAAGCGCCAGTACCATCAGGACGCGTTGCATCAGGCTTCGATCTCCAGCAAGGGGGTTCCCTTTTCCACGGCCTGCCCCGTCTTGACGTGAATGCGCCGTACCGTGCCCGCACCATGCGCGCGGATCTCATTCTCCATCTTCATGGCTTCCAGCACCACCAGACCAACGCCAGGGGTGACGGCCTGGCCTTCTTCCACCTCGAGCCGCAGCACTAGGCCGGGCATCGGCGCCTTGACGACCTGGTCGCCGGTTCTGGTCTTCGTGCCGCCCGTCATCTCCTGCAGGGCACGCGTGCGTTCGTCCACCACCCGCACGTCCCAATGCTCGCCGGCCCGTGACACCTGCCATCCGGTTTCCGTTCGCACGACCGCAAACAGGTCCGACCCTCCATCCATGATCAACTGCCGCAAAGGCGTGCCGGCGACGGCGTGGAGTGCCGCGGTCTCCTGCGCGAGGTCCACTTCCACCGAGCGGCCGGCCACGGTCACCGTGTACCTCATGCCGCCTCCAGCAGGGTGAGCGTCTCGACGTGAGCCGTCTGCGGGAATTGATCGAACGCGCGCACGCTCAGCAGGCGCAGGGTAGGCAGCCGCGCCAGGTCGCGCGACAGCGTGGCCGGGTCGCACGATATGTACGCCACGCGTCCGCCCGCGTTCCCCTGCGCCCAGCGCTCCAGCGCCGCGGTGACGCGCGCATGGGCACCCGCGCGCGGCGGGTTCAAGACGATGTGGTCGGGAGACGGGAGACGGGAGACGGCCTCTTCGACACGGTCGCCCACGTAGGTAATGCCCGTACCTGGCTGTTTGCGCGCCCACTCGATGGCTGCGCGATCGGCGTCCACGCTCACCACCGTCGCGCCGGCGGCCGCCATCAGGCGGGCCGTGTCCCCCACCCCACCGTAGAGATCCCAGATGGTCGAGCCCGTCCGCAGGGCCAAGCCCTCGACCGCCGCGACGCGAATCTGCTGCGCCAATTCGGGGTGACTCTGCGCGAACGCGAGGGCCGGGTATCCCGTCGCCGGGCCCGCGACCACGCGGGGCGCGCCACCCTCGGGCGCCCACCACACGGACACACCCTGCGGCAGGGCGGTTGCGAACGGACGCGCGTCCCAAGCCGTCCCGCCGCCGACCGCGACATGCAGCCCACCGCCCCGGTCTTCACGCAGGGCCACGGTCGCGGCCCCCGTCGGCAGCAGCGTGCGCGCCGCCGACACCTGGGGCCACAGCGCCATGAGGCTGGCGCGCGCGATGTGGCAATCGATCAGGTCAAACACGCGGCCCGGCTGGTCGAACCGATGGTACCCGATCCGGTCGTCCACGACATGCAGTGTCACCGCACGGCGGTACCGCCATTCGGACGGCGCCGGCGTGATGTCGGGATCGGTTACTTCGCGACGGGCGAGCCGCCGCAGGGCATCGCCGACGATGCGGGCCTTGGCGGCCCGCTGCGCCCCCGGCGCGACATGCTGGAGCTGGCACCCGCCACATGCGTCGCCCTCATAATGCGGACAGACCGGTGCCACCCGCTCCGGCGCCGGCTCGAGGATGCGCGTCGCAATGCCGCGGGCAAACCGCTTGCGCATCTCGATCAGGTCGACATCCACGATGTCCCCGACGGCGGTGCGCGGGATGAACACGGTCATGCCGGTCTCGAGACGCGCGACGCCGTCGCCGCCGGCCGCGATGCCGTGCACGCGGGCCGTGCTCATCGCCGCCCGTGCGTGCGCGCAGCCCGCACCCAAGCACTTTCGCGCGCGTGACCGCCGGGCTCTGTCACCGGCACCGCGGCCTGCCGCGCCTCCTGTTCGGCCAAGGCGGCCACCAGGGCCACGCGCCGCAGGAGATCGTCCGGGCTCGGCCCGCCTACCAAAGCGTCGCCGTGGCGCTCCAGAAATCCGATGTCGTAGTGCCCCGAGCGAAAGTCCGGATGCGCCAACACCCGACGATGGAACGCCTGGGACGTCGGCAGGCCCACCAACACCAGTTCGTCGAGCGCGCGCTCCATGCGGCTGATGGCCCGCTCACGTGTTTCGCCCCAGACAATCAGCTTGGCCAGCAGCGAGTCATAGAACACCCCCACATCACTACCCTGCTCGATCCCGCTGTCCCAGCGGACGCCAGGTCCGGTGGGGACACGCAGATACGCGACGCGACCAGTGGCCGGCAGGAAGCCGTTGAACGGATCCTCACTGATGATGCGGCACTCGATGGCGTGGCCCCGCGGGCGCATGGCGCGACCCGGCAAGGTCGTGGGCTGGCCGGCGGCGATGCGGAGTTGTTCACGCACCAGGTCCACCCCGTACACCAGCTCGGTGACCGGGTGTTCCACCTGGATGCGCGTGTTCATCTCGAGGAAGTAGAAGCGGCCGTCAGCGGCCAGCAGGAACTCCACGGTTCCCGCGCCGATGTACCCCACGGCGCGCGCGGCCTGCACCGCGGCTTCTCCCATGCGCAGGCGAAGATCGACGTCCACCGCCGGCGACGGCGCCTCCTCGATGAGCTTCTGGTGGCGCCGCTGGATCGAACATTCCCGCTCACCCAGGTGCAGCACGTGACCAAAGCGGTCCGCCAACACCTGGATCTCGACGTGCCGAGGACGTTCGACGTACTGCTCGATGTACACGCTGCCATCGCCGAACGCAGCCGCCGCCTCCGACGAAGCCGCCCGGAACGCCTGCGCCACATCCTCGGGTCGTTCCACCCGTCGCATGCCCTTGCCGCCACCACCCGCCGCCGCCTTGAGCATGATGGGGAACCCGAGGTCGGTGCCGATGGCGACCGCCTCCTCGGCGCTCGTCACCGGCGCGGTGGTGCCCGGTACCACCGGTACACCGGCCGCATCCATCCGGCGCCGTGCTTCGGTCTTCTCCCCCATGGCGCGAATGGCCTTGGCCGGCGGGCCAATGAACGTGAGCCCGGCGGCTTCGACCGCCTCGGCGAACGGGGCGCGCTCTGAGAGGAATCCGTATCCCGGATGAATCGCGTCCGCCCCCGACGACTGGGCCGCGGCGATCAGCTTGTCCATGACGAGATAGGACTCGCGCGACGGCGCGGGTCCGATCAAGACCGCCCGGTCTGCCGCCCGTACGTGCGGCGCGTGCGCGTCCGCCTCGGAATAGACGGCCACCGCTTCGAGACCTTCTTCGTGACAGGCACGGATGATGCGGAGCGCGATCTCGCCGCGGTTGGCGACCAGAACTCGTTTCATGGTCGCCAGGACATGCGAACCGCCGAGGTCGCAGAGTACGCAGAGAAGGCGGGAGGGCCTGTGAACTCCCGCTGTACCTCTGCGATCTCTGCGTTCTCTGCGGTTCGCATGTTACAGCGGGATGTTGCCGTGCTTCTTGGGCGGATTCGCATCGCGCTTCCCGGCCAGCGACTGCAGCGCCGAGATCAGGCGGGGACGGGTCTCGCGTGGATCGATCACGTCATCGAGAAACCCGCGGGCGGCGGCCTCGTACGGATGCGCGAACTTCTCGCGATACTCGGCCACCAGTTTGTCGAGCGTGGCCTGGGGGTCCTTGGCGGCGGCAATCTCCCGCTTGAAGAGAATCTCGGCCGCACCCTTCGGACCCATCACGGCGATCTCGGCGGTGGGCCAGGCCACGTTGTAGTCGCCGCGGATGTGCTTGGAACTCATCACGTCATACGCACCGCCGTAGGCCTTGCGCGTGATGACGGTGAGCTTGGGGACCGTGGCCTCGGCGTAGGCGTAGAGTAGCTTGGCGCCGTTGGTGATGATCCCGCCGTGCTCCTGATCCAAGCCGGGGAGGAAGCCGGGTACATCCTCGAACGTGACCAGCGGAATGTTGAACGCGTCGCAGAACCGGATGAACCTGGCGCCCTTCTGGCTGGCCTTGATATCGAGGACGCCGGCCAGCACGGCCGGCTGGTTGGCCACCACACCCACCGGATGCCCTCCGAGCCGCGCAAAGCCTACCAGCAGGTTCTCGGCAAAGTCCCGGTGGACTTGGTAGAGGTCGCCTTCGTCCACCACACGACGAATCACGTCGCGCATGTCGTAGGGCTTGTTGGGATTCTCCGGAACGATGCCCTGGAGCTCGTCGTCCTGGCGATCGGCAGGATCGGCCGTCGTGCGCGAGGGCGGCGCGTCCACGTTGTTGGACGGCAGAAAGCTCAACAGGCGGCGGATGCCGGCGAGGCATTCCACCTCCGAGTCCACCACAAACTGCGCCACCCCCGACACACTGCCATGCACGTCGGCGCCGCCCAGTTGTTCTGACGTCACGTCTTCGTGCGTCACGGTCTTCACCACGTTCGGGCCGGTCACGAACATGTACGAGATGCCGCGGACCATGTAAATGAAATCGGTGATGGCGGGACTGTATACCGCCCCGCCGGCGCACGGACCGAGAATCGCGCTGATCTGGGGGACCACACCCGACGTCATCGTATTGCGCAGGAAGATGTCGGCGTAGCCACCCAGCGAGACCACACCCTCTTGAATGCGCGCGCCGCCCGAATCGTTGAGCCCGATGATCGGCGCGCCGTTCCGGACGGCCAGGTCCATCACCTTGCAGATCTTCTCGGCGTGTGCCTCGGCGAGTGAGCCGCCGAACACCGTGAAGTCCTGGGCGAAGACATAGACCTGCCGACCGTCCACGCGGCCGTAGCCCGTGACGACGCCGTCGCCCAGGGGCTTCTGCTGTTCGAGACCGAACCCGGTGGCTCGGTGCGTGACGAAGCGGTCCAGCTCAACAAACGAGCCCGGGTCGAGCAGCAGATCCACTCGTTCCCGGGCCGTCAGTTTGCCCTTGGCATGCTGGGCCGCGATGCGGTCGGCGCCGCCACCCTGCTCGGCGGCGTCACGCATGCGGTGCAGTCGGTCCAGAGGTCCCCCTGTGTGCTAGTCCTGCGCTGGCGCGGCTTCCACCTCATTCACCTCGCCCACCTCGCCGTCGGTTTCGTCTTCCACCGGGCGCTTCTTGATGACGGTGCCTTCGGGTGGAGCGACCGGCAGGCCGGTGGCGGCCAGCACGATCTTGTGATGAATGGGATCCACTTCCATGACCTTCACGTCCACGGTCCACTGTTCGAGCGCCACATCCTCCAGCTTCTTGCTGCCGGGCGTCGGGAACTGGTTGCCGGGAACGATCCCCTCAATGTCGTTGCCGATGTCCACAACGACGCTGTTGTCCATGACGCGGACAATGGTACCGGGCAGGTCGGTGCCGACGGGGTAATCCTCGCCGATCTTGAGCCACGGATCTTCCTGCGCCTGCTTGAGGCCCAGCGAGATCCGCTTGTTGTCGGCGTCAATGTTCAGGATCACGACATCGACCGTGTCGCCCTTGTGGACCACATCGGACGGATGTTGCACCCGCTTGGTCCACGACATGTCAGAGATGTGGACCAAGCCGTCAATGCCGGGTTCGATCTCGACAAAGGCGCCGAATGACGTGAGGTTGCGGACCTTGCCCGTGATGCGCGTACCCACCGGGTACTTCATGGGCAGCATCATCCACGGGTCCTGCTCGGTCTGCTTCATGCCGAGGGAAATTTTCTCCTCGGCCGGATCCACCTTGAGCACCACGGCCTCGATGGTCTCGCCGATGGACACCAGTTTGGACGGATGCCGGACATTGCGCGTCCAGCTCATCTCGCTGATGTGCACGAGGCCCTCGATGCCGGGCTCCAGCTCGACGAACGCGCCGTAGTTGGTGATGCTGACGACCTTGCCCTGGACGCGCGTGCCGATGGGATAGCGCTCGGCCACGTTCTCCCACGGGTACGACTGGAGCTGTTTCAGGCCGAGCGAAATGCGCTCGCGCTCCCAGTCAATGTCCAGGACCTTGACCTCGATCTCCTGGCCCATCTCAACCGCTTCGGACGGATGCGAGACCCGGCCGTAGCTCATGTCGGTGATGTGGAGCAGGCCATCCACGCCACCCAGGTCAATGAAGGCGCCGAAGTCCGTGATGTTCTTGACGACGCCCTTCCGGACCTGGCCGACTTCGAGCTCCTTCATGAGGAAGCCACGCTTCTCGGCGCGCTCGCCCTCAAGGATCACGCGGCGCGACACCACGATATTGCGACGGCGCTTGTTGAGCTTGATGATCTTGAACTCGTAGGAATGGCCCAGCAGCTCATCAATATTGGGCACCCGGCGCAGGGCAATCTGGCTGCCCGGCAGGAACGCATCCACGCCCATCAGGTCCACCACCACGCCGCCCTTGATCTTCTTCTGGAGCGTGCCGTTCACCGGCTGGTCGTTCTCGTAGGCATGGCGAATCTTTTCCCACACCCGCATGAAGTCGGCCTTTTTCTTCGAAAGGACGACCGCACCTTCCTGGTCTTCGAGCCGCTCGAGGAACACCTCGACCGCATCACCCGCCTGCAGCGATTCAGCATCCTTGAATTCGTCGCGGGAGATGGCCCCTTCGGATTTGAATCCGACGTCGAGGATCACATGCGTGTCGGTGACGCGCAGGACCTTCGAGCTGACGATTTCCCCTTCGACAATCGATTGGAGCGTGCCCTCGTAGAGGGCAAGCATCTCCTCGTATTGCTGATCGGTATAGCTCTCGTCGTAGAGGTCAGGCCGGACGTTGATGCTGGCGGGTTTGTGCTCGAGCACGTGAGTGGAGGGCTGCAGGGTATCGGGCATGCGAAAGGGCCGCGAATTTGGGAGAGACCGGCATCGCCAGGCCGGGCTACAGGGTGACGCCATGTCCGACAGCCGGACTTGGCAAGATATGAACCTTACCGGCTACCGGCCTCCATGTCAACCGAGGGGAACACCTTACGCGCTTGAGCCACGATCGTTTCCACCTGCCGATCGAAGACCATGGCGGTGGTATCCAGACGGAGCGCGCCAGCGGCCTCCTTGAGCGGGGCCGCCGACCGCTCCCGGTCCTGCGCATCCCGGGCTTCCAAGGCCGCCGCTTCGCGCGCCACCGCCTCGGGGCTGGGC
Organism: Gemmatimonadales bacterium; assembly: GCA_040877595.1. Classification (GTDB taxonomy): domain Bacteria; phylum Gemmatimonadota; class Gemmatimonadetes; order Gemmatimonadales; family GWC2-71-9; genus JBBDNM01. The sequence continues at coordinate 3,439 of JBBDNM010000070.1, read as the reverse complement.
TCGTGGCCGTCCTGCAACAGCCGGCGGCGGGCGCGCTCCTCCGGGGACGCCACGAGAAAGACCTTCAACGCGGCCTCCGGAAAGACGACCGTACCGATGTCGCGTCCATCCATCACCACCCCGCGCGGGGCCAGCGCCGCCGCGGCGCGCAGCAACTGGTTGACGGCGTCCCGCACGGCGGGCAACGCCGCAACGCGCGACACACGCGCCGTGACCGCCGGCGCCCGTACGGGGCGGCTCACGTCCACGCCGGCCACCTCGGGGCGGAAGCCGTCGCCCGCGAAATCGAGGCGAATCGGCAGCGCATCCGCGAGGCCGGCGATCCGGATCCCGTCGTCCGGCAGATCCTGCTCCAGAGCCGCCATCGTAAACGCGCGATAGAGCGCGCCGCTGTCCAAGTGCGCAAAACCCAGACGGGCCGCCACCGCCGTGGCGGTGGACGACTTGCCCGGGCCCGCCGGTCCGTCAATCGCGATGACGTTCATGCCTCGATCTCGCGGAGCATGTCGAAGAATCCCGGGAAGCTGACCCCAGGCGACCGCGATTCCGACAGCGTGATATCCGCCCCAGCCACCGTGCCCAACACCGCAAAGGCCATGGCGAGCCGGTGGTCACCCGCCGTTTCCACCCGCCCGACCGGCGGGCGTTCCCCGCCCCGCACCACGAGGTGATCTCCCTGCACCTCGGCGTCCCCCCCAACCGCGCGGAGGTTGTCCGCGATCAGGGCCAGGCGGTCGCTTTCCTTGACCCGGAGTTCACCGACCTCCTGAAAGACCGACTCACCGGTGGCACGCGAGGCGAGCACCGCGAGCAACGGGATCTCATCCACCAAGCGCGGCACCTCATCGGGCGTGACCGTCACTCCGCGTAGCGCGGCGGGCCGCGCCACCAGATCGGCAACCGGCTCAGCGCCCGCGACCCGTTCGTTCTCCAGCACCACCGGCGCGCCCATGCGGGCCAGCACGTCGAGCACACCCGTGCGTGTGGGGTTCACGCCCACACCGCGTATCACCAGGGCACCCGCGGTGGCCAGCACCGCCGCCCCCAGCGGGAAGGCCGCCGACGAGACGTCGCCAGGGATCTCCAGATTGAACGCGTCGAGCTCCACCGCGGCGCGCGGCGTGAACATCACGCCGCGCTCGAAGATGTCGAGCGGTATGCCAAGGGCAGCGAAGAGCCGCTCGGTATGGTCGCGCGAGCGCCACGGCTCGGTGAACGCCAGCGGCAGGTTGCCCGTCATCGCGGCGAACAGGAGGGCGGTCTTGACCTGCGCGCTGGCCACAGACGACTCCCAGGTCAGGCCGCGTTTCACCCCGCTGCGCACGGCGACCGGCAGGCGCCCTGCGCGACTGCTGAACGTCGCGCCCATGGCTTCGAGCGGCTCGATGACGCGGGCCATGGGTCGCCGTTTGAGCGAGGCGTCGCCGGTGAGGCGCGCCTGGATTGCCTTCCCCGCCAGCAGGCCGACCATCAGGCGAGCGGTTGTCCCCGAGTTACCACAGTGGAGGGCTCCGACCGGGGGGTGCCACGCTTGCCCCAGGATCCGGAGACCCCGACCTCGTCCGAGGGGCCCCACGCGCGCCCCGAGCTGGCGCAGCACCCGTGCCGTGCTGCGGGTGTCCTGTGCAGCCAGCGGGCCCGTGAGCTCGGAGGCCCCACGGGCCATCGCGGCCAGCATCAGCGCGCGATGCGTGATGCTCTTGTCACCGGCAATCGTGATGGATCCGTCCACCCGCATCAGTCGAGCTCCTCGCGCCAGCGCGCACCCACGCCAAGCCACTCAGACAAGGCGGGGGCGTCGCCATCCTGAAGCACGCGCCGAAGATCACCCAGGTCGCGTTCGAAATGTTCGATGGCGGCCAGCACGGCTTCCCGATTGAGTACCAGCAGATCGCGCCACATCTCGACACTGCCGGCGGCGAGTCGGGTGGTGTCGCGCGCGCCGGGACCCACGGCGGCCGCGCCGGCCTGCCGGGCCAACGTGACGGCCAGGGCGCTGGCGACCGCTTGCGGCAGGTGGCTGGTGAGCGCGAGACGGGTATCATGGGTCGTGGCATCCAGGCGGACGACGTGCGATTCGAACACCGTGGTCCAGAAATCGGCAATCTCGCGCGCGGCGTCCTCGCCGTCCGGAAGCCCCGTCACGTAGACGATCGCCTGCCGGAAGCGGTCGGGACGGGCGGCGGCAAATCCCTGTTCATGGGTGCCGGCCAGGGGATGAGAGCCCGCAAACACCTTGCCGAGCCCGCGCTTCGCGGCGAGCGCCACGAACGGTTGCTTGACGCTCGTGACATCCGTGAGCAGTGCGCCACGCTCCAGCATGACACTTCCCCAGTGCGCCAACAGTTCGAGGTTCACGAGCGGCGGCGCCGCGAGGACCACGAGTTCGGACGTCTGGAACACCGCGCGCGGATTGGTGGCGACCTCGTGCACGGCGCCGGCACGCGCGGCCTGCACGCCCTCCTTGGCGTTCGCGGAATACCCAAGCACCCGCACGCCCGCTTGCGCGGCCTGCCACGCCACGGAGCCGCCGATAGCGCCCAGTCCGATCACACCGAGGGTGTCCGGGCGCACGATCAGCCGATGCTTTCGCGGAGCATTGCGACCGCGATGTAGATGAGGAGGAGGGAGAACCCGCCCTTCAGCCAGCGAGACCCAAGTCGGGCCGACAGCGGTACGCCGATCATCGCACCCACGACGGTGCCCGCCATCGCCGGGAGGGCGGTGCCCGCTGCCACATCCCCGCGCGCGATGTACACCACCACGCCTGCCGCGGCCGTGGCCACGATGATGACGAGACTCAGGGCCGTACTCCGCTGGAAGGGCCGGCCGCCCCAGAGGTGGAGCACCGGCACAAAGATGATGCCGCCACCAACACCGAACAGGCCAGCCACGGCACCCCCACCCGCAACGGCGGCGCGAACCGCACTGCGTCGTTGGGCGCGCGGAACGTCCGGTCGGTCGGGAGCCCACGGCCACATGCCCACCGCGGTGAACAACAGGAGAACGGCAAACGCCGCGACGATCACCCCGGGCCCAACGCGGGCCGCCAGAATGCCCGCGGCCACGGACCCGAGAGCACCGAAGCCGGCCAGGTCGGCACCATCGCCGAACTGAATGGTGCCACGACGCAGGTGAGCGATGGTGGCGGCGGTGGCCGTCGCGACGACGCAGGCCAACGAGGTGCCAACGGCCGCCCGTGGCGCGAGGCCGGCCAGGAGAATGAACCCCGGCACCAGGATAACACCACCACCCACGCCCAACGCGGAGCCGACCAGGCCCGCGACCGCGCCGATACCGACGAGTTCGAGCACTACCGATCCGCGGCGCGTTCGGCGAGCCCGGCCAGCAGGTGCCACACCGTGAGGGCCGCCAGACGCGCGGTTTGCTGGTCACGGTCAAAGGCGGGGTTCAGTTCGACGATATCCGCGGAAAGCAC
>JBBDNM010000069.1:54281-70236 GCA_040877595.1 Gemmatimonadales bacterium | reverse complement strand
AGCAACCCGACCTCATTACCGTCACGAAGGAAGACGTGGTCTATCTGCTCCGTAGCGCGAACGCTGTCTTTCCCAACGCACGCCTTTCCGAGGAAGATATCCTTTCCAAGTGGACGGGGTTGCGACCACTACTACGCGATAATACAGACGACCCGCCCGGCAAAATCTCGCGAGAACACCGGATTATTGTGGACAATGGCCAGGTCTCCGTCATGGGCGGTAAGCTCACCACTTACCGCTCGATGGCGGCGGACGTTGTAGACCATGCAGCACAGGAATTGGCGCGCATCGTCGGCCGACAGCCGCCGAAACGAGCGCGCACAGACCGCGTCCCGCTGCCGGGTGGTGAGACCGCCGAATGGGAGCCGTTCCGGCGCGAAGCCCTGGCGGAAGGGATCCCGCCCATGACCGTTGAACGTTGGCTTCGGTTATATGGCACGGAGATACCCGCGCTCGTCAAAACGGCGCGCGGGCAGGCCGACCTGATGGCACCGATCGTGGCGGGGCATCCGGCCCTCATGGCCGAGGTCGTGCATGCCTGTCGCAGGGAGATGGCGATGCGATTGCGTGACATTCTTGTTCGGCGCACGCATGTTCATTACGAGGTTCGGGACAACGCGCGAGCGGAGGCGGCGCGTGTGGCGGACGTGGCCGGTGACATTCTCGGATGGGATGCGGCCCGACGCGATGCGGAATTGACCTACTACCGGGAGAGGTAACACCAATGATGCGCCTGACACTCGTGCTGGTTGCCGGAGTCTTGATGGCGGCTGCTCCGCCTGCGCAGAATGCGATGACGTTCTTCATCACCTCGGTAGGACCGGGTGACGGCGCCAACCTCGGCGGTCTTGAGGGGGCGGATCGTCACTGCCACCAGCTCGCGGCCGCCGCCGGCGCCGGCGACCGCACGTGGCGCGCGTACTTGAGCACGATCAACGCGGATGGCACGCCAGCGGTGCATGCGCGCGACCGCATCGGCCGCGGGCCGTGGCACAATGCGCGTGGCATTCAGGTGGCCGCACACGTTGCCGACCTGCACAGCGATCAGGCCAACCTCACCAAGTACACGAGCCTCACCGAGCGGGGCGACACCGTGTTCGGCCGAGGCGATAGCCCGAACAGGCACGATGTCATCACGGGATCGAACCTGGATGGCACGGCCTTCACGGGTGAGGGCTATACGAATTGCGGCAACTGGACCAGCAACGCCGCCGAAGGTGGCACGCGCACGGGCCACCACGACCGCACGGGTGGCGGCCAGAACCCCACGTCATGGAACTCGGCGCATGCCACGCGCGGTTGCAGCCAGGCCAATCTGCAGGCCACTGGCGGGAACGGGTTGTACTACTGCTTCGCGGTCACGCCCTGAGTCTCCCACTCTCCCGACGCCTGGCGCGCGCGTTCCGCGTCGCGCCGGGCGGTACGGAGGGCCACCAACGCGATGGCGCCACCCGCAAACGCCGACGCCGGAAGGACCATCATCGCGAACCGCAGGCTCACCTCGTCGGACAGGAAACCCACGAGCGGCAACGCGATTGCCGTGCCGGCAATGTGGGTGAAGAACACATAGGCGCCGATCACGGAGGCGCCGACCGCAGCTGGCACCACGTCGAAGATCGCGGCGGTCATCGGGCCGTGATACCACGTGAAGAAAAAGATCGTGACGAAGAACAGCGGAATGAACAGGTCGAGGTCGCGTACCATGAGTAACCAGATGGCGAGCGGCGCCCCGATCAGGAACCCTGCCGCACCCACCAGGATCCGCCCACCCGACCAGCGCTCGGCCAGGTGATCCGCCAAACGACCGCCAAACACCGTTCCCAGCACACCGGCGAGCAGCCCCCACAACCCCACCGTGCGCCCGGCCAGCTGCGGCGTGAGCCAGAGTTCACGTTGCATGTAGCTGGGTGACCACCCCACCAGGCCGTTCATCGCAAACGAGATCAACGCGCCGGCAACGAAGAGCCAGATCAGGGTTGGCGTTCGCAGCACCACACGACCAGCGTGCAGGAAATCCTCCAGGCGCGCGCTCCGCCCACCCACGCCACTATCCGTAACGGGCGGCTTGATCCGGTCGGCGCGCACCCACAGCACGACGTTCAATGTGAGGCCGAGGCCGATCACGATCGAGAACACGGCCGCGTCCATATCCGACGTGGCGGGCGTGTGTCGGTCCAGGAAATACGCGGCAATGCCACCGACAATACCCGACGACCATGTGGGCCAGGTCGCTCGCAGGAACCGCGCGGCCGTGAACTCGAGTTGCCGAATGTTTTCCCGCAAGGAGCGCACCGCCCGCGCACGGCTCGGATCCTTGAGTTGCGACGCCAGTACCGCGAGGATAATGCCCGGAATGCCCACGGCCATGAAGGCCACGCGCCAGCCGTACAGGCTTTCCAGTTCGCCGCCCAACCAGATACCCAACACACCACCCATCGCCAGCCCACCCCAGAAAATGCCCAGTGCAAACGCGCGGCCCTTGCCCGGAAAGTAGTCCGCGATGAGCGACTGGCTGGCCGGCGTGTACGAGGCCTCACCAACACCCACCATCGCGCGACAGAAGAACAACTGCCAGAACGTGCGGCTCAACCCGGCGACCGCGGTAAAGGCGCTCCACACCGTCACGCCAGTCGCAATTACCGCTCGGCGCGACTTGAGGTCGGCCAATACGCCCATCGGGATCGCGGCCAGCGCGTACACCACGACGTATGCGGACCCCAACCACCCCAGCTGGGTGTCGGTCAGGCTCAGATCACGCTTGATGGGCTCGAACAACGCAAAGATGATATTGCGGTCGAGATAGTTGATGACATTGATGAGCGAAAGCAGAAACAGGGCGTACCATGCGTACGCCTTGGTAGTGGTTTCACCGCCGCCCGACGAGTTCATGGATTCCGCGTCGTGCCGTTCTCCACGGGGTCGCAGGCCCGTACAATCTCCAGAACATGCGCCGGATCATCCGTGATGTGCAGCAACCGCATGTCGTCCTTCGCAATCTTGCCCTCGGCCACCAGGCGCGACTCCAGCCACCGTACCAATCCTGCCCAGTAGTCCACCGACATCAGGATGACCGCAAAGCGATCCACCTTGCCGGTCTGGATGAGGGTCACCGCCTCGAAGAGCTCATCCAGCGTGCCGAACCCGCCCGGAAAGACCACAAACGCCTGCGAGTACTTCACGAACATGGTCTTGCGTACAAAGAAGTATCGAAAGTCCACTTCGACATCGACGTACGGGTTCACGTGCTGTTCGTGCGGCAGTTCAATATTGAGTCCGATGGATGGAGCGCCGACCTCATGGGCACCACGGTTGGCGGCTTCCATGATACCGGGCCCTCCACCCGTGATGATGGTATATCCCGCACGTCCCAGGTGCCGGGCCGTCTCCACCGCTTTCTGGTACCAGGGATCGTCCTCGCGCACCCGTGCGGAGCCGAAGATGGAAACCCCGCGTCGTACCTCGGCCATCGCGTCGAACCCTTCGACGAACTCGCCCGCTATGCGGTGAACGCGCCACGGATCCGTGTCGCGGAAGTCCGCCGGCGCCGGCCCGCGAAACAGGGCCTGGTCGGCCGTCTGGTCAGTAGGCTTCAAGGAACGTCTGAATGGCATCGTCTGAATTATAGAAGAAGGGTGACACGCGCACGTGGCCGGGTCGGGCGTCCACCACTACACCACGCTCCGCCAACCGGGCGACCGCGGCCGGGGGGGCAGGGTCAGGGAACGTGATGATCGCGGTCTGCTGGTCACTGACCCGCGGGGTCAAGCCCCGGGCCTGCGCGCCGGTGACAAGCTGGGCCTGAAGTTCCCGCGTGCGACCGAAGATCTGATCCGGTCCGATTTCGGCCAACAAACGCAACGCACCGAGCTGCGCATGCACCGCGGCCAGGGCCGGTGTGCCGAGTTCGAACCGTCGAGCATCGCCCAACCGATCGTGCTGCCGGACATCGAACGTGAATGGATGGGCGTGCGCAAACCACCCTGTCACGGTCGGCTCGAGTACGTGCAACTCGCGCCGGACATACAGAAAGGCAATGCCCGGGCCGCCGAGGAGCCATTTGAGCCCGCCGGCGGCGTAGAAGTCCACACCGGACGCGTGCACATCCACCGGCACCTGGCCGGCGGCTTGATACCCGTCGATGTACGCCAGCGCCCCGTACTGGTGGGCGGCGTGCGCGACCGCGCCGATGTCCTGTTCCGCGCCGGTGGTGAAATACACATGGGACGTGGCCACCAGCGCGGTGCGTTCATCCACGGCGTCGGCGATCAGTTCGGGTGGAACCGTGAGTCCGTCGGGACTGTCGACCACGACGAGCTCGACATCTGCGCGCTCGCGGGCCAGCCACTGATAGGCAACGGTCGGGAAGTCGAGGTTCGTCGTGACCACTCGCGGGCGGCGCCGATAGTCGAGGGCCGAGGCCACCACGGCAGCACCCGCCGAGATGGATTCGTGCAGGGCGATCTCGTCGCCGGCGGCCTCAACGACTCTCGCGTACGCCTGGCGCAGTTCCGCCAGGCGAGGCAGCCAGGTGTCATACCACGCAGGCGCGCCGCGCGCATCCCATTCGTCGTGAAAGCTCTCGACCGCTACGCGGACGCGGCGCGACAAGGCGCCGAGGGAGCACGAATTGAGATAGGCCGACCGGGCAAGAATCGGAAATTCGTCAACCCAGGTGGTCGGGAGCATCGCGCGCCAATATACTTGGCGTCAGGCCGGAGTTGCCTGGCGGGCGGGTCGCACGATGGACCACAGGCTCACGCCGGCCCAGACGGTCTCGAGCAGGATGAACCCCATGCGCCGATCAATGATCGCAACGACGGCGAGCAGGGACGAGCCGACCAGATTGGCCCACAGGTACGCGGGCGAGGTGCTGGTGGTCAGCCCTCGCTGGAGGGCGGCAAAGGCACCCACAATCAGCAAGGCGCCGATGAGGGCACTGGCTTGAATCAGAATCTCCGACACGACGCGGCTCCCGGTAGCTGGTGGGGTCTTTCGTTGCGGCTGGTCGGACGCGCGGCGATCAACCCGGTGCTCGCGCTCGACCTGCTCGCCACCGTCTGGGCTTTCCGTCGGCGCGGCTGGTGGCATCGTCCGCCGTTTCTGCCGGTTCCCTCGCGCGACTATCTCCGCTGGCGCATGTACACCGCCTACGGTGACGAAAGCGCCGTTCCTCCGCTTGACGACGTCGTGCGCTTTGCGCGGTGGCGCCGACGCCTGCTCAACCTCTGACACCTGCCGCGCGCGCGCAGGCGATCAAGGGCTGCGCCCGCACCCTTGGGTTCGATACGGTCGGCATCACCGACCTGAGCCCGACGCCGCATGCCGACGCCCTGACGCAGTGGCTGGAACTCGGCTTCGCCGGGACCATGCGCTACCTGCATCGGCAGGCCGCGAAACGTCGCGAACCGGCGCGCATCGTGCCGGGCGCCACTCGCGCCATTGTCGTCACCCGTAACTACTATAACGCCGACCCACCCCCCGAGCCCCACGCGGGACGGGTGGCGAAGTACGCCCGAGGCGAAGACTACCATCACACGCTCGCCGCTCCGCTCGAAGGGCTGGCGGCTCGCTGTGTCGCCTTCGGCGCGACCCCCGCACACACCCGCTCCTACGTGGATGCCGGCCCCGTCCCGGAGCGCGAGCTCGCCCAACGCGCGGGACTCGGCTGGATCGGCAAGAACACGATGCTGATTGACCCTGAGCGCGGATCGTTCTTCTTCCTCGCGTGCGTCTTGACCGACCTGGACCTGGCGCTGGACCCCCCGTTCGATGCTGACCGCTGCGGCAGTTGCACCGCGTGCCTCGACGCATGCCCCACCCACGCGTTTCCCGAGCCACGCGTGCTCGACGCCACGCGCTGCATCTCGTATGCGACGATTGAACACAAGGGACCACTACCGGAGGCCGTCGCAGGTCAGCGCGGCGACTGGATCTTCGGATGCGACATCTGTAACGATGTCTGCCCGTGGAACCAGAAGTTCGCGAGCTCCGCCGGGGCAATGGAGATGACCCCCCGCCTTGCGTGGCTCCGGCGCGACGTGTTCACGGATATGTCAGCGGAAGAGTTCGGCATTCAGTACGGCTCTACGCCGCTCGAACGGCCCGGGCTCGCCGGGATGCGGCGGAACTGCGGGGACTAGTCGGCGGCCTTACGCCGGTCGCGGAATCGGCGCACCTTCGCCCGGTTGCCGCACCCTTTCATGTCACACCACCGCCGCGACCCGTTGCGACTCGTATCCAGGAACAGGCGACCGCAGTCTCGTGCAGGACAGCGCTTCACCACCGATAGCTCCGGCGAGGCGAGCAGATCCATCGCCGACTGCACGATAGGGCACAGTACGCGCTCGAGCGGCGCGTCATCCGCCCGCAGCGGTCGCCAGCTCCACCCAAACCGCCCACCGTCAAGGCCCATGCGGCGCTGAAGCGCAATGGACCGCCATGTCTGATTGAGACGTTCGATGGCTGACTCGGCCACCGGCTCGCGCACGGCCATCGCGGACAGGATGGAATGGAAGAGATCGCGAAACGCATTGGCCCGGGTCACCAGCTCCGCCGCGTCACCCAGATGCTCGGCCGCGTGTCGGGCGATGACCGCCAAGTCCACCCCGCTCACCACATCGTGTTCTGCCGCCCAGCGAAGCAAGCCGGGGAAATCGAGCACCGCCGGCGCTCGGGTGAACTCCAAAGCGACCCACATGCCGCTAATGTAACCGGCTATTGACTCTTTGCAAGTTAATGCAATGTAACCTACTATGTCGTCTAAATAGGTTACCACGGCGAGATTTCAATGAATTCTGATCATATTACTGCCGAAATCGAGTCGACCGAGCGAATCGATCAGGATGGCGCTGCGGGAGGTGGGATCTGGCTGGACCACGCCGGGCGGGACCTGCATCGTCGATCGAAAGTCCACCGCCATGGCATTCCCGAAGCGATTCAACGTGACGCACGCGAACCCGCCACGGTTCAGGGGTTCGGCCAGATTGAACGGCCCGTACGTCAGCAGGTTGCCGAGCGAGTGGATGACCGGCCGATCCCGCACCCAGGCGGCACCCCGCAGGACGTGCGGCCCGTGCCCGAACACGGCAACGGCCCCCGCTTGAACGGCCGTGCGCGCGAACGCTACGGGATTGCCACGGTCTTCGCCGAGGAACCGCTCGGTGGCATCAGCAGTGCGCTGCGCGCGCACGCCTTCGGCGCCATGGTGTACGGTGACCACGGTGCGCCACCGTGCAGCCGAGCGGCGGACGTGGCGGTGTACGCCAACCAGGTCGCGCGCACTCGGGCCGGCCTGAAACGTGGAGAAGCCAAGAAACGCGATCGTGTCGCCGCCGGGGAGCGCCACCAGCGTCGGCAACGTGTCGTGCCCGGTGGCAAAGACGCCTGCGCGCTCCAGCTCGCGCACGGTCTCGGCAAACCCGGCGGCACCTGCATCCATCGCGTGGTTGTTCGCGACCGTTCCGACCACCGCGCCGGCGACGCTCACCGAGCGGAGCGCGCTCGCCGCCACCGGCGGCTGGCGGAACGCGTAACAACTGGTGGACCCAGGACGACACTTGGGCGGCGCCACCCCGCTGCCGATGGCCCCCTCGACATTCAGCAACACGATATCCGCATCGGCGACGAGGGGGCGCAGCGGGGCCATCAGCGCAAACGGGTCCGGCAGGGCACGAACGCCCCGACGAATCGCCCACGAGGTGTCCAGGTCGCTGCCGAGCATCACGTCTCCGCCGGCACAGATTCGAATGGGACGGTCGTCCAGCCGGATCTCGATGATCACCAGTGGCCGCAGATCGGGCGTCTGCGGGTGGATCATGATGATGGGAAAGGCCCTGATCGGTTGGGGGGGCGATGGCGGCAACGCGGCCGCGCACGCCAGGGTTATTCCACCCAGGAGCGGCGCGAGTCTCACAATCCGGTTGGGTGATCGAGGAAGACCCACGGCACGCCGAACTGCGTCTCGATGTGGCGTCCGAGTGCCTTGACCCCGATCGTCTCGGTGGCGTAGTGACCACCGAGGACCAGGTTCGTCTGCCACTCTTCCGCATCGAAGTAGGCGTGGTGCGGCGCTTCCCCGGTCACCAGCGTGTCGTACCCTTCGTCCACGGCTTCCTTGAGGCACGACGATCCGCCGCCGGTCACCACCGCGACACGACGCACGCGCTCGGGCCCCGTCGCGATGACGCGCGGCGTCGCACCCACCGCCCTGGTGAGGCAGTTCGCCAGCTCCACGAGCGTCACGTCCGCGGCACCACCGAAGCCGATGCGGTTCCCTTCGAATGTGCCAAACGGCGTGAGGTCCGTGAGGCCAAGTTCGCGCGCCAGGATCGCGTTGTTGCCCAACTCTGGATGCAGGTCGAGTGGAAGGTGAGCACTGTAGAGCGAGATGCCGGATTCGATCAGGCGGCGAAGGCGTAGTCCATGCCGACCGGTGATGGGCTGAGCGCCACCCCAGAAGAGCCCATGATGCACGATGAGTACCTCGGCACCCGACTTGGCGGCCGCCTCAATTGTGGCGAGACAGGCATCCACGGCCACCGCCACTTTCGAAACGGCTTGCCGGCCCGCATCAACCTGAAGCCCGTTCAGGGCGTTGGGATGATCAGGGACATCAACAACGCGGAGCTGGACATCGAGCGCGGCCACCAACTCGCCGAGCTTGAGTGTCACTATGACGACACCGGCGCGACAGTGGCCTTATTATCGCTCATATTTATATTGCCGTTGACCTCACCGCCTTCCGCCACCAGCAGGCGCTTGGTGGTAATGTCGCCGTGTACCACCGCGCCTTCCTGAATCTCGACCCGCTCGGAGGCGACCACCGATCCGCGCACTACGCCTCCCAGCACGGCCTCGCGGGAGATCACGTCGCCCTCGATGACGCCGCCGCGCGCAACCAGGACCTGACGCTCCGCGTGCACGGTGCCGACCACCGTGCCTTCGACCTTGATGACTCCTGACGCCTGGAGCGCGCCTTCGATGCGCGTGCCCTGCGCGACGATGGTCAGGGCGCTGTCGCCTCGACCGTGACCATCATGTGACCCCTTGGACATGCCGCGACTCCCGAGGTGACCTAGAATGTGTTGCGCAACACGGTACGCGGATCCACCGCCTGCCCGTTGCGACGAATCTCGAAATGCAGGTGCGGCCCGGTCGAGTTGCCGGTGGACCCCGAGACACCAATCACCTGGCCCGCCGACACCCGGTCCCCCACGCGCACCAGCATGTGCTGTGCGTGTCCGTACACCGAGGAGTAGCCCGACGGGTGGTTGATCACGGCGAACCGACCGTACTCGGGATCATCTCCGGTCTCCACCACCTCCCCGCCGCCCGATGCCCGGATGGGTGAGAGCATGGGCACGGCCACGTCGAGACCGGGATGCACATCGCCGGCGCCGGACCCGCCCACCTGCTCCCGCGTCACGATGCCGGGCACATCCAGCGGCCAATGCGTGGGCACTGACGGCCCCTCCTCGTATCGCACCTCATCCGGCGCGGCGGCCACGATCGCATGCGCGAACGGCAGCCGGTCAACCCCTTCGCTGCGGGGCGGAGGCACCAGGTTACCCCCCAACATCCCGCGCACTTGCGCATACCGCGCCTCGAGGTCACTCAGGGTTCGCGACAACTGGTGTACCTGCTGGTTCTCGGCGCGAAGCTCGTTGACCTCGCGCTGGAGCCCGGGAACGCGCGCCGCCGTCCGAATGACCGGCACGTACAAGGCCGCACCCAGCACGATCAAGAACCCCACCACGCCTCCCGTGATGGCCAACGCCCGTGCTACCCACATCGGCATGCTGACCGAGCGCGGCTTCGTGTCCCCGTCCCGGTGCAGGACGATCGCGACCTTGCGGCTTTTCATCCGTCGAATGGCTCGCCCAATACCAGCTCGAGCAACCGGGCAAGATCCTCGTTCGAATAGTAGTTGACCGTAATGCGTCCGCCCTTCCCGCGGGGGGCGACAAACACATCGGTCTTGAGCCGGCGGCGCAAGGCATCCTCAACACGGCGCACCTCGGGAGACGGCTTCCGCGCCACGCGCGGGGCGCGTGGACGACTGGCCGGCACACGGTCACCGCGCGCCAACGCCTCCATCTCCCGAACGCTCAGCCCCTCGCGCACCGCCTGCTCCGCCATCTGCCGCATCACCTTGGGCTCGGCTTGCTGCAGCAGCGCGCGCGCATGGCCCATCGCGAGTTCACCGCGATGCACCAGGTCCTGCACCGCTTGCGGCAGCCGGAGCAAGCGAATCGCGTTGGCCACGGCGGGCCGGCTCTTCCCCACAACCTCGGCCACGTCTCCCTGCGACAGCTTGAACTCCTCGATCAGGCGCTGGTAGCCGAGCGCTTCGTCTATCGCCGAGAGCTGATCACGCTGGAGGTTCTCGACCAGGGCGAGTGTCAGCAGCGTGCGGTTATCCACCTCCCGCACCACGGCGCCGATCGACTTCCATCCCAGGCTCTGCGCGGCGCGCGTGCGGCGTTCGCCGGCGATGAGTTCGTAGGCGCCGGCCCCATCACGCCGCACGACGATCGGCTGCAGCAGGCCCGACTGCTTGAGCGAGTTGGCCAGGTCAGCCAGCGCATCCTTGGCGAACTCGCGGCGCGGCTGATAGGGATTTGGACGCACATTGGCGAGCGGAATCTCCAACAGCGCGCCTTCGGCTCGGGCGTCCTCGACCGTGGGGACGGGTCCGAGCAGCGCTTCGAGTCCGCGACCCAGCCGGCGCTTCTGTTTGTCGGTCACGACGCCACCATCGGGATGCGCTGATGGCTGCCGTCCTTCGGCAACTGCGCGGTGCGACGAATCAACTCCTGGCCGAGCGCGAGATAACACTTGGCACCGACGGACTGCACATCGTACAGGATGATGGGCTTCCCGAAGCTGGGCGCCTCGGCCAGGCGCACGTTCCGCGGCACCACCGTGCGGAAGACCTTGGTGCCGAAATATTCCTTGGCCTCAAGCGCCACCTGGCGCGAGAGATTCAATCGCGTGTCATACATCGTGAGCAGCACACCGTCGATGGCCAACTCGGCGTTGAAGTTCTGCTGCACCAGCTTGAACGTGTTCAACAGTTGTGATAACCCCTCGAGCGCGTAGTACTCGCACTGAATGGGGATCAACACGGCGTCGGCGGCCGTGAGCATGTTGAGCGTGATCAGGCCGAGCGACGGTGGGCAATCAATCAGGATGAAGTCGTAGTCGTCGCGCACGGGGGCCAGCGCCTGCCGCATCACCTTCTCGCGGCCTTTGCGATTGACCAACTCGAGTTCGGCGCCGACCAGGTCCTGGGTCGCGGGCACGACATCGAGCGTGGGGAAATTCACCTTGCGCTGAATGCACTCCGCGAGTGGCAGCTCGCCCATGATGGCGTCGTAGAGTGAGCGTTCGCGGCTGGCGCGATCGAGGCCAATCCCGCTCGACGCGTTCCCTTGGGGATCCGCATCAATGAGCAGTGTGCGCTTCTCGGCGGCAGCCAGCGACGCAGCCAGATTCACGGCCGTCGTGGTCTTCCCGACGCCGCCTTTCTGGTTTGCGATCGCAATGACTCTGCTCACGTTGTCATATCTCTATGTATCACAAGTAGTTATACATAATTTGCTGCCGGCGTGTTGCGCAACACCGCAAGGAATATGACCCACCAACGCGGAGGTGTAAAGCTGGCAATAGTTTCACGTGGAACAGGTTAGTTCAGGCGCATAACGAAGACGTCGGGGTTGCCGTATTGTCGAGACGCAAATGCGCGGAAGGAGCCGTCACACAGCTAGTCGAGCCGCAGGACGAATACATCCGGGTTCCCGAACCGCCGAGATGTGAACGCGATGAACGACCCATCCGGGGCTACCGCCGGCGATCGGGCAGTCGGGTCCTCGATGATCCGCGTGGAAACCCCGTCACTCAGCCGGAGCGCGTGCAGTCCGTCTGGACGCCGCACGACCAGGGCCGAATCTCCGAGCAACGCGGCCTCGCTTCCAACGCCAATGGTGTCCTCGACGCCGGCAATATCAATGCGGATGGTGGTCCACTCCGACACCGTGAACGTCACGATGGTCTGGAAACATCCCGCGAAGCCGTAGACCACCAAGGTAGGCGTCGAAAGACTGTCGGTCAGACTGGCGCGAGCGACGAAAAGAGCGTCCCCTCCTGCCGAGAGCAGGGGATAAGCCCCTTCGGTCACGGCAACGGGCGCGGCGGTAGTATCACTCAAGTCTATGCGCCAGATCATCTCCATGTCGGAGAGATACGCGTACTGGCCTGACGCCGTTATCGCAGGACCCGCGGACCGGGTACCGCTGGAATCGGCATCGTGGAGAGCCGGCACCAACCGGATACGCTTGGGTTGGTTCGGACGACCGGACGGGTCAAACCCGGAGTTCGCGAACAACGGGAACTCTCGCTCGAACCGGTTCAGACTGGAGAACGCTGGACCGTCCGACTCCGGTAGTACGAACAGGCGCCACCCGACGAACTGCGGCGTTGGGGCGGGAAATCCGATGTCTCCGCAATAGTGATCCCGGCCCCTCGGCGGAATGACCGTCAGCAGGGTGCGCCGAGTCGAGGTCGCGTAGTAGTCGTTGATGACCAAACCAGGGAGCACGGTGCCGTACGCCCCGGCCTCTGACCGCACTGGGCCGCCGTCTGGAGTCACGCTCACGATTCCGGGAGCAGCGGGCCCTCCCTCCAGCCCGCTGGTCAGGTACAGTACGCGTCCGTCGGCCAGCACACCGCGCACGTAATCCGGTCCGGTATTCGTGGTCAACCGGAACAGCCCAGGCGACACCTCGACCGGCACGCTGGCCTCCGGCTCGTACAGGACATCGCTCGGATCCGCACAAGCCGCGAGGGCGAGTATCGCGAGTTTCACGTGAAACAGTCTCATGCCACGCGCCGCCGTCTGAGGACTTCTACCACGAGATTCTGCAGGTCGGACGGGCTGACGCCCGGAACACGTCCGGCCTGCGCGAGGGATACAGGCTGTACCCGGCTGAGCTTCTCTCGTGCCTCGTAGCTCAGGGAAGTGAGCTCACCCCAAGGCAACGCGACAGGTAACACGAACTCCGCCATGTCCGCCAACCGGCGCGCAGCCTCTCGCTCGCGCTCCAGATACCCGGCGTACTTGATTTCGATTTCACTCGAGATCCACGCCTCATCGGGCGCCTCGGGCGCCCGGGCCAGATGCTCGAGTAACGCGCGCAATGGCACTCGAGGACGGCGGACCAGGTCGATCACGCGCGTCGGCTCAGTGATTTCTCGCTCTCCCACGCGCAGCAGCACCGCGTTTGCGCTTAGAGGGGCTGTAGTCGTACTCGCCACTTCCAGAATGTTGCGCTCGCTCTCCACCCGACATTCAACCAGCGAGCGCTCACCACTAGCCCACAGGCCAAGCCGCTCAGCCAGTGGCATAAGTCGTTTAACCGCATTGTCTTGGCGCAGCAACAACCGGTGCTCAGCTCGTGAAGTGAACAGCCGATAGGGCTCGTCTACGCCTCGCGTCACGAGGTCATCCACCAGCACGCCGATATACGCTTCGTCGCGCCCGATGACGATCGGCTCCTGCTCGAACGCATGGCGCGCCGCGTTCATGCCGGCGAGCGCCCCCTGGCCCGCTGCCTCCTCGTAACCCGTGGTGCCGTTGATCTGACCCGCAAAGAACAGCCCGTCCAAGGCCTTTACCGCGAGCCATGGGGTCAACTGTTCGGGCGGATAGTAGTCGTACTCGATCGCGTAGCCCGCGCGCGTCATGCGCACCTGCTCAAGCCCAGGCACCGCACGCAAGAATTGCTCCTGCACGTCCACAGGCAGCGACGTCGAGAGCCCGTTCACATACAGCTCCTCGGTGTCGAGCCCTTCAGGTTCCAAAAAAATCTGATGCCGCTCGGCGTTCGGGAACTTGACGACCTTGTCCTCGATGGATGGACAGTACCGCGGTCCACGACCCGAAATCGCCCCACCGTAGAGCGCGGAGCTGTGCAAGTGCTCGCGAATGATGTCGGTGACGGGTGCGGCCGCCCACGTGATCCAGCACGGCCGCTCGCCCGCCCGATCGTGTCGCACTAGCGCACTGAACCGATAGTCCGGCCACTCGCCATCTTGTCGCTCGGTACGGGCGTAGTCCACCGTCCGGCCATCAATGCGCGGCGGCGTGCCCGTCTTGAAGCGCGCCACGCGCAGGCCCAGCGACTCGAGTTGTTCCGCTAGTTCGATGGCCGGCGGATCGCCGGCGCGACCGGCCGGAATACGTGTGTCCGTCCCCACATGAATGCGACCACGCAGGAAGGTGCCAGCGGTCAATACCACACTCGACGCCCGCAGCGTGCGGCCGTCATGCGTCACCACGCCGGTCACACGGTCGCCGTCGAGCAACAACCGGTGCACGGTGGCCTGGAGCATCGAGAGGCGCTCGAAGCGCTCCAGCTCGTGCCGAACCGCCGAGCGATAGAGCGCACGGTCGCACTGCGCGCGCGGCGCCCAGACGGCCGGCCCTTTTCCACGGTTGAGCATGCGGAATTGAATCGTGGCGCGATCGGTGGCGCGGCCCATCACTCCACCGAGCGCATCCACTTCACGCACTACGGTACCCTTGGCCACCCCGCCAATCGCGGGGTTGCAGGACATCTGGCCGATGGTTTCCAGACTGGAGGTGATCAGCAGGACGCGGGCGCCCATCCGGGCAGCCAAGGCCGCGGCCTCGCTGCCAGCGTGCCCGCCGCCGATCACAATGACGTCCGTGTCCCGGTACATCGTTTCAAGATAGCCCCACTCCGCCAGACCAGAAGAGTAGTCTGTTACGCTACTACGTCCCAGGGAGGCCCGGAGGCTGTCGAAACATGAAATACACGGCGCCCAGGATGCAGAGTGCCGCCCACAAATAGTCCAGCCGGACTGGCTGGCGCATGTAGAACACCGCGAACGGTACAAAGACGGTGAGCGTGATGATCTCCTGGAGCATCTTGAGCTGGCTCAGCGACAGCTCGGTGTACCCGATGCGGTTGGCCGGGACCTGCAGCAAGTACTCGAACAGGGCGATGCCCCAGCTCACGAGCGCCGCGATCCACCATTTCCGGTGACCCAGGTTCTTGAGATGGGCGTACCAGGCGAACGTCATGAAGATGTTGCTCAAGGCGAGCAGGCCGACGGTCCGAATCAGGACTGACGACACACGGGACTCCGGGCAAGAGGTGCCATAAGCTAAGCACCTCTTGCCCGTCCCGGCGCGTCAGGGCGCGTCGTCCAGTGCCGTGTCGATGCGGGCGAGTATGTCCTGGAGGTGATAGCGCGTCACCGCCTCGCGGGTTCGCGTAATGCGTGCGCGGATGAGCGGCCGCAGATCGGCCAGTTGACCGCGGGCCAGGGCCGGGAAGTCACTCTGCGGCACGTTGACCCCCGTCGAGAGGCCAAACCCGCCGCCGGCGATGTTCTGCTGGTTGGCGACCAGCCACGCCAGGCGTTCGACATGCCCCCGCTGCAGCGCACGCCGATAGACATCAATCACGCCGGACCCCGGCAGCTCGCTCCACACACCGTTCTGCACATCGCCCATCATCTGGGCCGCGGTATAGGCGCCCGGGCCGCGGGCCTCCGTGTCCACCATGCGCTGCATGCGTTGAGGATCGAGCAGTTGGTTCAGCCGCCCAACCTGCACGGCGCGCATGCGGGGGAGTCCTCCGCTGTGCTCGATGCGGTCGAGAATGTTGCGATCGAGGAGCCACGTGGGTGTTGCGAACACCTGGGCCACCAGGAACTGGACCGCCGAGCGCTGCCGGGCGGCAGGCACCGGCTCGTAGACCGGTCCGGCCTGGTCGGCCGCCTTGAGGGTCTCGAACACACCGCCCACCAGGGTCACCACATGCCCGATGTAGCGGTTCCACTGGCCGACCATCTCGCCGTAGAGCTCACTCAGGTCGGTGTAGTCATCGCCGGGCCTCGTGGTCCACTCGATGAGGCTTGGCATCAC
>JBBDNM010000069.1:44170-54181 GCA_040877595.1 Gemmatimonadales bacterium | reverse complement strand
GCGTAGTCCATCACCGAGGGCGCAACGCCCATCCGTTCCGTGAACGAGGACGACCGCAACGAGTCCACGGGATACGAGCTGCTCGCGATCATGTTGTGCGGCAGCCCAAGCGCGTGCCCAATCTCGTGCGCAATCACCTGTCGCACCGTTTCCCCGATCAGGTCCATGTCCTGGGTCAGGGACCGCGCGCCTGGGTTGGCCGCACCGGTCTCCAGCATCAAGCGGTTGCGATACGAGCGCAGGTGGTTGTGGAACCAGAGGATATCGCTCTCGATGATCTCGCCAGAACGAGGGTCCGCTACGCTGGGCCCGACGGCGTTCCGCGTGAGCGTGGCCACGTACCGCACCATCGAGTAGCGGGCATCTTCCGGGTCAAACTCCGGGTCTTGCTCTGGCGTCGGTGCGTCGCGTGCGATGATCGCGTTGCGGAACCCGGCCGCCTCAAAGGCGGGCCGCCAGTCCTCGACGCCTTGCCGGATGTAGGGCCGCCACTCGTGCGGCGTGGCGGGGTCCAGGTAGTACACGATGGGTTTGACCGGATCCACCAGCTCGCCGCGGGCGTACGCCGCCGGGTCGCTCGGTTCGAGGCGCCAGCGCCGAATCACCGATCGCTGCGCCACGCCGAGGGTCCGCGTGCCAAAGTCGTTCTGCCGGAGCGAGAACCAGCCGACCCGCGGGTCTTCATGGCGAATGCGCATGGGTTCTGCCGGCAGCAGGATCATGGACTGCCGCATCTGCATCGAAATCGTTTGCGTCCCGGACTGTGAGGGTGGCTCACCGGCATCGTACGTGAGCGTGTGCGCCACCTCGACGTTGATCGGGTAGCTGCGCGCCCAGTCGATGAACGTGCGGGCGGGGTCCAGACGCCGTACCTGGAACTGCCGCCGCATGGCGCTGGTCATCCCGCTGATAGCCTGGATGTCCTGTTCGAACAGCGGCCCTGCGTCAATCACCACACCTGGCTGATCGCTGTTGCGCGCCTCAACGGCGAATGTCCGGATGATCGGCATGAAGTTGTTCTGCTGCACCGAAATGCTGATCGGGAGCGAGTCCGGAGCAATGTTCTGAAATGATACGGTCCTGAGCAGGATGCGGTCGCCGTCCCGGTCCCACCGCACCACCTGCTCGGCCATGCTCCAGCCGGCCATGATGAACGGGCTCAAGTCGGCGGGGGCCTGCGCCATGCGGCTGATCATCAACATGTCGCGGCCAAGCAGGGAGTCGGGGATCTCGTAGTAGAGCCGCTCGCCTACACGGTGCACCGCAAACAGTCCGCTATCCGTGCGGGCTTCGCGCGTGATCACCTGCGCGTACTCGCGCGGGCCCGCGCGAGGCGTGGCCGGCCGCGGCGTCTGGGCCGCGGGGGTGGGGGACGGGGTGGCCGGAGCCTGTGGCCCCCCGCAAGCGGCGAATACCCATGCAATCGCAAAAAGACGCTTCATGGTTGCTCCTTCAATCGATGGGCCGGGCACCCGGCCACTGCGGTTTGGCCAATCCACCAGCATCCTGGTAGAAGCCCAGATCACGACCGGAACGTGCCTTGGCAATCCAGAGGATCTGGCCGGTGTGGGTCGAGAAGTGTTCGATCACGTGATAGATGGCGTCGAAGACGGTGGTGTCGCGGCCTTGGATACGAACTTGGGCGGGAAGGCGGGAGGGCGGGAGGGCGGAAAGGACCGCCGCGGCATTCGCGACGGCTGACTCGAGCGTGGCCAGCGCCTGATCCTTGGTGACGCTGCCGCGGGCGGTGAACTCTGCCGAGCGGTCACGTTGGTCGGTTGCCCCGCCCACGCCGGCCACGATCCATTGACGAACGTTGCCGGCAAGATGCAGGAGCAGGTTCCCGATGCTGTTGGACGCCTCGTTGGGGCGCCACCAGACGTCGTCATCCGACAAGGGTACCAGCGCCGCGCGGATCTTCGGCAGGTATTCCTCGGTGAGGTAACGTCCGGACTCGGTCAGAAAGGCGGTCGCGACGGATTCCATGGCGTGCCGCGGCTCAGCGGCCCGCAAACTTGGGCAGTTCGGCCCGGTGTCGCTCCACAAAACGTTCGTACAGATAGGCGTCGGTGTAGTCGCGCATGACACAGATCCTGTCGTCGCGGAACCGGATGACGACGCACGTTCGCGCATCCAGCACATCGTCGGGGCTGCTCTTGAGCCAGCTCTTCTCGCGGATCTCGACGATCACGCGGTCCTCGGCGGTGTACCAGTCGCGCCACACCTCCTCGAACTCCCAATCGGCCTGGCCCAGCCCGAACTCACGGTTGGCGAATGCGCCGACGACGGCGTCCGCACCATGCCACTCGCCACCAATCGGCGGCTGCCCGGCAACCCAATACACGATGTCGGGCGCGAACAGGGACTTGACCGTCTTCATGTCGCCGGCAAAGAGCGCTTCCTCGTACGCGTGGGCGATGGCCAGGCGGTCGGTCATGGCATGACGTCAATGATGACCGTATCGGCCGCCGTGCCCGAGGTGCCGACCACCAGCGCACGACCTGCGGCCCGCGCCGAAACGTGCCCGCCCACCGCCACATGCCCGCCCGTTGTGACCCGGGCCACCGTGGTGTCCGTCGACCGGTAGGCGACGATGGCATCAGGAATCACGGTACCGGACGCGTCGTACACCGTCGCCGTGATGTGTTGTTCGCCGCCGGCCGGGACGCGGACGGAGTCAGGGCTCAGCACGAGGGTGCTGGGCACCGGTCCCGCGGCATCGCCACAGGCCCAGAGTATGAGTCCGATGGCAACGGCCACGCCCGCGTTAGTTTTCCTCGTCATGGACCTCCTGTTCCTCGTTCAAGGTACACTTTCGGAAAGCCTGCAACAGCGGCCGCTGGTGGCGCTGGCGTTGCTCTTTGGGGCGGGCCTGGTCACGAGCCTCACCCCGTGCGTGTACCCGATGATCCCCATCACCATGGGGGTGATATCCGGGACCGCCCGGGAGGGACAGTCGCGGTGGCGGACCGTGGGCCTCACGCTCACGTATGCGACCGGCTTGGCCACCCTGTACGCCTTTCTCGGCATGCTCGCGGGGCTGTCCGGAACGTTGTTCGGGACCGTCGCCTCCAGCCCGTGGGCGCGCCTCGCGGTCGGGAACCTGCTCCTGATTTTCGGGTTAGCCATGCTGGGCGTCATCCCGATCCGGATGCCGCAGCGCCTCATGACCTGGGCGGGTGGGCTCAAGGGGGGCACGTACCCGGCCGTGTTCGCGCTGGGTGCCACGTCGGGCATCGTGGCCGCACCGTGCGGGGCGCCGGCGTTCGCGGTGGTGCTCACGTGGGTGTCCACAACTCAGAGCGCGGTGTGGGGGTTCGTCTACCTGTTCGTGTTCTCGATCGGGATGACCGCCCTGCTGGTGGCCGTCGGGTTGTTCTCTGGCACGCTGGCGCTGCTGCCCCGGAGCGGCCGCTGGATGGTGTGGATCAAGCGGGTCGCCGGGATCCTGATGTTGATCATGGCGCAGTACTACTTCGTGCAAGCCGGGAAGGTCTGGTACTGATGGAACGCCTGTTGCTCGGATTGGCCCTGCTCGCCGCACCGCTCGCGGCGCAGGACGACATGGGTATCGCGCGGGGCACCGTCCCCGAAGCGGTGGCGATCGAGGACCTCGATGGCAACGCCGTGGATCTCGGTCAGTGGATCGGGCAGGGGCCGGTCCTGTTCGAGTTCTGGGCCACGTGGTGCCCGCTCTGCACGCGGTTGGAACCGCAGTTGCTCGATCTGCACCGACGCTACGGCGAGCGCGTCGCGTTCGTCGCGATCGCGGTCGGCGTCAACCAGACCCCGCGGTCCATCAAGCGGCACCTTGAGCGGCACACCCTGCCGTGGCCCACGCTGTTTGACGGGCGCGGCCGAGCCGTGCGGGCGTTTCAGGCGTTCACGACGTCGTTTGTGGTGGTGCTGGATGCGGAGGGGAGGGTCGTGTACACGGGGAGTGGCGCGGACCAGGACCTGGCTCCTGTCCTGGCCGCGCTCGTACCCAGTCCCTAGTTGTTCGTCAGGCTATCCAGGGCCGCACCCAACTCTTCGTAGCCTGTCGGATCGGTCTCCCGGAACGGGATCTGTCGGTAGGCAATCCGCCCATCCGGACCCACCACAAACAGGTTGCGGTTGGTGAGCCCCGCCCGGCGGAACGCCCCGTACTGGTGCCCGACGACCGCACCCGAATCGCTGGCCACCAGGAATTGGAACTGGTCGTCCCGGGCCCACGATGCCAAGGCGTCCACCGGGTCGGCCGAGATGGCAATCAGGACCACGTCCTGGCCATCGTTGAACAACTGCGCGTACTGATCACGGTACGCGTGCATTTGAATCGTTCAGCCAGGGGTCCTGGCCCGGAAGAAGAATGCGAGGACAACGGTCTTGCCGCGGAAGTCGCTGAGCCGAATGGGATTGGCAAGCACCCCGTAGCGGGTACCTCCGGGCAACGTGAAATCGGGCGCCATGGCGCCCACTTCGAGCGGCGGTGGGGGCGGGGGCGCGTCCTGGCCGGCCGCGGGGGCGGCGGCCAAGGCAGCAAGCAGGCCAAACAAGCGCTTCATGGTGAATCCTCCAACCCAATACATATATTCTCCCGTCCTCCTCCGGAAGGGCCCATGCTCCAGGAGTTCAAGAAGTTCGCCCTGCGCGGGAACGTGGTGGACATGGCGGTGGGGATCATCATTGGCGGCGCCTTCGGCACGATCGTCAAGTCCATGGTGGACGACGTCATGATGCCGCCGCTCGGCTTTCTCCTCGGCAACGTGGACTTTTCACACCTGACGCTGACCCTCCGGGAAGCGGCAGGGGAGAGCCCGGCCGTCGCCCTCCGCTACGGCATGTTCATCAACAACATCCTCAGCTTCCTGATCGTCGCGTTCGCCGTGTTCCTGCTGGTACGCACGATGAACCGATTGCAGCGCCAGGAGGCCGCAGCACCCCCTCCGCCGAGCAAGAAGGACTGCCCGTTCTGCTACACTGAAATCGCCCTCAAGGCGACCCGCTGCCCTCACTGTACCTCTGACCTCAAGGCCTGATTTCATGCTTCGATGCAGCGCATTGCTTCTCGCCCTGCCTCTCACCGCGCAGGACGCTCCCCCACCTCCCGTCAAGCTGACGCTCGACCTGGGGTTCGTGAACACGGCCGGCAACACCGACGTCACAACGCTCAATGCCGGTGAGAAGCTCGAGTACAAGACGGATGGCCTCACGTTGACCCAGACGTTCAGCGTCGTGTACGCCAGGACCGCGGGCGTCACCAACACCAGTCAGTGGAAGGGCGGCCTCCGGGCCGACTATGCCCTGACCGGTCTTGTGGGTGTGTTTGCCCTCGGCGCGTTCGAGCGGAACGCCTTCGCGGGCCTTGACCGCCGGTTCGAGGAGGCGGCGGGCCTGGCGGCCAAGATCCTGACGGGGGACGCGAACCAGCTCAACGCGGAGGTGGGCGCCTCGCTCAACCAGCAGCGCAGCGTGGACGGCACCGCCACCAGGTTCGCCGCCGGCCGGCTGGCGCTGGCCTATCGCCGCGGGTTCACCGCCACGGCGTACGGCACCCTGTCGGGAGAGTTCCTGCCCACCTTCCAGAACCTGGACGACTACCGGATCAACGGCGAGGCGGCGATCGTGGCCCCGATCTCGGCGCGGATCGCCACCAAGCTGAGCTACGTGGTGAAGTTCGACAACGTGCCCGAGCCCACGTTCCAGACCACGGATCGGGTGTTTACGGCGGGGTTGCAGATCACGTTCTAAGGCGGGGCCGACCCGACGTAGTCTAAGGCGTCGTCGTCAGGTCATACCGCCACAGGTCAACATGCCGGAAGCCGCCATACATCCACAGGGCACCACCGGGCGCGGTCCAGATCACCGATCTCGATCGCCCACCCGGGATGTTCGCAGGATGGGGGACGCCTCGCGTTCCCCACCGACCAGGGGCTCGCGCCGCATTAGCGGGGAGGCGCTGCGCACCCGAATGCCATGACCACTGCACACCGTTGAACTGCCATAAGTCGTTGAGGGAACCGGCCTGTCCGATGCTGTCGATGCCTGAGCCCCCAAAGATCCATACGATGCCGTTGGTCTCATGAACGGCGGGCCCGGTGCGTGCGCCGATGAGGCTCAAGGCATCGAACAGCCCCCGACGCCGGTACACGCCCGGATTCGACCCGGCGTTGGAGCCGGCAACCCATGCCCACCCTGACCCATCGAAGCGCCACACGTCACCCAAGGCGAACGTTGCGGCCGCATTGGCGTTCAGACCGCCCCCGCCGAGGAACCAGAGGAAACTTCCTGTGGTCCAACTGCCCGTGCCGAAGCGCACGCCGGGTGTGTTCTGTGCGTCAGGCACGCCGAGCTGCCCGTGGCGGGGCCATTGCCCGACCGTCGAATCGCCAGCAATCCACACCCATCCCGACTCGTCATGGCGCCACAGATCACTACGCCCCTCGAATGCGGTTCCCGCACCGAACATCCATCGTCGCCCGAGCGGGTCAAGCCACTGGGCACCGGGCATTCGCGTTCCGGGAGTATTGCCAGCACTCGTGACACCGCGGCTCCCGTACACCGGGGTACGGCCCGGAGTCGAGTCACCCGCCATCCACGTCCACGAAGTACCGTCGAACCGCCAGAGGTCGTCCCATGCACTACCGCCGAACACCCAAGCGTGCCCAGCGTAATCAACCCAGAGCGCGCTGTACTCCCGGCCCGGCGGCACGTTGCTGGCACTCGGGACTCCCTTCGTTCCAAAAACCGGCACCGGGTCGGCGTGGTCGCTTCCGGCTACCCACGTCCAGACTTCGCCCGCGAGGCGCCATAGGTCATTGCGCAGCGGGAAACCGTCAGCCGCCGTGCGGCCTCCTGCCAGCCAGACCGAACCATCCTGACCCACCGCATGGCTGGCGCCGACGCGACTTCCCGGCGTATTCGCCGGATCGGGGACACCGCGCGTTCCATAGGCTGGTGGCACACTCATGGTCGAATCTCCCGCCATCCAGGTCCACACGCCTGGCGCTACCGAAGTCGCGACGAAGTCAGTTGAGAGACTCTCGGCCAGAAGGGTCACGGCCCGCACCACCTGAATCGAGTCCTCCCCAAGCACCCAGCGCGCGGCCGCGTGGCCCATCGTATCGGTTGCGACAAGGGCAGGTCTAAGCTCAGCGTCAACCGACGGTGTGGCGAACTGTACGATCACCCCGGCGACTCCGAGCCCGTCGGACGCGAGCGCAACGGCAACCAGCGGCTGTGCGAGTTCGCGATGCATGACGCCGCGTTGATCATTGCCCGAGAGGGTCTGTACCTCGACCGGTCGAGGTTGGACCAGCAAGGAGCTGCTATCGGCGGTTCCATTGGGAAGCCTGACCGTCACCCAGGTGGCCCCTCGCGCCTCACGTGCGACAAGGATCCCACGCTGAGCGTCCACGAATGACGCCAGCGACGGATTGTTTACGCTCCAATCGAGGAGGGCGCCCACGACGGTGCTGCCACCCGCATCTCGGGCCTCGGCGGTGAAACGGATCGTGTCACCCCCGAGCACGATGTCTCGGGATGTGGTGATCTCGACCGAGACCGCGCGTGCGTCCGGGTCGGTGGCGTCGCAAGCGCTACACAACACCGTCGCAAGGAGGGTCGCAGCAACCGAGATGGTTCGGGCCGCCCTCTGGGAGGCAACGGACATGATCGAAATTACCCCAGTCCAGCGTGCGGGTGCCCCGTGGAGCGCAAGAGGCCCGCATTCGGGGCCTGGCACGGAAGATCCACACGATACCAGACCCCGAAACACGGTGCGACTAGAAGCAGAGGCAGTGGTTCGGGTGGCTCTCCGGTCCGGTCTCTTGGCACACGCCGCCCGTGCCGTTCGGTTCGTTCAGGCAACCAGGCGTTACACGGCTCATCCTCGCACCACGGGCCATCGGGATAGAGCTCAAGGTTGGCCCCATCGTACGGATTACAGCTAACCGAGTCCGACCCGGCCGCAACAGTCTGGACACCGAATGCCAAGGCCAAGATCACGGCGACCGCTACCATCACTCCCCAGATCCTCCCGATGGACCGTTTCATACGACCCTCCTTGCATGGTTGAAACACCAGGGGCTAATCACCCCGCACCAGCGACATGACCGAGTCCATCGCCTCGCGGGTCAGAACCCCCGCCCGGGCGAACCGTACTCGACCTCCCTCGCCGACAACCAGCGTGGTCGGCACTCTACCCACCTTGAAGACTGATCTCCAGCGTGAGTCAGGGGTGATTACGGGGAAGGTCAATCCATGTTCCGCAACGTAGGGTACCGTGAGCGAGTCTGGATCGTGCGACCAGCCTAGAACGCTTGTGGATGGCGCAGCGCGGAGCGAGTCCACCAGGCCCCGCCAGTACGGAAGGTTCTTCGCGCAGAAGCCACACCTTGTATTGAAGACGAGCAGAACCTGCAGGGTGTTAGCACGTCCATGGGCGACGCTGACCGACACGCCGTCCGTGGATGTGGCTTCGAACGGTGGGAGTACATCGCCGGTGCTGACAACCCTGACTCGCTCGCGCAACGCAACCGCGTCAGTGCGCAGTTCGCGCACCTGCAAGCCCAGTACCACGACAAGCAGCAGTGCTCCGCAGGCAACAGCCCTGTCAACAATCCTCACCGAGACTCTCATCGCGACCTCGCTGCCAGCCTCCCTTGGACCCACCTGCGGAGGGTAAGCAACGTTTACCCCCCCCCAATTTGTCAAGAGCTACAAGGGCCGGCCGAAGGTCAGAGTTTCCGCAGGAACCGGCGGCGCCGTCCAGACCACCGATCGGGTGTTTACGGCGGGGTTGCAGATCACGTTCGAGTAGATACCGCCGGCCCGGTGCTCGTCATGCACGGCTACCGGACGATCGCGAAACCGGCGGTGGCGAAGTGGTGATCGAACGTGAGCGCCTGCGCGATGCGCTTGACGCGCATGACCTCGAAGCTCACCGCATCACACAGTGAGAACGGCTGGTCGGCGTAGCCGTTGACCCAACGCGCGATCGCCTCGGCAATCATGGCGGCGTCCGGTTGCACCACGTCGTAGGCCGGTGACCAGGCCTCATCGAGCAGCCGTCGTCCCGCGGCCGGACCGAGTCGCCGCGCAACCATCGAGTGCACCTCGGCAATCACGAACGGCGTCGTTACGATGACCGACCGCGTCGCCGCCGCGCCGGCAAGCAAGCGGTACGCCGTGGCGTGGCGTGCGGCCTTGGGCGACATCGCCTCGAGCCACAGCGAGGCATCCAGGAATACAGCGCTCACTGCGTCGGTTCGTGCGTGTCCAGCACGGAGCGCTCCAGTTCCTGCTCGAACCACTCCTGCGGGTCCCTGCCGGGCGGCATGGATTCGTCCGGCCAGTCGTGCGACTGCATTTCGCGCAGGAACGTGAGCATCGGCGGCTCGGCGTTGAGCACCTCGACGGCGATACGCCGGATGCCGCGCCGCATGATCTCGGCGCGCGACTCCCCAGCCGCCGCGGCCGCCTTGTCCAACAGGGCGCGATCGGCCTCGGTCAGGTACACCTGAATGGGCTCGCCTACTCGGCTTGGACGGGGTTTCCGAGGCATAATTAACGAGTGTAATGAACTCCATGATGTCTGTCAATGACCCACGCGCCGATCGGGGCGGAGGTGGAGGCCTGGGTCCGAGAGCCTCGAAGAGATCACCGACGCCAGTCGCAGAACCCGTCCCGCGTTCAGGGGCTATGACCGGTATGCCGCGAGCCCTCGGAGTCCTCAGTGCGCTCATGATTCTCGCGTGTGGTGAGCCGATCCTGTCACCATTCGAGTTGCCGGTGGATGTCGAGGCGCTCTGGAGCCGCGACTGAGTCTCGTTGCCGAAATCCGGCGACACGACAACGTGCGGGAACTTGCCGCATCCCTTCCTGGAGACCGGTTGGGTCTCGCTACTCGGTACTCGCCGCCCCACTCCCCCTGATCGCCGCGTGCAACGTGTGCCACGCGAGGTTGGCACACTTCACGCGCGCCGGGAACTCTCGCACCCCACCAAACGCCACCAGCTTGCCGAGCAC
>JBBDNM010000069.1:0-44070 GCA_040877595.1 Gemmatimonadales bacterium | reverse complement strand
GTGGCGTCCGCGATCTCGTGGAAGTTGCGCGGGCTCCGGTTGTGGTCGAGGATGACCTGCTGGTAAAGCTCCTTGAGGTCGTTCACGCGAACAGCTCCCGGACCTTCTCGAGGGCGGCGACCAGCGCGTCCACGTCGGCGCGTGTGTTGTAGAACGCCATCGAGGCACGCGCCGTGGCCGGCACGCCATAGAACTGCATCACGGGCTGGGTGCAGTGGTGTCCGGTCCGAATCGCCACGCCTTCCTTGTCTACGATCGTCCCGATGTCGTGCGCATGGACGCCTTCCATCGTGAACGACACGACAGGCACCTTGCACGAAGCGGTGCCGAACAGCCGTACTCCCTCGACCTGACCGATGCGATCCGTGGCGTACGTCAACAGGTCGCGTTCGTGCGTCTCGACGGCCTTCCAGTCGAGCGCCGTCAGGTACGCGAACGCGGCGCCCAGCCCGATCACGCCCGCGATGTGCGGCGTGCCGGCCTCGAAGCGAGCCGGCGGTGCCGCATACGTGGTCTTCTCGAACGTCACCGACCGGATCATGTCGCCACCGCCCTGATACGGCGGCATGGACTCGAGCAGTTCCAGACGACCGTACAGCACGCCAATCCCGGTGGGGCCGAACATCTTGTGTCCTGAAATGCAGTAGAAATCGGCGCCCAGATTGCGCACATCCACCGACCCGTGCGGGACGGCCTGCGCGCCGTCCACTAGCACCGGGATGCCGCGTGCGTGCGCCGAGGCGATCATCGCCTTGATCGGGTTGATGGTGCCGAGCGAGTTGGAAATATGGACGAGAGCCACGACCTTGACCCGCTCGTCCAGCATCGCATCATAGGCTTCCAAGTCCAGCTCGCCACTCGTGAGCATGGGAATCACACGGAGCGAGGCCCCCACCGACTCACACAGCAACTGCCACGGAACAATGTTGGAGTGGTGCTCCATGGCGGAGATCAGAACATGGTCGCCCGCCTTGACGCGCTGCCGGCCGAACGTCTGTGCGACCAGATTGATGGCTTCGGTGGTGCCGCGCACGAATACGATCTCACGATCGTCCGCTGCGTTGAGAAACGCACGGGCCTTGGCCCGCACCCCTTCGTAGGCCTCGGTGGCTTGTGCGCTGAGCTGGTACACACCGCGATGGATATTGGCGTTGCCGGACTCGTAGTACCGCGTCACGGCGTCAACCACTGCGCGTGGCTTCTGGCTGGTGGCGGCGCTATCGAGGTAGATGAGCGGGCGCCCGCCGACCGAGGTCCTGAGAATCGGGAAGTCCGCGCGCACCCGAGCGACGTCGAAGGTCACAACTCGCCGCGGCGCCTGGCCCCTTGGTCGAGCCGTTCGTGGACGATGGCGTCGAGCGCCGCCCTGAGCCCGTCGTCAGCCACGTAGTTCAGGATCTCCGCGCCGAAACCCCACGTGAGCAGGTTCCGCGCCGCGATGCGGCTCAAGCCCCTGGTCTGGAGATAGAACAGGTGGCGCTCGTCAATCGGCCCCAGTGTCGCGCCGTGCGTGCAACGGACGTCGTCCGCGTAGATCTCAAGCTGCGGCTGGCTGTCGGCCCGCGCCTGGTCGGAAAGCAGGAGATTGTTGCTTGTCTGCTTGGAATCGGTCTTCTGCGCGCCCGGCCGCACAATGATGCGCCCGGTGAACACGCCGCGCGCCTGTTCATCGTAGATGCCGTTGAAGTATTCCCAGCTGTTGCAGTGCGGCTTGGCATGGTCGAGCGTGGTCTGGTGGTCCACATGCTGCTTCCCCTGCGCCAGAATCAGCCCGTTCAGCGTGCACTCGGCCCCTTCGCCGTTCAGCACGGCGGTTGCGTCAATGCGCGTGGTCAGCCCGCCGAACACGAACGACACCATCTGGTGATGGCTCGTCCGGCCCTGCGTGGAATGCATCGACCCGGTATGGAACGCGGCGGCGCCCTCACGCTGAATGCGGTGCGTTTCGAGGCGCGCGTTGTCGGCCAGCACAAACTCGCTCACGGGGTTGCACCAGTACGGTGCGTCGCTCGTGCCGGCAAAGGTCTCCACCAGCGAGCACTGGGCACCCAGGTCCATGACGACCAGCGTGCGCGGATAGTTCGCGATGGGCCAGTCACCCGGCGCAGTGAGGTGGATCAACTCGATGGCGTGCGCCACCACCACGTCTTTGGTGACATGCACGAACAGCCCGTCGTTCAATGACGCCCCCGCCAGCGCCGCGAACGGACTGTCTGCCGCCCCGGTGAGCTTGTCCAGGTGGGGTTGTACCAAGTCCGGGTGCTGCTCGGCCGCCAGTGCCAGGCTCATCACGGTAACGCCCTTGGGCATCTTCGTGGCCGAATGCATGGCGTCATACCGGCCATTCACGGTCACGGCACAGGGCACGTCCGGCAGCAACCGGAAGCGCGCAATCTGCTCGGCCGTCACCACTGCTTGCGGTGCGTCCTTGAACTCGGTCTGGGCAAGCGTGCCGAGACTCGTGAACCGGTAGCTCTCGTCCTTGGCGGTAGGAAAGCCGCGCTTGGCAAACCGCGCCTTGGCGCCCTGACGGATGTCCTGCACCAGCGTGGCGGGCATTACGCCACTCCCGCCGGCTCGCGCAGCCAGTCGTAGCCCTTGGCCTCAAGCTCGTGCGCCAGTTCCTTGCCGCCCGATTTGACGATCTTGCCGCCCGCCAGCACGTGCACCTTGTCGGGCGTGATGTAGTTGAGCAGGCGCTGGTAGTGCGTCACGATGATGAACGCGCGATCAGGACTGCGCAGCTTGTTCACGGCTTCGGCCACGGTCTTGAGCGCGTCAATGTCCAGGCCCGAATCGGTCTCGTCGAGAATGGCGAGCCTGGGCTCGAGCACTGCCATCTGGAGAATCTCGTTCCGCTTCTTTTCGCCGCCCGAAAAGCCCTCATTGACCGGCCGGCTCATGAGGCTGTCGTCCCAGCCGATGGACTTGAGTTTCTCCTCAAGCACTTGGAGGAAGTCCATCATGTCGTACTCTTCCAGTCCCTGGGCCTTGCGGATACCGTTCACGGCCGAGCGCAGGAAGTAGGCATTGGTGATGCCGCGAATCTCGACCGGGTACTGGAAGGCGAGGAACATGCCCGCGTGGGCGCGTTCCTCGGGAGCCATCTCCAACACGTCCTTGCCGTCGTACGTGATGCTGCCCGCGGACACCTCATAGGCCGGGTGGCCGGCCAGAATCTGCGCCAACGTGGACTTGCCGGAACCGTTTGGGCCCATGATGGCGTGCACTTCCCCCAGGTTCACGGTGAGGTCCACGCCCTTCAGGATCTCGGCGCCTTCGACGCCGGCGTGCAGGTTCTTGATCTCCAGCATGCTCATTTATCCAACGCTTCCTTCCAAGCTGATGCCGAGCAGGTTCTGGGCTTCGACGGCGAACTCCATGGGGAGTTCCTTGAAGACCTCTCTGCAGAACCCGTTGACGATGAGGGAGACCGCGTCCTCTGCCTTGAGGCCGCGCTGCTGACAGTAGAAGATCTGGTCCTCGCCGATCTTCGACGTGGACGCTTCGTGCTCCATGATGGCCGAGGGGTTGCGGACGTCAATGTAGGGGAACGTGTGGGCACCACACTGGTCCCCGATCAACATCGAGTCGCACTGCGAGTAGTTCCGCGCGCCCTCCGCGCCCTTCATGATGAGCACTTGGCCGCGGTACGTGTTGTTGCCCTTCCCCGCGCTGATGCCCTTGGAGACGATCGTGCTCTTCGTGTTCTTCCCGATGTGAATCATTTTCGTACCCGTATCCGCCTGTTGGCGGTTGTTGGTCAGGGCCACCGAGTAGAACTCACCGACCGAGTTGTCACCCAGGAGGATGCAGGACGGGTATTTCCACGTGATAGCGGAACCCGTCTCCACCTGCGTCCAGGAGATCTTGCTGTTCCTGCCGGCACACTTGCCGCGCTTGGTGACAAAGTTGTAGATGCCGCCCTTGCCCTCGGCATCGCCGGGGTACCAGTTCTGGACGGTTGAATACTTGATCTGGGCGTCGTCCAGCGCGATAAGCTCGACGACCGCCGCGTGCAGCTGGTTCTCATCGCGCATGGGCGCTGAGCAGCCTTCCAAATAGCTCACATACGCGCCCTCTTCGGCCACGATGAGCGTGCGCTCGAACTGGCCCGTACTCGCGGCGTTGATCCGGAAGTACGTGGACAGCTCCATCGGGCAGCGCACACCCTTGGGCAGGAACACGAACGAGCCGTCGGTAAACACGGCGCTGTTGAGCGCGGCAAAGAAATTGTCGGCGGAAGGCACCACGGAGCCCAGGTACTTCTGCACCAGGTCCGGGTACTCGCGCACGGCTTCGGAGAACGGCAGGAAGATGACGCCGGCCTTCTTGAGCGTTTCCTTGAAGGTCGTCGCCACCGACACGCTGTCGAACACGGCATCCACCGCGACGCCAGCCAGGCGCTTCTGCTCGGAGATCGGAATACCCAGCTTCTCGAACGTGTCGAGCAGGGCCGGATCCACCTCGTCCATGCTGGCGAGCTGCGGCTTCTTCCTGGGCGCCGAGTAGTAGCGAATGGCCTGGTAATCGATCGGCTCGTACTTCACGTTGGCCCACCGCGGCTCTTTCATGGTGAGCCAGTGGCGATACGCCTTGAGCCGCCATTCCAGCAACCACTCGGGTTCTTCCTTCTTGGCCGAGATGAGGCGAATGGTGTCTTCGTTCAAACCGGGCGGGACGGTATCCGATTCGATCTCGGTGGACCACCCGTACTGGTACGGTTTGGCAACGTGGGCTTCAATGGATGTCATGCCTGCTCCGTCCGGATCGCGTATTGACACGCGTTACATCCGGCGACGATGTGCTGAGTGCGTTCAACGTGGGGACCGAAGAGTTCGCGGAGGAACGCGAGTTCGCTCTCGCAGACCTCGGGAAACTGCTCGGCGACGGCGTGCATGGCGCAGTTGTGCTCGGCGATGGTCAACTGGCCGTCGATCTGCGACCAGTCGGCCATGAATCCTTCGGCCGAGAGGAACTCGGCTACGGCCGCTACCCGGTGTTCGAGTAGGTCCGCACGATCCAGCCGATCCTTGAGCTGGTCGGCCTGAATGCGGAACCGCGCAGTGAAGAAGCGGCGGACCTCTTCGCGGCCACCCAGAGCTTCGAGATGCCTGAGCAGCGCCGTGAGGGCGGCTTCATAGCGCTTCGGGAACAGTTCTTCGCCCGCCGATGACAAGCGATAAGCAAACGTCGGAGCACCCTGGCCCAACTGTACACGCTCGTAGACCACGAGACCCTCGACTTCGAGTTCCTTCAGGTGCCGGCGGATCGCGTTGGCCGTCACGCCAAAGCGTTCGGCCAGCTCCTGCGTGGTGAGGGGCTGGGCTTTCTTCAACTCGACGAGGGTCTCGCCGCGAAGCCCGCGATGGGCCGAAAGACCCGGTACCGATTGCTGCATCTGGTTCGGATTCTATCGGGAATTCGGCCAATAATCAACTAAGTCAACAATTTTGTTTGTTTATGGGGCCAGCCCGCCGAAACCGCAGATGCGACCGCTCGTAATTCCGGGACTCCGGGAATCTTCCAGATATTGCTATGTTCGGGGCCACACCTGGAGGTAGAACCAATGACCAAAGACTCAAGAATTCTGGCCTGCTTCGCAACCCTGGCCCTGACTGCTGGTGCCTGTTCGACGGCCGACGGGGCCAACTGGGCCGGCACGATTCGGGACAGCGCCGGCATTCAGATCGTGGAGAATCCGGCAACCGGGCTCTGGTCAGGCGATCGGGCCTGGCGGTTGGTTGAGGATCTGAGGATCGGGACCGCCGAGGGCGAGCCCGAATACCAGTTCGGGGCGTTGGCTGCTATCGAGGTTGCTGACGACGGCACCATTTACGTGCTAGACCAGCAGGGCCAGCACATCAAGGTGTTCGATTCCCAGGGACAGTACCTCCGGACCATCGGCCGCCCGGGCTCGGGTCTTGGCGAGCTGAGTCCCGGAGTGGTAGCGGGCGGATTGGTGCTCACTCGGGGGGACACGCTGCTCGTGCTCGACCAGGGTAATGCACGATATGTCAAGTTCCTGACCGACGGTACGGGTGTCGGGAGCTTCCGCATTGACTTTGCACGGACTGGATTCCCATTCCGGATCGACAGCGATGCTGACGGAAACCTGATCGCGCAGATGCGGCGCTTTGCGTTGCCGGGCACCACGGCGGATTCGATGGACCGCGTCGTCCGACTCTCTGGGGAAGGCGAACCCCTAGACACGCTGATGAGCGTGCCCTCGGGACAGACCTTCCAGTTTGTGAACGGACAGCCCCAATGGCAGTTCTTCTCGCCCGAGCCACTCTGGGCGGTGTTGCCAACCGGCGGGCTGCTATATGGCGTGAACTCGAACTACCGGATCGAGTTGCGCGACACCACCGGGCAGGTGACGCAGATCATCACGAAACACTTCACAGCGCAGCCAGTCACTGAGGACCACGCGAACCGCATGCGTGACGCGGTGATCGAGATTGCCGTTCGGCAGGCGGGGCGGCCACTGCCGCCGCAGGCACTCCAGATGATGCGCGCGAACATGAACTTCGCGGCGAACTACCCGGTAATGGGGTTTGTGACGCCAGGCCCGGACGGTTCGACATGGGTCCAGCTCGTTCGGTCGGTAGCCGACCTCAACGAGGGCGAACTGGAGAACTTCAACATCCAGATGGATCTCGCGGCACCGCGCTGGGATGTGTTTGACTCGCAGGGACGCTATCTCGGCCGTGTCGAAATGCCCGGGCGAATTCAGGTCCTGGCAATCGACGGCGATGTGTTCTACGGCGTCATGCGGGATGAATTGGATGTGCAGTACGTCGTTCGGCTCCGTCTCGCGCGGCCCGCCGCCTAACGGAACAGCCGCAGCTGATCGCCACGCCGGAGGAGGTTTCGATACTCGTCCGGCGTGTTCACATCCTCGATCACCGCTCGGTCGTCGACCGCTACCGCCAGCACGCGCGACGGGTCGCGCCGGACCACGGCACGCGCCCCTTCCCGATCCGGCGCCGCCATGATTTCACCGAACACGCTCCGGGCGAAGGCCACGGGGTGCCCTCGGCGACCATCATAAAGGGGCACAATCATGGCATGGGTGCGGCGGTCGAACGCGGCGAGGAGCGCTTCGATCGTGCTCACCTGCACATGCGGTCGATCGACGGGCCAGATCAGCACCCCGTCCACCGGGTGGCGCATCAAGGTGGCGAGACCTGCGCGAACAGAGCCGATGGGACCGGCGGCGAGGTCGGCGGATTCAACCACGGTGATGCCGTCGAGCGGCACCTGGGCGCGGATACGATCGGCATCGTGACCGAGGGTCACCACGCGGCGCTCGATACCGGCCGCGAAGCAGGCCTTGAGGATCCCGCCAAGAAACGTTTCCCCGTGCCAATCGAGCAGGGCTTTGGGGTGCCCTCCCATGCGCTCGGAGGCGCCGGCGGCGGTCACAATGGCTGCAAGCACGCGAAAATCCTAGATTGAGGCATGACCGTACACCGCGTTCGCCATCTGGGCGACCCGATACTCAGGGTAAAGTGCGATCCCGTCAAGAACGTCCGCTCGGCGGGGGTCCGGATGGTGGCCGTAGACCTGCAGGACACTCTTCGCGATTTGAAGGCCCGACACGGGTTTGGTCGCGGGCTCGCGGCACCCCAGATCGGAGCCCCTCTCCGGATGATCTATCTCGAGGTGGTCGAGCCCCTGTGGCTCGTGAACCCCGAAATCGTGGACGTCGGGGCGCACGACTTCCTGGTGTGGGATGACTGCTTCTCCATCCCCAACCTGTTGATCCGCGTGCAACGCACCCATCAGCTCACGGTGCAGTACAAGGATCTGGTGGGCAAGGAACAGGAGCTGGTGGCCGAGAAGGATCTGGCCGAATTGTTGCAGCACGAAATTGATCACCTGGACGGTATGCTGGCCGTGGATCGCGCTACCGGGATTGATCCGTTCTGCTACCGCGAAGAATGGAACAAGCATCACGCCGGGGAAAAGCGGCTCGGCAAGAAGTTCACGCGCGAACTACTCGTAGAAGAGACATAACCACTGGGCGCGGAGAACACGGAGCAAGACATTGGTTGCCTCCGTGGCCTCCGTGAACTCCGGGGTAATCCTCAGCCTTTCCGAAGCCGAACCGCCGTCCCCGTCACGATCCCACCGGCATCACTGGCCAGAAATCCAATCACTTCCGCGATCTCGTCCGGTGTGAGCCAAGTCGAGGTATCGGCGTCTGGCATGGACGCCCGATTGGCGGGCGTGTCAATCGTCGTGGGCACGACGGCGTTCACGGTGATGTGATCGGCCACCAACTCCTTGGACAACGACTCCATCAGGTTCACCACGGCGGCCTTGGAAGCGGAGTAGGCTGCCATCTCCTTGGCGCCTCGGTCGAGCGCCGGCACGGCGCCCACCAACACAATCCGTCCGTGTTTCCGCTCACGCATGCGTGGGACGCAGGCCCGCGCGGCGGCGAACGCGGTGGTGGCGTTCAGGGACAACATCTTTTCGAAGTCTTCCACCGACGTGTCGGTCAGTGGACCTGTGGCAAAGCCGCCCACCAGGGCGGCCAGCACATCCAGGCGGTCGTCGCGTTTCACGACGGCGCTCATCACACGTTCCATGTCATTGCGGTCGGTGGCATCCGCCTTGTGCATTCCCACTTTCTCGGCCGTATCGCCCAGGAAAGCGTGCAGCTCATCCACCTCGCGTTCTACCATCCAGGTGGTATGCACCGCGGCGCCCGCCGAGAGCAGGCGGCGCACGACGGCGCGACCCAAGGCGCCGGTACCGCCGGTGACCAGAGCAACCCGATTTTCGAGGCGGAGACTCATCACGGCTGGCCCCTGACGAAGGACACCATAGATTGAACCGTTGACGGGGGTGCCCGCCAGTCCGGGCTGAGATCACACCCCAAGAACCTGATCCGGATCATACCGGCGGAGGGAGTCACATGCCTACCCAGATGTCCTACGCCCGCCAGGGCGAAATCACCGATGCCATGCACTTCGTGGCCGAGCGCGAAGGGCTCGATGCCGCGCTCGTGCGCGATGAAATCGCGGTCGGCCGGCTCATCATTCCAGCCAACGTCCGCCACCTGGCCGGGTCACTCGAGCCGATGGCCATCGGTACGGTCGCCTCGGTCAAGATCAACGCCAACATCGGCAACTCGGCGGTGACATCGAGTATCCCGGAGGAACTCGAGAAGCTCACCTTCGCCGTGAAGTTTGGCGCGGATACGGTGATGGACCTGTCCACCGGCCGCGATCTGGACGCCACACGCTCGGCGATCATTGCGGCATCCACGGTCCCCGTAGGGACCGTGCCGGTCTATCAGATCATCACCGACCGCATCGAAGAAATCGGCGACATGACGCCGCAGATGTTCCTCGACATGGTGGAGCACCAGGCCCAACAGGGCGTGGACTACATGACGCTCCATGCGGGCATTCTGCTGGAGCACCTGCCGCTGGTGTATGGGCGCGTGACCGGCATCGTGAGCCGCGGCGGTTCGCTCATGGCCGTGTGGATGATGCAGCACCGCCAGCAGAACCCGCTGTACGCCCATTGGGACCAAGTATGCGAGATCCTGGCGGCGTACGACGTCACGGCCTCCCTGGGTGACTCGCTGCGGCCGGGTTCCATTCATGACGCGAGCGACAAGGCGCAGTTTGCCGAACTGGAAACGCTGGGCCAGCTCACGACCTGGTCATGGAAGCACGATGTCCAGGTGATGGTGGAAGGCCCAGGACACATCCCGATGCAACAGATCGAGATGAACGTGCGGAAACAGAAGGAGCTGTGTCACGGAGCGCCGTTTTACACCCTGGGACCGTTGGTGACCGACATCGCGCCGGGGTACGACCACATCACGAGCGCGATCGGGGCGGCGATGATCGGGTGGTACGGCGCGGACATGCTGTGCTATGTGACGCCCAAGGAGCACCTGGGGCTGCCCAACAAGGATGACGTGCGAGAGGGCGTGATTGCCTACAAGATTGCGGCGCACGCGGCCGATATCGCACGGGGCCGTACGGGCGCCACCACGCGTGACGACGCGCTCAGTCGGGCGCGGTATGCGTTCGACTGGAACGAACAGTTCCGGTTGTCACTGGATCCCGAACGGGCGAAGGCCTATCACGACGAATCGCTGCCGGCCGAGTACTTCAAGAGTGCGGAGTTCTGTGCGATGTGCGGGCCAAAATTCTGCTCCATGCACCATTCGCGGAACTTCGATGAGATGTTGGCGGAGTTTGTGAAAGAAGGTGAGGCGGCGGGCGTCTAGTCCCGCAGACGCCTCACGCCTTGTTCTTGCGACGACGCCGCTCGGCGGCTTCCTGCTTCTTCTTGCGCATGGCGCTGGGCTTCTCGTAATGCCGCTTTTGGCGGAGATCCTTGAGAATGCCGGCCTTCTGCACCTTGCGCTTGAAAATCTTCAGCGCGCGCTGGAAGTCGGTCGATTCGTCGATTATGACTTCAGCCATGAACCTCTCCAGTGGTGAAAACTGGCGGAGCCGCCCGACGAACGGGCGGCCCCCCTTTACATCTGTGGAACGTCTCGCAGGTTAGCGAGCCGCGCTCGAGCCTGAGCCGGTCTTCATGACGTTCTGGGCCGCAGGGCCCTTCTGTCCGTCAACAACCTCGAACTCGACTGCTTCGCCTTCGGCGAGCGTCTTGAAGCCCTGGCTCTGGATGGCCGAGAAGTGGACAAAGACATCCTTGCCGCCATCTTCGCGCGCAATGAAGCCAAAGCCCTTCGCTTCGTTGAACCACTTCACGGTGCCGGTGATACGCATCGTACTGCTCTCCTTCCCCCGGAGGGGATGTTGGTCTTGGATCTGGTCGGGAGGGCGGACGATCCGTACCTGACCGACTACAGTCCATCCGCGGCTGTTTATCGCCCCCGCGTTAGGGCGTCCTGCATACATAAAAAACGGGACCTCGCGTTGCTGGCCGGGTCCCGAATCGATCGCTCGTTGGTACCTAGCGCCTTGAAGGCCGCCACGCTTTACTGGGGTAACGGTAGTACGCTCGGGCGTTTCCGTCAATGGGCCTACCCCAAAACCTCCCAAGTCTGGCCCCGGCGCAGGAGGGAGTTCAGGTCGTCCTGGGGGGTGCCGGCAGCCCGGATCTGGGCATGGACATCCTGCTCGTAGGTGGTAGCGGCCTGATTACAGTAGATAACCCCCAAAGCCACCGGAAATTCGGGAGGTTGCAGGGATACAAGCAGTTGCGCAAGACCGCGATTGGTCTCGTCGTGGACCAGGATTTCACCCTCCCCCACCCCACCTTCCCCGACACGGACGACGTCGAGTTTCAGGGCCTTGGGATCCAGCCGGAGGCCGTGTTCCCGATTCTTGCCCCAACGAAGCGGAGCGCCGTGCTCGACGAACAGCTGCCGGTCGACCGCGACATCCTTGTCGGTGAAATGCCCAAACACGTTGTCGTTGAACACGACACAGTTCTGGAAGACTTCGACGAAGGACGTGCCGCGGTGCGCGTGCGCGCGCTTGAGGATTTCCACGAGCTTGGGCTGCTGGATATCAATGGCGCGCGCCACGAATCGGGCGCCGGCACCCAAGGCCAGTTCGCACGCCGAGACCGGCGTATCGAGTGAGCCTTGTGGCGTGCTGGGCGACCGCGTGCCGACGCGCGACGTGGGAGAATACTGGCCCTTGGTGAGGCCGTAGATCTCGTTGTTGAACAGCAGGAACTGCAGGTCCACGTTGCGGCGCAGCAGGTGAAGCAAGTGGTTGCCGCCGATGCTGAGCGCATCGCCGTCACCGGAGATCACCCAGACGTCGAGATCAGGGTTGGCCAGCTTCACCCCGGTGGCGACGGCCGGCGCGCGACCGTGGATGGTGTGAAAGCCATAGGTGTTCATGTAGTACGGGAAGCGCGCCGCGCACCCGATACCGGAGACGAACACCGTCTGGTCGGGATCCACCTGAAGATCGGCCAAGGCTTTTTGCGCGGCCTTGATGATGGCGTAATCGCCGCAGCCCGGACACCAACGAACTTCCTGGTCGGACGCATAGTCCTTGGGCGCGCGCTTTTCGGGAGCGACCGTGGTCATCAAGCCTCCAGCCGCGCCCGTAGCGCGGCGATAACATCAGACACCTTGAACGGTTTACCGGTCACCTGACTCAGCGACTCGGCGTCCACGAGGTACGTACTGCGCAACACGGTTACCAGTTGTCCCGCGTTCATCTCCGGCACGATGACGCGTTCGAATCCGGCCAGCAGCGTTCTCAGGTTGCGCGGAAACGGGTGCAGGTACCGAATGTGAATGTGCGAAACGGCGTGGCCTTCTTCCCGGAGCCGCCGCACCGCCTGATACAACGGACCGTAGGTTGAGCCCCAGCCCACCACGGCAAGTTTCCCGCGCGGTTCACCGAGAGCGACTAGCTGGAGCGGGATGTCGTTCGCGATCCCGTTCACTTTGTTGGCCCGGGTATCGGTCATTTTCTGGTGGTTGGCCGGGTCATACGAGATGTGGCCCGAGCCGTAGTGCTTCTCGATCCCACCGATGCGGTGCGCGAGGCCCGGCGTTCCGGGAATTGGCCACACGCGGGCCAAGGTCTCCGGATCTCTCAAGAAAGGATGGAACCCCTCGGGGTCGGTTCGAAAGTGCACCGGGAATGGCGGAATATCGTCGGCATCCGGGACGCGCCACGGCTCAGCGGCGTTCGCCAGATACCCGTCCGTCAGCAACATGACCGGGGTCATGTACTTGGTGGCCAAGCGGACGGCCTCGACGGCAACATCGTAACAATCTGACGGAGTAGCTGATGCTACTACTGGCAAAGGCGAGTCGGCATTCCGCCCGTAAATGGCTTGGTACAGGTCTGACTGTTCGGTCTTGGTGGGCAAGCCGGTGGACGGACCGGCTCGTTGGGAATTGACGATCACCAACGGGAGTTCGGTGCTGATCGCGAGCCCGATGGCTTCGGTCTTGAGCGCGATGCCCGGGCCTGAACTTGAAGTCACGCCCAGCGCGCCCGCGTAGCTCGCGCCAATGGCCGAGCAGACGGCGGCGATTTCATCTTCGGCCTGGAACGTGACCACGCCGTACGGCTTGAGGCCGGCAAGCACGTGCAGGAGTGGCGAGGCCGGCGTGATGGGATACGAGCCAAACATCAGGGTCTTGAGTCCCGCCTTCTTCAGGCCGACCACCAATCCCCACGCCAGCGCTTCTGTTCCGCTCACGGTACGATAGGTCCCGATCGGCACCTCGGCGCGCGGGACAGAGTACCCGAGCACGGAGGCATTGAGTTCGGCCGTTTCGCCGTAGGCGTGACCGGCGTTCAACGCGGCGAGGTTGGCGCCGAGGATGTCGGGCGCCTTGGCGAACTTGCGAGAGAGGTAGTCAAGCGTGGCCTGGCGTTCGCGGTCGAACATCCAGAGCACGAGCCCCAGCGCCCACATGTTCTTGGCACGAAGGGCTTCCTTCTGCGAAAGCCCGAACTGCTTCACGGCCTCGAGCGTGCGCTGCGAGATATCAATGGGCAACACTTGATACGGCGCGAGGGCATTGTCGTCGAGCGGGTTGGCCTTGTACCCGGCCTTCTGCAAGTTCCGCTCGTTGAACGCTCCCGTGTCCACGATGAGCAGGCCACCCAGTCGCAGGTCGGCGAGTGTCACCATCAGCGCGGCGGGATTCATGACGACCAGCGCGTCCAGTTCGTCGCCCGGCGTCATGATCTCGTCGGAGCCAAACTGGATCTGGAAGGCCGACACGCCGAACGTCGTGCCGGCGGGCGCGCGAATCTCGGCCGGAAAATCGGGGAAGGTGGCGAGGTCGTTGCCGGCCAGCGCGGTTTCCCTGGTGAACTGGGCACCGGTCAACTGCATACCGTCGCCGGAGTCACCGGCGAATCGGATGACGACGTGCTCGCGGCTTTCGCGGGGTTGGGTGGTGGCGGTCATCGCTCGGGAGGCTCCTCCTCGTCGAATACTACCTTTGACTCGTGCACGGTGCACGGTGCACCGGGGACCTAGAAAACCTGAAGATCTCTTCCCGAAACGACCCGGCCGTCCCAATGGGGCGCAATTTCGGCCACCAGAGCGCTGTCACTGGTACCCCACAACAACTGATGATATAGCACGAGAACACCGGGGTTCGCCCGCGCCACCAAACGGCCCAGGTCGGCGGCGCCCGTATGGGCGCCTCCGTGATATCGCTGCCATTCGGGGCTGCGGCGTGCAAACGCGGCATCCGAGTACACCTCATGCACCAGCACGTCGCACCCGTTGCACGCCTCGACGATCGTTTCGGTGGGTCGGGTGTCTCCCGAGACGACGATGACGCGGTCAGCAGTTTGGAACCGGTAGCCGTACGCCACCGGCCAGTCCTGGTGATCTACGAGAAGGGCGGTCACGGTCACGCGGTCATCGCGATACACCTCCCCCGGACCCACTTCGGTGGCCGAGATCCGCCAGCCGGTGGTGTCACTCGGCTGGAAGCCGCTCAGGCGACGTTCGATGTCGCTACGGTACGCCTGCGCGAGGTGGTGCACGAGCTCACCCGTACCGGGCGGCCCGTACACGGCCAACGGAGTGGGACGATCAAGCACCCACGGCGACAGCCAGAGGTCTGGCAGCCCTGTGGTGTGATCGCTGTGC
Source organism: Gemmatimonadales bacterium (assembly GCA_040877595.1). Lineage (GTDB taxonomy): Bacteria > Gemmatimonadota > Gemmatimonadetes > Gemmatimonadales > GWC2-71-9 > JBBDNM01. Next base: position 29,469 of record JBBDNM010000069.1, on the reverse strand, counting down.
AGGTGCGTGAGGAATACGCGATTGAGGCGCTTCACATCCAACCGTGCGGCAGACGCCCGGCGCACCACGCCTGGGCCCGCATCCACCAGATACACGGCGCCATCCACCACGATCGCGACCGCGGGCCCCGAGCGATCGGGATCGGCGTTGGGCGTGCCGGTGCCGAGTAGCACGACATGGGTGCCGGTGGACAGGTCGATCGGGGACTGCGGCGTCGACGCGGGTTCGTTGTTGCACGACAGATGGAGAAGGGGCAGAAGGGGCAGGAGCATTGTCCTCATGCCGCGTCCACCAGCCCGCGCGCGGCGTCCCAGCGCCACCGCGTGAAGTGGCCTGCGAGGTGCACGCCGCCATACCACCGGTCGAGACCCTGCAGCATCACCCAGTCGGCGTCTCCATTGTGTACGGCCTCGCCCGTTTCGGTGAGCTCGAGCGTGGCGTGCCAGAACGCGGCGTCAGGTCCGTCTGGCGGCGTGAGCGGGGCACGATCGGCGCGAACAATCAGGGGAGCCGGCGTCGCCGCCATGCGTTCGAGATACCACGCAAAGCAGGTATCACCCACGAAGTACGGTTGGTCGCGTTTCTGCGAATGCAGGAACGCGGTGGCCGGCGTAATGGCGCCGGCGACAACAGCGTTGAGAATCAGGCGTTCTGATCGGGAAAGACCGTTCGCCTCACCCGGGAACTGCTCCAGCAAGCGGCGCAGTGCGGGAGCGACGTAGGGCAGGGGAAGGTCGGTCCGCGCGGCCAGGCGTGCTATCCAGTGCGGGTCAGGCTGGGTAAAGGCGGCCCACGCTTCGGCCGCACATGAGAGGTCGCGCTCGGTGATGACACGTCGAGTTGGGAAGAGCGCGGCCAATTCCCTGGCATTCAGGGGGCCGAGGTACGTGTCGCTCTGGATCAGCATGACGCGGTTGGGTCCCGCCGCGTCGGCCAGGCGGTCGAGGATCTGGAGGAGTTGCAGCTGGTCGTAGAGGTCGTGCTCGAACCAGAGCACGACCTCCGGAGCATCGGCCTCGAGCGCGGCATCGCGCTCGGCGAAGCGGTGCTCTGCCGCCGTGACATCTTCCCACCCGCGCTCGGCGATGAAGCGGGCCCGAGTGGATCGCAGTTCAGCCGCCGACAGCGTGCCCGGCACCGGTCCGTCGTGCAGGATATCATCCCAGGAAACAATACGGCCGTCGACGACGCCTGCGAGGGTGTCTCCGACGGCCGCTCCGTTCGTCACGTGCAGCATCACAGCCGATACGCTCCCGCCACATGCTCTCGACTCGTCATTGTGCTGAGGTCACGCAGGCGCCCGTCGGCCACATCGTAGATCCACCCGTGCACGGTGACGTCACGGCCGGCGCGCCAGGCGTTCTGCACGAAGGTCGTACGCACCACATTCTCCGTTTGCGCCAGCACGTTGAGTTCGCACAGCCGCGTGGCGCGTTTGACGGGATCGGTGAGCGCCTCGAGCTCGACGTCGTGCCGGTGCGCCACATCCCGCACGAAGCGGATCCAGTTGTCAATCAGCCCGAGTTGCGCATCGCCCAGCGCGGCCTGCACACCGCCACAACCATAATGACCGCAGACGATGATGTCGCGCACTCCGAGCACGTCCACCGCATACTGGATGACCGACAGGCAGTTGAGGTCAGCATGCGCCACGACGTTAGCCACGTTGCGATGGACAAATACCTCGCCTGGCGCGAGCCCCACGATCTGGTTGGCCGGGACGCGCGAATCCGAGCAGCCAATCCAGAGGAACCTCGGTCGCTGCTGTGCCGCCAGTGACGTAAAGAAATCCGGTCGCTCGGCGATCTGCCGCTCGGCCCAGCGGCGATTGTTCTCGAACAGTTCGGCCAGATGTCCCATCAGGAGGGCTCGCGCACGTACGCGCGCTGAATGACCGGCGGCACGGTTGGGAACGTCGGGTGACTCAAGAATCGTTGCGTACGAATCCGCCCGATCGAGTCCACGACCGCCATCCCGGACGTCACGCGGCCAAACACGACGTAGCCAAATCCCTGCATCGTGCTGTCGCGGAAGTCCAGCGCCTCGCTGTTATCCACCAGATTGAAGTAGAACTCGGCGATCGCACTGTGCGGGTGTCCGGCACGCGCCATCGCGACGGTGCCTCGCGTGTTCGACAGGCCGTTCGGGTTCTCGTTGGGCACGGCGGTGGCATTACTGGTACGGCGGTTGGAATCCGACTGGACCTGGCCGGTCTGGATCACGAAACCCGGCATGATGCGATGGAACGTGAGTCCGTTGTAGAACCCGCCCCGCACGTGCACGAGAAAGTTGGCGACCGTTTCGGGGGCGCGCTCCGGCGCCAGCTCCATCACGATGTCGCCAAGGTCGGTTTCCAGCACCACGACCGGCGGAACGGTCGGCGTTGCCGCAGCCTGGTCGGCACCATCCTCCGACGGGGCACACGCGACGATCAATCCAAGCACCAGCGATAGAACAGGCTTCACGGTACGGCCTCCAGGAATTCGCTCACGAGACGACTTGTGTTGATCGGCTGCTCGAGCGGGGTCAGGTGTCCGGCCTCAGGCATGATCGTGCAGTGGGCGCCGGGGATCGCGTCCGCCAGGGCCTTGACGATGGGGGCGGGGATCAGGACATCGTCCTTGCCGCCGATCACCAGCGTTGGAACGGTGATACGCGCGAGATCCGGCGTGCTGTCGGGGCGGTCGCGCATGGCCCCGAGGGCCTGCACCACGCCGTCGGCTGAGGCGCCCGCCATCATCTGCTTCACGTGCGCCACCACGTCGGGCCTCACCTTGGAGGTGGACGGCGCGAGCAACTTGGGCAACATGGTGTCGCTGAGGAACCCCGTGCCATCGCGCCGGACCCGGGCCACCTGTTTGTCGCGGTTGGCACGCGTCTCGGCGTCATCGGGGCCGGCCCGCGTGTTCAGCAGGATCAACGCCCGCACGCGGTTGGGATAGCGACGCAACAAGTCGAACGCAATGTAGCCACCCATCGAGAGGCCGCAGATAACGGTCCGGTCAATGCTCAACGCGTCCATCAAGGCGATCAGGTCGTCGGCGTACGTCGCCATGGTCGGTGCACCAGGCAGCATCGGCGTTTGCCCGAACCCCCGCAGGTCGGGGGCCACGCGCCGCCAACCGGTCAACGTCGTGGCCAGCGTGCGCCAAAGTGTACGATCAAGAGGGAAGCCGTGGAGGAAGAGGATGGCGGGTCCGTCGCCGCGCACGTCCACCGTGGTGAGCAGGTCGCCCGCCATGATCTGGCGGCTCTCGCTCACGCTGCGCGAGGCGCGACTCCCCAACGCATGCGGCACCTCGTCGGGCACTGGGGAGGGGTGCCCTTCCCGGTTAATGGTGACCATCACGAACTCGGCCTCCGCGATGATCGCCCCATCCGCAACGCGAACAGCGGACTGCTGGAGCGTGAATGAGGTATTCCCGAGTCGCGCGAACCGCATATCAATGCGCAGCACGTCGCCGGGGAAAGTCTGCGCCCGGTACTCGATGGTGGTCTTGCGGGCGGCAGGCCACACCCCGTTGCGGGTGAACACATCCATGCCGGGGCCCCGCGCGATGATGTCCCACCGCGCCCGTTCGAACAGGCGCAGCAGCGAGGCCTGGTTCAGGTGCCCGTAGGCGTCACAATCGTCCGGGAAAACGCGAAACTCGGATTCGGCTACCAAGGGCTCCGTCCCTTCCTTCGGGTTGTGTGTTTAACTTGGCACCGGGATACGCGCACTTCAACTACGGTCACTGGATGCCCGCCGAACCGGCCCTGATTACCACGGACGACGCCTTTGCCGCCTTCATCGCGCGGGCCGCGAAGTACCCTCGCGTGGCGCTGGATACCGAGGCCGCCTCGTTCCATCGGTACGTGGACCGCGTGTACCTCGTGCAGGCGTCGAGCGACGACGAGACGGCGATCGTGGATCCCCTGGCGGTCCGCGACCTGTCGGCCCTCGGGGCCTTGCTCGCCAACCCCGCGGTCGAGGTCATTTTTCATGATGCCGACTACGACCTGCGCATGCTGGACCGCGACTACGGGTTCCGGGCGCGGAATGTGTGGGACACGCGCATTGCCGCGCAGCTTGCCGGCGAGAAGGCGTTCGGTCTGGGCAGCCTGCTGGAGAAGTACTACGGCCTGAAACTGAGCAAGGCCTACCAGCGCGCCGATTGGTCCGAACGACCGCTCACCGAAGGCATGCTGGCCTACGCGGCCGCCGACACCACCCATCTCCCGGGTCTGCGCGACCTGTTGGCGGATCGGCTGACCGGGCTCGGGCGGCTCGCCTGGGCGCAGGAGGAGTTTGTGCGGCTCGAGAGCCTGCGGTGGTCGGTCCCCAACGACGAGGATCCCGCCCTGCGGCTCAAGGGAGCCAAGCTGCTCAAGGGCCCGCAACTCGCCGTACTCAAGACCGTCTGGCAGTGGCGAGACGACACGGCGCGCGCCCTGGACCGCGCCACGTTCCGCGTGTTGAGCAACGAGGCCATCCTCGGGCTCGCCAAGACGCAGCCGACCGATGAAGCGGGTCTCCGAGCGGCGGGCGTCCCGGCCCCGATCGCGCGGCGGAGCGGGACGGACCTGCTGGGGGCCGTGCGTCAGGGACTCGCGATGCCGCGTGCGGAATGGCCCACATGGGAGCGGCAGCGGCGCGCGAAGGATGAACCGGTGGTGGACGAGCGATTCGCCCGACTCAAGGCGCTGCGGGCCACGCGGTCCACCGCCGTGGATCTCGACCCGGGGCAGGTATGTCCGAACGGCACGTTGCTCGCCATCGCGCGGGCGGCTCCGACGTCCGCCGCCGACCTGGATGTGATTCCAGATCTGCGCAGCTGGCAACGGGAAGTGATGGGAGATGCGGCGATGCTCGCCGCCGTGACCGGGCCCTAAAGCCCGAGGAACGATCGCACCCGCGGATCAATCCGTTCGGGCGTCCAGAACGGTTCCCAGACAATCTCGATCGTTACGTCTTCCACGCCGGCGATGCTGCGGATCTCGCGCTCGGCATCACCCAGGATCTCCGGTCCTGACGGGCACCCCGGCGACGTGAGCGTCATTTTCACGTCCACGGTGCCGTCGGTGATGGCAATGTCATAGATCAGGCCCAGATCCAGGATGCTCAAGTTGAGTTCCGGATCCTTGACCCGCTTCAACGCCTTGCGGACGAGCTCTTCGCTCAGCTGCGTGGTTTCCATATCAGGCACTTAACCTAACATCCCGCCTCGGCGCGACCGGCGGGCCCCCCGGCCAAGCAGACGAGCGCGAACGAGGCGGCTGCGTCGGCCACGGCCCCGCGCACTTCCTTGAGCAGCGTGATCGAGCGATTGGTGCGCGGCGCGTACACACGATTGGTGAGCAGCACCACGAACAGGCCGCGCTCCGGATCAATCCAGACCGACGTGCCGGTGTACCCCGTATGACCAAAGGTGGCCGGCGAGAACCGCTGCCCGCTGTTGTCGGTGGTGGTCGTGTCGCGCATTTCCCAGCCTAACCCACGATTGCCGGGGCCGCGGCGCGTGGCTTGGCGGCGCAGGGAGTCCGGCAGCACCGCGCCGCCCCGAAGCCAGAATTGTGCGTAGCGGGCAACGTCGAGCCCGGTGCCGTACAAGCCGGCGTGACCGGCGACGCCACCCAGGCGCATGGCGTTCTGGTCGTGGATTTCACCCACAATCGGCGTGCCACGCCAGCTGCCGACCGGCGCCATGCGCCGACGCAACGCCCGCCCGGGGCGGAACTGCGTGTCACGCATGGCGAGCGGCGTGAAGACTTCGCGCATGGCAAACGTGTCGAGTGAAACACCGGCGACGACCTCCACCACCCATCCGAGCAACATCGCGTTCAAGTCGCTGTACTCGACGCGCGTTCCTGGACGTGATCGCGGCGGTTCGGCCAGAACGCGCGCACGTGCGGCGGCGGCGGTTGCGGTCTCGGTATCGAGTGGCAGAAAGGCGCGAAGGCCTGACTGATGTGTCAGCAAGTGCCGCACGCGAACCGCATCACGCTGTTCGCCGACGAACTCGGGGAGATAGCGGGCGACCGGCGCGTCGAGATCGAGGGCGCCGCGCGCGGCCAATATCAGGGCCGATGGCATGGTGGCCATCACCTTGGTGAGCGAGGCCAGGTCCCACAGGGTCTGTCCGGGATCGGGCTGGTTGGAACGTGTGTCCCAGGTGAGGTGCCCGTAGCCCTTGGCGACGAGGATCTGGTCACCGGTACCGATCACGACCACGGCACCGGGGAAGACGCCGTCGGCGATGCCGCGTTCCACGGCACGATCCAGCGCGGCAGGCACCGCCTGGGCGGCAAGAACAACGAGCAGGGCACTCAGCACACCTCTATACTACCCGGATGCGAGCCATCCGTCTCCCGCTTCTGCTCGTGACCCTCGGGTGCGGCGCCCCCGCACCCACGTCGGTCGGACCCCGTAGCATGGCCATTGATACCCTCGCGTTGCGCGGGCATACCAGGGTCCTGTCGCACGATAGCCTCCGAGGTCGGGGCACAGGCGATCCTGGCACGCGTGTCGCCGCCGAGTACATCGCCGCCCAATGCCGAGCCCACGGCCTGGAACCGGTGGGCGCTTCGTACTTCCATGCGGTACCGCTGGCCGACGCGGGGCTTGATGCCAAGAGCACGGTGATCGTCCAGGGATCTGACCGCGTGGTGCTCACGCATGGCCGCGACTTTCTGGTGACAGGTGGCGATTTGGCAACTCTTGGCGTCGTGCGTCAGGGCCGAGCGGTGTGGCTCGGCGATCTCGATTCACTTCCCGCCGCCTTGCCCATGTTGGGGGACGTGATTGGTGTGACCGCGGGTGTTCCGGACCACCCTTTGGCGACGCGGCTCGCGGCGTCCGGCGTGCTCGCGGTGGTTGCCTTGCTCGGCGACAATGCGACACTGCGACGGTATGGTGATGCGTATGGCGTGCCGCTGCGGTTTGTGGACCCGGCACCCTCGTCGTTCTTTGCACCGATCCCGGTCGTGGTGGGTGGCGCGCGGCTTACGCAGGCGTTGCTGCCCGTGGTGGGCGGTGGCGAGCTCAGCGTATCCGTGCGTCTCCACCCAGCGCCGCAGCCGGTCGAGGCGGTCAACGTCGCGTGCAAGTTGCGTGGCACCGATCCCGCGCGCGCGGACACCGCGATCGCGTACACGGCGCACTACGACCATTTGGGCGTCCGGCAGCCGGTGGACGGGGATTCCATCTACAACGGGTTTTCGGACAACGCCGCCGGTGTGGCCATGTTGCTCGGTATTGCCGATGCGTGGCGCGGGGAGGGTGGCCCGCGACACACCGTGCTGTTTCTCTTCTTCGCTGCCGAAGAGCGGGGACTGCTCGGGTCGGACTGGTGGGTGGCGCATCCGCCGTGGCCGCTCGCGCAGACGCGTGCGGTGATCAACCTGGATGCGGGTGCCCCACCCGCGCCGGTGATCAACTGGCGGCTGGCCGGTGGGACGGCCTCGTGGTTGGGGGCGTTGGGTCGGGACGTGGCCGAGGCCCGGGGGTGGACCGCCGTATTCTCCGAGCCGCGCGCAAACTCCGACTACTTCCCGTTTCATCGCCGTGGTGTGCCGGCGGTCTTTCCGATCCCCACGCCTGCGCCGTACGAGGGCATGACCGAGGAGCAATCACAGGCGCTGCGCCGGCGGTGGGACCGGTACCACCACCCCGGCGACCACTGGTCGGCTGATTTTCCGTTCACGGGTTTGGCGCGCTACGCGGAGTACGCGTGGCGGATCGGGCAGGCAGTGGATCGGCGCTAGCGTGACTTGAGGCTGCCGGGATGCAGGCTGTAAAGGAGCCCGGCTGAGTTGCGATCACGCATGGTGAGATCGCGGATCTCGGTGGTCGCGTGCATGACGTCGCTGGCGTGGTCGGAATGGCCGAGCCCGAGCAGGTGGCCGATTTCGTGGAGGGCGACCGTGTGCACCGCGTCCTCGGAAAGCGAGCGGCCGCTGGGGGCCTGCGTTGCCAAGGTCAGGGTTCCCCGCACAATCCAGCCGGCGCGGTTCCAGACGATGTCGGCCTGCCCGGTACGATGTCCGGCGAAGCGCGGGATCCAGCGGACCTGCACTTCGGCGAGCGACGAATCGCGCGTGAACTCGAACCGCATGGGTACGCCGGCCACGCGCTCCCACCGGGTGAAAGCCGCCCGCACGGCTTCGTTCAGGTCGCCATCCCAACTCGGCACGTCATTCCCGCGCGGCAGATAGATCCGCAGGGGCTGGTTCATCCGATCAGGCCAGCGCCGGAGGGCTGAGTCCTGGGCGGCCAGCATGTTCCCCACATACGTATCGGCTTCCCGAATACGGGCGCGGGCCGCCGCCCGGCGATCCTGGGCGGCCTTGGAATCGTCCTGGACGTGCCCGCCCAGAGAACTGCCGGGTTCCGTGGCTTCCGGGACGTCCGTCCGACCGGCCGAGGAGACCGTCAGGATGAGCATGGTGATGATGGCGACGCCTAAGGCTGCCGCGTGCACGGGACGCATGACTCGAACATGGCGCGGAATCGGGCTGGAAGCCAGCCCCCTGTCGTCTGGCGTGGGGTGGGGGGAGGGTTCTATCATTCGCCGGTGATCGCCCTGCCTGCGCGGGCCATCGTCCGCTTCAAGTACCTCGTGATCGCCGCCTGGGTCATCATCGCGGCGTTCGCGATCCCGCGCGCCTCCCATGTACATGATGTCCTGAACGTCGAAGGCCGCTCGGCGCACGTCACAGAGTCGCGTCGCGCCGAGCTGGTTATGCGCGAAGTGTTTCGCGAGCCGATGACGACGTTCTTCGGCGTCACGGTCGCGGGACCGATGCCGCTCGACAGCGTGCCGTATCAGGCAGCCCTGCGGGCGCTCACCGCCGCGGCGCGCAACCAGCATTACATCGGCACGGTGATTTCCCAGCTCGACACGGACGATCCCACCCTGGTCAGCGACGACCGCACCCGCACGTTCTTCATTGCGAGTCTCGAGCCGGCGTACGCGGATTCCGCCACGGACCTGGTGCCCGCGTTTCGTCGTGCCCTCCACGGGGCGGCCGATCGTCTCGCCGCGAGCGCCGACTACGAAGTCCTGGTTACCGGGCACCCGGCCCTCGACTTCGATGTCCGGACCGTGAGCAAGGAAGACGCCGAACGCGGCGAGCTGCGCGCCTTCCCACTCGCGGCGATCGTCCTTGTGGTTGCGTTTGGCGCGTTGGTCGCCGCCGTACTGCCCATCGTGGTGGCGTGGTTTGCGATCACGTGCGCCCTCGCGCTCGTGCAGGTGGCCGCGACCTGGCATCCGATGTCGGTGTTTGTGCTCAATATCGTGACCATGATCGGTTTGGGGGTCGGCATTGACTACTCCTTGCTGATGGTCACGCGGTTCCGCGAGGAACTGAATCGCGGGCTCGGTCCCAAAGATGCCGCGATCCGCACCATCCAGACGGCGGGCTCGGCCGTGCTCACCAGCGGACTGACGGTCATCGTGGGGTTCGCGGCCCTGTTCATCACGCCGTTGAGTGAGACGCGGTCCGTGGCCATCGGCGGCGTGTTCGTGGTGAGCATTGCCGTGTTGTTGTGTCTCACGCTCCTGCCGGCTGTGCTCGCGTGGGTGGGCCGCGCCATTGATGCACCACGCGGCCTGGCCAAGAAACTCGCGTGGTACCATGCGCCGTCTGCGTGGGAACGGTGGGCGCGGTGGTTGGGTGCGCACCCGTGGCGCGCACTGGCCATCGGCCTGCTGGCGGTGGGCGCCATCACCTGGCCCATCGCGCACATCGAACTCGGTCTGCCGCGCACAGGCTGGTTCCCGGAAGGCACCGAGTCGGGCCGCGGGATGGCCGCGCTTGACTCCCTCGGCGCGCGCGGCGTGCTGCAGCCGGTGCGTGTCGTGGTGCGCGACACCACCGGCGGCAAGGTGGTGAGCACGCGGCACCTACGGGGCCTCCAGCGTCTGGCGGACTCCCTGGCCGCGGACCCGCGCGTCGCCCAAGTGCGCAGCGTCGTGACGCTCGCGCCCGGGACCTCCATGCTCGGTTACTCGCTCCTGTACAGCGATCTGGAGCGGGCGCGCGACCGGTACCCGTCCCTCGACATCTACCTGACGCCGGACGGCGCGCTCACCCGCATGGACGTGATCGTCGCTGATAGCACGTCCCTCACCGCTGCGATGGATGTGGTGCGGCGGGCGCGGACGCTCGCGGCGAGCACCGTACCCGAACTCGATGTGCTCGTGGGTGGATTCTACGCCACGAGTGTGGACCTGCAGGACGATCTGCTGGCGCGCTTCCCGCTGCTCATTGCGGTGGTGCTCATCATCACGGCCATCGCCCTGTCCATCGCGTTCAAATCCGTGCTGGTACCGCTCAAGGCGGTGCTGATGAACTGCCTCTCGGTCGCCGGTGCCTTCGGCCTCATCGTTCTCACGTTCCAGGATGGGCTGTTCGGGCTGGTGGAGGCCACGGGCGCGATCTACGTGGTCGTGCCGGTCCTCGTGTTCGCGGTGGTGTTCGGGTTGAGCATGGACTACGAGGTGTTCCTGCTCTCTCGCATCAAGGAAGCGTATGACCGCTCGGGCAAGAACAGCCAGGCCACCATGGAGGGATTGAGCGCCACCGCCTCGGTGATCACGAGTGCGGCGCTCATCATGATCATCGTATTCGGGGCGTTTACGTTCTCGCGCGTGGTGCCCGTCAAGTTGATTGGGTTCGGGCTGGCGGTGGCGGTGCTGCTGGATGCGACGCTCATCCGGATGATTCTCGTGCCGAGCTTCATGCACATCGCCGGGCACTGGAATTGGTGGCCCGGTGCCAAGCGGGTGCGCGGGGAGCGGGATCGGGCGGACCCCGCGCCCCGCGACGGGTAGTCATGGCGCCATGCCGCTGCGGCCCATGTTACCGCGCAGAGTCGGCCAGCCCGTGGACGCCATGCCACGCCGGTGCCACAGGGCGATGAGTTCGTTGTCGATCTTCACGTAGATCGCACCACCCGGCCCAACGGCCAGGCCGCCGTGCTGCGTCGGCGCGGTGGCAACGAGTGCCGGACCCTTCCACGTCACCCCACCAGTCGCGGCGTTGACACCGCAGGCCGAGAGGCCGCAGAGCGTCACGAGAGCATTGGTGCCAAGCAACACGACCGGCCCCGAGTCATACCGTGAGCCTCTGCGGATCGAGTCCGCCACCCAGCGGACAGCACCGGTGCCCGACAAGCTAAATAGACCGAACGGCCCCTGGGCATACAGGTTGCCGGCGCCGTCCACGACCGGTGGTGACACCATCGCTTCCGCGGCCCCCCCAACTGCCGCCCACGCCACGTCGTAAATCACGGCGCCCGTGGAGTCGCGCACAGAAACACCCCGCAGGTGCACCACAAACACGCGGTCGCCGAGGACGGCCGGTGCCGTTTCATAGGGTACGCCGGGCAAGGTGACGGTCCATCGTTCGGTGCCGGTGGCGGAGTAACGCGTGAGGAAACCCGGACCGACGTGCCACGCCACGTAAATGTCCCCATTCGTGGCGACGGCGACACCACCCCGCGGTTGGACAGCGTCCGCACCTGTGTACAGCGTGTCACGCCAAGCGAGGCCGCCGTTGATGTCGTAGCGGCTCACGGCCAAGACGGTGTCGGGCAGCGCGGGCCGGGAGAGGACCACCAGGTCGCCGTTGGGGGCCACGGCCGAGCGTTCATCCGGCCCACCGATGGTATCGCCCCACACGAACGATCCCTCAATCGAGAACCGGCGCGCGCATTGCGTGCCCGTCACGAAGATCCCGGAGCTCGTGACAGCTGGTCCGGTCAGGTTGAAGCATGGCTGCGTCCCGATCCACGCCGTATCACCCGCGTTGGTGAACATGACCACCGCGCCGTTTCCGTCCGTCGTGGCGATATCCCCGTCCATCTGTTCGACTGCGAGGTCCCATCCTTGGACGCCACCGGTCACGAGCGTGCGGCGCCAGCGCACCGCGCCCGTGTCGGCAACCGAGATCGTGATGGTGTCGAGAAACGTCTCGTTGATGCGCGCGACCAGGAGTGAGCTGCCGTTGGCCCGCGCCGTAACCAGCACCTCGCCATTGAGTGCTCGCGCAAGCGTTATGACCGTGGAGTCACTCGCGCCCCACACCACGGTGATCGGCAGGCCCTCGCCGAACAGATACGTGGCCCGTGATGGAATCGCCGCAATTTCGCCCCGCAGGAGGGTTGTGTCGTTGTGCAGGATTTGGGCCGAGAGTGTCGTCGCGGGATCCACCAAGTCGGAGCTCCTGCACCCGAGCAGCAGGATCAGGGACAGCGCACTTCGAACAACATGTCGGCTCATCGCTCGCTCCTGTCAGACGTGACTGTCTGGCCAAAGGGCACTTTCGGTAAGGCACCCGCCAGCGCCCGTTCGAGCGGCGTATGCGTCAGATCCCAGTGCCATGCTTCCGCCGTCTGGCCGGTGCGCGGATCCCTGAGCGGCCGGTACTGCAGCACCCCGCGGGCGGGAATATCAAGCTGGTGTCCGGCCTCGAGCAGCGCCTCCCGGTCCGTGCTGACGAGATGCGCCCACGCCCGGCCGCGCAACGTGAACCGGTGCAACCACAACCCGCCGTCGAGCGCATACTCCAGTCCGCGACGCCAGTGACCGAACTCGCGCCACGGCTTCATGCCTTCGCCTCGAGCCAGTTGGGGCCGACGCCTACATCCACCACGAGCGGTACGGCGAGTTCGGCCGCCCCCTGCATGAGTTCGCGCACCAGCGTCGCCGTTGCATCCACCGCGTCCGGTGCCGCCTCCAACACCAGTTCGTCATGCACCTGGAGCAACATGGCCGCATCAAGTCCGCGCTCGGCGAGCGCGGCATCCAACCGGAGCATGGCCACCTTGATCAGGTCGGCCGCCGACCCCTGCATCGGCGCATTCATCGCGGCCCGCTCCCCGAAGGACCGGATGGAACGGTTGCGGTCCTGCAACTCGGGAATGTACCGCCGCCTGCCCAGAATTGTTTCCACGTACCCGGTTTCCCGGGCCCGCGCGATGGTCTCGTCGAGGAACCGACGCACGCCGGACAGCCGCTCGAAGTAGGTGCTGATGAAGTGGCGCGCTTCGTCCTGGGTGATGCCCAGCTGGCGGGCCAGTGAAAAGGCGCCTTGGCCGTAGATCGTCGCGAAATTGATGGTCTTGGCGCGCGCCCGCATGTCGGGCGTGACGTCGTCCACGGGGACGTCGAAGACCAGGGATGCGGTCTCCCGGTGAATGTCGCCGCCACGGCGGAAGGCCGCGATGAACACTTCGTCGCCGGAGAGATGCGCCAGGATGCGGAGCTCGACCTGGGAATAGTCCCCCACGATGAGTTGTCGGCCCGGGGCAGCAAGGAAGCACCGCCGAATTTCTCCGCCCCGGCTGGTACGGACCGCAATGTTCTGGAGGTTGGGCTCCGTGGACGAGAGCCGGCCGGTCGCCGCGCCGGTCTGCAGGAACGTGGTGTGGATGCGCCCTGTGGCCGGGTTCACATGGGCGGGCAGGGCATCCACATACGCGGAACGGAGTTTTTCGAGCTCGCGATACTCGAGCAGTCGCTTCGGGACGTCAAACCCCATGTCGGCCAGTTCCTGGAGGACGTCAGCGTCGGTCGAGGCGCCCGTCTTGGTCTTCTTGAGGACAGGCAGCTGGAGCTTCTCGAACAGGACGTGTCGCAGTTGCGGCACGCTGTTGAGGTTGAACTCCGTACCGGCTGCGGCCACCACCTCACGTTCCAGCGCGCGCAGTTCCTGGCCAAGTTGGCGTGAGAGATCGGCGAGGCGCGCCGCATCAATCGCCATACCGCGTCGTTCCATGCGCCAGAGCACTTCGGCCAGCGGCAGGTCCAGCGTGTGCAACAAGCCCAACAGATTCTGGCGCTCGAGTTCCGGCCGTTGGGCCTCCCACAGACGACGCACCGCCTCCGCTTCGGCCGCGAGGGCGGTGGCCACATCCTGTGGTGGAATCTCCTCGGGGGCCCGCCGATCGCGCGCGCTTCCGGTGAGCGCGCTGCGGCTGACGAGTTCCACGCCCAAGCGCTCCAGTGCCAGCGTCGGGAGATCATAGGCGCGCCGGCCCGGGTCGAGCATGAAGTCCGCCAACATCACATCCGTGACGTCCCCACGCAGGGCAAGGCTGGCGCGGTCGAGCGCATGTCGGTCTCGCTTGCCATCATGCACTAACGTGGGAGTCGCGGGATCGTCCAGCCATGCCGCGAGGATACGACGCGCGTCAGCCGGGAGGTTCTTCGGGTCGACCACTCCAAGCTCGCTCGGTGCCCGGTGGGCCACCGGCAAGTACCATGTGTGCGTCGGGCTCGCGATGGCGAGTCCCGCCAACGGTACCCGCATCGGGTCCCCGCTATCGGGCCAGGTGCGCAACACCGGGACCTCACCCGCGCGAATCGTCTGCAGGGCGGCCGCAAGTGCACGCGCATCGCTGACCACCTGGATGCCGGTGTCCGTGCCCTGCGCCACCACGAGCGCCACGGATGGCGCGGGATCGGCCGCGATGCGCGGTAGCAGGGAGTGGAATTCGAGTTCACTGAAGAGCGCGGCCACGCGCGGGCGGTCTGGCGTGGTTGCCGCGAGGCGCTCGAGATCGAGGCTGACCGGCGCATCCCGTCGCAGAGTCACAAGTTCGCGGGACAACAGCGCTTGTTCACCCTGGGCGAGGAGCGCTTCGCGCGGGCGCTTGCCGGTCACCTCGGCCGCGCGCGCCAGAATCGTGTCGAGGGTGCCGTACTCGGCGAGCAGCGCACGCGCCGTCTTGTCGCCGATGCCCTTCACGCCCGGCACGTTGTCTGAGCTGTCTCCCACCAGCGCCAGATAGTCCACCACCTGATCGGGCGGCACGCCGAGCCGCTCGGCGGCGTTCGTCATGTCCACCCACTGCTCGTCCACCGCGGCGGGGCCGCCACGTCCGGGGTTGAGCAGGGCTACCTGCGGGCCGATCAGCTGGTAGAGATCCTTGTCGCCCGACACGATCACCGTATCGAGACCTGCGGCGGGCGCGAGGTAAGCCATCGTGGCGATGATGTCATCGGCCTCCCAACCGGGTAGCTCCACCAACGTCACGCGGAACGCGTCGAGCAATTGGCGGACGCGGTCGACACTCGTGTCGAACGCCTCCTGCAGTTCCGGTTCGAGCTTTTCACGGGTGGCCTTGTAGGCGGGGTAGCGTTCCACGCGCCCGGAGGAACCGGCATCGTGGACCCACGCGACGTACGCCGGGGCGTGGCGATCCACCAGGCGCAACAGGAAGTTGGCCACACCCCAGACGGCCGACGTGTTCTCCCCGCGTGACGTGGTCAGGGGTCGGCCGATCATCGCAAAGAATGCCCGATAGATCAGCGCATAACCGTCAACGAGGAAGAGGCGGGGTCGGGACATGACGGAAGGTAATGAGACGCGAAGGGCCCCAATGCGCCACGCGCATCGGGGCCCTCACCGTCCGGGTGGAATCAGGCCCGTTGCACGTTGCGTGCGTGCAGGGCCTTGTCCCGCTGTTCCACCTCGAACTCGACCTCCTGGCCCTCGGCCAGGGTCTTGAAACCCTCCATTTGAATCGCGGAGAAATGCACGAAGACATCCTGGCCGTCATCCTTTGCGATGAAGCCGTAGCCCTTCGTGTCGTTGAACCACTTCACCTTGCCGCGCATGGGGAGGGACCCTCCTGTGAATGACACAGGGGCGAACGTGCAGGCCGATGTGGCGTCTGTCAAGCGAAGGCGAGGAGGGTCACGGCCACCCCCGGCGCCACCCACAAGTTGTCGTCCGGCGCCACCGCCCAGCGCTCCAGCATGGCAGCCACCGTCCCCGCCACGACGGCGACGGCCAGCGGGTACCCCACGCCCAGGACCACGCCGGTCGTGACGGCGAGCACGGTCACTGTACCGGCAACGGACTTGCCCGATTGCTTCCCCACCAAGCCGCCCACCACGGCGGCGGCCGGGTCCGCCCACGCCGCCGCCAGAATGGCGCCCAAAGCCGCAGCCGGGGGTGCGTGGACCGCAATGGCAAATGCGATCGCGAGCCACAGCGCGCCCGAAAACTGCTCAGCCTCGTGGGGCCGCCACACGGGCAAGGCACGTTGCCAGAAGGCGCGGGCCGCGGGGACCTTGAGTCGAATGATCTCGGTGACCAGGGCGCCCGCGGCAAGCACGATCAACAACCGGCGCACGGGATCCCACGACCACCACAAGGCCGGCAGGATCACCAGAGGCGAGGCCGCGTGCAGCGCGCGACGAAGGACGGGGCGCATCACGGCTCCGGGTACAAGGCGCGGTAGAGGGCGGCGTTCCTGAGCACGGCGCGCACATAGCCTCGTGTCTCGGGATACGTGATGTGCTCAACGAACACCATCGGATCGGCCGTGCCCGACGCTCGACGCCAGCGCGCCGTGGGGGTCCCACCAGCGTTGTACGCCGCCAGCGCCACCGCCACCTCTCCGGGATACTGCCGCATGAGTGCCGCCAGGTGTGCGGCCCCGACATGCACGTTGGCATCGGGCACGCCGCGATGCGTATCGGTCCATGGCACGCCGAGTCGCCGAGCCACTTCCCGCGCGGTGGCGGGCATGAGCTGCATCAAACCGCGTGCCCCGGCCCGGGACACGGCGCGTGTGCGGAAGTTCGACTCCTGGCGAATGAGCCCGGCCACGAGCCACGGGTCAAGGTCGAACTTGCGCGCTTCGTGGGTGAGCAGGTCGCGCTCGGGCCACGGCCACAACACGCGGATCAAACGCGAGTCGGTCATCGGCAGCCACCGCGTCGCACGCCACCCGATGGCGATGGCCTCCGGCGTGCGGTCGAGCGCGATCAGCCCTTCCGCCAGATCCAAGGCCGCGGGTGCCGTCGTCGCGCGAGTGGTCGCGTCGGCGACCAGCAGCACCGCTTCTTCGTCGAGGCTCGCGGCATCGAGGACGGCCAGCTGTTCGAGCGCGGCAGCCATCGCCGGATCGCGCGGACCCCGCGGAGGCACCGTGAAGTCCGGCATCGGGAGCCCGGCGGACTCGCGGGCGGCCATACCGTAGAAACCCAGGGGATCGCGCGAGGCCAGCTGCTGCAGACCAGCGCGCCACGTCGCGGTATCACCGGCGGCGCGATCGAGCTGCGCCACCAGGAACGTGGCGCTCAAGGCCTCGTGCGCGTGCTGCCCCTCAAGCGCGTACCAGCGCCGGGCCTGCGCCGTGTCACGCAGGCGGAGTGCCTCATCGGCCAACCGCAGGCGAACGCGACTGGCCACCTCGTGGGTCGGCCAGCGCTCCGCGACCTCCGCCAGCGCTCGGCGGTCGCCATCCAGGTCGGCCACCAGAAACGCGGCCACCGGAGCGTCCGCGTGCTGCGGATGATCCTGCACGAACGCGACCAGCGCCGTGCGCGCGGCACGTGTCTCGCGGAGCCGCACGAGCACCCGTGCCGCCCGGAACGCGCCGGTAGCGCCGCCGGACTGATACGCCGCCACCGCGCCACGACGATCACCGGCACGGTCCCGTCGGTCGCCCAGCAGTACGAAGGTCGCCGCCGAAGAATCGCCCGCAGTCACTGCGGCCGCGGTCCAGCTTGCGGCGCGGGGATCGTCACGCAACCGCTCGGCGGCCCGCGCCGCGAGCAGGTAATCGCCGGGCCGAGCGGGCTCGAAATGCAGTTCTACCAGCCGGAGACCGGCGCTCACTTCCGCCGTGTCGCTGGACTCGAGCGCCCCGTACGCCAGGGCGCGCGCCGCGACACTATCCCGCACGGCGACGAGGAGGCGTGCCGCGTGAGCGCGGCGGTCGGCCGCGATCAGCGCCTCCACGGCACGGGCGGTGTCGCCACGGCGCACGAGCAGGTCCGCGCGCGCCGCGCGCAGCAGCACGTCGGCCCCCGGCGGGGGCGGTCCCGAAAGGGCGGGCGCGTCAGGATCCGCTCCTGCGCGAGCAGCCCGCAGGTCGAGCCACGGACGAATGAGCGGGAGGTCAGCTGAGGCGGCCGTGTAGGCGCGCTGCGCGGGCCCGAATTGTTCAGCGCGCTCCCAACTCACCCCCGCCCGTGCGCGCAGCAACCCCGCCACCTGTCCCGACATCAGTACGGCCGCGCGCTCAAAGTGCCCTGCGGCGTCGGTAGGCTGACCGAGCGCCAACAACGCCTCAGCCTCGAGCGCGAGCGCGGGAGCCCAGAGTTCGGGCGACGATGCCGAGTCGGGCATCAGGGCGCGGACGCGTTGTGGACGTCCCAACGCCAGTTCAGCCCGCGCCATTTCGAGGCGGGCACGGGCGTCCGCGCGTGGCGCGTCAATCGCCACGTGCCACCACGCTCCCGACTCCCAGGGCCACAACCCCTCGGTGGCCTGCTGTGCCGCCAAGGGCGAGCCCAACATCAGAAGGCCCAGCAGCAGCCTCATAGCTCCTGCCGCGCGCGAAGGGATGCGCGCTGGAACTCGAGGCGCGACGTGTTGGTGAGCCGAAACCGGCCGAAACCCGTGTCGTCCATGAAATCGAGTACTACGCGGTTGGTGACGTATGTCCATCGGATAATCCGTCGTCCTCCTTGAAAGTCACCGCTCTGGTCGAACACTTCGTCGGGCGGTCCCAGGACGATGTACACCTCACCGCGATCCGTCAGCCAACCTGGATCGCCGCCCTCCACAAAGCGGGCGTTGGCTTCCTGCACCCGCTGGAAGTATCGCTCAAGGCCCTCGTGTTCGGGGGTTCGCGGGTTCGGATCGGTCGCCTGCCAGAACGCCCGCCACGCAGCCGGGCGCTCCTCTGGCGCGGCATCCCGCAACGCGGTCAACGCTGAGTCCGCACCGAAATACCGGAGCAAGCTCAAGACTTCATCGAAATTGGTGATGGCCCACTGGTCGGAAAAACTCACGAGAACCGCCAGACGCGTCGTGTCGGCGGCGGCCACGAGTAACACGTCGAGCTCGCCCACCGACAAGTGGTCCGGCGCGACCGAAACCACCGTGCGGGACCACCCCCCGGTATCAAACGGCACCACGGTGTCATGCAGAACGCGGGCATCCGGCGTGCGTACGAGCAGGCGCGCGGCCCCCGTGGTGCCGGCACTTGGTGCGAGAAGCAGGTGCAGCGAGTCCGTGCCGTACGGGATCGTCGCCCGCGGATTCACGACCCAGGCCTCCAAGTCTGTGGTATACACCGGCAGCATGCCCACGCGTCCCGCCGTCAGCAGTGGCACCACGAGCGCGCGCTGATCGCGCGCTGAGGCTTGGCCGTGCTCATCCCACACCGTGATCTCGACGTCATACGCGCCGGGTGCGAGGTGGAGTTGCTGCTGAAACACGACACTCTCATCGGCCCGCTGTGTTTCACGGTAGGTGGCCACGCGGACCTGTTCCTCGGCCGTGAACCGCTGCACCACGCGCCGGTCCTGCTGGAACAGCACTTCCACGCGATAGGCCGCCTCGAACCCGTCCGACGCGCGCCGGAACGACAAGGCGCTGTTGTTGAGCGAGAGGCCGACCACGACCGTCGTGCTATCCGGGTCGCCTGTCAGGAACCGCACGGAGGCCACGAAGGGCAAGGGCGCGCCATGGGCGAACAGGCCCATTGTGCGATACAGTGATGTCGGGTCGAACAGGCGGGGGATGACTACGTCGGGATTGGGGCCCCGCGGCTGGGCCGGCATTCCGCCGCAGGCCGCAAGCAGCCACGGCATGCTCACGACGGCGAGGATCTGCGGGGCCCGGGGCATGGTTACGGAATGCAGGATACGTCGCTGACTTGCCGAAGTTCAAGCCCGGCATGTACTTTCGCTCGCTCATGGCACCAGAAAACCTCGTCGGCCGTACCGTGGCTCGTTACCAACTTCTGGAGCGGGTCGGGGAAGGCGGCACGGCCACCGTGTACCGGGCGGAACACCCCGATCGGGGCGTTTGTGCCGTGAAGATCCTGCGCCAGCAATCGCGCAACGATCCGACGGCGGTCAAGCGGTTCCTCCGGGAGGCCGAGTTCGGCGGCCGCGTTGCGCACGATCACGTGGTATGCACCTTCGAGTACGGCGAGCAGGACGGGTTGTACTTTCTGGCGCTCGAGTGGGCTTCCGGCCAAGTGCTGACACAGTACGCCAAGCGTACCGTCCCGATGGCGCCGGCGGCCGTGGCGAGTATCGTCACACAGTTGGCGAGGGCCTTGGGCGCGGCCCACGCGGCCGGCATCATTCACCGCGACCTGAAACCCGACAACATTGTCATTGACCCGGCCTCAGGGCTCGTGAAGCTGCTCGATTTCGGCATTGCGCGGGATGCGCAGGATAACCCCGCCGAGCGACTCACCCGGACGGGGTTCTTTGTCGGCAGCCTCAACTATGTGGCGCCAGAGGCCCTCTCAGGGGCGCTCGTGGATGAGCGGGCCGACATCTTCAGTCTCACGACCATCGCGTATTTTCTCTTGTCGGGTCGCCATCCGTTCGACGGCAAGAATCCGCGAGAGCTGTTCCAGCAACTGCTCACCAACGAACCGCGTCCGTTGAGCCAGGCGGGCGGGCCCAAGGTGTCCAAGGCGCTCGAACAGGTGGTGATGAAAGGCCTCGCACGCGATCCCGCGCAGCGTTACCAACGGGTGGAGGAGTTCGGCCGCGACTTCGCGGCGGCCGCGGCGGGCACCGCCGTCGCGGTGGAGGGCGGCGGGCTGCTCGGCCGGATCCGGCGACTGTTCGGACGCGGATGACCCCGCACGACGACCTGGTCGCCTTGCTCCGCGCGAAGAGTTTTCGCACGGGCCAGTTCACGCTCGCTTCCGGCCGCACGTCCTCCTTCTACGTCGACGCCCGCCCCACCACCATGAGTGCCGCCGGACTCGCCTTGATCGGACCGCTGGGCTTGGCCGCCATGCGCGAGGCCGGATGGGCACCGACGCTCGTGGGTGGGCTTACGTCGGGTGCCGATCCGGTGGCGTACGCGATCGCCCGCGCGTCGGTGGACGCGCCCCCGGCGATAAACGCGTTCACCGTGCGCAAGCAGGCCAAGACGCACGGCACGGGCCGACGCATTGCGGGCGCGTTTGTACCCGGCGCGCGGACGGTGGTGGTGGAAGACGTGATCACCACGGGCGGATCGGCGCTCGAGGCCGTGGCCGCCGTGCGGGCCGAGGGCGGTGAGGTGGTCGGCGTACTCTCCGTGGTGGACCGCGAAGAAGGTGGCCGCGCCGCGATCGAAGCCGCCGGGCTCCCGGTGCGCGCCCTGGTGACTCTCACTCAGCTGAACGCGCACAAGCGCTAGGTCCCTTCCGTCCGGACGTCCGGGTCCGCGTGTCCGATGGTTCCTGTTTCAGTGGAAAGGAACGGGCGGAATATCCGGAACGCCGGACGGAAGGGACGCAACAATTCCTGGTCGTACATCTCGAGCGCGTGATCGAGGCCGTGCCGACGACGAAAGGCCGTGGCCGTGAGTCCGGTATGCGCACGGATATGCCGACCGAAACTCTGCGGTGACGAGTAATCCAACCGATACGCCACGTCCGATACACTGAGCCACGGCTGTTCCAGCAAGGCGACCGCGTGCAGCAGGCGCGTGGACGCGAGATAGCGTTTGGGCGAGGGCAGGGCCGCGCGAAAGAACCGTGAGACGAACGTGCTGGCCGGCACCCGGAGCGGCCGCAGCATGGCCCGCACCGACGTGGTGCGCGGAGCGGCCTTCACCATCCACTGGAAGAACAACCGACACGACATGGACGCGTCCCCGAGCGCGGGCAGCAGACGCACCAGGATGCGCGCGGCGGTGGGCGTTGCGGGATGGGCGAGCAGGTCGCGCAGTTGGCGCCACCCATCCGTGGCCGACAGGTCCACCGAACGACGCACGCCGGACGCGCCAAATTCCAGAAGCTGTTGCGGTAACGCCCGATCGTTTTCGCAGAACACGGCCACGGTCGGCACGCCATAGCTCGAGGCGATGGTGGCCACTTCGCCCAAGGATTCTGGTGGAACCGAACCCGGCGAGACGAGCACCGCATTGATCGGACGCTCGCGGACCGCGCGGACCGCCTCGCGCACGGATGAGGCATGGACCGGGATGAAGTAACCAACCGCCGCGGCATCAAACCGCTGGCGTTCTCGTGCGGGAACAATGGTCAGAACCGTAGGCCGGGCATCGTGTGATGGCATATGCGCCTCTCCGTGGCGCAGCGAGTCTGCCACCCCGTGGTCAAAACCCCCTCAACGATTCGGCCGGTTTGCGCTATCTTGTAGGCGGAGCGATGGCGGGGTGCGGCGGTCGCGGTCCCTCACGGGGCCGAGGAAAGTCCGAGCTCCAGAGGGCACACTGCCAGGTAACGCCTGGGCGCCGTGAGGCGACGGACAGGGCCACAGAAAACAAACCGCCCGCGCAAGCGGGTAAGGGTGAAATGGTGGGGTAAGAGCCCACCGCACGCCTGGCAACAGTGCGTGGCACGGTAACCCCCAGTGGGAGCAAGGCCAAGCAGCGGCAAGGTCCGGCCCGGACCGCTTTGAGCCGCGGGTAGGCTGCACGAGGCGGTGGGCGACCACCGTCCCAGAGAGATGACCGTCCGCCTTCGGGCGAACAGAACTCGGCTTACGACCCCGCCATCGTTTCCACCGGGCTTGAGCCAACTCGCAGAAGGAGCACGGATGCGTCGCCTAGTCCTGGCCGCGTGGCTCGCGGCCTGCGCCAGTTCCCCACCTGAGGCGACGGTACCCGCCGATCGCGCCGTACGGTATGCGGCCGACACCGTGGCGTATCACGTGAACGCATGGCGTCTGGTCGAGCAGGACATCCAGGGCCAGACCACGCGCGAGAATGTGCGGCGCAACCTGTGGTTGCGAGCCGTGCTGGGTCCGTCGCAAGGCGACACGCTGACCGCCCAACTCGGGGTGGACAGCATCACGGAAATCGGCAGCGCGTTTCCCCAAGGCGACCTTGCCGCCGCACGGGGAGCCATCTGGACCGCGCGCCTCGCCCCCAACGGTCACTTGATGGATTTCGCCGGTCCGACCGGCTCCGGTGTCACCAGTCAGCTGTTCAATACGCTGCGCGACTTCTACCCACGGCTGCCACCGGGTGGCGTGGAAGCCGGCGACCGGTGGGTGGATACGGTCACGCAGGACGTGGATCTGGGTGGCGTCATCGTCACGGTCACGGCCGTCCATCACCACGAAGCCCTTGGGATGGAACCGCACGGCGCGGAGCAGGCCCTGCGCTTGCGCGTGGCAACGCAATACGCGCTGTCCGGCACCGGCAGCCAGAGCGGCCAGCCGCTCTCCCTCGACGGCACCGGACGGCGACACGCCGATGAGTGGATCTCGCCGCGCGGCCGGTATCTGGGCAGCATCGCCGCGGATACGTCACAGTTCGAGATTCTCCTCACCGCCCTGGGCATGTCCATCCCGGTGCGGCAATGGCGCGCAGACACTACCCGGGTGGTGCAATGATCCGGCGCGTGGTGCTAAGCCTGGCACTGCTCGGCGCCGCGCCGGCGGCCGGCCAGTACCGCGGGTCCCGCAGTGCCGAGTACCTGTTTGCGGCGAATACCGCCGATGCGCGCGCGCTCTGGGTGAACCCGGCCGGACTCGGAGTGGAGTTTGAAGCGGCCATCATGGGCGAACTGAGCGCCGACCGCTCCCGCACCGGCGAGGTGGCGTTCACGCAGCTTGCGGCCGGGTTCAACTCGCGCGGCGTGGCGCTGGGATACCGCCGCGATTTCTACAACGACACGCTCACCGGTCACACGTTCCGACTCGGCGCTGGCCGGGCGCTGGAAAACTTTGCGGTAGGCGCGATTCTCGCGTTGCATGCAAACGGCGATGGCCCCACGCAACGCGGCCTGGATGTGGGTCTGCGCTACCGACTCGTACGATCCTTCGAACTGGCGGCCGTCGTGCATGACATCGGCAAGCCCGTTGTGCATGACTCGGTACTCAATCTGGGTGGCACATTCGGTTGGGGTTGGACGGTCATGCGTGGCGCGCGTCTCGATGCCGAGGGGCACATCACGCGCCTCACCGATGGGGGAACAGCCCGCGCGTGGCGCGGGGGGCTCTCACTCGCGCCGCGCATGTTCGGGTGGCCGGTCGTGTTCGGAGCCCTGCTCGAAATGGACGCGCAGTTCGCGCCCGTCGGCCTGACGGTCGCTCTAACGGTCGGTGGGCGGGATCGGGTGGTGGGAGTGGCAAGCGGGGCGCGCCCCGGGGGCACGCTCCGCCTGGATGGTGTCAGTCTGGCCGGTGTCGCGAGTCGGGTGCCTTAGTCCACCAACCGAAGCGGCATCACGAGGCAGAGGTACTGCGCCGGATCATCCCAACCCGCCGGCTCAAGTGTCGCCGCCCGTTCGGGCGCCTTCATGGTGATCCGTACTTCCTCGGTCGGCATGAACTTCAGGATCTCAAGCAAATACGTGGCATTGAAACCGATCTCGATCGGTTCGCCGTCGTAGGTCACGGCCAGCTCGTCGTGCGCTTCGCCCAGATCCGGCGTGCTCACGGTGAACTTGAGCGTGCCACTGCTGAACGCGAGCCGCACGCGGTGCGTCTGGTCGCTCGCCACCACACCCACACGACGTAACGTTGAGGCCAAGGCTTGCTTGTCCACCGTCGCGGCCTTGTCGTTTTCCCGCGGAATGACCTGCTCGTAGTTCGGGTACGGTCCCTCGATGAGCCGCGTAAAGACGAGCGTGTCGCCCGCCCGGAACCCGAGGTGGTTGTCGCTCTTGGCGATCTCGATCTCATCGGCCGAGCCAAAGAGACGCCGGATCTGCTCCAGGGCCTTGGGTGGCACGATCAGGTCGGCCGAAGTCTTGGCGCCCTTGGACGGCACGTCCATGCGGGCCAGACGGTGTCCGTTGGTGGCTACCATGCGCATCCGTTCGGGACGCAACTCCCACAAGACGCCGTTCAAGATCGGCCGGCTCTCTTCGTTCGACGCGGCGAAAGCGACGTGACTAATGAGTTTCTGGAGATCCGTCGCGGCCACTTTCCAAGCCTTGTCGAAGCTGACCGGCGGGAAGCTTGGAAATTCGTCCTTCGGAATTCCCAGCAGCTTGAAGCGTGAGCGCCCGCATTCCAGCGTCACACGCTGTTCACCAGCTCCGGTCACCCGAATAGCAGCACTGGGCAACTCACGAACGATGTCCACCAGTTTCTTGGCAGGAAGCGTGACGGCACCCTCGACGTCCACATCAGCAGGCACAACCGTGCTGACCGCGATGTCCAGGTCGGTGCCTGACAGACGGAGCCCACCTTTGATCGCTTCCACCAGAATGTTGGACAGGACCGGCAACGTCGTCTTAGTCGGCACGCTGGCCGCCACGGCAACGAGACCTTCCTGCAGCTTCTCACGCGTGATCGTGAACTTCATGAACGCCCCTTGGCGTGGATGACTGACCTACTACTCTTTCCAGTATATATATCTAGTAGTAGTAGTAGAGTGTCTGGAAACCTTGATACACTCCACAACTCGTTGCCTGCGTACTCGCTTACGTCACATCCGTCGTCGGGACAGCGCGTGGACGACGTTGATGTTCTCTGGACAACCCCTCACGCTGCGCCGATCCCCACAGTGACCCCACACGGATGTGGGCTACGGTGCGGACAACTCTCGCCGCGCGAGTTCGATCCGTTCCTTGAACTGCCGGTCGTGCCCAATCTGGCGCTCGACCTTCCCGACACTATGAATCACCGTTGAGTGGTCGCGGCCGCCAAACGCCTGCCCGATCTCCACCAGCTGCATACCGAGCATGTCGCGCGCCAGAAACATCGCCACTTGGCGCGGGACGGTGAGCGTCTTGGTCCGCGCCTTGGACCGCAGGCCTTCCGGCGTCACACCCCAGCGTCGCGCGACCACTTCCTGGACCCGATCCACGCTCGGCATGCTCTGCCGGCCATCCACGATGGCTTCCGCGCCGCGGATCTTGTCGGACAGGGCATCGCGAGCCAGGTCAATGGAAATTTCGCGGTGCTTGAGTGAGGCGAACAACAGCAACTTGATGATGCAACCCTCGAGTTCCCGGACGGAACTGCGGACATGCTCAGCAATGAAGCGGAGCACGTCGTCCGGGATGGTCATTTCGAGGTGATCCTGCTCGGCCTTCTTGCGCAGGATCGCAATGCGGTGCTCGAGGTCGGGTTGGCCGATGTCCGCCACCATACCCCACTCGAACCGGCTGACCAGCCGGGATTCGAGCCCGGGAATCTCTTTGGGTGGGCGGTCAGAGGTCAGCACGATCTGTTTGCCGGCCTCGTGGAGCGCGTTGAACGTGTGAAAGAACTCTTCCTGGGTCATTTCCTTGCCTTCCAGGAAGTGCACGTCGTCCACCAGAAACATGTCCACGTCGGCCCGGTACCGGCGCCGAAACTCCGGCATGGCCCGCGTGTGAATACCCTCAATGACTTCGTTGATGAACTGTTCCGCGCCCATGTAGGCCACCCGCGTTTGCGGCGCGCGATCGCACACGGCGTGCGCGATCGCCTGCATCAGGTGGGTCTTGCCCAAGCCCGTGGCGCCGTAAATGAACAGCGGGTTGTAGGTCTTGCCCGGCGCCTCGGCCACCGCGTGGGCGGCGGCGGCGGCTAGCTCATTAGACTTGCCGATCACAAACGTATTGAAGACGTAGCGATCGTTGAGCGGCGTATTTCGGGCGGCCGGAGGTTGTGGCTCGGTGTGGCCGGCCGGCGCGACGAAGAAGTCCATCTGCGGTCGGGCGACGCGTTCTTCCTGGACCTGGAAGATCACTTCGACCTTCCCGCCGAGGGTTTCTTCGGCCAGGCGGGCCAGCATCCCGGCGTGTTTGGACGCGTTCCACTCAACGGCGAACTGATCCGGCGCAGCCACCACCAGCCGCCCGTTTTCGAGCGAGAGGGCCTGTGCAGGTTCCAGCCAGGTCTTGACCGTGGCGTCGGGGAGGTCGCGGCGCGCCGCCGTCAACAGGCGCGACCACGCTTCCTTGGGCGAAAGCTCCATCAAGGATCGATTGGCAATTGGTGGTGGGCGGTCCTACAAGGGCGATCGATGTTACGAATGTCATGTGGAAAAGTCAACCTTGACCCAGAACCATGGGCCCGGGTACTTTCTGCGGCTCAGGAGGAGTACTGCAAATGAAGCCGAGTTACCGGCCGCGGAATAAGAAACGCATTCGCAAACACGGGTTTCGGGCCCGAATGAAAGACCGGTGGGGTCGCGAGGTCTTGAACCGCCGCCGCAAGAAGGGGCGCAAGCGTTTGAGCGTGCGCATCCCGTCCAAGCACGGAGCGGCCTGACGCCTGAGGGACTCCCTCGGGCTTGGCGTCTGACGCGTCAGGTCGAGTTCGCGACGGTGCTCGAACGGGGTCACCGCCGCCGATTTGCCAGGCTGGACCTGGCCTGGTGTCCCAACGACATCGCGCATCCCCGGCTGGCCGTGATTGTGCCGCGGCACGGCGAAACCGCCGTGGCCCGCAACCGTCTGCGCCGGCGCCTGCGTGAAGTGGCACGTCGGGAGATCCTGCCGACCTTGCCGCCGCTCGATGTGGTGATCCGGGCTCGGCCCCCGGCGTACGCCGCCGACGTTCCAGACCTGCGCGCCGAACTGGATCAATGGTTGCAATCGCTTCGCAGCTGATACGCATCCCGCGCCGCATCCTGATGTTGCTCATTCGAGCGTATCAGGTGGCCGCGTCGCCGTTCCCCTCGCCGTGCCGGTTCTACCCCACGTGCTCGACGTATGCGTTGGAAGCGCTGGAACGCTACGGCGCCATCAAGGGAAGCTGGCTCGCGGCGAAACGCATTCTCCGGTGCCACCCGCTCGCCAATGGCGGCGTGGACCCTGTCCCGTAAAGGAACCGACCGCGCATGGACCGCCGCCTTCTCCTCGCGATCGCGATGATGCTTGTGGTGCTGATGCTACCCCAGGTCATCTTTCCGGCCCCACCGCCGATCGTGCCCGACAGTGCCGCGACGGTGGCGGCGCCGGTCGCAGAGCCAACAGCACCTCCGAGGGTCGCCCCAGCGCCGACACCCCAAATGGCTGCGGCGGCGCCGACACCCACCGTCGAGACCGTGTCGGCCCACACGGTGGTCGTGCGGAGCGCCGATTACCAATACGACTTCAGCACCACCGGAGCTCGCCTGATCCAGGCCACCTTCCCGGCGTACCGCGATCTCTCGCGTGACGGGGACGTTCCGGCGCAGTTGCTCCCCGATCGCTCCGATTTCCTGCGGTATCGGCTCGTGGCGGGCCGTGACACGCTGGCACTGGATACCTGGAGTTTCACGCCATCGGCCGACACCGTGGACGTCGGTCCCGAGGGCGCCACGCTGTCGTGGGTAGCCGTGCAGGGTCCGGTACGCGTTGAGATCACGTACCAGTTTCATCCGGAGCAGTACCTGTTCTCGGCATCCGGGCTGGTAACGGGTGCGGGACGCGAACTCCTCATGCTGGTGGATCTGGGGCCGCGCCTCCGGTCGGTGGATGGCGACACGACGGCGGACATTCAGTCCTACGGCGTCGTGACCAAGGCGGGCGGTACGGACCGGACGTCGTTCCGATCGCTCGACCCGGGCGAACGTCGGGCGTTGGTAGGCCCGTTTGAGTGGGTGGCCATCAAGTCCAAGTACTTCGTCGCCGCGCTCATGACCATCGAGCTGGGGCAACCTCGTCTGGGTGGGGCCGTGGTGACCGGCGGCCAGCGTACCGGCCGGCTGGCCACCGAGCTGGCCACACGAGTCGGACTGCCGGCGCCGGGGGGAGCGTTTGCGTTCAGCTTCTACGCCGGACCGCAGGAGTACCGACGTCTCAGCCGGATCGGACACGCCTTCGAGGACGTGAATCCGTACGGCTGGGTGTTCCGGCCGATCATTCGTCCGATCGCCAACTTCATCGTACGCATCATGTTGTGGACGCACGAGACGTTGAGCCTGTCGTATGGGCTGGTGCTAATCCTGTTTGGGTTGGTGGTCCGCGTGTTGTTGTGGCCGCTCTACGGCAAGAGCATGAAGGCCAGCATGGCGATGCAGGCCATCCAGCCCGAAATGAAGTCGATTCAGGAGCGCTACAAGCAGGATCCGCAGAAGCTCCAGCAGGAAATGATCAAGCTGTACAAGGAGCACAAGGTGAACCCGGTGGCCGGGTGTCTGCCGATGATGCTCCCGATGCCGATCCTGTTCGCCTTGTTCTTCGTCTTCGCGAACACCATCGAATTCCGCGGGGTCCCGTTCCTCTGGATTCCGGACCTCTCGCGGGCCGACCCACTGTACATCATCCCGGTTCTGATGGGCGCCTCGATGTTCCTGGTGTCCAAGATTGCGCAGCGCGGCATGCCGGATAACCCGCAGGCCAAGATGATGATGTACCTCATGCCGCCGATCCTGACCGTGCTGTTCCTGCAGTTTTCGGCCGGGCTCAATGTCTATTACGCAGTCAGCAACGTCGCAGGGATTCCGCAGCAGTGGTTGGTGAGTCAGGAGCGCCTGCGGCGCGCCGGCGCGCTCAAGAAGTCGTAACCGTGGACGGCGCCACGATTGCGGCGCTGGCTACCCCGCCGGGTGTGGGTGCCCTGGCGATGATCCGTGTGTCGGGCCGCAACGCCTTCGGCG
>JBBDNM010000068.1:0-15931 GCA_040877595.1 Gemmatimonadales bacterium | reverse complement strand
CTAGGGGGCGCCCTCACCCAGCGCGCGGCGGGGTCGTGTGTGGCGAATCCACAGCTCGGCGACTGCCACCGTGCTGCCGAAGCCCATCCATATTGAGTGCCCGAACCACACCTCGGGTCCTTGCCGCGTGAGGACGGCGAGGACTATGCCGGCAATCCTCACGGTGGCAATGCCGAGCGCGATGCTGAACATCCGCATCATCCATTCGCGGTGGCGCGCGACATCGCCGCCGCGAATGGCGATAAACGCGCGTATCAGCGAGAACAGGAACAGCCCTCCGAACGTTGCGACTCCTGAGGCTTCCAATGCGCCGCCAAAAGGCATCAGCAGCCCGAAAAAGAGCCCGGAGATTCCGACCGGTATGGCGATCGCCACGATCACGCGGCCCGACCAGCGGTGCCACCGGATGTGACGCGCACGGATGCGCCGCGAGAACTGCAACGGAGCGAGCATCACGAGCAGAGCGGCCGGCAGCACATGCAGCAGGGTTGCCGTCGGATGCCGGTTGAACTTGACGAACATCCGGCGATTCTGGTCATCGATCTCGCCATAGGCAGGCGTTCCCCGCTCCACACCAAGCAGAGCCGCCATGAAGGAGGTACCTACTCGATCAAAACGCGACAACTCCGGGGTGGGCCCATCGGAGAACACCACGCTTTCGAGGACGCCAAAGGCGCGGGCGACAGAGCCCGCGACGCCGATGCACACCAGAACGATCACGCCGCACCAGAGCGCCACGGTGACGGCGCCGCGCGGCCTCATCGCGCCAACGTGCGACGTACTGTAGGCGATCCAACGGCCATCAGGGGACCAGGCATCTTAGCCAGGCGATGCGCCTCGCCTGGCTAGGGCGTGGGTTCGCGGTAGACCCAGGCGCCCGCCAGCGTCGCCACCACGAACGTCACGATGCTCGGACCGTGGATCGCCGCGACCAGCCCGACCGTGAGATTCGTCAGCAGGACGAGCGACAGGTTTGCCAGCGCCAGTATCAGCCATATCGCGAACCCCGCGATCGCGGCGGCCTTGGGGCCCGCTCCGTAGCGGGGCCGTATCGCGGCATAGAGCCAGACGGCCACGATGCCGGACGCGAAGTTGATCGCGCTGCCGCCAACCACAAACGCCGCTGTCGGGTCCAGCTTGCCGGTGCCGAGGATCTCGAGCGCCTCGTTCCAGGCCCCACCAAAGAGCGGAACGGAGACGGCCCCCGACCCCAGTTGATCTTGCTCATGGGACCCTCCTCAAGTTGACGTGAGACAGCGAACGCCCGGCGACCAAGAGTAGCTGTTTCAAGGGCATGAGGCGAACTGGCAGGCGGGGCGCGTACCGTCCGGCTCTCGTCACGGAACCTCGTTGCCCGGGCAACGAGGTGGTCGCTCCGCCGATGCCGTCGCCTCGAGGCCCGGCGCTCGCGCGAGCCAGCGGAGCGTGTTCAGGAGGAGCTGCAGGTTCTGGTTTGCCGCCGGACCGTTCATGCCGACCGGCTGTTGCCGAGGCCCGACGCGCTGCGCCGCGAACATTGCCGCTTCGCCGAAAATGGCGACGCGGCCGCCGCCCACCTCAACGGCGGCGCCCTGCAGCCACCCCTCCACAAGCACGCGCGGGGTCGCGTCGTCGAACTGCCAGGCCCGCTCCATGTTGATCGACACGACTCCGGCTCCGAACACCAGGAGCGGGCAGACCAGCTCATCGGTCGCACGGAAGGCCTGCCCGGCGACGAACGTCACGGCCGAGTCAACCCGCTCGCCCGAGCGCCGTCCATTCGTGATCGGATGTGCGCGCAACGTGGCACGCGAGCGCCGGAAGACCAGCGGATCCCACTCGGCTTCGATGATGGCGAAGCCGTTCATGAACTCGACCCCGAACGCTCGGCCCAGGTCGGCCGCGGCGCCCGGGAACGGCATGTGGTCCGCAATCAGCAGCAGTGAGCCGCCGTCCGTGACCCACGCACGTACGGCAGCGACTTCCTCGGGAGTGAACGCCGGCGACGTGGGCAGCACCCAATGGTCAACGTCACGGTCGGCCAGCGCGTTCACGACGATCAGCACGTCCGCACCCGCGAGCGCGCGCGCGGAGTACGCGTCGCGCAGCGCCGCCACGCGGTAGCCGTCCTGGAGCAGGACGTCGGCGAGCTGAGCGAAGTGCTCTTCGCGAGCGTGGAAGGCGTTGTGGCCTGCGTCGACGAGAACGACCGGACCGGCTCCAGCCGGATAGGTCGGCTCCGCGATGCGGGGCCGGTATCCGGCGTCGATCACCTGCTGCGCCGACAGCCCGAGAGGCGCTGTGCCCAGGAGGACGAGAACGCAAGAGACGCGGGCCATCAGTGCCCGCAGATTGTCGGCCCACCGCCGGCCAATCAGGTCCCTCTATCTCCCAGCACAGCGGCAATCGCCGTGATGGTATTCCAACTGCGCGTGGTGACCGGGACGCCGAAGAGCCGGTCCAATGTGCCGAGGTACCCGATGGCCTTCATGTGGCGCCGGTACACGCCGAAGACGAACCGGTGGTCCCGCGCGAGGATCTTGAGCTGCCACGGGCCCCGGGAAGGCAACGTCATGGGCGTGGACGGCGCCGAGCGGGGGCGTCTGGCCAGGACGCTCACGAAGCGGACGATATCGGGTCGCACGGGCTGGCCCGCGAAAGGATGCTGCGACATGAGCCAGACCAGCTCGCGGCCCTGACAGATCATGATCTCGGCATCGAACGGCAGTCGGCGTGCCACTTCGGCGCGGAGCTGCGCCAGCGCGACGGGCCGCCGGATCACGAAGGTGCCCGCGGCACCGATGTTGACCGCCTCGAGGTGCTTCAGGTGCTTGGCGAGCGTGGTCGGTCGGAAGGTCCTGTGACCGCCGACGTTGACCCCTCTCAACAGCACTACGAGCGCCACGCGTTACCTCCTGCTGGCGGGCCGCCACCGATGCATGCGGTTAGGCCGAAAACGGCGACGAGGCCGAGTCGCCATGGCCGAGATCGACCTTCAGGCCGACCTGTCATCTCCGTCGTGCTTGGTGTTGGCATTTGCGTCATCTGACGGCGCCGAACTCGTCGTATCCTGAGTAGTAGAAACGGTATTCTGCATAAGTCCTACCCGCGGCCGCCTCTCCGAAAAGGAGACTCGACCCCGCCATAATGTGACTTCCCGCCACATCCTGCAAGCCCCGGTGCCGGCCCGGCTGCTACGCACCCTACCGCCTTTCGTACCTTTCACCCTACACCTTACACCTTACACCTTACAGCTTTAGATCCACCCCGCCTCCCTCGTCCTCTCCCCACCCACGTTCCCCGTGTTCACCGTTCCCGCCGGCTCAAACAGCAGCACGTGGACTTCTTCGTCCGCCACCGGCTTGTGCTCCACGCCGCGCGGTACCACGATGCACTCCCCTGACCCGACCGAAACCACCCGATCCCGAAAGTGCATCGTCAGCCGCCCTTTGAGCACCAGGAACAACTCATCCTCGGCCGCATGATGATGCCACACGAACTCACCATGCAGCTTGACCAGCTTGACGTGCTGGCCGTTGAGCTCCGCCACAATGCGCGGGCTCCATGGCTCAGGGATCAGGGCGAGCTTCTCGGCCAGATTGATCGCGTTCATGGAAATCCTCCGTACCTTTCGCCGCTAGCCCTTTGCACCCTTGCACCCTTGCACCCTTGCTCCCTTGCTCCCTGCACCCTGCACCCTGCACCCTGCACCCTGCGCCGTCAGTCCCTTGCTCCCTTGCTCCCTTTCTCCCTTTCTCCCTCTTCATCCCACCCTAAAAAGCTCCACCCCCCTCTCATACCGTCTCTCAATCCTCGCCCGAATCCCCCGATGCTCGGGCCTCTCCAGCCGCTCATCCCGCCCCAGCATCTCCCGCGCAATCGTCCGCGCCGTCGAGATGATCTCTCCGTCGGTGCTGAAGTCCGTGTGCTTGACCTCAATCCCTCCCGACTGCCGCACCCCGGCCAAATCTCCCATGCCACGCTCGGCCAGGTCGAGTTCCGCGATCGCAAAGCCGTCTTCGGTTTCGGCAAACGCCTTCAATCGTTCCTTGGCGCCCCAGGCATCCGTGAGCAATACACAGTGGCTCGCCGCCGTCCCTCGCCCCACCCGCCCGCGCAACTGGTGCAGCTGGGCCAGGCCAAAGCGCTCCGGGTGTTCAATAATCATCACGGTGGCGTTGGGTACATCAATACCCACCTCGATCACGGTGGTCGCCACCAGCACTTGCACCTCTCCATCGCGAAACCGCCGCATCACCTGCTCGCGTTCATCCGCTTTCAGGCGACCGTGCACCAGCCCCACGGTGAGCGGCGCCAGCGCCTTGCCCAGCTCCTCGGCCATCAACGCCGCCGCCTTGAGATCAGTTTTCTCCGATTCATCAATCACCGGATACACCACGTACGCCTGCCGGCCCGCCGCACACTCGGCGCGGACAAAGTCCCACACCGCAGCCCGCGACTTGCCCGAGCGCACCCCCGTCTTGATCGGCGTGCGCCCCACCGGCTTCTCGCGCAACGTGGAGATATCCAGGTCGCCATACAGCGTGAGCGCCATGGTGCGCGGAATGGGTGTCGCCGAAAGCAGTAACACATCGGGCGTCACCCCCTTCTCGATCAACGCCGCCCGCTGCTCCACACCAAACCGATGCTGCTCGTCAATCACCACAAGACCCAAGTGCCGAAACGCCGTGCCCTCCTGAATGAGTGCGTGCGTCCCGATGATCACCGACGACGCCCCACTCGCTATCCGCTCCCGTACCGCCGCCTTTTCCCCGGCCGACAGCCGGCCGATCAACAGGTCGGGCACGATCCCGAGTGGTGCCAGCAGAGACGAAAGCGTCGCCGCATGCTGCTCGGCCAGCAGCTCGGTGGGCGCCATGATCACCGCCTGGCAGTCGTTCTCCACCGCCAGCAGCATGGCAAACAACGCGACGACCGTTTTCCCTGAGCCCACATCACCCATCAACAGGCGGTGCATGCGCTCCGGATCGGTCATGTCGGTAATGATTTCGCGGACGGCTTGTTTCTGATCTCCGGTCAGCTCAAACGGCAACGCCGCCTTGAGCGCCGAGGTGAGACGTTTGTGGTTGACAAACCGGCGGCCTGCCGTTGGCTGCTTGGCCAACTGCCGTGCACGAGCCACCACAAGCTGGAGATCGAGCATTTCGTCAAACGCCAGCCGCTGTCGCCCTGCCTCGCGGTCCTGCCCCGGCCGATGCAGCCGCCGGAATGCTTCCGTGAGGCCCAGCACCTTGCCACGCGCCCGGATGGCCTCGGGGAGGTGATCCTCTACCGTGCTCAGCATGCCATCCAGATTGTCCTGGAAAATCTTCCGTATGACCCGGTGGCTTAAACCTTCGGTGGCCGGATATACAGGTAGTACCACTCCTCCCGCCTTCCCGTCCTCCCGCCCTCCCGCCTCTTCAAGAACCACCTGTTCGCGCGGAACCAGTTGCCGTCCATGATAAAACTTGACCGGCCCCGTCACCAGCAACAGCTGCCCCGGTTCGATGGTGCGATCGAGAAACGCCTGGCCCGGCCACGCGCACTCGATGACGCCCGTCTCGTCGCGAATGATGGCCCGGAAGATCTGCAACCGTTTCCGCGTGGGCATGATACTCTTGGAGACCACTCGGCCCACCACCGTGACTTCTCCGCCCACCCGCACCTTGGCGATGGGCGTCACCGTGCTCGCATCGAGATAGCGATGCGGCGTGTGATAGAGCAGGTCTTCGATGGAATTGATACCGAGGCGGGCAAACTGCTCGGCGCGGCGCGGGCCTACGCCTTTCAAGAACTGGACCGGGGTTTCCCTGGTAAGCGTCGCCATTACCCCGACAGCACCCGCTCGGCGAATTGCACCGGGTCATAGGGCAGCAGGTCGCCCAGCTGTTCGCCCACACCGATAAACCGGATCGGCACGCCGAGTTGCTGTTGGATCATCAGGGCGGCCCCACCCTTGGCCGTCCCGTCCAGCTTGGTGACGATCACCCCCGTCACCGGCACCGCCGCGGTGAACGCCTTGCCCTGGGCAATCGCGTTCTGGCCCACGGTACCATCCAGCACCAGCAGGCTCTCATGCGGGGCGCCGGGCAACCGCTTTGTAATGACCCGGACAATTTTCTTGAGCTCTTCCATCAGGTCTCCATGCGTGTGCAACCGCCCGGCCGTATCCACCAGCACCACATCCACCCCGCGCGCCGCCGCCATCTCGATGGCGCTGAACGCGACCGCCGCCGGATCGCTCCTGGCCGGCCCGGTCACACAGGTAACACCCAACCGCTCAGCCCATACCTCAAGTTGTTCTGCCGCTCCCGCCCGGTACGTATCGGCGGCGGCAAGAATCACTTCCCGCCCTCCCGCCTTGAGCATCGCCGCCAGTTTCGCCGTCTGCGTGGTCTTCCCGACCCCATTCACACCGAGCATCAAGATCACCGTGGGGCCTTGGGGCGCAAACACGAGCGGGGCGCCCGGTGGCCCGGCCCGCGCAACCATCTCATCGCGCAACCACTCCCGCATGGCCGACTCCGTCTTGAGCGTGCCGCGCCGCATCTTGTCCGTGAGCGCCTCGGTGAGCGCAAAGGCGTCGGCGCCAAAGTCGGCTTCCACCAGCACGCGCTCGACCGCCTCGATGGTGTCGGTGTCGAGGCCTGTGACCAGCACGCCCACATCCGTAAGCGCCACCCGCTTGATGCGATCCCACAGTCCCATCTAGGGCAGGCCCTTCCGTACGCGCCAGCCCCATTCCCCGAGCAAGAGCCCGATCACCAGCACAAAGAGCCACCACCGCTCACGCAGCCCGCTCATCCGTGTCCCATAGGCCGCCACCGCCGGCGCCGACTGCACGGTCACCGGCCCCGGCACCAGCTCGGGTGAATATGGCTCGACCGCCACCATCCCGTTCCCGTGCGCCGAGCGCCAGCGCCAGAACCCGGGCGCGAGCAACACCCGGGCTTCGCCAGCAGCGTCAAACATCAGTTCCGCTGCGCTCTCTGCGTCCTCTGCGGTAAAGGCCCTTGCGTTCTCTGCGGTAAACATCACGTCAACGCGCTCGGGAGCTTCCCCACCGACCCACCGAAACACGACCGCTTCCCCAAGCGCCACAGCATGCTCCGCCACCACGAGCGGCACCTCGCGCCTGACGCCCGATCCCAGCAGCCAGTCAATGCCCGACGCCACCACGCCGCGATACGCTTCCCGCGCCGAGCCGCCGCGCAGGGCCCAGCGCCACAGGCCGTCGCCCGCCGTAAGCAAGGACCGCACGCCCGCCGAGTCGTCGCCCAGCAGAATTGGCCGCTCCACCCCCTGCCGCGCGAGCCGAGCGGAGAGAGCCGTCCAGGCGCTTGGGCCCGGGGCGGCGGGCACCACACCCGCCATCGGCGGCAAGGCATCCCACGGGATGCCGGTCAACCGGCCGGCGAGCGGCGAGGGTGGCGGCGCCACCGCGTACCATTCACCCGTCAGCATCCGTGCGCCCTCGGCCATCGCGGGCCACGACCAGACCGGTCGCCGCCCGACCGCTACGCTCGGGTTCCCCACGCGCACCACGGCGCGCGCGCTGTTCACCGCCGCCTGCACGCGTTGGGCCGAGACCGCCCGCTGCACGACCAGGTCAATCCAGCGCTC
Source organism: Gemmatimonadales bacterium (assembly GCA_040877595.1). Taxonomy (GTDB): domain Bacteria; phylum Gemmatimonadota; class Gemmatimonadetes; order Gemmatimonadales; family GWC2-71-9; genus JBBDNM01. The sequence continues at coordinate 8,326 of JBBDNM010000068.1, read as the reverse complement.
GGGCGTCAACTGGGCGTACGCGCCCACCGGCGCGCGCACGATGTCGGCCAGCTCGCGCGCGAGATACGTCGCTTCCCAACCCGGCGGCGAGGCCACCAACACCAGCGACGGCAGCGCACTCACCGTCACCACGCGGTAGCGCTCATCGGTGCGCGGCTCGCGGTCGCCCGTGGTGGTGGCCACGATGCGCAACCCGTGCGTCCCCACGTTGAGCGCGCCGGCGGGAATCGCGAGCGTCACCCGGCGCAAGGCCGCGCCGCCAAACACCACGCGCTCGGACACGAGTCGGCGCGCCCCCGCCCATACGCTCAGCTCTGTCGCGTCGCCAAGCTCGGCACCGGTGCGCGCCAGCGCGATCTGCGTGATCAGTGGCTCCGACGACGACACGATGTCCGCCATCCGCACGTCGGTGACCGCGACGTCAGGTACAGTATCACGCGGCAGTACGAGGATGGTAGCCATTTCACGCAGATTGGATGAAATCGTTGCGGCATCGCCGATCTCGCCGTCAGTGACGACCGTGATGGGGCCACCGAGGCCGACTGCTGTAGTAAGTGCAGGCAGAAGGCGGGAAGACGGGAAGGCGGGAAGTGTCGTGTCAAACGGGGTCACATCCGCACCGAAGCGCAGGATGGTGCCGCGCGCACCGGCAATGGAAAGCGCGGAGTCAAGCGCTTCCCGCCCTCGGGCGCCTTCCGCCTGAAGACTCAGCGACCCATCCAGCAGTACCACGGGCGGCAGATCCAGCCGCGTACTCCGCACCGGATTCAGCAGCAACAGGGCAATCAGGGCCACCGCACCGGTGCGGAGCGCCGACAGTCCCATCCCCGCCCCACCCAGGCGCTCCCGATGCAGGTAGATCCACGCGCTCCCGAGCGCCGCGATCACACTCGCGCCGACTACACCAAGCATGCGAGCGCTTCCTCCAGCGTGAACGTGCCATCCAGCAACGCGCGCCCCACGATCACGCCCGCAAACCCCGCCTCCTGCGCGCGACGCAGATCGTCGAGGCTCGCCACACCGCCCGCATACTGCACATTCGCGCCCAGCCGAATCAACGTCGTCGCACCCGCCAGCGCGGCACCCGTGAGCGTGCCGTCCCGTGCCCGGTCGCGCCAGACCAGCGTGCGCACGCCGGCGGCTACCACCCGCTCGGCCAGTGCCACGGGATCGGCCCCACCCAACGTGCGGCCCTCCCGCACGTCCAGCGTGATGCCCAGCTTGCCCGGATCGGCCGGCGCCCAGTCGGGCTCAATCGCATCGCCGCTTACCAGCACGCGCGCCGCGCCCTGCGCCAGCCAGCCCTCACCGGTCACCTGCACCGGACGCGTGGCCTCGGCCAGCACGCGCGCCACCAGCGCGTCGTTCTGGCCCGTGCCGAACGCACGGTCCAGGTCGGCCACATGCAGCCATGGGGCGTCTTTCCAGCGACGGAGCAGGTGGGCCAGATCGGTGTGGGGCGCGCGGTCCAGCACGCCGCCGCGGAAATCGAGTGCCGGGAGGATGATCACGGCGCCTTATACCCGGCTTGGGTGCCGGAGGTCAATCCACGCGCTGCGTGTCTGCGCGGCGCGGCAAGTAGCGGTCAAGCTGGGCCTTGGCGGCCTCGAACGCGGCCATTCGCGCGCGCGGCACCGGCGTGCCGTCACCGAAGTCCACCTGCCCCGGATTGACGTGCCGGCCATTCTCGAGGAACTCGTAGTGTACATGGGGACCGCTCGCCAACCCCGTCATGCCCACATACCCAATGGTCTGTCCCTGGCGCACCCGTGTACCAGCCCGCACCCCGGCCGCAAACCCATTCATGTGCGCGTAGCGTGTCTCAAAGCCCCCCGCGTGGCGGACCACGACGACGTTGCCGTAGCCCCCCCACCAGTTGGCCCGCACCACCGTGCCGTCACCTGTGGCTTCCACCGGCGCGCCGCGACTGGCCGCGTAATCCACGCCCAGATGCGGCCGCCGCGTGCGGAGCACCGGATGCAGCCGCGCCCGGCTGAACCCGGACGAGATACGCCGGTACTCAACCGGATACATCTTGAACGCGCGCCGCAGCGAGCGACCCGTTTCGTCGAAGTACGCGTTGGCACCGTCCGTATCCTCGAACAGATACGCAAACTGCGGGCGACCGCGTGACTGCAATCGCGCCGCCAGCACCCGCCCGAACTTGATCTCGCCGATGGACGAGACCAGGCGCTCATAGAGCACGTCTACCTGGTCGCCCCGGTGCATGTCCCGCGTGAAGTCAATCACCCACGGGAACACGCCGCCGGCGACGGCCCACACCAACTGCTGGCGCTGCGGGGTCGGCAACACCGAGTCGGGCACGAGGGCCCGCATGGCCGCATCGAGCGAGACGTTGATGTCACCCGAGACGCGCTCGGTATACACGGTCCACGAGACGTGCTCCGTCTCGGATACCCACGCCCCCGCCCTATCCCGCGACAGTACCAGGAACGCGTTGTCGTTGAGCCGGGTGCGCACGCGATCGGCGCGCTCCTCGCCCACCGCGTACCGGAACTCGAACGCCATCCCCACCGGCACACGCCGCGGGTTCAACCCATCGGCCACGCGCAAGGCGGCCAGCAGGTCGGTCCCGACAATCTGGTGACGGGCAAACACGGTGGAGAGGGTTTCGTTCGGGCGCACGCGGTCGGACCGCTCGATGTACGCGCTGGACACCACGATCGGGGCCGCCACCGGCAGCCGACCGGTCGAGCGCGCCGTCACGGCCCAGACCAGACCCGTGACAACCAGCGCCGCCGTGATCACAACTCGTGTCCGGGTCATCAATCCATCTGCCGCCGGATGAACGTTGGAATTTCCATTTCGGACACGTCCTCCGGCGCGGGCTGGGCCGCCGTAGGCGGGAGGGCGGGAGGACGGGAAGACGGGACCGATGGGCGTGGCGTTGGGGTGCTGGACCGCGGGCGCTTCTCGGGGAACGGCAACACGCCCGCCGCCATCCGGCCACCCTCGCCCCGCTCGTGCTGGCGATCAAACCCCGTGGCAATCACCGTGACGCGCACTTCGCCGGCCATGGCCGCATCGTGCACCGCGCCGAAAATGATCTCGGCTTCGTCACCCGCCGCGTCATGCACAATCTCACTGATCTGGTTCACCTCGCCGAGCGTCAAGTCCTCGCCGCCGGTGATATTGACCAGCACGCCGGTGGAGCCGGCGATGGAGACGTCATCCAGCAGCGGGCTCGCGATGGCCTGCTGCGCCGCGTCGAGCGCGCGGTCTTCCCCGCGCCCGATGCCCGTGCCCATCAGGGCCGAGCCGCCGTTCTGCATCACGGTGCGCACGTCGGCAAAGTCCACGTTCACGAGGCCCGTGACGCTGATGAGCGTCGAGATGCCCTGGGTGGCGTGGAGCAGCACTTCGTCGGCCTTCTTGAGCGCTTCCTGGAACGGCACGCTCTTGCCCACCACCACGAGCAGACGCTCGTTGGGCACCACGATCATGGTGTCCACGTGCTTCCGCATTTCGGCAATGCCGATATCGGCCTGCCGCATGCGCTTGCGTCCCTCGAACATGAACGGCTTGGTGATGATGCCGACCGTGAGCGCGCCCACGTCGCGGGCGAGCTGGGCAATGATGGGGGCCGCGCCGGTGCCGGTGCCGCCCCCCATACCGCAGGTGACAAACACGAGATCGGCGCCGTCCAGCGCCTTCAGCACCTCGTCGCGGTTCTCCTCGATGGCCTGGCGGCCAATCTCGGGCCGCGCACCCGCCCCGAGGCCGCGCGTGAGCTTCTTCCCGATCTGGACCTTGACGTCGGCCGAGTTGGTACCCAGCGCCTGGGCATCGGTGTTCACCGAGATGAACTCGACGCCCAACAAATGCTCGGCCACCATGCGGTTGACGGCGTTGCCGCCGCCACCACCGACGCCGACGACTTTCATCTTCGCGTTCTGCGAGACCGTCTCTGCGAGCTCGAAGACCATGGGTCCCTGCTCCGTCAGAAGATTAGAAGAAGTCCTGTAGCCACCGCCGGACCGGACCGAGGAATCGGTCCACCGACGCCCCGCTCGTACCATGCAACCGCTGGCGCGCCGCCCACAGCGCCAAACCTACCGGAACGGCATAGCGCGGCGCATGGACGCTGTCCATCAGGCCGGTAATCCCGCGTTCGGGAAGCCCAAGCCGCACCGGCAGCGCGAGCACCTCCCGCGTGAGTTCGACCATCCCGGTCATGTGCGCCCCACCACCCGTGAGAATCACGCCCGACGGCAGCTTCTTGGCCCAGCCCGCCTTGTCGAGTTCCGCCTGCACCAGTCCCAGGATCTCATCCAGGCGCTGGTGAATGATATGCGCAAGGAGGTCCTGTTTCACACTCCGGGCCCCGCCACCCGGCGCCATCGGCAAGTCAATGGACTGGCCCTGGTCCACCAGTGGCGGAAACGCGACACCCGAGCGCTCCTTCAGCCGCTCGGCATCCGCCTGCGAAATGGCCAGTCCCTGCACCAGATCGCTCGTCACGTGGTGCCCGGCAAACTTGACCGACGCAAAGTGCCGGATCTTGCCATCGTGGAACACCGCGAGCGTCGTGGACCAGCCGCCCAGGTCGAGCAGGCAGCATCCCAGCTCGCGTTCTTCCTCGGTCAGCACCGCGAGTGACGCCGCCAGCGGCTCCAGCACCTGTTCCTGCACCCGGTAGCCCGCCCGCTCCACCGCGCGCCGCAGGTTCTGCGCGGCGGTGGACTGCACCGACACCAAGTACATGTCCACTTCGAGCCGCAGCCCCGTCATGCCGCTCGGGTCGGCAATGCCGCCCTGCCCGTCCACCTTGTACTCCTGCGGGATATGGTGCAGGAGTTCGCGATCCGGCCCGAGCGTGACGGCCTTGGCCACCTGGTCCACGCGCGTGATGTCCGCCCTGCTGATCTCGGCCGCCGTCACCGATGCGAGGCCGCTCTCGCGGCGCGTCTGCACGTGGTCGCCCGAAATGCCCAGCGTCATCGCCCCCGCCTGCACCCCCGCCATGCGTTCGGCGTCTTGCACCGCCTGGCTGATCGCGCGCACCGTCTCTTCGACATCGCGCACCAGCCCGCGGCGCACGCCCTGGTTGCGCGCCACCCCGACGCCGAGCACCCGCACCCCGGGGACGCGTGGATCGCCCGTCGCCTCGCCGATCAGGGCGCAGGTGCGGGTGGACCCCAGATCGAGCCCCGTGACCAGACGCTCCTTCTTCACGTCCCCCGTCCGCGCGCCACGACGCCGCCCGCATAACGCGCATCCAGTTCGCGCATCGCGGGTCCATTGGCGGCGAGGTGCCGTCGTACGGTCACCACCGCCAGGATCTCGTCGGTCGTCGGCACGCCCCGCAGTCGCACGCGCTGGTCTGCAAGCTCCAAGGTCACATCCTGTGCGCCATCGCGGCGCGCAATCTCCACCTCGCGGTAGAGTGTTGAATCGGCGGCCCGCACCACGCACAGCGCCTGCGTGAGCCGTCCGTCGGCCACCGCCACCAGCGGCAACCCCAACCCCGTCGCCACCGGATCATACGGCATGGGCCGAGCCTCGCAGTCGAGTGCCACCATCCCGGCCGGACCCGACACCAACGCCACCGGCTGCCGCTCGACCACCGTCACCCGCACCGTGGCCGGCACGCGCCGCTCCACCTGCGCCGTGACGACCCCCGGCAGCGCCCGCACCCGCCGTTCGGCGCCGCGCAACGACGCGAACAGCGCCTGGCGCTCGGCCAGGTCCAGCGCTGCGAGCACCCGCTCCGGTGCCAGATACCGCACCCCGATCAGTTCCACGCGCCGCACCTGGAAGAACGGCACGACCCGCAACCAGAGCGGCGCCGTCAGCACCACCGCCGCGAGCCCGGCGAGCGCGAGACGCCCGCGCCGCGTCATGCGGCCTTGCCCCCGAGCAGGGCGAGCAACTCCGGACCCACCAGCGTGATGTCCCCCGCGCCCAGCGTGATCACGACGTCGCCCTTCTTGACGACCTTGGCCACCGCGCCCGTGAGCTCCTGGCGTTGCGGCACCCACACCACCCGGACACCGGCCGCTGCTGCCGCGTCCTTGACCCGCAAACCGTTCACGCCGGCCAGGGGCTGCTCGCGCGCCGCGTACACTTCGGTGATCACCGCCACGTCCGCCGCCGCCAGCGCGATGCCCAATGCCGTGCCGTGCTCCTTGGTGCGCGAATACAGGTGCGGCTGGAACACCGCCACGATGCGCGCCGTGGGGTACCGCTGTCGGGCGGCCGCGAGCGTGGCGACCACTTCGGACGGGTGGTGCGCGTAGTCGTCCACCACCACGATGCCCTTGGCACTGCCCACCAGCTCGAACCGCCGACCCACGCCCACAAACACGGCGAGGGCTTCGAGCGCTTGCTCGACGTCGCCGTCCACCGCCAGCACCGCGCCCAGCGCCATCGCCGCATTCCGCACATTGTGCAGGCCGGGGACCGTGAGCTTGAGCGTCACGGTGCGGCCATCGGGCAGGGTCACCGGCGCAATCGTTACGTCCCGCTGCTGCACCACCTCGCCAATCGCGAGATCGGCGTCCCGCGCCGTGCCGACGGTCCAGACCGGTACGGTGAGTCGCGTGGCCAGCCGCCGCGTGCCGGCATCGTCGGCGCCGACAAGCACCCGCCTGGCCCGTCCCGCAAACTCGGCGAACGCATGCTCCAGGGAGGCCAGCGTGCCGTAACACTCGAGGTGATCGGCCTCGATGTTGGTGACGACCGCGACGTCCGGCCGGAGGCTCAGGAACGCCTTGTCGTACTCGTCGGCCTCCACCACAAAGAGCCGCTCACCACCCAAGCGCGCATTGCCACCCCACGCCCGCACGCGACCGCCCACGAGCCCCGTGGGATTGGCGCCGGTCGCGGCGAGCCCCTCGGTGGTCATCACCGTGGTCGTCGTCTTGCCGTGTGTGCCCGCCACCGCGATCACCGTGCCACCACGGATGGCCTCGTGCAGGGCGTCGGCGCGTCGCACCACCGGAATGTGAGCGGCCGTGGCGGCCGCCAACTCGGGGTGCTGGGCCGATACGGCGGCCGTATAGACAACCGCCCGCGCCCCGACGACATGCGCCGGGTCGTGCCCTTGCCATATGCTCGCGCCGGCGGCGGCAACGTCTGCTGCGCCGGCGGAATCTTGATCGCAACCGGTGACTGCGACTCCCCGACGGCGGGCCATGAGGGCCAGGGCACTCATCCCGGCGCCGGCGACCCCCATGAAATGGATTGGACGGGGGTCGTCAGGGGAGAAAAGCCGCATGGTGTCGGGGGGCTAATATAAGGTCTGACCGAGAGTTACGAAAGACTGGCTCAGGCAGTTACGAGCTTCAGAACGGCCTCGACGATATATCGTGCTGCCTCCGGTTTGGCCCCCTTCAGGGCCGCTTGGGACATGGCCTTGAGGGCTTCCGGACGCCCCACCAGACCCTGCACTTCACCGTCCAGGCGTTCTGGGGTCAGGGCGGCCTGCGGCAACAGCACGGCGGCGCCGGATTCGGCCAGCGCGCGCGCGTTCGCGGTCTGATGATTGGCCGCCGCGGTCGGCAACGGCACCAGAATGGCGGGTAATCCCCACACCGCCAGCTCGGCCACGGTCATCGCCCCGGCCCGGCTCAGCACCAGATCGCTCGCCGCATACGCCTCGGCAATGGGGTCCCAGAACCCGCGCACGATGCGCGTGGGTGGCTTGTCCCAACGCGTCCACGCGTCCACGCGTCCACGGCCCGTGCCCCACAGGAGCGTCACGCCCTGCAACAATCCGCGATCGAGACAGGCGCTGACGGTGGTGTTGATCGCGTCCGCCCCCTGACTGCCGCCGAACACGAACAGCACCCGCGCGTCCGGCGCGATGCCCAACGCACGACGTGCGCCCGCCCGATCCGCCCGCGCCACGCTAACCGGATTGCCGCTCGCCATCACCTGCGTGTTGGGTCCGGGACGCAGCAGGGCTTGGCCCTCGGCAAACCCCAGGTGAATCTGCGCGGCTTTGCCTGCCAACCGCCGCGTCGCGATGCCCGGATAGGCGTTCTGCTCCTGCAACACGATCGGGATCCCGCGCCGAGCGGCAGCCCACAGCACGGGCCCGCTCGCGTACCCACCGGTGCCGATCACTACCGCGGGCTGTTCCTGGTCCAGCACGCGGCGCACCGCACGCATCACTCGCGGCAACGTGACGATCCACTTCGCGTTCTTCCACCACTGCCGCCGGTAGATCGGTTCGCTCGGCAACAGGTGGTAGCGACACGGTCGCCCAGGCAGCATCTGCGCCTCGACACCCCGCTCAGCGCCCACCAGCACGGGTTCGATGTCGGGCCGCTGACGGCGCAGCTCCTCGGCCAAGGCGAGC